>DABG01000013.1 GCA_002103075.1 Candidatus Gastranaerophilales bacterium HUM_9 | reverse complement strand
CGACTGTGACAAATGCAAAGCAAACGACTCAGCTAAATGCAAAGGCAAAAAATGTAAAAAATCAAAATAATCTAATTATTTTGTGATTTTATGAAATTTTTGTAAAGTCAGGACACACTAACCGAATGGTTAGCGTGTCCTTTTTATTATCCAAATTATTTTTCCATAAAAAAAAGACCTTGTTATCAAGGTCTGTCCGTTTAAATAAGAAGAGAGAGCTTTATACTTTTATAAAGTATTTTAAGATTAAAAAATTGCCTTTTTTATTTTATATCCTTTACAATTCGTTACAAAACAATCTTAGAATAGTACTCATGCCTGAAATTATTAGTATTTTTTTTATGTTGATAATATAATATATCTGTAGATGGAAGTTATCCTAAGTAGTAAAAAAGAAAGGTTTTATGATGAAAAATTTATCACCATTACAAATTGAAAGATTAAAATATCAACCTAAATTACCTTCATCTTTATCAGAAGGCATAAACAAATTGGTTGCAGAAGAAGGAAACAAAACAGAATCTGTTGCTAACCAAGCTGAAATTCAAGAATTATTCAAAAACACTTACGGCAAACCAACCGTAACATTCAAAACATCATCAAATTCAAACAGCTATGATGCTATGAATGTTGGTGTAATCTTATCAGGTGGTCAAGCTCCTGGTGGACACAACGTTATTGCTGGTTTGTATGACGCTATCAAACAAGCTAACCCATCAAACAAACTTTATGGTTTCTTAGGTGGACCAAGCGGTATTATCGAGGGCGAATATGTTGAATTCAATGACGAATTCATCAATGATTACAGAAACACAGGTGGTTTCGATATCATCGGTTCTGGTAGAACAAAATTAGAAACAGAAGAACAATTCAAAAAATCACTTGCTGTTTGTCAAAAATTAGGTATCAAAGCTGTTGTTATCATCGGTGGTGACGACTCTAACACAAACGCTGCATTGTTGGCTGAATGGTTCGTTGCAAACAACGCTGGTATCCAAGTAATTGGTTGTCCTAAAACAATCGACGGCGACCTTAAGAATGAACAAATCGAAATTTCTTTCGGTTTCGATACAGCTACAAAAACTTATGGCGAACTTATCGGTAATATCCAAAGAGATGCTAACTCAGCTAAGAAATACTGGCACTTTATCAAGATTATGGGTAGAAGTGCTTCTCACGTAGCTCTTGAAGCAGCTTTACAAACTCAACCTAATATCACATTGATATCAGAAGAAGTTGAAGCTAAGAAAATGTCATTGGCATCAATCATTGATTATATGACAGACATTATCGTAAGACGTTCTGAAAACAAAAAGAACTTCGGTATCGCAGTTATCCCTGAAGGATTGATTGAATTCATTCCTGAAATGGGTGCTATGATTGCTAACCTTAACGATATTATGAGCAGCTTGGAAAAAGATGCAAAATATACATCAGCTAGCCAAACTGAAAAATTCGCTATCATCGAAAACACATTGTCTAGCGAAAACGCTAAGGTATTCTCTTCATTACCAACATTGATTAAATCTCAATTGTTGATGGATAGAGACCCACACGGTAACGTTCAAGTTTCAAGAATTGAAACAGAAAAACTTTTAATCTCTATGATTGAAGAAAAATTGAACGAATTGAAAGCTGCAGGTAAATACAATGGTAAATTCTCTGCACAATCACACTTCTTCGGTTACGAAGGACGTTGTGCATTCCCATCAAACTTTGATGCAGACTATTGCTATTCATTAGGTTTTAACGCATTTGCTTTGATTAGCTTCGGTTTGACTGGTTACTTATCATCAGTTAGAAACTTGACAGCTCCTGCAACTGAATGGATTGCAGGTGGTGTTCCATTGACAATGATGATGAATATGGAAAGACGTCACGGCGAAATGAAACCAGTTATCAAAAAAGCTCTTGTAGAACTTGATGGACCTGTATTCAAACAACTAGCTGACAACAGAGAAGACTGGGCTATGAACGACAGATACTTGTTCCCAGGAGCTATCCAATACTTTGGACCAAGTTCTGTTTGTGACATCACAACAAGAACACTTGCTCTTGAACAATCTAAAAAATTATTAAATGTTTAATAACGTTTTTTAAAGATAAAAAAGGTGCGGGATTGCAAAGCAATCCCGCACCTTTTTAATAATTAAACAATTTAATCGTTTATCTTATGTCCTTTTGCATCATATTCTTGTCCTTTTATTGGATCTTTAGTATTTGAATCCCATTCTGAATATATCGTATAGAATTTTACATTACCGTTTGCATCTTTTTCTATCAGTTTAATTCGTCTACCAGATGAATCATATTCACTCTCAAATATTCCAGTAACAGAACCTTGCAGATTTTTCCGTATTCGTTTCATATTACGACCATATTCATCATTTTCTATTTCACTTGTACTTATAATATTGCCAGCGGCATCTTTTTCTACTTGTTTACTCTTTTTACCAGATATATCGTGTTCATATTCATAAACACCTATAACATTACCATTTTTATCTCGTTCTATTTGCCTACTAATACGTCCTTGCGTTAAAGCATCACGTTGATATTCATAAGAACCAGTAATATTACCATTAGTATCTTTTAAATTTTCATATTGATAATAGTAAACACCTTTTGCAGAACCATCTGCATTACGTTCTGTTTGTTTTGTAGTTTTACCAGAACTATCATATTGCCAGTCTGTGTAATCTTTTACAGTACCATCTGGATTTCTAGAGATTGTTCTTAATGCCCTACCATTTGAACCATTAACAAATTCACGAGTTTCCATCAATTTACCATTATTGTCATAAATATACATTTTTACAGGATTACCGTTTACATCATTTTCATAATCTGAAAAACTATTAATACTTCCATCATTATTTCTAAGAATCATTCTTTGAACATAATTATTCTTATCACTGATGGAACTTACATATCCATTATAATAGTTTACTATTTGATTATTAATTGTAGTTTCACCGTCTTGTATATCTTTCTTACCGGCTTTTTCTAAATCAGTTAAAGTTGCTGTTTTATTAGATAAATTTGCACCATTTTGTGGTGGATTTTGATCTTTAGGTGCCAGATTTGCTACACCTTTTGATTTATTCAGATCTACACCCATTGCTGTATATATTTTATTCAAGTCTGCATCTGAAAGTTGGATTTTATCGTTCTTTTTAATTGTATAACTACTGCCGTATCCTTTTTTAGTTTTATCAGTACCACCGCTAAACAAGGACTCATTATTCGATTGTTTTTCTTGTTGGATTTCGTCAAAGACATTCATAACCTGATTCCAGTCGATTTGTTTGGATTCATCAAAACCATCAAGTTTTTTAGCTTGCTCCAAGAAAATATAGCTCAAACCTTTATCATTACCATTCACGGTATACTCAAAACCCATTACACATTCCTTTCTTTTATTCGTACAATATTCCCTATTACGACATATTTTAAAAAAACTTTAGGATAACGATAAGTTTTGTTAAGGGAACAAGAAAAATTCTTAGTAAATTATAAATTATATTCAGATGTTCAAGGGGATCCTTCGGTCGTTTCACTCCCTCTGGATGACAAACTAAACAGTCATTCAGAGTGGTTTTCAAATACTTTGTATCGCAAGCGAAGAATCCCTGCGTACATATTTATTTTGCAATTAAAAATTGTTAATATTAGTATTATTAGAGTGTTTTTATGATATAATAAGTAAAAAGAATTGAGAAAAAGGCTTGAGGAGAAATTTTAAATGACACAAGGTTATGATGCCAGTAATATCAGGGTTCTTGAAGGATTAGAAGCCGTAAGAATGCGTCCTGGTATGTATATCGGTTCAACCTCACAAAGAGGTTTGCACCACTGTATTTATGAAATCGTTGATAACTCTATTGACGAATCATTAGCAGGATATTGTACAGAAATCAAAGTAACTGTTCACAAAGATAACAGTGTAACAGTAGAAGATAACGGTCGTGGTATTCCGGTTGATGTTAAACCAGAAACAGGAAAATCAGCACTAGAAATCGTTCACACAGTTCTTCACGCAGGTGGAAAATTTGGTGACGGCGGATATAAAGTATCAGGCGGACTTCACGGTGTAGGTGCATCTGTTGTAAACGCATTGTCTGAAAAGATGATTGTAGAAGTTTCACGTCAAGGTTTTGTTTGGAAACAACAATACTTGAGAGGTGAAGCTACTGCTCCTGTAGAAAAAGGAAAAGAAACTTTGAAAACAGGTACAAAATCAACCTTCTGGCTAGACCCTGAAATCTTTACAGAAACAACTGTTATTGATAACGATGTTATTGCAACAAGATTCAGAGAAATGGCATTCTTGAACAAAGGTTTAAAAATTGTTCTTCTTGATGAAAGAGATGGTCAACCTGACGAACAAGTATTCCACTACGAAGGTGGTATTGCGAGTTACGTTGAATACTTGAACAAAAACAAAACTCCTATGTTTGAAAAACCTATTTATATAGACAAAGAAGTTGATGGTATGAGAGTTGAAGTTGCAATGCAATACACAGATTCTTATAGTGAATCTATCTTGTCATTCGCTAACAACATCAACACCCACAACGGTGGTACTCACTTAACAGGGTTCAGAAATGCTATCACTCGTGTATTAAACGATTATGCAAGAAAAAACAACATCTTGAAAAACTCTGAACAAAACCTATCAGGTGATGACGTTAGAGAAGGTTTAACAGCGATTGTCAGCGTTAAGTTAGGCAACCCTGAATTTGAAGGTCAAACAAAAGAAAAACTTGGTAGCCAAGAGGCTATGGGTGCAGTTCAAGATGCTGTTAAAGAAAAGCTACAAGAATGGTTAGAATTCAATCCTAAGATTGCAAAACAAATCATTGAAAAAACGCTTCAAGCTCAAAGAGCAAGAGAAGCAGCAAGAAAAGCAAGAGAATTAACAAGACGTAAAAACGTATTAGAAACATCAACTCTTCCAGGTAAATTGGCAGACTGTTCAAACAGAGATCCAGCACAATGTGAAATCTACATAGTCGAAGGTGACTCAGCTGGCGGTTCTGCAAAACAAGGTAGAAACAGAATGTTCCAAGCTATCTTACCACTTAGAGGTAAAATCTTGAATGTTGAAAAAGCTAGACTTGATAAGATTTACAACAGTGATTCTATTCAAGCAATGGTTCAAGCGTTTGGTATCAAGATTAGCAGAAACCCTGAAGAAGTTGATATCTCAAAACTTAGATATCACAAAATTATCATCATGACCGATGCCGACGTTGATGGTGCACACATTAGAACATTGATGTTGACATTCTTCTTCAGATACGCAAGACCTATGATTGAAGAGGGTTATGTATATATCGCTCAGCCACCTTTGTTCAAGGTTACAAGTGGTAAAACATCTGAATACTTGTATGATGAAAAAGCAATGGATAAGATGTTAAAAGAACGTGGTGTTAAGAACTTATCATTAAGCAATAGAAGTGGTTCTAAATCATTAAGTGGTGATGAATTAATCGCTATGATTGGCAATATGACAACTTTCTATCGTTCATATAACAACCCTATCTTGAACATCATTCCATCAGTTGTACTTAGAGGTTTGATAAGATCAGAAATCACAGTTGAAGACTTTGAAGACCAAGCAAGAATGAACGAAATCATTGCTTACTTACAACATTATTTGAAAGACCACGCAGAAAACTATAATGTTGCAGAAGCAAAAGATTATTCTGTAGAATTGAAATACAACGCTGAAAACGCACGTTATAACATCGTTTTACACTTGAACGATGAGGAATCAGAATTGATTACTCCTAACATCATTAAGAGTAACGAATTTAAGCGTTTAAAAAATTCTTATCCTATCATAAGAGATTTCTTGATAGAAGAAGAACAAATGTTGTATTTACAAACCGATGAAACAAGACACGAAATCACATCATTTGAACAATTACAAAAAACGATTGATGATAGAGGACAAAAAGGATTAACAATCCAACGATTCAAAGGTTTAGGTGAAATGATGCCACAACAACTTTGGGAAACAACAATGGACCCTAAAACAAGAACATTGTTAAAGGTAAATATTGAAGACGCAATGTTGTGTGACCAATTATTTGACGTATTGATGGGTGACAAGGTTGAGCCAAGACGTGACTTTATCCAAACCCACGCACAATATGCTACAAACATTGATACATAATAAGGGTAAACCTTTTATAAATAGAAAAAAGATAGGACTTCGGTTCTATCTTTTTTGTTTACGTCATTGCAAGCATTTTGTTGGGGTAGAAACCCCAACCTACGACTATCTTTTTTGTTTACGGCATTATACCTTAATCTCATCACTCAAATTTACACAAATCAGAAACAGAAGTTTCCAAAACATCTGCTATTTTAATCACCGTATCAAGTGATGGTTTTGAAAAAGCAACCTCAATTTTGCCCACAAAATTAAGCGATAACTCTAATTTATCTGCCAACCCTTGTTGTGATAATCCAAGTTCTTTTCTACGTTTCTTTATATTCTTACCAAGATTTATGTAAAACTCTTTATCCATATACGTACTATTGAAACGTAAATTTATATTAAATTATACGTACTGATAGTACGTAGTTATGCTATAATTATCTTGTACAAGAATTATACCTTTTGTTTTATGATTGCAAATATAATTAAACTGATAAGAAAAATCAGACAAATATACTGGAAATATCGATTAGGAAAATGTGGAGAAAACTTTTGTTGCTGTTCAGGTGTTACAATTCATTCTGCTAGAAAAATTTCTGTCGGAAACTCTGTAAGAATAGGGGAAAGGTCATATTTAAACGCAAGAGGTGGAATTAAGATAGGGAACAATGTTCAATTTGGTCCACAAGTTTTCATTTGGTCATCTAATCACAATTATTATTCACCTAAAAAACTGCCTTATGACAACAAACAAATAGACAAATTAGTAACGATTGAAGACAACGTTTGGATTGGAGCAAAGGCTAGTATTATACCAGGAGTGACAATCGGAGAAGGAGCAGTTATTGGAATGTGTGCAGTTGTAACCAAAGACGTTCCATCTTGTGCAGTTGTAGGTGGTAATCCAGCAAAAGTACTTAAATATAGAGATATTGATACATATAACAAATTAAAAAAGAAAATGACATCTTCTTAATAGACACTTTGTTAGGGTGGAAACCCCAACCTAGTATAGTTACGTCATTGCGAAAAGCGGATTTTCGGTAGGGTGAACGAAGTGAAACCCGTAAGAGCGTAAAACACGGAATGAACGACTAAATTCGTAAGAATTTAAAAGTGAATATAGTGTTTAGCAAGCCCGAATAATCCAAGATTGCAACGCAAATTTGTGGCAATCCATAAATCAACTGTTATGCATGTTCAGGGGGATTCTTCGGTCGTTTCACTCCCTCTGAATGACAATTTCATTATCACCTAGTAACTTCCAACCTTACTTCTCTTTAGCCATCTCACGAAGTTTCTTTAATTGGTCACGGATTTCTGCGGCACGTTCAAAATCAAGCAACTTCGCAGACTTGTGCATATCTTTTTCAAGTTTATCAATAAGCTTAGGCAAACTTTTCTTATCGATACCCATATCAACCATTTCTTCAGCAACAATATCTTCAAGATTTCTATAACTTTCAACCAAAGAAAGAAGATTGTTTTCAATAGGTTTCTTAATCGTCTTAGGTACAATACCATATTTCTTATTATGTGCCATCTGAATTTCACGACGTCGATTTGTTTCATCTATTGCATTCTTCATAGAATCCGTCATCTTATCTGCGTACATAATAACTTCACCACAAGCGTTTCTTGCTGCACGACCTATCGTTTGAATCAAACTTGTTTCTGAACGCAAGAACCCTTCCTTATCAGCGTCCATAATCGCAACAAGCGAAACTTCTGGAATATCCAACCCCTCTCTCAAAAGGTTTACACCAATCAACACGTCAAACTCTCCCAACCTCAAGTCACGCAGGATTTCTACACGCTCAATAGATTTAATCTCACTATGCAAATATCTTACCTTTATGCCCTCTTGTAAGAAGTAATCGCACAAATCCTCTGCCATACGTTTCGTAAGAGTCGTTATTAACACACGTTCGTTTTTTTCTACACGTTTTGCAATCTCTTTTTCAAGGTCAGGTATCTGTGTATCAATCGGTCGTATACTAATCTTAGGGTCAACAAGACCTGTTGGTCTGATAATTTGTTCAACCATCTGCGAAGAATGTGAGGTTTCAAACTCTGATGGAGTAGCTGAAATATAGATTTTTTGTCCAACTTTTGAGAAAAATTCTTCTTCTTTCAACGGTCTATTATCCTTTGCACAAGGCAATCTGAACCCATAATCTACAAGTACCTTTTTTCTAGCCTGATCACCATGATACATGCCTTTTAGCTGTGGAAGTGTTACGTGAGATTCATCAACAACGGTTAAAAAATCACCACGAAAATAATCCAACAAAGTCGCAGGAGCAGAACCAGCTGGTCTGCGTTCAATTATCCTTGAATAGTTTTCTATCCCTGAACAATAGCCCATTTCCTTAATCATCTCAATATCATATTTAACCCGTTGCTCTAACCTTTGAGCCTCAAGAATTTTGTTTTCATCATACAATTCAGCCAACCTATTTTGAAGCTCCATTCTAATCATAGCCAAAGTTTCTTCTTCGTTTTCATCATAAGATAAATAATGAACAGCAGGATAAATAACTATCTTTTCAGGAATTTCAACGATTTCGCCACTTACAGGATTGATTTTTACAAACTTCTCTATCTCATCACCAAACATACAAATACGAGTAATAATTTTTTCATAAGCAGGCATAATCTCAATAACATCACCACGAACTCTAAAAGTCGAATGCTCAAGTGCAACATCATTACGTTTATATTGAACTGATACAAGGTGTTTTAAAAGTGCATCTCTGTCTATTTCATCACCTAATTTAAGCTCAAGTGAACCCTTAAAATAGTTTTCAGGCAACCCCAAACCATAGATACAGCTAACAGACGCAATAATTATAACGTCATTTCTTTCATATAGACTTCTTGTTGTATTGTGTCTAAGCCTATCAATTTCTTCATTTATGCTTGCAGATTTTTCAATATAGGTGTCTGTTCTTGGTATATATGCTTCAGGCTGATAATAATCATAATAACTTATAAAATACTCAACTGCATTTTCAGGAAAAAGTTCTTTAAACTCGTTATATAACTGTGCCGCAAGGGTTTTGTTATGAGCAATAATAAGCGTTGGTTTTTGGATTTGTTCTATAACATTAGCAATAGTAAAAGTTTTACCCGAACCTGTTATACCAAGCAAGGTTTGAGTATCATAACCATTTTTTACACCCTCAACAAGCTGTTTTATTGCTTTAGGTTGATCACCAGCTGGTGAATATTTGGAGTTTATCTTAAACTTTTTTTCCATAACAAAATTATATGTCACATATATTTGTAAATCAATGTTACAAATAGTTATCAACATCGGCAAATTTTTCAAAAAAGACCCATTATATTAAATGTGAAAGTAGTTTTTAATAGAAAGCAGGTTAAATGTGTCAATAAATTTTAATCCAGTTTCCTCAATTCGTTTTAGTTCAACTAAAAAATGTGACAAACCTTGTAATCAAAATGCAGATTGCAAAACTCCACCAAAAGCTGAAAAGCAAGATAATAAATTATCATTAGCTGAAAGATTAGCACTCGCTGCTATTATGATACAAAATTTGAACCCACCTATTAATCCTGCAACAGATTGTTATATGCCACAGATGATTGTACCACCAATGGTAGACCCTGGTAACCCTGGTGGCATTTGGATGTAAATTTTCACTACAGGTAATGTACGCAGGGATTTTTTATACGTCATTACGAGGAGCGAACAACGTGAGCGACGTGGTAATCCAGAAAAAGTCTTTTTATGTACGCAGAACTATTGATTTATGGATTGCCACACTATCATTGTCTTGGATTATTGTTTCACGCCTTCAAGTCATTCACTTTGTTTTACTTCGTAAAACTATCGTTCATTTTTTCGGCGTTACTTCGGCGTTCCCTCGTTTCACTCGGTCAGCCTACACAAAATCCGCCGCAATGACGGATTAAAATTATCATGTACCGTAACAAAACTACATCTCACGTGATTTGTTCTCAATGCGTTTAATCAAACGTGTTTTCATATTAGACATCATTCTTGATTCTTCTAAAAAATCAACAATAGAATCGTTAGACGACTTTCTTGTACTATTAAACCTCAATCTAAAACCAAGTCTTGATTTCCCTAAATCAACTGTAAACATTAAATAAAAATCTCTCAAATTCGGATAGTGTGGATTATATAAAATATAAGGGCGGCATTTGAATAAATGCCGCCCTTACATAATAAAGTTTATCTATAATGAGCGAAAGCTTTGTTAGCTTCAGCCATTTTGTGAGTGTCTTCACGTTTTTTGCAAGCTGCACCAACGCCATTTGAAGCGTCCATCAATTCATTCGTTAATTTTTCGATGAATGATTTTCCACCTCTGTTTTTAGCAGCAGCAATCAACCAAGAAGAAGCCAATGCGAAACCTCTATCAGCTTTAACTTCCAAAGGTACTTGGTAAGTTGAACCACCGATACGTCTAGCTTTAACTTCCAATAATGGAGTTGCGTTTTGCAAAGCTTTTTGGAACACTTCGATTGGATTATCATTAACTCTTTCTTTAATTTTTTCCATTGTTCCGTAGAATATTTTTTCTGCTAAAGATTTTTTACCTCTACGCATAATTCTATTTATAAACTTAGAAATATCAACATTGTTATAAATAGGATCTGGAGCAGGTATTCTTCTTTCAGGTTTAGAACGTCTTGACATTATTTCTTACCTCCCTTTTTAGCACCGTATTTAGAACGGCTTTGTGCTCTATTCGCAACACCTGCTGTATCAAGTGTACCACGAACGATGTGATATCTAACCCCTGGTAAATCTTTTACACGACCACCTCTGATAAGAACAACACTGTGTTCTTGTAGGTTGTGACCGATACCTGGGATATAAGAAGTAACTTCAAATCCGTTTGTTAATCTTACTCTGGCAACTTTTCTAAGTGCTGAGTTTGGTTTTTTAGGGGTTGTTGTGTAAACCCTTGTACAAACTCCACGTCTTTGAGGACAATTCATCAAAGCTGGAGATTTAGTTTTGTCTGTTAGTTTTTTACGTTCTTGACGTACTAACTGGTTAATTGTAGGCATAATTTCTCCTTTATTTTCTATTACTTTGGTAATCTGTTATTAATCCAAGAACCCTTACTTATTCTGGTAACGACTACCTTTTTCCTTTTCTACTCCAAGCCGTCAAATCAGCACGAAAATTTCGGCTAGAGTGTAATTATATTCAACAACACACATGGTCTATTGTCAATCATATTGTTAAGATTTAAGACGTTCAACTATGTTATTGCGAACGATTAAACGATTTGTAATGTAATACGTGTGTCCATTAATAAACCAACGGTTCTGCATGTTCAGGGGATCCTTCGGCAAATCTTTATAAAATTATTCCTTTGCCTCTGGATGACAGACTGGAACAGTCATTCAGGCGGATTTTCGGTAGGGTGCTGGTCACAAAGTGACCTAACCCGTAAGGTTGAGCAAAACCACGCTTTTGCGAAATCCCGAATAATCTAAGACAGCGTGCAACAAATATCTTTTATGGCAAGCGAAGAATCCCTGCGTACATACAAAATTTCCACATCTCATTCACAAACCACTTTCTTTTTGATATCATAATACTTGAGGTAAGATATGAACAGATTATACGATTTAAGCGAAAAAATAGATTTAATTCTTCAAAACAAATCAACAACAGAAAACTATGAAGAACTAACACAAGAAATAAAAACCATTGTAAAAGACTTTAAACAAGGCAGTCTTGGACTTGCACAAATAAACCCAATCGCAGGCGACATAGAATACAACGCTAAAAAGATAATGAAATACATCAACTACGCACAAGAGGTTGAACTTGATGCAGTCGTATTCCCAGAGCTTGCACTAATGGGATATCCTATTGAAGACACAATCGACAGACACCCTGTAATCGTTGAAGAAAACATCAAATGGTTAAAAGAAATCGCTAAACTTACCCAAAATATAACTGCTATTATAGGATTTGTAGAACCTCGAAAAAACACAACTTCAAAAGGTAAAAATTATTATAATTCACTTGCAATAATTTCTGATGGCAAAATTCAAGGCATTGTTAGAAAATCACTACTTCCAACATATTCAGAATTCAATGATTATAGATACATTGAACCATCACCAGTTGTTGGGGTTCAGCCTGCTGAAACACTTTGCCACTTTGATATGGATAACATCAAGGATTGCGACAAAACAAACGAGATAAACGGTATCAAATACGGACTTTCTATCTGCGAAGATTGTTGGAACAACAAGAACTTCTTCTCATCAATAATGTATGAAATCGACCCGATTGATGAACTAGCAGAAGAAAACCCACAAGTTTTCATCAACTGTTCAGCATCACCAAGCAGAGCGAAGAAAGAACAACTTAAACACAATATGCTATCTTTTGTGGCAAAAGATTATGAAACACCGATTGTATATGTAAACCAAGTTGGCGCTATAGACAACTGCTCTTTTGACGGCTCAAGCAGAGTTTTTGACAAAAACGGGAACTTGATAGCACGAGCAAAATCGTTTGAAGAACAGTTCTTGATTGTAAACCCACTTAAAAATATCGGTAAAATTTACCCATTAACAAAAGGTTTAGAACAATCATTATCAGAAGAAAAAGTTTTCACACTAGATTATGAAAACGACCTTGAAAGAACCTATAAAACAATACTTCAAGGGTTACGAGATTACTTTAACAAAAACGGTTTAAAACGTGCAGTTTTAGGATTATCAGGTGGACTAGATTCAACAGTTTGTGCAGTATTGTTGGCTGATGCGATTGGTAAAGACAATGTCTTTGGGGTTAGTATGCCATCAAAGATTACAAGTAAAGAAAGCAAAAGTGACGCAAAAGAATTGGCAAACAATTTAGGGATACATTTTACAGAACTATCAATTAAGAATATGGTTGATACAACAAACGAGATGTTTTCAACATTGTTTGAAGAAGTTGAAAAAGGCTGGGATTGTAGGTATAAAAAATCTTTCACACAAGATAATATACAGGCACGTTCTAGAGCGATGTATTTGTGGGGGATAGCAAACGAGTTTGCTAGTTGTATTCCGATTGCGACTTCTGACAAATCAGAATTATATATGGGGTATGCCACTATCAACGGCGATATGTCTGGTGGATTTGCACCGATTGCTGATGTACCTAAGACAAAACTTTTTGCGTTTGCAAGATGGATGAACAAGAATAGGGAAGAAAAAAATGCTATTCCAGAGGCTATTATTTTAAAACGTCCTGGAGCTGAACTTGCGATTGACGAACGCACAGGAAAACCATTGATTGCAGAAGACGCATTGATGCCTTATGAATTTTTAGACGAGGTTATTTGGAGAATTGAGAACAAACACGAACATTATAACGATATGATAGATTCTGAATTCTTGTATGAAAAGAGCCACGAGGTTAGCCGAGAACAAAAAACAGAATGGCTTGATAAATTCTATAGAAGAATGTCTACATCATTGTATAAATGGTCAATTTTGCCACCATCAGTTATTGTAGAATCTCGTTCTATATTGAAACAAGACTACAAACAACCAATTACATCTTCACACATAAACTACAAAGGCAAAACAAAAGAAGAAATCAAAACCGTGCTAGAGAGTGTGTAAGTATTAGAACTGAAAATTCATTTTAAACATTCTATTTTCAACTTTTACCTATAATTTTTTAGTAAGCTAATCACCTAGCAATGTTCTCCAATATTGCCAAAATATTATTAAGTTGTATAATTCTATAAGTATAGAAAATACTGATGAGGAATTTATGAAAGAGTTATTTAATGATTATGTGAAATCTATGACAACATATATTATGTTTCAAATCAAGGCTGCGGCCAACAAACTTAGACCTGAACTTGAAGCAAAGAACAGAAGTCCTATCTTCTTGTCTATGGGTGCTCCAACGGCAAACCCTCCTAAATATATGTTAGACAAACTTAAAGAAGCTCTTGACATGCCAGGTATGCACCTATATTCTACCCCTCGTGGTGAAAAATTCTTCCTTGAAGCTGTCGCTAAAAGAATGAAAATTAGATTCGGTGTAGACCTTGACCCAAATACAGAAATCTCATCTCTACTTGGTTCTAAAGAAGGACTTGCTCACATCATAAGAATTCTTCTTGAACCGACTCACGATGAAGAAGAACAAGAAGTAATCTTCGTTCCAGATCCAGGATACGCATCTTACAATCAAATGGTGCAAATATCTGGTGGTAAATGTTTTCCTATCCCTCTTACAGAAGAAAACAACTACATGCCAGACTTAAACAAAGTATGGAAAGATTACCTAGAACAAGGTGGAAAACCTGAAAAAGTTAAAGCCTTAATAATAAACTACCCTAACAATCCATTAGGTGTTACTGCTACAAGAGAATATTATTCACACGTTCTTAACTTCTGTAAAGAACACAAAATCTTACTTATCTCTGATGCAGCATACTCAGATTTATACTTCAACGAAGACGAAAAACCGTTCAGTATTCTTGAATTTGAGGGTGCTAAAGATATCGCAGTAGAATTCTTTAGTTTTTCAAAACCTTATGCTATGACAGGTGCTAGAATGGGTTGGGTTTGTGGTAACGCAGAAGCAATTAGCCAGCTCTTAGTCTTAAAATCAACCATTGATAATGGTTTCTATAAAGCACTTCAATACGCTTGTGCAGAAATCTTAAACTCAAAAGAAGGTGAAGAATACTACCTTGAAGCAAACAAAGAACTAAAACGTAAACAAAACATCTTTGTTCAAGGTATGAAAGAGCTAGGCTGGCCAGAATTTTTAGTGCCTAGCGCAACATTCTATCTTTGGATGCCTATCCCACCTAGATACTCTTGCTCAAAAGAATTCACAGACGAATTATTGAAAACTTCAGGTATCGTAGCTGTTCCAGGACACGCTTACGGAAATCACGGTGAAGGATATTTCAGAGTTTCTATTGTATGTTCAGAAGAACAAATCGTTGAATGTATCAACAGAATGAAAGAAGACGGTTTCTATTATAATAAATAGGGGTAAATAATTTTTGATAAACCCCATTTTGTCGGAGTAGAAACCCCAACCTACAATTTACAGAACTGTTGATTTATGGATTGTCACGGCTCTCACTATGTTTGAGCCTCACAATGACGGGTTAAAATTATCATAGACAGTAATAGAAGTCGTTTCAAGGTCTCCATAACATCTTTATAGAGATTCCACGCTTGCTTTAAAGAAAAACTTGCAGCACGCTCTGAATGACAATTAATAAATTAATTCAAAAAGTCGTCCATGTCGTCCATATCGATTTCAAGATTAGATTCATCTTGTTCATCAGATAAATCTAACAACTCATCGTCTTTTTTAGACTCGTCCTTCTTCTTAGAGCCGTTTTTATCTCTATGAACATAAACTCCCATTCCTCCACCAGCATTCTTATCTGATGAATATGAAACAAACGGGTCGCTACCATTTATACCAAATGCCATAAACAAATCCTCTTATCTGTACTTACATTTATATTATAACGTATTTTATAAAAAACAAAAGACCCCAAATCTTTATTCAGGGTCTTTATATATATAAATAAACCTATTAATTATTACTCAAAACCAATTTCAATGTTGCTAAATTCTTTATAGATAACATTTTATGTTTATTCTTTTGATTTTTAGAAATCTCGAATATTCTGCAAATACGTTGTATTTCATCTATATCTTTTTGAGAGTCTAGTTTATATACATTTTTAATTGGATCAGCTACTACTGCCATCATTGCGTTTAATTCAGATTCCTTCATCATAAATTCCTTATAAAATAATATCCTATATACTTTTATAAAGTTTTTTTGTTTTGAAGAATTGCCTTTTTTGTAAAGGATTGTAAAGCTGAATTAATATTTTGTTGGGGTGGAAACCCCAACCTACAAGTCTACGTCATGCTGAACTACGAATTTGCGGACGGACGACACGAAGTTAGTCCGGATAGCGAACAGATTGAACCGTCTGTGACAGCGTCACAAAAGGTGAAACTCTGTGAGCGTGGAGCAAATTCAAGACCGATTCAGCATCCCCCTGAACATACAGAACCGTTGGTTTTTGGATCAACTTATATTACAACAATCTTGCACTAATCTTGCCAAATTTTGCTGACAAGTCGTCAATATGATGCACAAAATATACATACGGTTCTAAGTCTTTTGTATCTAAGTCAATTATAGCACCCCAATCTGCTCTACCATGGTGTGCCGCAATCATCTTTGCAACTTCCTTAAAACCTTTTGTCATACATAATGAAAACGCATACTGTGAGTGGCTTAACCATTCTTTTTGGAAATCGTGGTTATAATCAATTATTCCGTTTTCTGTATCAATCGTATATTCAAAAATCTTCCCAATATCATGCAAAGCACAAGCAGTAATGGCATTATCTCTATTAATCTTTTGATAAACAGTATCCATAACACATTCTGCTAACTCGATACACTCTAAAGTATGAACTAATAATCCACCCATATAATTATGGTGCATCGCCTTTGCGGCAGGTGAAACCTTAATCTCATCAGCATGTTCTTTGTAATATCCTATTACAAAACTTCTTAGCTTATCGTCTTTTATTGTTTCAAGATGAGAGATAATCTTATCAAAAACCTCATCTTGTTCAGCTTCATCTAAACCCATCTTTGCTTCTTTAATCAACTCTACTGATGAAATCAAACAATTATTGAACCTTTCATTAAAAGTTGCAGAAACAATTCTCAAAATGTTTCCAACCCTGAACAATTTAACATCTAATCGATTAATAGTTTCTTCCCACAAAACACAATTTAATACTGTATCATCTTCTGTGTTTTTCAACTGCAATTTACCCATCTTAGTTCCAGCTTTTGTATCGCCTATTGTATAAGATATTACTTCATAATGAACGGTTGTACTATACATTTATCACTCCTAATTTTTGTTTCTATCAATAATTTTGTTATCTTCGTCCCAAGAGAAAGCTGAACGAATTTCTGTGCCAACTTTTTCCATCAAATGTGATTGATTATCTTTTCTCAAACCATCAAACACTTCTCTATCGCCATTGATTTCGTTCAAGAATTCTTCTGCAAAATCGCCTGATTGAATATCTTTCAAAATTCTTTTCATCTCATCTTTTGCACTATCATCTATAATTCTTGGACCTCTTGTCATATCACCATATTCAGCTGTATTAGAAATTGAATATCTCATATCGTTCAAACCACCTTGATTTATCAAATCAACAATCAACTTCATCTCATGACAAACCTCTAAATAAGCCATATAAGGTGAATAACCTGCTCCTACCAAAGTATCAAAACCTGCTTTAATCAATGCTGAAACACCACCACAAATAACTGCTTGTTCACCAAACAAATCTGTTTCTGTTTCTTCTCTAAAGTTTGTTTCAATTATACCTGCTCTACCAGCACCAATAGCTGATGCGTAAGACAAAGCAACGTCTTTTGAATCCTTTGAATAATCTTGTTCAACAGCAATCAAACAAGGCACACCTTTTCCCTCTTGATACTGACTTCTTACTGTATGTCCAGGACCTTTTGGTGCAACCATAATTACATTAACATTTTCTGGTGCAACAATCTTTTTAAAATGAATATTAAACCCGTGTGAAAACATCAAATATTGACCTTCTCTCAAATATGGTTTAATTTGTTCTTCATAAACTTTTGCCTGAATTTCATCAGGGATAAGAATTTGAACTATATCAGCATACTTAACTGCATCAGAAATACTCATCGTTCTAAACCCATAATCCTTAGCCTTAATATCTGACTTGCCACCAAGTCTTAGACCAAGAACAACATCACAGCCTGAATCTTTCAAGTTCATTGATTGACCATAACCTTGAGAACCAAATCCAATGACTGCAATCTTTTTTGTATGAATTAAATTAGTATTAATATCTTTATCATAATAAATTTTTAAATTTCCCATAATAACCTCACTATTTTAATTTCTTAACACCTGCACTAACCAAACCAAGAAACAACGGGTGTGGTCGCTCAGGTCTTGACTTAAATTCAGGGTGGAATTGAGCAGCTACAAACCAATCGTTTTCAGGAATTTCAACCATTTCTGCTAACATACCGTCTGGTGACATACCTGAGAACACCAACCCTGATTTTTGTATCGTATCTATGTATTCATTATTAACTTCGTATCTATGTCTATGGCGTTCAGAAATCTTCGTCGCACCATAAGCCTTATGAGCAACAGTACCCTCTTTGATTATACAATCATAAGCACCTAACCTCATTGTACCACCATAACCTTTTACATTCTTTTGTTCAAGCATCAAATCTATGACAGGATTAGTAGCGCCTTCATCAAACTCTTTTGAATTTGCGCCCTTTAAACCAACGACATTTCTAGCATACTCAATAACAGCACACTGCATACCTAAACAAATTCCTAAAAATGGAAGATTGTTTTCACGAGCATATCTTATTGCATTAAGTTTGCCCTCAATACCTCGAACACCAAATCCCCCAGGGACAACCAAGCCTTGCACATCTTTAAACATCTCTTTACAAGCCTTCATATCAGTACATTCTTCTGAATTAATCCATTTGATTTCAACTTTCGCATCATTCGCATACCCTGCGTGTTTCAACGATTCAACTACAGATATGTACGCATCTGACAATTTTGTATACTTCCCTGCTATTGCTATTTTTACAGTTTTTTTAGGGTGTTTTATTTTGTCTACAAGTTTTATCCAAGACTCTAAGTTCAAAGGTTTATCCTCTGTGTGTAAAAGCTTGAGGACAACCTCTGCTAAATTTTGTTCGTTTAAATGTATAGGTACTTCATAAATGCTTTTCATATCACGGCATTCAATAACTGCATCTTTTGGAACAGAACAGAAAAGAGCCAATTTTTCTTTTTCTACCTTTGGTATAGGCTTAGAAGTTCTACAAATAAGAACTTCTGGTTGCAAGCCATAACTTCTTAAAACATTCACACTATGTTGAGATGGTTTCGTTTTTAGCTCACCTGATGTTGGAAGATATGGTAACAACGTACAATGAATATTTATTGCATTACCAATTCCTACTTCTGTCTTAAACTGTCTTATTGCCTCAATAAAAGGTAAACCCTCTATATCACCGATAGTTCCACCAATTTCAATTATTTGAAAATCTGTTTTGAACTGTTTTTGAGCTTTTATAATTCTTGATTTAATTTCGTTAGTAATATGTGGAATAGTTTGAACTGTAGCTCCAAGATAATCACCACGACGTTCTTTTTTAATAACAGTTTGATAAACACTGCCTGATGTCACATTACTAAGTTGGCTAAAATTAGCATCAATAAAACGTTCATAGTGACCAAGGTCAAGGTCGGTTTCTGCTCCGTCATCAGTAACGAAAACTTCACCGTGTTGGAACGGACTCATAGTCCCTGGGTCAACGTTTATATATGGGTCAAATTTTTGGATTGAAACAGAAAAACCTTTTGAACGCAAAAGTTTACCTAAAGATGCACCTACAATCCCTTTCCCTAGAGAACTAACAACACCACCTGTGATAAAAATATATTTTGTCATAAAATAAAAACCCTTCAACTTCTTTGCTAATAAGCTAATACATAATAAAAAAGGGGCGTTTAATCTATCGCCCCGAATTGCTTAATTTATTTTTGGAACTTTAAAGAACCCGTCTTCTGCATCAGGTGCGTTTTTCATAAGTTCTTCTTTCGTCTGTTCATATTTAACTTCGTCTTCTCTCATAACGTTTACAAAGTCTATTGCGTGTGCCATTGGTTCAACATTGCTTGTATCAACTTCGTTCATCTGTTCAACATATTTTAAAACATCACCCAATTGACTTGTGAATTTTTCTTTTTCTTCTTCTGTAAGCTCTAATCTTGCTAGCTTTGCAACGTGTTCAACATCTTTAACTGTTATCATCTTTTTTCTCCGTTTTTTCTTATTTTAGCATAAATAATTTAATAAAGTAAAGATTGATAATGTTACGAAGTTGTAAATATTTTTTATCTAATTAGCAAATATTAAGTTTTTAGTACCTTTTATTAAATACAATGATTTGTGAGGTGTGTATGATTCAATCTGTTTCAACGAATGTAGATAATTCAAATCAAAGAACAAGTTTTAAAGACAAAGCCGTCAAAACAGGCGCAGCAGTTGTAGGTGGAACAGTCGGGCTTGCAGTACCATATGTCACATTAGCTGATAATTTCAAGATTTCTTCAGTTGCTGATATGCAAAATTCTGCTAAGTTTATGTCAAAACTCATGCCTGAAATTGACACATTTGAAAACACCGCCCAAAATGTCGCACAAATTATGAAAGAAACAGGTCTTGGTAAAAAAGGTGTAAAGTTCCACGCTATTGACAAAAATTCAGCATCAAGCGTAAATGAACTTAAAAACATAATTAACAACAATGTTAAACAATCTGGTAAGCTTTTCACTAGATTTAAACAAAATGTATTTAATATGTTTAAGGAAGGTGCAAATGCGGCATACTTCCCTGACACAAAAGATGTAATTGTTGGAAGACATAATTTGTATTCAAGTGCATACCACGAGCTTGGTCACGCAATGAATGCAAATGGAAACTTTGCAACAAAAGCACTTCAAAAGGCAAGAAATATTACTCCATTTGGTGTTTCACTTGTTGCACCAATTGTGCTAGCAATTGGCTTATTACATAAAGTTGATAAAACGAAACCAGAAGAAGAAAAATCTAAATTAGAAAAAACAGCCGATTTCGTTAGTAATAATGCAGGTAAATTAACATTGGCATCTTATGTACCATTGTTAGCGGAAGAAGGATTGGCTAGTATCAGAGGTGTAAAACACGCAGCTAAGCATTTATCTCCTGACAAAGTTTCAAAACTAGCGATGAACTATACAAAAGCGTGGGGTACTTATGCAGCAACAGCTGGCTTAATAGCTGGTGGTGTAGCGTTAGGGGTTGCATTAGCTCAAGGTATCAAAAACAAATACACCGGACAAAAACCCGAACAAGCCCCTCAAGATAGCAAGGTTGCGTAAGAGTTAATGCCCAATGCGTAATGCATAATGCGTAATTATAAATACGCAATTGTAACATTTTGAAAATTATATATCTTACTATTACTCAGAATAATGCCAAAGAATTTTTCTTGTTATAAAATAGATTATATGAATAAGAAAATTTTTGCAGCAATTATATTTTTAGGACTTTTACAAGGTGTAAATCTATCATCACCTTGTTATGCAAACTATTATGAACATTACAGTAAAGGTCAACAGTTTTATTTCAACGCACAATATTCTAGTGCAATAGATGAGTTTAAACAAGCCTTAAGTCAACGCTCTTGTGATAATTCTTCAAGAATAGGTTTAATAAACTCTTTTTTAGCTCGTGGCACATATCTTGCAAACTATGAAAACAACTACAAAGATGCAGCTAACGATTTTAGAAGTGCATTATATTATCTAAAATACTACGTTGAAAACGATGTAGCGATGAATTCTTTAAATTCAATATCTTCTGCTTCTCAAAGTCTTAAATATTGTGAAAAACAATATGGTGCTGACACAACACCAGCCGGACATTTTAAAACTGCACAAGCACTTGATAATCTAGGCAACTACTCAGCTGCGATTTATGAATATGAGCAAGTTGTTAATAACCCAACCTATAGAACAAAATCTCTTATTCGTATTGCCTCAATGATGTCTATAAACAAAAACTACGAAAAGGCAGAAGATTATTACAAGCTAATCATTGACGATAACCCAAACGATATTATGGCAAGACTACGTTATGCAAACGTACTTGATAAACTAGACAATTCAAAAGGTGCATCAGAACAATATAATTATGTACTTTCACATTGTGAAAATAACCCTGAAATGCTTTGTGACTTAGAACGTATCTATAACAAAAAACTTATGACTTCTCCTAACGACCCTGATTTATTAGCAGACTTAGGTGCAATCAAGCAAAGACAAGGCAAATACTCAGAAGCCTACGAATTATACAAACAATCTATTGATAAACCAAATAGAAGTGAAGAAACAGCACTTAATACCCAATTAAATATGGGTACACTTCTACAAGTGCAAGGCAAATATGATGCAGCGATAGAAGTTTACAAAAAAATACTTATAATGCAACCTACAAACTACAATGCAAACTTGTATCTTGCACAATGTTATGAAGCAAAACCTGACTGCAAAAAATTAGCATTAGAGCAATATAAAAAACTTCAATCAATGCAAGCAGATAAAACTGAATACAAAGAAAAAATCTCTGAACTTGCAAGAGAATCTATGACTGCTGATGAAATTTATTTGTACGTTAAAAGTATGGTAAACCCTGATAAACATTATATTGATGAGCTTTACAACTTTGCACTTTTAGAACACGAACAAAAAAACTATGATACAGCTATCAAATATTATTGCTTAGTAAAAGATGTTGACCCAATGAGAGATGGAGTTTATGAAAACTTAGCTGTTTGTTACGCTCAAAAGAAAGATTATCAAAAGGCAAAAGATATTATAAACATAGGACAAACAAAATTCCCTACAAAAACATCTTATTCAAAACTACTTAACGATATCAATGCAAGCAATGATTCAGAAGTATTGCAAAAAGCATACTCAGCATACAACAACAAAGATTATAACACTGCAATTAGCCTATACTCATCTGTTTCAAACAAAACAACAGACGTTTTATTAGGACTTGCAGGTGCATACAACGAACTTAAACAACCAGAGAAAGCTATAGAGTACTACAAACAAGCACTAAAACTTTCTCCAAACAATTCAGAACTTGTTTATAGCATAGGTGCAATCTACGTTAATATGCAAAAATACGCAGATGCAAAAACTTATTTTGAAAAGGCATTAGCTCTTAACCCTAACAACACTCTAGCAAAAGAAGGTTTGTTAGATATGAAAGAGGTTATAAGCCAACAAGCTGTTCAAGATGCAGCTGATTTAGTTGATCACCAACAATACGATGATGCCTTGACTTTGTTAAACAAAGCAATTTCAACAAACCCAAATAATGCTGATGCATATTATTATAGAGCATCTATTTATGATGCAAAAACCAATTATTTATTAGCTATTAGCGATTACAAAACATCGTTAAAATACAATCCAAACCAACCAGTTGTAAACTATCTGATAGCGATTGATTACGACAATTTAAAGAATACTCATTCTGCGCTTGAATATTATAAAAAGTTCATAAGCGTATACGATAAAGACGATGAGTATTCACAATACGTAAAAGCAAGAATACAGGAAATAGAAGAAGACTTAAAAAATGAATCCACAAGTAAGTAAACTAATTTCATCAAAAGTTTCATTAGCACCAATGGCTGGAATAACCGACTATGTACTTAGAAGTATGGTCAGAAAATATTCAAGCGATTGTTTGCTTACAACAGAAATGATTAGTTCAGAAGCACTTACTCAAGTAAAAGATGTTGTAATAACAAAGAGAGATGACAACCACAGTCCAATATCATACCAATTAAGCGGACACAAGCCTGAAATGATAGCTAACTGTGCAAAATACCTCGAACAATTTGCAGATATGATAGACATAAATATGGGTTGTCCTGTAAAAAAAGTAACCGTTGGGAACGATGGCTGTGCTTTAATGAGAGATTATAGCCTTGCTTATGAAATAGTTAAAGCCGTAAAAGAACAAGTATCAATTCCTGTAAGCGTCAAATTCAGATTAGGCTATACAACAGCAGAGATGAACTTTGTTGAGTTTGGTGGTTGGATGCAAGAAGCAGGTGCTGATTTTATTACAATACATGGACGAACACGTAACCAAATGTATGGTGGACACGCAGATTGGAAAAAGATTGCAGATTTAAAAAAATCTGTTGATATTCCAGTATTCGCAAATGGCGACGTTATATCTATTGAAACAGCCGAAAAATGTCTTGAAGAATCACAGGCTGATGGAGTTGCAATTGGACGTGGTGCAATAGGAGATGCCTCTCTTATATATCGTATTGAACATTTCCTAAAAACAGGTGAAAGACTTAATCCACCTACATTAGAAGAAAAAATCAATGACTTTAAGCAGCACTTAGACGGTGAAATCGCACTACGTGGAGAAAAAGTCGGTCTTAAATTCGTTAGAAAATTTTATCCATTCTATATAAATGGTGTCCGTAATGCAGCAAAATATAGAAGTCAACTTGTTGTAATGGAAGATTACAACGAAATAATGTCGGCTATGGATTATATTTTAAAAGAAAACTCTGAAGAAATTAAGGTTGTTGTCTAAAATTTACTTTCCATTTTCAATCAACTAAAATGTTAACAAATATTACAAAATATCAAACTTTTTCTAAAAAAAAGTCAATTTCAAATTGAATATATACTTATTATATATATAGGATAACAAAAGGACTAATAATATGGGTTACGATAGCGGTTTAACACCAACGCCGTCAGATTCGACGTCTTCATACTCTGCTCAACAACGTCAAGAAATCATTGATGGTCTTAAAGAAAAACTTGCCGATGAACAAGCTCGTATCAATGAGCGTAAAGCTAATTTCTATAATACTTTATTACCTCTTTGTGACACAACACAAGAGAATAATAGAGTAGCTCGTCAACAATATTACACTCAGTCTAACCAAAGCAAAAATATTTTTACGCAATACCAAAAATATAAAGAAGAAGTAAGTCAATTAAAAGAAGAACAAACTAAAAAAAGAAACGCAGCAATGGCTAAGTATTCAGGTGTTGAAATGAGAGCCAAACGTGATAAAGCTGGCTCAGAAGCAAGTGCAGAATTTGATAAAGACATCGCTCAAACGCAAGGATACATGACACAAACATTTCAACAATATACCGCTCAAGAGATTCAAACAGGATTAGCAAAACAATCAAACACTGATTCTAGGTTTGAAGAAATAAGTGCTTTCAATAACGCAATAAGTGAGGGGTTCAGCCTTGCAAGTGCAGAAATGGACTTACTTCCTATCCAACGTCAGATTGGATTCTTTGAGGGTATGGCATAATACTACTGTCCAAGATAATTTTAATCCGTCATTCAGAGCGATTTACTAGTGTTTCTTTATGGCAAGCGTGGAATCCCTGCGTACATAATTTAACTATTTTATCTTAATTCGCATAACACAGTTTGTACCCTGACAAGCGACAAAAAGCATATTTCCATTCACATGCACACCATAAGGTTGATAAACATCACTCGTCAAAACAGTACAAGCCCCTGAGCTTGTGATTTTTAAAATATTATTAGCATTATAATTAGCCACATAAATATTACCCATCAAATCACTTGCAAGTGACACAGGGCCTTTTATCCGTGGACTTTTATAGAACAGCATTTTTTTTCCATCAGGTGTAATCTTATAAATAGTATTCTCCGAAAAACTTGAAACAAAAATATTTCCAAATCTATCAGATGTAATTCCTGTAGGACTTGTGATATTAGGATACGCACCACTTGTCTGGCTCACCGGCGAATCAGGATTTCTACCATACGCTCCTGCTGGCGTAATCTGATACTTATATAAAACATCGGCAGCTTTTGTATAGAACTTGTTTGACTTTGGTATCATAGAAACATACTTAGCCGCAGTAGGTTTGTCACCTAATTGTGCTGATAACTTTGCACACATATACAAAGCTTCATACTCTTTATCACTACGAATTAGAACCTGTTCATAAACAGCTAATGCTTCATCATACTGTTTTAGATAATCAAGCAATGCACCTAAATTATAATACGCATCAATATAATCAGGAAAAAGTCTTATAGCAGTTCTAAATCCAGCCACAGCATCTTCATACTGACCCATCTTATAATTATCAATTGCTCGATTATACTCTATCTTCGCATCAGCAGGCACTGTATATTCAGTGACTTGTTCCTCTGCACAAGCAAAAGAACAAGTCATCATCATAATTATTAAAGCTATTAAAATATTCTTATTTTTCATCTACTAACTTTTTAATGAGTTTTTTGTGTTTGTCAGCAAATTTTGAACCTCTTGACTTAATTGCCATCGCAAGTATTTCACCTAAGTCAATTGCGTTCAATTCTTTATAATTGTTAGGCAATCTCAATGACCAGTTTGCATCACCTGATGTTCCAGGTCTGTTGTAAACATCTTCAATATTGAAGTAATCAGTAAAGAAGATTTGAACATTTCTTGCCTTTGATGCGAACAACTCTGATAATTTAACTTTTCTAAGCAACTCTGCATCATTGGTTAACTTAACAATCATATCGTCAGGATTATCGATTTCTTGATACAAATCTTCAACCAAGTTCTTAACATGCAAATAACCCTCATGAGTGTTAACCATAGCTTTAGCCCACATAGAAATAGGTTCGTTATCGTGAGTACCAACCATTGTCCAAACATTTTCTTCAATATTTCTGCAACGATATGGGTGTTCAGGTTTTTCTGGTTTTACAAACTGAGTTAATCTCATACCTTGAAGTTTGAACTCTTGCATAACTTTTTCTACAGGAGTTGTCAAAGTACCCAAATCTTCACAAACAATTGAATTTTTATCCAAGCCACATTCTTTTGCTGCCGCAATAACAATTTTTTCAATCAATTGACCATATTTTTTAACTTGAGCCTTATCCAAAGTCTTGATATATTTTTCCTTATCTGGTTCTAAAGTTTCATCAACATCACTAGATTTAGCGATTGAATACTTAGCAAGTTCTGGGTGGTTTGGTGAAGAATACAATCTACCTGCACCTTGTTCAATCATAGGTTTTTTACCTTTTTTATATACCCAAGGGTCAATCAAACCAACGATATGGTCAATTCTTACACCACCTTGATTTTCTTTAAACATCTTTCTATAAAGTGCTTTCATTAGTTTTCCACCCTCACCTAATGAACCATCTTCATTAAACATTTTTTCAGGGTCCATAACAGGAAATCCCCATGCCTGACCATCTTTTGAGAAATAATCAGGAGGACAACCTAAACACCAACCGTCCATAAATAATGATTGATATGCCCAAGTATCACGATCAGAAAATGCTACTTGTCTATCAGCAATCATCTTAATATGTTTTTTGTTAGCATATTTTTTTGTTTCCATCAACTGACGTTCTAATACGAATTGACAGAACTTGTAGAAATCAATTTCATCAGCGTATTTTTCTTTGATTTCAGAAATTCTTTTTTCAGCTTGAGCCTTTTCTTCTGGAGTTTTTGTATTCAACAAATTCTTATCTAATTCAGATTCCCAAATTGGCCAATAATCGTTTCCGTTTTCAATAGACAATGCTTCATATAATGCATCATTATCCAACCAGAAAACATTTTCTTTTTTAAATTTTTCAAACTCTTTTTGGAATTTCTTTTGGTTTTTAAAATTATTCCAAGCCTCTTTCAATGCTTCATTTTGAGCTTTTACGATATAAGAATAAACTGTTCTACCTTTGTTTTGTTGAGGATTATTTTCAACAATTTTCTTAAATGTTTCTTCTGATAAAATATTGTTCCATTCTTTTGTTGTTAATTGTTTTAAATCAATAAACAATGGGTTGCCAGAAAAAATTGTACTTGTATAAGGTGATGAATCAGAAGATTTTGTTTTACCTGCTGGTCCTAATTGTAGCGCATCAAAAAGACCTTCTGAATAATCAATAATTTCTTTTGCAGCAGAAGAATTCATATTTCCAAATCCAGTATCTTCATCAGCTTGTGATGGAAAACTGCTGCCGTGCATAATTAGTACAAAATTATCTTTTCCTAGAACTTTTAAAGCCTCTCTTACTGTCTTTTTGTACTTTTTAAAATCACAACCCATATTTTATAACTCCTATTTAAACTAATAAACGCTTTATTTCAATCTATCATTGACAAAGCTAGATTTCAATAGGAATTGAAGAGATTGTAACATTGAATGAGTTTTATGCGTAATTATACTGTCAACCAAGAGAATAATTTTATAAAAATTAACCGAAGAAACCCTCTGAGCAGATAAAACTGTTGATTTATGGATTGCCACAGCTCAAACATAGTTTGAGCTTCGCAATGACGAATTGTGTTAATTAATACCCATTACCTTCGTCCCACAATGATTCATCATAATGGACAAGTTCTAAGTGGTCAATAATCAAAGTATCACCATTTTTTATACCTTTAGATTTCAAAGCTTCAAATACACCCATAGCAGTCATAATATGTTGCAATCTAATAATTTGTTCAGGGTTTCTTGCGTCAGTTACACTTGCTAGACGTTTCAATTTTCCACCTTGTACCAAGTATGTATTCTTATCAAGTTTATATATCTCAAATGAACTATCATCATTGTTATATGCACCTTTATCTTCTTCTACGTGAACTTCGATTTGTGGACGTTCTATTTCGTCAACTTTTTCAGATACAAAATACATAAGATCTTCGACATTTTCTTTTGTAACAGCAGACATTGTAAAAATTTCTTTATCAGGCAAATGTTCTTGAAACTCTTTAACAACTTCGTCTACACGTTCTTTATCAACCGAATCAATCTTATTTAAAACAACTATTTGATAACGATTAGCAAGTTCTTCAGAGTGCTTCTTCAATTCATTATTGATTATTTTAAAATTTTCCAACGGATTTTCTTGAGTAATATCAACGATATGAATCAAAAATCTACATCTTTCAACGTGACGCAAAAACTCATAACCAAGTCCTACACCCTCGCTAGCACCCTCAATTAACCCTGGGATATCAGCTATTACAAAACCATCACCATTAGGTTTTTTAACAACACCAAGATTTGGAGTAAGCGTAGTAAAAGGATAATCTGCAATTTTAGGTCTAGCAGAACTTACAACACTGATAAAAGTTGATTTACCAGCATTTGGCATACCCAACAAACCAATATCAGAGATAAGTTTAAGCTCTAATCCAACAAGACGTTCAATTCCTGGTTCTCCTGGTTCACAATATTGAGGAGCACGCTTTCTTGCTGTTGCAAAACGAGCGTTTCCACGACCACCACGACCGCCTTTAGCAATCAAAACAGTTTGACCAACCTCTGTTAAGTTTCCGATGACAGCACCAGTTGCATCATCAGTAATAACAGTTCCTAGAGGCA
Source organism: Candidatus Gastranaerophilales bacterium HUM_9 (assembly GCA_002103075.1). Taxonomy (GTDB): domain Bacteria; phylum Cyanobacteriota; class Vampirovibrionia; order Gastranaerophilales; family Gastranaerophilaceae; genus UBA2883. The sequence continues at coordinate 31,162 of DABG01000013.1, read as the reverse complement.
CTTTGATATACAAGTGTTTTGCACAACGTCCATGCATACCTTTTATACCACCATTTTCACCATTTTGTGCTTTAAAAACTGAACGAAATTTAAAATCTAACAAAGTTGATAACCCATCATCAGCAACTAGATAAATATCGCCACCATTACCACCATCACCACCAGCTGGCCCACCTTTATCTACATATTTTTCACGTCGCCAAGCAACCATACCGTTACCGCCACGACCTGATACTAATTTAATTTTTGTCTTATCTATAAATTGCATGCTGTTTATAATCCTGTTTTTCAAGTTCCTAGGTTACTAACAAATTGTAACTTCCAACGATTTAATAACTTAACAACTTCTTGTGTAATTTTACTATCTTTGCACTATAATAGTACTATGAACAAGATTAAAAATACATTATTTAGTAACACACCCGTTACATTTGACGAAAACAGTTATATTATGGCGATAGAATCAAGTTGTGATGAAACAGCTTGTGCAATCGTTCAAGGTGGAAGAAAAGTTATCTCTAATGTAGTAGCTTCTCAAATCAAAACCCACGAAAAATTTGGTGGAGTAATACCTGAGATTGCAGCAAGAGAACACTTAGAAGCAATAAATGTTGTAATAGCTCAAGCATTTAAAGAAGCAAACCTTACCCCAGACGACATTTCAGCATTCGCTGGAACAGTAGGCCCTGGGCTTGTAGGTTGTTTATTAGTTGGCTTAAACGCAACTAAAACGCTTGCTCTAGTTCACGACAAACCATTTATTGGAGTAAATCACTTGAACGCTCACGTTAGTGCTAACTTTATAGATACAGATTTAAAACCACCATTTATAGCACTTTTAGTAAGTGGTGGACACACTCAACTTATTGATGTTAAATCATATTCAGAGCTTGAAATAATTGGTGAAACTATTGACGATGCAGTGGGTGAAGCCTATGACAAAGTAGCAAGACTAATTGGATTACCATATCCAGGAGGTCCTAGATTAGACAAACTTGCTCAAGAAGGTAACCCTCACGCATTCAAGCTACCTGAAGCAAAGGTAGGCAAATTCGATTTTAGTTTTAGTGGTTTAAAAACAGCAACCTCAAGACTTGTAAAATCGTTTAATGGTCAAGAACTACCAACTGCTGACATCTGTGCAAGTTTCCAAGAATGTGTTTCTACTACCTTAATCAAAAAAGTTAAGAAAGCGCTAGAATACAGAAACTACAACCAAGTTGTTATAGCTGGTGGTGTAGCTGCAAACTCTGAAATAAGAAGAAAAATCTTTGAATTAGAAAAAGAAGGCTACAGAGTAAATGCACCGATTATGAAATATTGTACTGATAATGCTTCTATGGTCGCAAGTTCAGCATATTTCTTTGACAATACTTTTGACGATGTAGATGTAGAAGTTTTTTCAAGGGTTAAATAAAAATAAGACTATGAAAAAGTTTATCAATTATTCAATACTAATTGGGGCTACAATCACTATGATTGCACCATTTTTGATAATGGTTTTGATATCTTTTTCTTCTGAAAATCAGCTATCTTTTACGGATATAACTGGAATCGTTCAGCACCTAACCCTAAAAAACTATTCTCACGTAAATAACACAATCCCTGTATCAAGGTATTTTTTCAACAGTTGTTTGGTTTCTATCCTTACAACAATCGGACAAATCCTTGTTTCAACTCTTGCAGGCTATGCGTTTGCTAGAATTAAGTTTAAAGGAAGAAATTTTATTTTCTTTCTTATCCTTATTACAATGTTTATCCCACCACAAGTAAACATTATTCCATTATTCTTTCTTATGAGAGAACTTCATCTTGTAAACACCTTCCCTGCACTTATTCTACCAGGAGTATTTGGTGGGTTTGGAATATTTTTGATGCGTCAACATTTTTTATCTTTTCCAAAAGAACTTGAAGATGCATCTATAATTGACGGTTGCAACAAGTTGCAAATGTTTTTTAAAATAGCTGTACCACTTGCCTTACCTGCAATAGCTACTTTAGGGATTTTCACTTTTATAACAAGTTGGAACAGTTTTATATGGCCTTTAATTATCACAAACTCACAAAATATGATGACTTTACCACTTGGACTTGCGGTATTTAAAGGTAGTTATCGAGAAATCATCGAATGGGGTGATTTGCTTGCCTGCTCTGTAATTTGTACTCTACCGACTATATTGATTTTCTTAGCAGGTCAAAAGCTAATTATGAACGATATGTTAAAAGGTGGAGTAAAAGAATAGTTTTGTATATAATTAAAATAAGAATAGATATTTAGTGAGGTTATTATGATACTTGTAACAGGTGGAGCAGGATATATTGGAAGTCATTGTGCATTAGCACTTTTAGAAAAAGGTGAAGATATAGTTATATTTGATAGTTTAGAACTTGGACACAAAGAAACTATTGAAAAACTAGGTTCATTAGATACAAAAGGGAATCCTGTTGATTTCATACAAGGTAACTTACAAAATTTTTCTGATATAGAGTCTGTATTTAAAAAGCACAAGATTGATGCAGTTGTACACTTTGCAGCCTTTTCTCAAGTAGGTGAATCAGTAATCAACCCACAAAAATATTATTTCAACAATGTTTATGGCTCTTTAAATCTGTTTAGAGCAATGCTTGAAAATGACGTTAAAAAGATTGTATTCTCATCAACTGCGGCAACTTATGGTGAACCTGATTACACACCAATAGATGAAAATCACCCACAAAAACCAATCAATCCTTATGGTAGTTCAAAACTAATGATTGAAAAAATATTAGATGATTATGACAAAGCTTATGGACTAAAAAGCGTTAGATTAAGATATTTCAACGTTGCTGGTGCTGATTCAAAAACAAGAGTGGGTGAATGGCATGAACCTGAAACACACCTTATTCCAAACATTTTAAAATCACTATTCAATGGTGGAAAAACTTTTGAAATGTACGGCACAGACTATGACACAATCGATGGCACTTGCGTTCGTGATTATATCAACATTGAGGACTTGATTGAAGCTCATATTCTAGCCTTAAAATACTTAAACAATGGTGGAGAAACCAATTATTTCAACTTAGGTACAAAGACTGGAAACAGTGTAAAAGAAGTATTTTCTGCTTGTGAAACCGTTACGGAACAAAAAATTCCTGTAAATATTATGCCAAGACGAGCTGGCGACCCTGCAACACTCGTTGCAGACAACTCAAAAGCAAAGAAAATGCTTGAATGGAGTCCAAAACATACACTTGTTGAAAGCATTGAAACTGCGTACAAATGGGAAAAGACTTTTAATGAATAAGTTTTATAAACATCCTATGCGTCGTCCTGAACTTGTTTCAGGATCTCTGCGAACGTATTCCGAGGGATTCTTCGGTCGTTGCACTCCCTCTGAATGACAGTTTGGGTGCGTTATTCAGAGCGAAGGGAAGAATTTCTACGTACAAATAATCTAAAACTTCTTCAAATTAGCGTAGTTTGCGTCCATCGCTTTTTTACCCATTTTACCAAAGTCTATTGAATACATAGTACTTTCGCCCATTTCTATAACATCTAAAATAGAACCTATTCCCAATTTTTCGTGGAACACTCTATCACCTTTTGCAAAGAAACTCTTAGAAACAGTTTTTTGTTCTTCAATTTTTTGTTTTTCAATAAGCGCTTGTTTTTCCTGTTCAAGACGTCTTTGTTCTATCTTACGTTTTATAGGGTTATCCTCAAGAATAGCGTTAATACGTTCTTCCTGACGTTTTTTATTTGCTTCATTTTTAACTACAAAAGCTCTTGCAGGAGTTCTTTTAGGAGTCGTTGATGAACTCAATTTCTTTGCACCTGTTGAAATTGTATAATTATTATTTGAAACTGTCGTAGGTTTCTTCACGACAGAACTAAGTTTTCTTGCTCCTGAAGAAATCGTATTCGCAGGTTTTGTATACTCTTGATTATAATTAGATTTAGACTTAATCGAATTAACTGCACTTTGGAAGGTTCTTCCTGTTATAGATGTGCTTTCAGAAACAATGCCCTCAATCAAATTTGCAGGAATTTCTTCAATAAACCTACTTTGGTTATAATATTTATATTCACCCCACATTTGACGGCGTCTTGCGTGAGTTATATACAATTTTTCCTCTGCACGAGTAACCCCTACATACATCAAACGGCGTTCTTCTTCCAACTCTGATGCTGTATTAGAACTTCTTGCACTAGGGAAAATACCGTCATCAAGTCCAGCCATGAACACAGTTGGAAACTCCAAACCCTTTGCAGAGTGTAAAGTCATCAAAGTAACTGTATTACTCATATCTTCAGCACCATCTAAATCAGATACTAAAGACACTTGAGCCAAGAATTCACCCAAGATATTATCTTCTTCTTCTGGCTCAAAACTACTTGCAACATTTACAAGTTCTTGTAAGTTCTCAATCCTTGCTTCGCTTTCTGGAGTGTTTTCTTCCTTTAATTCACGAACATATCCTGTTCTTTCAACCAACATACTCAAAAACTCATGTAGAGGATATTTTGATTGAATATCTTTAAAATAATGTATAACCTTTACAAAATCGGTAAGCTTTGTTTTAGCACGGTTTTGAATAGTGTCGATATTTTCTATCTCCATAATCGCACTATATAAGCTCATATCATGTTCTGTAGCATAGTCTTGTAAATGCTTTATTGTAGTATCACCAATCGAACGCTTTGGCACATTGATTACACGCTTTAAACTTTGTGAATCGTTTAAGTTATGAATAAGTTTTAGATATGCTATCGCATCTTTAATTTCTTTTCTATCATAGAACTTCAATCCACCAAAAATTCTATAAGGTATACCTCTAGAGATACAAGCTTCTTCTAATGAACGTGATTGAGCATTGGTTCTATACAAAATCGCATAATTACTATAATCAACAGCCTCATTTTTGATAGTTGATGCAATATAGTTTGCCTCATCAGCATCATCATTAGCTTCATAATATGTGATAAGTTCGCCATCACCTTTATTTGAATACAAAACTTTATCAACTCTTTCATCATTGTTTTCAATAACAGAGTTTGCAGCTTTCAAAATTGTGCCTGTTGAACGATAGTTTTGTTCAAGTTTAACCAATTTACAACCCTTAAAATCGTGTTGAAAATTAAGAATAATCTTGAAATCAGCACCACGCCAACTATAAATAGATTGGTCTACATCACCCACAACACACAATGAACGACTTTCCGGAATATCAGGCAAATCATTTGTATACAATGCTTTTACAAGATTGTATTGTGCTTGGTTAGTATCTTGGAACTCATCTACAAGGATATGTTGAAATCTATCATAATATTTTTTACGAACCTCTGTGTTTTGCTCCATAAGTTTAACGCACAACATAAGCATGTCATCAAAATCGATTGCATTATTATTATTCAATGCAGTTTCATAATCATCATATATTTGCGAAATTCTTTGTGATTTAAAATCTCTAGCATAAGTTGCAAATGTATGAGCATCTTGCATCTTGTTTTTAGCGTTTGAAATAATTGCCTTAACCAATTTTGGAACATACATTTTTTCATCAAATCCGTGATTTTTGATAGATTGTTTAATTAATGCTAAAGAATCTTGTTCATCATAGATTGTAAAATTCTTATCTAATTTTTTACCAGATGGAAAACTATAATTATCAATTTCCTGTCTTAAAATTCTTCCACAAATACTGTGGAATGTGCCAACCCACATATATCTAACGATATTTTCGCCTAATATCTTTGAAAGACGTTCTTTCATTTCTTTTGCTGCTTTATTTGTAAAAGTTACAGCTAAGATTTCTCGTGGATTAATTCCACTTTTAACCATGTAGGCAATTCTTGAGGTTAATACTTTTGTTTTACCACTACCAGCACCTGCTAAGATTAGCAACGAACCTTTTGTAGTTTTAACAGCATCTAGTTGTTCATTGTTGAGATTTTCTAAAATATTTTCCATTCCCTATTCCCAAAATCTAATTTTTGTGATATTATTAACACCATACACGAAAAGTTTATATAATGCAATTGAAAAGGTGAAAAAAATAATGAAAGATATTGTAAATATGTCAGACAACGAAGATAATATGCAAAGTTCAATTATGGTTCCATTTGATGATGCTCCAATCGCAGTTGAGGGTGCTCCTGATACAGTTGACGAACTATCAATGGAATTGGCTACAATCAAGCAGTCAGCCAAACGTATAGCAATTATTGGTTCACGTAATCTGGCTATTACACACCAACAAATGATTGAAACATTAACAACTGCATTAGTTATGCAAGGAAACACTATCATTACATCAGGTGGTTCATACGGTACAAATGCTGCCGCAATTCGTGGTGCGATGAAGTCTAATCCAGATAAATTGAAAGTTATTTTACCTCAAACGATTGGTCAACAACCTAGTGATGTTCAAAACCAACTTATCGGTGTTCCAAACATCATTGAACACTCAGACAGAGCTATGATGACTCTTGCTGATGCTTCTAGAGTTTGTAACAGAGAAATCATTGATGATTGTAACCAGTTGATTTGTTTCTTATCTCATACAAGTAAAACGCTTCACACAGCTGTTGAATATGCTGAAGAAAACCACAAAGTTGTTACAGTATTTTACTTAGATTAATAAGAAGTTATAATTATGGATAAGATAAAATTATTAACGGGCAAAAACCCTAAAGACTACGAACCTATTGCGTTCGAGATTATTAACAATTCTGATGTAGATTTGTTCAGAGAACTTGTGTCTAAAGATGATTTTTTGTTTGACTTTGTGAAATCAAATGTTGCACAACGTCTTGAAAAAGCATGTACAAAAAATAACTACAAGAATTTATTAAAGTTTTTAGATGTTTATTCACCATATTATGAAGACTTTATCACATCTACATTGGCTCAATTTGCTGACGAAGAAGTTACAAATATTATCCTAGACAAACTTGAAAACGGTACAGTAAACGAAAAAATATACTCTGCTGGATTTTTTGCATACAACCACAACAACAAAGCATTAGAACTATTAAACAAATATGCGTTTTCAGATGAAACAAGCCTTTCTGAAAACTGTGCTAGAGCTTTAGCAAAGATAGGTGATAGAAAAGCTTTTGACCAAGCTATAAAATTACTTAATTCCGATGATGATTTTGAACAGATGAAGGCAGTTAATTTTTTAGTTTCATACCAAGACAAATCAGCATTAAAGCCGTTATTTGAGGTTATGAAAAAATCATCTTTATCAGAAAATATAGCAGAAGATATTCCATACCTTGAAGACCTGCCAGATTTATTAAATACAGAATTTCAAGAGGACGCTATTTTAACTTTTTGCTATATAGTTAATGGACTTGTTGAACTTATTCCTGTTTCGCAAGTGATTACATTTAGATTCTATGAATTTATAGACAAGATGTTACAAATGTCACCAAATGGTGCCATTGCAGTTGCCTTATTCCTAGCTAAAGATAAATTTAACATGATAACAGAAAACGAAGAGTATTTATTTGACGAAGATAAAAACACTAAAAACGAAGTTAATGATATTAAAAATTTACTAAATAGAGCAAATTTATACCCAATGACATCGTTTTTGTATGAAGAACTTTTTGAAGAAAGCCCATTTATTTTCTTTGTACTTGAAATAATCAGAGATGAAGAAAGCCTTGTTTCTTTGTTAAGTGGGGACAATCAAACTGTTATCATTAAAGTTATAGAACTATTAAAGGCTCAAAACTTACTTACTGATAAGTACAAAAAAATGGCACTTGATAAAATAACTAATGAAAATTTAAAAGCTATTGCAGAAGCATTATAAGATATAATCTTGTAATATTTTGTGATAAATTTAGCAAAAAAAATATTTTACCGTTTTTTTATTAAAAGTATCGACATAAAAAAGAGGCGGAATATGAATATATCAGGTTCTTACAACAGAAATCAATCTTTTGGAATGGCATTTAGAAAGCCCAACCAATTTGTTTTAAACCATTTTGAACAAGCAATCAAAGAATTACCGGAAAAAGAAAGAGAGTTTTTCACAGAAAAAGTTGGATATTTGGTAGAACAAAACAAAAATATATCTGTTCCAATTGAGCAAACAGTAACATCTACTGGGGTTTATAAAGCTGTTGTAGCTAACACTGCGTATTTTTCAAAAGAACCTAAGACAAAGGCTGACGGAATTGTTATAGCAATGGAAGGTGCTACAAACGCTGCTAAAAACCTTGAAAACGCCAATTCACATTTTGCTAAAATAAAAAAGATTTTTGATATGTAAAATGTTATTCAGATGAATTCTAATAACTTAGCAACCTCGTTGCAATCTCTCTATGATTACGGTATATTTTAACTATGGGTGGTATTTATCAAAAAACTTTAGATTCGTTAGAATATCCAAAAGTTCTTAATGAACTTGCGAACTTTTCACGTTGCAACTATTCAAAAGAGCTTTGCTTAAACCTTTTGCCTGAAAAAAAGCCAGAAATCATTCAAACTCTGCTTAATTTCACAAAGGAAGCTCTTGATATTCTTAATCAAGCTGTCGATATCCCACTAGAATTTGTAATAGATTTATCAAAGATTGATTTCAGACCTGAATACTTCGCAGAAACAGAACTTATAGATTTTTCTAAAACTCTGAGAAGTTCAAGACTAGTGAAAAATTTTCTACGTGAAAACTCAGACTCAGAATCTCTTTTATTCAATTTAAGCAAAAAACTATATGTAAATAAAGAGCTTGAAAACACTATTTCTGATACGTTTGATGAAAACTACAACGTCAAACATAACGCTACACAAACACTTTCTGGATTGTATTCATCTCTTAAAGATACCGAAGACAATCTAAAAATCACTGTAACAAAATTACTTAATTCACCTGATTTCAACAAGCATTTACAAGAACAAATCTATACAATACGTGACGACAGAATAGTTTTTCAAGTTAAAGCTCCATCTAAAAACAAGATTGCAGGGATTGTTCATGATGTTTCAGCAACAAACAAAACTTTTTATATTGAACCTAATCAAATTGTTCCACTAAACAATAAAATAAGAGAAGTAAAATCAAAAATTCACGGTGAAATAATAAGCATATTAACAAACCTTAGCCGAGAAATAAAAATAAACCTAGAAGATATAAAAACAAGTATAACAGTCTTAGGTGAAATAGATTTTCATTTTGCAAAAGCTAGATACGCAATAAAGACCCAATCAGTTGAACCAATCCTTGAAACAAAAAAAATAATCAAACTAGAAAAAATGCGTCACCCACTTTTAATAGGACGAGTTGAACATCTTGTAGCAAACGACTTTTCAATAGGCAAAGACTACCATTCTGTTTTGATTACAGGTTCAAATACAGGCGGTAAAACTGTTGCGATGAAAACAATCGGATTATTTTTGCTTATGACAAATTCAGGAATGTTTTTACCTTGTGCTGAAGCCCATATTTATCCATTTAAAACAGTTTTTGCTGATATTGGTGACTCTCAAAACATCTTACAGAACCTTTCAACTTTTTCATCACACATGACAAACATTATTGATATACTTAACCAATCAAACTCTGATAGCTTTGTTTTGATAGATGAACTTTGTGCGGGTACTGATCCTGTTGAGGGTGCTGTTTTAGCAGAAGTAATACTTAAAAGATTACAAAAACTCTCTGTAAATTCAGTTATTACAACACACTATGGAGAATTAAAATCCTTAGAATATTCTGATAACTATTTCAAAAACGCAAGTGTAGAATTTGATACAGAAACACTTTCACCGACTTATAACCTTGTAATCGGTATCCCTGGGTTGAGTAACGCTATTGCAGTTTCATCTAATTTAGGTTTAGACAAAACACTGATAAAACAAGCTCAAGATATATTGTATAAACATAAAGACATCTCGCTTGAAGTCGTAGAAAAACTACAAGACACTCACCAACAGTTGACACAAAACCTTAAAACCGCAGAAGAAACAAACGCAGAAGCTCAGAACCTTAAAAAGAAATATGAAAAAGAAGTTACAGATTTAAAAAAATCTAAAAACAAAACTATTAAACATATCAAAAATAGGTTTGATTCAGAACTTGATGAAGCAAAAGCAGAAATCAAGGATATTTTGACAGAATTGAGAAAAGATAAATCTGAAAAAATTGCACGTCGTTCTTACGCTAGACTTGCAAAACTTGAATCCAAGTTCAGAGGTGATTTAAACGAGCTTGAAGAACAAGAAAAATACGATGAAATAAATTGGGAAGAAGCAAAAATTCACGATAAATTGATTGTAAAAGATATTCACCAAGAAGTAGAATTACTTTCACTTCCTGATAAAAACAAGAATGTCTTTGTAATGATGGGAAATATTAAAACCAAAATCAAACAAAACAAACTCGCATTATACAACAAATCACTTGTACAAAAACCTCTATTTAAGCCTGTAAAACCATCTCAACACTTTGAATTAAAACGATATGCTATGTCAAATACTCTTGATTTAAGAGGTTATCGAGTTGAAGAAGCTCTTGATGAATTAGAAGCATTTTTGGATAAAGCTAGCCTTGTGAATTTGACCCCTGTATCAATTATTCACGGACATGGAACAGGTGCTTTAAAATCAGCTGTAAGAGATTTTCTATCATCATCACCTTATGTAGCTAAATATAGAGCCGGCGAAAACACAGAGGGTGGCGACGGTGTAAGCGTGGTTGATATAAATTAGGAGCCCACCTTGTTATGATTAAAGTTCTTGACTGTACCCTTAGAGATGGTGGATATGTAAACAATTGGAAGTTTGGATTTGATAATATCAAAAATATCATTGATACATTATCAAAATCTAATTTGGATTATATAGAATGTGGGTTTTTAAAAAATATTGATTATAAAGAAGAAAAAAGCGTATTTTCTAATATTTCTCAACTAAAAAAGATTTCTAATTCTGATAACCTTTGCCTTATGATAAACTATGGCGATATAAAAATTGAAGATTTAGACCTATCAAATAATATAACATTGAGGATTGCTTTTAAAAAACACGAGCGTTTTGAGGCACTAGAATTTTGTAAAACAGTTAAGGACAAAGGGTTCAAAATATTCATTAATCCTATGGTTACAGACAGTTATACCAATGAAGAACTTTCAGACTTGATATCAAGAGTTAATAAAATTTCACCCATAGCGTTAACTATAGCTGATACGATTGGAGAGATGACAACAGATGAAATAACAGATTTGTTCAAAAGAATTGATAGTCAACTTGACAAAAAGACTGCGATTTGTTTTCATTCACACAATAATTTACAGATGTCATTTAGAAACGCTGAAACGCTTATTAAACTTTGCAACAAGGACTCAAACAACGATTTTCAAGGAGAAAGACAACAACGAGATTTAATTATAGATTCCAGTGTTTTTGGAATGGGTAGAGGTGCTGGGAACTTGTGCACAGAATTAATTACTCAATACTTAAACAAAAACTATCAAAAAAAATATAATATAACCTCTATTACAGAGGTTTCACATAAATATATTATGCCCATATATGAAAAGACTCCATGGGGTTGTTCAGCAGAAAGTTATTTGGCTGCAATCAATCACTGTCACCCCAATTATGTAAAATTCTTGTCAGAAAAAGGGTTTAAAACAGAAGAAATGAACAAGATTTTTCAGGCTATACCTGAAGAAAAAAAGAGTGTATTTGATAAAGAGTTTATAGAAAAATTGGTTGTATAAGGTTTTGTCGTGTTCAATCAAGTCGTTGAACACGACCTACAGGGGTAAATAATTAACTGCCGGTTGGGGTTTCCACCCCAACGAAGTAATTGAAGGGATTACACGCTTGCCATAAAGAAACACTTATAGCACGCTCTGAATTACGTTTTGTATTTACAGAACCGTTGATTTATGGATTGCCACGTCGTTTCACGTTGTTCACGACTCGCAATGACGAATTTCAAAAAAAATTGTCATAATACTCCTTTTGTTAACTGTAGGTTGGGGTTTCCACCCCAACAAAGTGATTGCAGGGATTCTGAAAACATAACCTACTTCATTATCGTTTCTAAGTCACACGTCATAAACTCATTCTGTGTCTGTAATACTTCGTCTAACAATGCAGTAAAATCATTATAACTTTCACAGTCTTGACAACCTTCAATTTTTATACCGTCAGTCTGTTTAAGTTCTATAATATAGAACTCTTCCCCTCTATCCTTTATGACAATAGAGCCGTTTTCTTCAAACACCTGCAACAAAAGTTCAACCATATATGTTGTTATTCCTAAATAACACGCACAACCGTTCAAATCAAACTTGCCACCCCTTGAGTTACAAGAGTATTTAATCATGCCTGCAAATGTCTTTAAAAAATTAAATCTTAACATCTCATCTACTTCATATTTCATAAAATGGATTCTAGATGGTGATGCTTTAGAAATTATATTCAAAAGGATTTCTTGATTTGGTGGATAATCAAAAAACATTACTCCATCACACCCCGAAATACTTGCTCTATTAACAATTCTTTTAAACACCTCTGGGTACTGTCTTAATCTTTCGATAATATAATTCTTCTCTGCAAAAACAGAAAACTCATACTTAGTATTAGCCAAATAACCGTTAACCTTATCTAATATATCAGTCTTACGTCTGTCATCGTGCATAATAATATTTGTAGAATTGTCTTCCTCAATCAAACTATCAGAATGAACATCTTTAATAATCAACTGTAAATTTACATTCCCATTAAATACATTTATTTGTGGAGCAAACGCAACATCTAAGCTATCACCAGACTGTAAACTCACATCACCCCTTGACCACCAAATAGCATCAAACGGTATTCCGTCTTTTTCGATAACGAGCTTCAAATGCTCTTTATTAGCACCCATAAGTTTTTTTTGTCTAAGAGTAAAACCCTCAATAGCAAATGTTGGTGACGGATTAGACGCTCCAAAAGGTTCCAACCTAGCGATATCCTTAACCAAATCAACTGTAACGTCCTCTGGTTCAATCTCTAAATCAATATCTAATACAGGTATAATCTTTTTGTTATTCATGTGTCTATCAAATGAGTCTAACAAAGCTTTTTTAACAGATTCAAATGAAGATTTTTCAGGTGAGAAATAAAGTCCTGCCGCCAAAGCGTGACCACCAAACCCGTCTAACTTATCTGAAACATCAGAGATAATCTCATAAAGATTCAAGTCATCACAACCATTAACCCCTCTTGCAGAACATCTTATCTGATTAGTATCCTCTGAATACATCATCAAAAATGCAGGCTTACCATATTTTTCAACAAGTTTTGATGCAACAATCCCGATAATTCCTACATGCCAGTCTTTTTTATAAAGCACTAACATATTATCTCTTGAATTTTGTGCCATCTTATCAGCTTCTAAAAAAATCTCATTGCAAAGTTCTTGTCTAATCTTGTTATAATTATTTAAAGCCATAACAGACACTTCAACTTCTTGCCTATTCTCGCTAATCAAAACCTTTACAGCATCGCCGACAGAATCTAATCTTCCACAAGCATTAATTCTTGGTGCAATCCCAAAGGCAACTTGTTCTGCTGTTATACCGTCCTCTATATTATTATGTCCAGCTGTTTCCAACAAACGCTTTAAACCATAATGTCTACCACCTCTGATTAAATCTAGACCTTTTAATACATAAAACCTGTTTTCACCCACTAATGGAACAACATCAGCAATAGTACCAACTGCTACAAATGGAAGTATATCCATAGAATATTCAAGTTTATCATAATGCTCTAACACACCTTGTGCCAATTTAAAAGCGACTCCAACACCTGCTAAAGAACTTAAATACCTAATCTCCGTAGCTGTTAAATTTTCATCTAATGAGTTTGGAGCTTTAGGGTTAATAATCCCAAATGCTTCTGGTAATTGTTCAGGTGCTTCGTGGTGGTCTGTTATTATAATATCTTTTTTAAAACTGTTGATAAAAGCAACTTCTTCAACATTACTTATACCACAATCCACTGTAATAATAAGTTTAGGCTTAACTTTTACCATGAGTTTAACCAACGAATTTGTCGATAAACCGTGACCCTCATTTTCTCTTGTCGGAATATAATATTCAACATCAGCCCCTAAAAAAGTCAAAGTTTTCATCAACAAAGAAGTAGATGTAACACCATCTGCGTCAAAATCACCATAAATAAGTATTTTTTCAGAATTATCAATCGCTTTTGCTATCCTATCAACAGATTTTCGCATATCACAAAAAGCATTAGGGTGAGTAAGTGTTAAAGAATACGGGTCTAAAAATGTTTCAACCTCATCTTTACCAACGCCACGCACAGATAAAAGTCGCTCTATAAGCGACTTTTTCTCATCTTTATTATGAATTCTCCATTCTTTTTTAACCATATTATTTGCTTTCTACTGGAACTTTTGGTTGTTCAACTTCCTTTTTTTCTGACTCTTTTGGTTCCGAAGATTTTTGTTCTGTTTTACATTTTGCAGGGTCAGTAACAGTTGAACTTTGTTCTGAAGTTTTCTTCACTGTTTCAACTTTTTTTGAAGCTTTTTGAACAGGTGGTTTATAATCAGGTCTTAAATAATCTGGAATAGACTCACCACACTCTTTTAACAATATTCTCATAGCTTCTTTTAACTGAACATCGTCTTTATTTTTAACATTATCAGCTGACAACTTAACTTCTACATCTGGTGTAATACCTTTTTTATGAATATCAGTTCCGTTTGGTGTCAAATATTTTTGGATAGTAATATTTACCCCAGAATCATCTGATAATCTATTAATCTCTTGTACTAAACCTTTACCAAAAGTTTGTTCACCTACAAGAATTGCTCTACGGTTATCTTTCATAGCACCACTGAAGATTTCACTTGCTGATGCTGAACCTTTATTAACAAGGATTACTAAAGGTTTATCAGTAATTCTAAACTTTGCAGCTCTTGTTGTATCTTTATATCCATTTCTATCTACAGTACTAACAATTCCGCCACCTTGCAAGAACATATCTGACATCAAGATTGCATTAGTTAACAATCCCCCTGGATTTGAACGCAAATCTAAAATATAACCTTTTTTAGTTCGACTTGTGGTTTTTAAAATATTCAAAATTTCAGAAGAAGCATTTTTACTAATGAATGAGCTTAGTCTAATATACTGAATACTATCAGGAACTCTTGTTTCAATAGGTGTTTTTACAGATACTGATTTAATCTCAATTTCATCACGAGTAATTGTAAACTTCTTTATTTCGTCTTTTCTTTTAACAACCAAAGTAACTTGAGTACCTTTATCACCTCTAATTTTATCAGCAGCCTTATCAATAGTTATACCTTTTGTGCTAACACCATCTATTTCAAGAATCAAGTCATCAGTCAACATGCCTGCTTTATAAGCAGGTGAACCCTCGATTGGTGCAATAACTACAAGGTTACCGTCTTTCATACCAATCTGAATACCAATACCTTGTAAAGAACCCTTAATTGAAGAAGTTTCCTCTGCAAATTCTTTTGGGTCTAAAAATCTTGTATATGGGTCATTCAAACTTGCTAACATTGTATCAATTGCCACATAAGCATCTTCTTTTGTTTTAAGTTTTCCATTATATTTGTATCGCCAAATATTCCAATCCTGTGAATTATCTGTTTGATCAACATATTTAAGATTAATCAATCTCCAAACTTCGTCATATATTTGGTCTGGTGAAGCACCAAAAACTTTTGGCACTGATAAACATAACATCAATGCAATATTAAATATTATAAAACCTTTTTTATTAAACACTCTTTTCAAAATTAACCCTCCCTAAGCGGATTTGTCTACTTTTCTCACATTATACATTAATTAAATTTTTATTTCCAATAATTGATAGACTAATTTATTAATTAAACTATCCTATAATGTTTTTTTAGTTTGCTTCCCCGATAGTATCAACTGCTTCTACCCTGATATCAGTAATTAATTCAGAATAAGAAATAACAACAATTGTAGGAATGTGACGTTCAAGTAATTGGAACAACGGCAAACGAATTCTAGGAGAACACAAAATAACCGGTTGCTTACCAATATTTTGGTGTGCTCTCATCAATGTCATCGCAGTAGATTCAATCAAGTCTTGAACCTGCATAGGATTTAGCAAGAACATGGTACCAAGCTCTGTTCTTTGACAGCTATCATCAAGCACTTTTTCCCATTCAGGTGACAAAGTCAAAGCATACAAAATATTGTCCTCTTGAACATTAGTCAAACAAATTTGACGACCTAAAGCCGCTCTCAAACGTTCTGACAAGATATCTGGTTCTTTAGAAAATCTTGCATAGTCACACAAACGCTCAAATACAAAGATGATATCCTTAATAGAAACTTTTTCTCTAATAAGATTAACAAAAATCTTTCTCAAATCACTTGTAGAAATAATTGCAGGAACAAGGTCATTAACAAGGGTAGGGTCTTGAGAACGAACAAGTTCCATAAGTTTAAGAACGTCTGTTTTTGTCATGACCTCATCAACGTGTTTTCTTACACATTCTTGTAAGTGAGTAACAAGAACATCAGTTGCATCAACAGCAGTAATATTTTTGTTAGCTTGTGCATCTTCACCACTAATCCAGTATGCCTGAGTTTGATAAGTAGGGTCAACGGCAATAATCGCATCATCAGGAACATTCTTTCTTACAGCGTCCCATTGATCCGCAATTACCATATATTTTCCAGGATAAACATAACCCGTAGCAACAGTATTGCCACGAATAGAAATCATATATTCGTTTGTTTCTAATGCTGATGAGTCCATAATACGTATGTTTGGTAAGATATAGCCTAATTCATCAGTAACTCTTTGACGTAAAGCAGCAATCTTAGCAAGCAATTGACCTTCTTGGTCAGGGTCAGCAATTACTAACAAGCCTGCACCAACTTGCAAACTCAAAACGTCAACCCCAAGTCTTTCGTACATCTTATTAGGGTTAACAAGGTCTTGCATATTTTGTCTAACATTTTCCAATTGCCCCAACTGTGATTGAACGTCAGCATTGATAAGTACAGAGAACCCAGCAACCGTTAAACCAATAGAGAATAACAAAAATGGGAAGAATGGTAAACCAGTAATTGGACAAGTTATTGTAATCAAGAACAAGAACGCTGCAGCAAAGAACAATGAATAAGGTTTGCTCATAATCTGAGAAGTCAAATCTGAACCCAAAGAAGATGCATCAGCAGATGCACGAGTCATCACGATACCGGCAGCGATTGACATTAACAATGATGGAACTTGAGCACACAAACCATCACCGATAGTCAAGATAGTATACTTACCAACAGCTTCAGCAGGAGCCATACCATTCATCAAACAACCTATAATCAAGCCACCTACAATGTTGATAATAGTAATAATGATACCAGCCATAGTATCACCTTTTACGAACTTCATCGCACCGTCCATAGAACCGAACAAACTTGATTCTCTTTGTAAGTCTTCACGTTTTTTTACCGCTTCTTCTGGAGATATTAAACCAGCATTAAAGTCGGCATCAATAGTCATCTGTTTACCAGGCATCGCATCTAAGGCAAATCTGGCAGATACTTCGGCAATACGTTCAGCACCCTTTGTAATTACCATAAACTGTACTACAGTAATAATAAGGAAAATTACACCACCTACAACCATGTTACCACCGGTAACAAAGTGTCCAAAAGCGTCAATAACTTCACCTGCTTCACCCTTTGATAAAATCAAACGAGTTGATGCAATTGACAATACCAGACGAAACATTGTACCAAGCAAAATAATAGTCGGAAACGCAGCCAATTCAAGTGGTTTTTGGATATACAAAGATATCATCAGCAATACTACACCCAATGTAATATTCAACGATATAGAAAAATTGATAACCCAATTAGGCATCTCCATCAACAAGATTAATATCAAGATGATTACGAATACCGCCAAACATATTTCACTTATCGGTTTGCTTTCTGACGCCATTATTCAATACTCCTTAATGCCATCTGAACAATCCCAAGCTGAGCCTCAATAGTAGCATCTATCATACCGTTATTAGTCTGTATAATACAACCACCCTCTGTAATAGCTTCATCAGAAAGTACTGACAATTTTGTTTCCATACCCAACGATTTTATTTTTTCTGGTAATGTGTCTTTCAAATACTGAACCTGAATAGGATTAACCCTCAAAACAATCTTTGGTTCATTTTTTGACAACATCTTCAATGCGTCCATAACCGTATCTACAACGATTTGAACATCAATTTTTGCTTCGTGCTTAATAATTTTTTGTGCAATGCTCATACTGAGTTCTAGTATATTAGGTGCAATAAGATTAAAAACCTTGTCCTCTGCACCCATAAAAGCACCTAAAACATTTTTAAAATTCTCAATTTCAGAAGTAGCTTGTTGCAAACCTAAATTATAACCCTCTTGATAAGCGTTTTGTTTAATCTGAACAGCTTCTTCTTGTGCACGTGAAACAAGATTTCTATCATCAATACGTCTATAACCACGTCTTCTGTTACCTGTTCGACGTTCTTTTCTTTGAGTAAAATCAATGTTATCAATATCGAAAACCTCTAATTCCTCTCTTTGAGCAATCTGCTCAGGAGTTTCAACGGGTTCTTCAACAACAGGCTCTTTGTTTTCAACAACCTCTTCATTTACCTCGTTTAATTTAGATTGTTTTCGTTTTATTATCATAATTTTATATTATACACTACCCTAACAAAATTTTTTAATTATACACTATCCTTAATATATTTAACAAGCAACTCTGCAACTTTTAATGGTACTGGCTCATAATATTCACCCTCATAAGCCTGTGATATAAATCTTTTTACAAATGGACGTTCTGGTTTTACAAGCTGTTCAACCTTTTCCATATCATTTGCTTCAAAGATTTTATCCATATTCTTAACCATTGTTCTTTGCGAAAGTTTTTGTTTCTTAGGCATAACAATCTTCAAATCTTCTAAACATTTTAATGCGTATTTAATATCAACCTGAGCTTCTAATTTAGGAGTATTAACATACGATACAATTTCTTCTGCCACTTCTGGTGGAAACTTTGAAAGAACTTCGTCAACACGTTCTTTTTCAATTAGTTTAAGCACCATTGCAATAGCTTTAATCTTTGTAAGCCTAGCTTCACCTGCACCTAAATTTGGAGCTGGTTGTTGACGATTAACACTTTGCGGAGCTTGACCTTGATTTTGTGCTTGAGCCTGTGCTTGAGCTTGAGCAGCTGCGGCTTCTTCTTGCTCCTGAACCTGTCTTGCCATATCGTCAATATTTGATTGACTTGCAGCTTTTTGTGAAATTTCATTTGAAATCACGCCACGTTTTTCTAAGTCTTCAATCGCTTCTTTATAAGTTTTATCAACATGATGTTCAATTAATTGCAAAGTCTTATCTTGCGGAATATTTTTTTGAATAGCTTGTTTTGCAATCTCAAAAATTGTAAATGCAATCTTTTGCATAACGCCGTCCCAATGTTCAGGCATAATTCCTGAATGAACCAAGTCGATAGATTTGTGGAATGACCATTCAGCAATAATCTGCGTAACAAAAACTGCTTGATCAGCGTTAAAATTAAGTTTTTCGTCATTAGAAATTGCTTCACCAGCCAACAATGTAAAGTTTGTAAGAGTCTTTACAACGTAGTTCTTCTGCATCTCGTTAAAATTGGCAGGAACAAGCTCACCTGCTTGAGATGACATCATTTGTGCAAATTCTTTATAATCAAAACCTTCTATTGCCATACCTTATATTATAATACCATTTATTTTTTCTTCAAGAACTTAACAATTAAGTTTACTGTTCAATCCAACTCTTGATTTTTTCTGCACCTTCATCTTCATCAAATGTTTCAAACTCTTCTCTCAATTCAGCAAGTGCATCTTTAAGAGGTGTAATATCCACATTTTGAGGGATTGCACGAGTATTGATTTCTTCTAACAGATTTTGTTTCATTTGATCTTGTTGAGCTAACAAATCTGCTGCACGTTGGCTAACATCTTGAATTTGACGTTCTTGTTGCATTGCTCTTTCTCTCAATACTCCAAGTTCACCTTCGTGTTGATCTCTCATAGCTTGTAAACGTTTAGAGATAAATCTGTGACCGATTATTAAACTTAAACCAACTAATGCTACTGCTAACCACCAAGGATTACCTGTTTCCTCTGGTTTTGGTAATTTTTCTGGGTTATCAGATGCTAAGTATGGGTCGTTTGAATCGTTGAACGCAATTGATACGTTTTCAGGACTTGCCTTAGGGCTTGCTGCGTGAGCAATCAACTCTTTCAATTCTTCAATTGAAATATCTGGTGGCAATGCAGCTTTATCCAATGTTACTGCTATAGAAATATCTTCAATAGTACCAGGACTCATATATTCATTTGTTTGGATTTTTGAAACCCCATATTGAGTTTCTTTTGCTGTTCTAGAATAATTTCTATTTTGTGAAGAATCAGCACCACCCCCTGGTAGACCGTTAGGTAAGTATACACTAACTGCGTTTGTGTTTTTATTGCTATCAGCAGTTTGGTCGCCTAAACCTTCTTGGAAAGTTTGTTCAGAGATTGATGTCTTTGTATTAGGGTCATAATACGTTGTGAATTTTTCTGTAGGTGCTTGTTTCAAGAATGTACTAACTGTTGCAGAATAATTACCTTTACCAACAAGTCTATCTAACTGAACATTAACTTTTTGTTGCATGTATTTATCGTTTTCACGCATTCTTTCTTGTTGTTCATCACTTGGTGACATAATACTGTTATACACATTACCGTTCGTATCTGTGATTGCAACATTTTCTGTAGTCAAACCTGATACTGAACCTATAAGCAAGTTTGTAATTGCTTTAACCTTGAACGAATCCAGTTTGTCACCACTTGGCATATCTAATTGAACAGTTGCAGTAACTGGCTTTTGATTAGATGCAAACATCGTTTGTTCAGGGATTGAAATAAATACAGATGCGTTTTGAATTGGAGGAATTTTTCTAATTAATCTTGCTAATTCACCATCAATTGCTCTTACTAAACGAATTTTCTTGTCTTCTTTAGTTGAAGTAAAGTCACCCTTATCAAACATTTCAAGACCTACGTTCTGATCCATAAGTCCACTTTTTACAATTGCTAAAAGTGCTCTATCTCTTTCAGATTGAGTATATTTACTTAAGAAGATTGTTGACTTAGAACCATCAACTTTTCTATCTGCTTTTATACCTTCTCTTGCAAGAAGTGCCTGAATTTCAATAGCTTTACCAAGATTATCAGTAGTTAATAAATCAAGAGGAACCTTGATTACTTTTTCTTTAACAACTGACCCGCCTTTGCTTGCATTAACTGTTGAAACAACAGCTATAGTTAAAATAAGTGCAAAGAGAATTACCCCGACAGCGAGTACACCTATCAAGAAATTCTTGTTATTTAATAATGCTTTAAAATCCATTTTACGACACCCTAAGTTTAGTTTTTATTGTATACAACGTATCTATAATAATATTATACCTGTAATTGCATAATTTTATCATATGTTTGTATGATTTTACCAGTAATTTGAGTAGCTACGTTAACATTAATTTCTGCTTTAGCCATTGCAGTCATAACATCGTGGATATCATACTCATCACTACCATTCATAACACTTTTAAGCATATTATCAGGAGCAGTTAAGTCATTGTTAAACTTTTCTACAAGCCCTGAAAAAACTGCCTTAAAATCACCTGTAGCAGGTTCTTCCGTTCTTGACAAACGAGCAGGTGGGATACCAACTATACCAGTATCTAATTTTGTATGTTGCATTCTTGCTGCTAGATTGTACTGTGGAATTCCGTTAAAACCAAATGTCATATCACACCTTCTTCCTTGGGTCTTTACACCTTTCTTTAGGTTTCATCGGTAATAGTCGAAATAACTTTAATAATAATCAGCAAATATCATACATTTAGACTAAATATACTTTTTTGACTTTTATTATAGAGATTTCATTCATGTATATAATGATGTTTAATTAAAAGTCTATGTTTGATTAAGAATTTTTACAAATAAAAAAGGTCGAAAAATCGACCCTGAAAATAGTAGTAGTATACTTGTAAAAGTTTTTATATTCTTAATTCGAACTTTGCAATATAATATTGCAACTCATCAAAGAACTCTTTAACACCCTCTAGATATAGGCATATCGTTTCTTTAAAAGAGGTTGTCCCTGGTAAATACAAATCAAAAAACATTTTTATTATTCTCCTTAAAAACACTTCGTACAAAATATATGACGGACAGATTTGGATAAATCTTTAGCTATATTTGACAAATCTTTACAATAGTTTACAAAAGAGAATAAAAAAGAGTTGAAAAATAACTATGTTTAGCCTAATATAATAGATGTCTGACTGCCGAAGTACGTTCGGGATTGAGGAATTCAATCTAATGAGCAAAATTAATTCGGTAAGAGCGAGTAGAAGGTGCCAGTAAGGTTGGCAAGATAGCAAAAGCTAGCTTAAGTCAAAACCGACTGACTACCGCAAAAGAAAAGGAATAAATATGAACACAGATCCAATAGCAGATATGCTAACAAGAATCAGAAATGCAAACATGGTTGCATTACCAACAGTTGAAATGCCATCATCAAAACTAAAAGTTGCTTTGGCAAAATTGTTGAAATCAGAAGGTTTCATCGTAGATTATTCAGAAAGAGCAGAAGGTTCATTCAAATTCTTGACTATTGAATTGAAATATGATGAAAAACACAAACCTGTAATCACAAACTTAAAAAGAGTTTCAAGACCAGGTTTAAGAAGCTACAGCAAAGCTAAAAACATTCCACAAGTATTTGGTGGATTAGGTATTGCAGTAGTATCAACAAGCAAAGGTTTGTTGACAGATAGAAAAGCTCGTAAAGAAAACCTAGGCGGCGAAGTACTTTGCTACGTATGGTAGGATTTTGTGTAGGCTGACCGAGTGTAACGAGGGAACGCCGAAGTAGCGCCGAAAAAATGAACGACAGTTTTACGAAGTAAAACAAAGTGAATGACTTGAAGGCGTGAAACAATAATCCTAGAACGGATTTTCGGTAGGGCGCCGTGTCACGAAGTGACCCAGCCCGTAAGAGCGTAAAACACGGAGTGAACGACTAAATTCGTTAGAATTTAATAGTGAATGTAGTGTTTAGCACGCCCGAATAATCCTAGAACGGATTTTCGGTAGGGTGAGTGAGTAAAACGAGCGAAACCCGTAAGAGCTAAAAAACAAAAACAACTAAGCAGTTCAATTGGCAGAAAAGCTGCTTAAACAGAAAAGGAGAAAATAATATGTCACGTATTGGTAAAAAACCTGTAGAAATTCCATCAGGAGTTGAGGTTAAATTAGACGGTCAAACAATTACAGCAAAAGGACCAAAAGGAACTGAATCAGTAACATTCAGAGATGAAATAAAAGTAAGCATCGAAGATAACCACGTTATTGTAGAACCATTGAATGACGACAGAAAAACTGGTGCATTACACGGTTTAACAAGAACATTGATTGCAAATGCGATTGAAGGTGTTTCTAATGGATTTGAAAAGAAATTAGAAATTCAAGGTGTTGGTTACAGAGCAAGCATGGAAGGAACAAAACTTAATATGGCATTAGGTTATTCACACCCTGTAATCATCGAACCACCTGCTGGTATTACAATCACAGTAGAAGCTAACACAAAGATTTCTGTAAAAGGTACTAACAAACAAACAGTTGGTGACGTTGCAGCTGAAATCAGAAGCAAAAGACCACCTGAAGTTTACAAAGGAAAAGGTGTTAGATACGAAGGCGAATACATCAGACGTAAAGCTGGTAAAGCTGGTAAGAAGTAAGAAAATCTTTTGCAGATTGAATTTAGAAATTTTCTTAATTTTCAATTATCGATTTTCTATTTTCAACTTTGCGAAGTATCTTATTAAAGTAAACAAAAGTAGCCCACATAATCCCTTGTTATAGGCAAGAAGGATTGGGTAAAAGGAGAAAATAATGATTAAACAAGAAATTAGAAAACCAAAAGTACAAAAAAGACACAAATCTATCAGAGTTTCATTAGTTGGAACATCTGAATATCCTAGATTAGCTGTTTATAGAAGTACAAAGCATA
The DNA here is from genome assembly GCA_002103075.1 of Candidatus Gastranaerophilales bacterium HUM_9. Lineage (GTDB taxonomy): Bacteria > Cyanobacteriota > Vampirovibrionia > Gastranaerophilales > Gastranaerophilaceae > UBA2883. The sequence continues at coordinate 7,032 of DABG01000013.1, read as the reverse complement.
TTTATGCACAAGTTATCGATGATGAAAAACATGTAACAATTGCATCAGCATCTTCAAACGACAAAGATTTGAAAGCTCAATTAGGACATGGTGGAAACATCGAAGCTGCTAAATTAGTTGGTAAGACTGTTGCAGAAAAAGCACTTAAGGCAGGAATTAAATCTATCGTATTTGATAGAGGTGGTTTTTTATATCACGGACGTGTTGCAGCATTAGCTGACGCAGCTAGAGAAGCAGGCTTAGAATTCTAATTCTAACTTGGCATAAGAGCTAGTTTAAGAACAAGGGACGGATTATTTCATAATCCGTCCCTTGTTTATTTTGTTGGGGTAGAAACCCCAACCTATATCTATATTTTTAAACCTTTACTTACCCCAACGGCGATTTCTTCTATAAAACTCTTTCACCGCATTAGCTAAAGACTCTTTATCAAACTCTGGCCAAAATTCATCAACTATCAAGATTTCTGAATAGGCTATTTGCCACAACAAATAGTTAGAAATTCTTATCTCGCCACCTGTTCTAATCAACAAATCAGGGTCAGGACAAGAACTTGTATACAACTCTGATGATATCAAATCTTCTGTAATATCCTCAACTTTCAACTCATTATCAAGCACTTTTTGAGAGATTTTCTTAACAGCGTGCACAATCTCATCTCTTGCACCATAGTTGAATGCTATCTGCAAATGAACACCTGTATTATTCTTTGTTACATCGATTGCATTATATAAAATCTCTTGCAATTTTGGATTTAATTTCGTTAAATCACCCAAGAACGAAATCACGACACCGTTTTCATGCAATTCTGCAAGTTCATTCTTAATAGTGTTTCCTAACAAATTCATCAAGAAATCCACTTCTTCTGGTTTTCTGTTCCAGTTTTCTGTAGAAAACGCATAAACAGTCAAATACTTGATTCCATAATCATCACAAGCATAAACTGTTTTTTTAAGTGCATCAACCCCTTTTTTATGACCAATAGCTGATGGCAACCCTTTATTCTTAGCCCATCTTCTATTTCCGTCCATAATAATTGCTATATGCTGAAGATTAGTTGTTTTAACTAATTCTAATATATTATCTGTATCTGTTATCATTTTCATCTAAAATACTCCCTTAATAAATTATACATAAAAAAAGAACAATGTGAAAACCATTGTTCTTCTTTTAATAAAACTAATCATGGGAGGGAAATTTATCTTCCGCCTAATCCATACGTAAAGAATCCACTAGATTGAATACTTTGAGTCAAGGACTGTTGACATGCCTGCAACTCTTGAGTAACCTCTTGTAACTGAGTTTGTAACATTTTCTGTTGCATTTCTAGTTTTTTCTCATATTGATTAAGGCGTTTTTTTTCAGCTTCTAATTTTTTTACGGCAGGATCATTAGGGTCAAGGTCACTGTTAAATTCATCTATATCAGCGATTTGAGCAGTAACACCAGAGATTTTCTCTGCCAAGCTCATCAAACGCATATCATAATCGTTCTTAGAGTTAGTCAAAGTCATTAATCTCATTGTTGAAGCAAGAATGCCCATCGTTGAACCCTTTTTGTTGCTACCTAGTTTCGTTTAAGTTCTTTCCTCGCAAGAATGTGTGTTCATTACTTTCTGCTATCAGGCTTTCCATCTTGTTAAGTTGGTGCTTGTGGTAATTAACTCTATATTGCGCCATCTTAAGTTTTTGTCTGATACTGAACATTTCTTTTAAGGATGTCACTATCTCATTGACAAACATCTTTATTGGATTTTTCCGAACGAAGAACGCTCGAGAAAAATTTATAAAGTTTCTTAGTCGTTTGAGGGAGGTCTTAACTGAGTCTAACATATTCTATTAATTCCCAACTTTTAGACTTCCAAGTATATAAAAACATGTTTTAACCAATAATTGCCTATATTTTAGCATGTTCGTAACATGTCTTAACACTCTACTTGCAGTCTATTCTGTCACCGCCGATACTCTGAAAAAATATGTTTTTCTTCGTATCGCTTAAAGATAACGGCATTTTTTTGTCATACTTTAAAGAACTATAATTAATTCCATCAAATTCTTTACAAAACTTAATAATAGCATTGATTACATGAGCGATTATATTGTTTCTGAATAGATTATTAAATAATATTCTTAAAAAAATTCTTTTATTCATATAAATTCCTCATCTTGTTCAGTCGAGTTTAAATGATACGTGTTTTATACGTTTTGATTATCATTAAAAAAGCACAATCAATAACTCACTCACACTATAAGTTTTGAATTTCTTTACTATCACCTTCGATAGATTCTTTCAACATCTTTCTAACAACGTCACCTTGAGTATCCAACATCTTACAAACGGTTTCTATGTTAGCAACCTTTTGAGAAAGGATAGTATCAGCATTAGATAAAACATTACTAGAAACAGATTGATATGCTGCTAAAGCAGCTGAACTTGTACCTTGCATCAAGTTACCCATAACAACAGCAGGTAAACCAAAACTTCCCAAATATGGAGCGGCAGCAGTCATGATACCACCCCAACCAGAAACAAGCCCTGCTATAGGCATAATTATACCTGATTTACCAATACCATAACCGTTCGCTGTACCAATCCCGTATGCCGCAGCACTTGCGACATCAGCAACACTACCGATACTTGACGCATATCCAGTAGCTGTACCACTAGCAGAGCCAAGACCTGATATAAGTCCGTCAATTTGAGATGCTCCACCCGTAGCTGTTCCTAAACCCCACGAAACATTTGCTGCTCCATTTGGAAAACCTGAATAATTTCCTAACCCACTTAAACCAAAAGAGGCATATCCGGCATTTTGAGTACCTGTACCACCTGAATATTGTGACCAGTATGATGTACCCGGAATATTAAAAGAATGTGTTCCACCAAGCTGAGTCATAAATGCTGATGGTGCAAACAAACTTGCTAATTGGTATAAAAAACCGCCACAAGCTTCAAACCCTGTACCAGAACTTGCTGAACCTGATACAGTTAAATCTCTTAATCTGTCATAGGTTTCGTAAAGCATACATTTAGCGTCAGCTGATGCTGCACCGAATTTGTTTGCTATTACTAATAGTCCGTCATTTTTGTAAGCCATAATTTCCTCAATTGATTTGTTGTTTTGTTGTATTACCTTAGTTTAAGTTATATATTAACCACCGCTAAATGTTTTAAAAGTAGATTCTACGTTTTTACTGATAACTTTTTTAACGGCTTCCATTTCTGTTTGGAGTGCGTTCTGTTCAGTGTCTAACTGTTTTAACCTTAACTCCAATGTCCTATCCTGAGCCTGAATCAGTTCTGTTTTTGCGTTTATATCTGCAATCGCTTTATCATAAACCTGTTGTTTATAATAATACTGATTCATGGCATTTTGATAGGCATCTTCATCTGTGATAGCTTCGGTATTTAGAGTGTAAACAACCGAGTCGTCTTCAAATTTCACTGAAGAAAATCTTCCTGAACCATCTGTTTCCAACAATGCTTTTAGAGTTTCTTCAATCTTTGTTTTTAAGTATGTTGCCTTATAGTAAGGTAATTTTGTTGTCTGCATATCTATACTATTATCTGCTGGAGAATTTTCATAGAATGCACTTTTTGCTGATTCTTCCAAGTCATCTAAGGTTGTATAATAAACAACACCGTTCATTTTAAATGAATAAATACCACCTAAATATTGACCTGTTTCATCAAAACATTTTTCAAAATTAGCTGCAGATACTGCGTTTCCGTTTTCTCCACGCATATCTTTAATAATTTGAGCAAGCTCTGTTTTTACGTCTTTGTCTTCCCAGTCTTTTTCTGTAAGTTCTGTAAGTTTACAGTTACCCACAGCAGTAAAGTCAAAAAATCTTCTATCTTCTTCACCTTTTTTCATAGTTATTTGATTGTTATCTGGTGTAATATTTGCTATTTCTTGAGCTGTCATATAATATTCACCATCGGTGTAATAGATAGAACCGTCGTCTTGCTTACGAATTTTTATATCTGATGCGATACCTATATTGTTTTTATTATTTTTGATGTCGCTTTCTTTAACATACATTTTTGAATTATCATCATAATAATAATTTTCATCTTCATCATATTCAAGACCAAATGTATCTTTTAATTTTTGAACAGCTTCTTCATCGTTCATATCAACTTTATTAAAGGTATAAATGATAGGATTGCCATCATCATCAGTTTTATCTGTATCTAGAACGTATGTATCATTAGCATCATCATAGAAAAATCCATTTGCACTATATGTTTCAGTACGACCATATATAGCATCAAGTTCTAATCTTGTATCACCCCAATCGTCTTCTACACGAGTAAGGGTCTTGATTGCATCATTATCAAGGGTAAAAATGTATTTATCATGCATAAAATCATAGTTATACATTTTTATGTTATATGTCTTGTTTAAATCTTTATTATCAGCATCATAATTATATTCAAGTTTCATTGAAGACTGAATTTGAGGATCATGAAGAAGTTTTCTTGAGCCAGTATAAACATTCTCATAATGATAACTTTTCACAACATAGTTATATTCTTCATCAGCAGTACCAAGTTGATAAAATTCATCAAGAACAGATGTATTGATACCATCGCTCCAAGAGTATTGAAGCTTTGTATAATTTGTACTGTCAGGACAAGTAGGAACTTGAATACCTAACATTTGGTTGAATAAATCGGCAGACTCATTTGCAAGGGCAGTACGAGCTTGATTGATTTGCTGTCCTTCATATTCGGTATTTGTTTTTCTTGCCGATAACGCTAAATATCGGGCTTGTGATGCTGCCATACCCATTTGGGCATTTCTCCTATATTTTCGGGGTAATACCTTTCCCTCTTTTCATGGTCTTTTTAATGTTTTTTTATGAAAAGTCAAGGTATACTTTGTTTTATATAACGGATATGAGTGGAATATATGAACTTATTCTCGAAAAATTTCATCTTTTTAGATGAGAAACTTTTTACAAGAAAAAAGGTGCGAATTTGCTTTGCAAATTCGCACCTTTATATAAAACACAATAAATAAAATTTTATTATTTTTTAAATATAAAAAACGCAGCTAATATAATGAAGAAAAATCCTATTAAATAATTCCATTTGAATTCTTCCTTTAGATACCAGACAGAAAACCCTGAAAAGACAATAAGAGTAATTATTTCTTGAATAGTTTTGAGTTGAGCAGCTGAATATACGGTATGACCAATTCTATTTGCAGGAACTTGAAAACAATATTCAAAAAACGCTATTGACCAACTAACGATTATAACAATCCATAAAGCTGTGGACTTATGCTTTAGGTGACCATACCAAGCAAACGTCATAAAGACATTTGAGATTGTTAATAATAGGATTGGTAAAACAAATCTAAACATAGGTTTATTATAGCATATTAGAGTTTTATTTCGAAATTGATTTCACTACTGTCCCGAATAATTCTATTGAAAAATTTTCAAATTCAATAACTGTTTAACATTCAAGTATCAAATAAAAAGTTTAGACTTTAAATGTACGTAGGGATTCCGAAACAAGTTCGGAATGACTGTTATTATTTAGTCCTAGTCACCCTGAACTCGTTTCAGGGTCTCTATAACATCTTTATAGGGATTCCACGCTTGCGTTACAAAAATAATTACAACACGCTCTGAATGACGGTTTAAAATTATCATGGACAGTAATGGAACTTAATTCGGAATCCCTGTAAACAGCATTTAATTACGCATTACACATTACGCATTACAAATTATATAATACACTTTCCACTTAACCCTAAGCATTTGCAGAGCCATCAATAATAATCGTATTTTTAATAAACGAATGAGCCATCAAAAGTAAAAACGGATTCAAATCATAAGTTGATGACAAATTTACTTTTGCCTGTTGGTTTTCAACCTCATTCTCCATCTGAACACGTTGTTCAACAGTAATATTTGATTGCATTGTATGGTTTTGAGTAACTTCTTTCATACGTTCTAATAAATCATCTTTTGGGAATTTGTCATCACACTGAATTTGCATATCAACATTATTTGCATTCATCAAAATCAAAGAGCCATTCACGTTTCCATAATGTCTTGTTTGGATAAACACTTTTAATAATGATGAAAAATCAGACATATTTGGCATTGTCTCTATCGCAAGATTAAACCCAACACCATCTTGTAAAGGATACCAAGGAAGATACAAAAGAATAATATTTTTCAAAATAGATGCAGGGTTATTTTCTTCCATCGCCATACTTTCTGAAACCATCTTCAATGAACCAGAAATTTGGGTATTATCAACTCCTTGCTTTGAAGCATTCGCTAAAGCTAGAATTAACTTTGAACGTGCATCTTTTCCATTATGCTTAATTGTATTAGACAAATCATTAAGATTTAACATGCCTGTAAACAATAGTTCAAAAGCATCATCTGACAATCTTTGACGCATTTGAGTCAAAGTCGGATTTGCAATATCGTTCATTGACAACTGTTGATAAAGTATTGCTTGAGCATCATCTAAAGTAGAATCTTTTACTGCACCAATTTCACTAGAAGGATTTTCAACAGGTGGTTTATCAATAATATGTTCATGCTGATGGGTATTATGTAAATGACGAGGAGATAACATCTCCACATTTCCTGTTAGATATTGAGTGTTCGGTGGAATAACATTATTATTTGGTGGGAAAGGTGGATTTGGACGCATACCGTCAAAATGTGGTGGACGAATATTATCATGTGGTGGCATAGGTCTATCAGGTTGCAACGGTGGGTTTGGTCGCACACCATTATTGTTTGGTGGCAACGGTTGTGTCGGATTGTTTGGAACAATCGGTCTTTCAGGTTGCAACGGTGGGTTTGGACGCACACCATTATTATTTGGTGGCAACGGTTGTGTTGGATTGTTTGGAACAATCGGTCTATCAGGTTGCAACGGTGGGTTTGGACGCACACCATTATTATTTGGTGGCAACGGTTGATTTGGCATATTCGGTTGACTTGGCTGGTTTGGACTATGCGGCGGCATTGGTCTATCTGGTTGCAACGG
>DABG01000019.1 GCA_002103075.1 Candidatus Gastranaerophilales bacterium HUM_9 | reverse complement strand
GAGTGTAACGACCGAAGAATCCCTCTAAACATGCAGAAATTTTTATTTATGGATTGCCGCACTTAATACATTACATACAATTCAATCGTTCGCAATGACGGTTTCAAGCCTATGAGAACAATTTGAATGTTCTATCAACGTTTTCTTTGGCAACAGTTTTCAAAGTATCAACTTCTTCTTTGATAGCATTTCTTTCAGTTTCACATGCTGCTAATTCTGTATCATATTGTCTGTCTTTTTTGTCGATTTTCTTCATATCAGCTTCGTATTGAGCTTCTGCTTTTTTTACACCTTTTTCGTCTTTAATTTCATTTATTTTTGTTGTAACAGAAACAGATGTATCAAAGAATTTATTGTCTTCTTTATCAAACTCTTGTATCAAGACATAGCCCTCAACAACGGCATTTCTTAACCATTGAGGATCGTTTATTTTGTTATCTGGAATTACTATATAATTATCGTTTTCTTGAACATTCCAATCAGGGTTTGTTGAATATGTTGTGTTTGATTTATTTATATTAGTAACTGAGTAAACTTCTTTAATTGTATTTGTTGCGTCATCTTTTACTTGAGTAACAGCAACCTTAGGAGTTTCATTCAATCCTTCCATTCTGTACCAAAGGTTGATATACCATTGAGCTTTATCCTTATCTGTGAATGATGTATGATTTAAAACTTCATCACGTGGAATAGTTGGATTAGCATTAATATAATCCTCTTCTTTTGGTTTTGGAGGATAAGGAGGTTTTGTAGGTTTATCTCTTAAAGTACCATTAAATGTTGGTTCTTGTGGTTCTGAATCAACCCATTGTTTGTGATAGTTATCATATATATTTTGATCAAATTCAGTCAAAGAATTTTTCAATGCTTCTTGGAATTTAACAACAGTTCCAGTAAAATCATCTGCATTATAACCATTTACACTTGTAGTATTTTTACAAACATAGTACAAATCTTTTGCCCATTGTTTTGTTGATTTCAATTGACCAGTTCTATAGTCCCATTTACTTACAAGTTTTTCATAATCACTAGATGAAGCATTTACATTACAAGTTTCACCAGTAGCAATTTTAGGTTTTAATTTTGTTTCATCATCTAGTTTTACAGATACTTCAGCCATAGTTGTGTTGTTTGATGCATTATTCATGCCTGCACCTGTAATATCACCAGAAGAAATTTCTTGAGTAGTTCCAATAGTTGTAGTTATCAAGTTATTTGTACCATTATACCAAGAATAATCAGGATTTTCTCCATCACCTTTACCTTTGCCATCGCTAAAATCAATAATGTGAGCTAATACGTGTGCATAACAACCAACTCCACCACCTTTTGCAGCTGAGTAACAACCAGAACCTGCTGATTCAAATTTTGTTGCCAAACTATCATCAGCAGTAGTTGTCCACCAAGGTTGAGTTTGATCGTCTGGATCAGGTTCTGCCGGAACCCACTTTTCATGATCTTTTATCCATTGTTCATGTTTTTTATTAAATTCACTCAATGATTCTTCATAAGCAGCTTTTTCTAATAACCAAGCATTATAATCTGCTTTATAGTTATCATCAATATTAGTACAACTTTTTTCCCAATTTTTCAACGCATTTTCATAGTTTTGTTTTTGGTTTTCATACGTTGGGTTAGGATCTTCGTGGTGAATTGTTTGACTAACATTTGTAGCTAATCCATACGCATTCAAGAAAGATGATAATGAATCTGTATTCTTGTAATTATTAGAAATACTTTCTGTTATCAACATTTTATCATCTTTAGTAATCAATGTATATTGGTTTTGCAAAGTTTTATAATCATAAATAACGTTTGCAGTCAAATCAATGTCTGTCATAGAACCGTTATCTGCTAACACACTTGCAACAAGTTTTGTTTGCTCTAATTTATTCAAATAGTTTTCATAAACCCTATTACTATCATTAGCCAAACGCAATTTTTCAGCCTCAATCTTCTGAGCCGAAATTTCGATGCTATGTAGTCTGCTTGTTAGTGTTAGCAGTCTTGCTTGTGAAGACGACATACCCATTAAATTGCGTTTCCTTTATTTCCTTTAAATTTGCATAATATTATACAGTGCACATTAAATATTACGGATTTGATTGAAATAACTTTAATAACATAGAATGAATAGTTAAAAATTGTTACAAAAATACATATAAATTTATAAAATTTTACAAAAAAGCAATGATTTTATTAAAAAATTTAACAAATTTTCGGACTCTAAATTATGGTATAAAATATTTTTATGAGAACAATTTGAATGTTCTATCAACGTTTTCTTTAGCAACAGTTTTCAAAGTATCAACTTCTTCTTTGATAGCATTTCTTTCAGTTTCGCAAGCTGCTAATTCTGTATCATATTGTCTGTCTTTTTTGTCGATTTTCTTCATATCAGCTTCGTATTGAGCTTCTGCTTTTTTAACTTCTCTTTGATCTTTTACTTCCATCATATAAGTTTCAACAGAAACTGATGTATTTTTAATACCCATAAGGTCATTATATTCTTCATCAGACATGTTATTGATTTCGTCAGCGGTCATGCCTGCTAATACTTCAACTTGTGATGGATCAAATGTAGTTAATACAGCTTCACCTGAGTTTGCCATATTTACTAACCATTTATAGCTAGCTGCTTGTTCATCAGTTACAACTGTTACACCACGTTTTGACAAAGCATACATTGCAATAGCATTAGCAATATCAGGATCTGTTGTATCCCAGTATTGTTCTTTATGGTCAAACACATCTTCATAGTGGTCAAGAACTTTATCATAAGTTCCGTCCCATTGTTTTTCTATCTTTTTAGCATAAGTAGGTGTAATTGTTTGACTACCAGCTACAGTAATATCATATTCATCTGGTTTATAATCAACACTATTTTCATATTTTTTACCATCTACAATAGCTTGTTTAATTATGCCCAAATTAGCACCTGCTTGAATATCATCATTCAAGTTAGCTAAATACATTTTATCATCTGCGTCTGATGTATTGTATGTATTTTTAACCCAGTTTTTAACAGTTGCTTCATCAGCATCTATTCCAGCTTTTTTGAATGCATAGTATAATTGTGAACCAATGTTGTCTACTGATGGAATAGTTACTTTACCTTTTGTTGATGTGTGAGAACCGCTATAAATGTCAGTACCAGTAGTTGCAGCTCTACCAACTTTACCTTGAAGTGTTGTACCAGTTTGATATGATGAAGTTTGAGTAGTTGAACCGTTATTGATATCACTAGCAAGTTTTTCACCTAAATCAGCATTACCAGTACCTTTTAAATAGTTATTGATTGATTTATTTAAGTACCATAATTTTGCATTATCAGTATCATTATCATTGAATGATTTAAGGAAGTTTTTGATTTTTGTTTCCATTGCAGATTTGTCTGCTGCTGAAAGATTAGGATCACATGGATCATAAGCTCCGGCTTTTATAAGAACTGCAATAATGTTATCCATATAATCACCTGTTCCATCGTTTTCAATTGATGGAATAGAACCAGCCATTTTAAAAGATACAAGACCATCTGATGAACCTGATGATTGAACGAATTCATCAATTGTTTTAGTAACAGAATCTACTGTAGCAGTTTTATTTCCATTTTCATCTGTAATAGTACCATAAGCGTTTTGAACACCTGTATTATCAGCATAACCACAATCAATAAAGTTAATTAAATAGTTGTTAATATAATGTGGTGAAGAAGAATCTAAACTTGCATATTCCATTTTTACGTATAAGTGACCTGCAAAAGCACCTTTTTCAGCACCTGTAGCGTTTACTTTACCTGCTGAGTTACAACCTTCAATTTCACATCTATCTGCACGGTCTCCCCAGAAAAGAAAAGACCCGAAGAATCCACCAACTTCATTATTACCTGTAACATTTCCGCCTGCATAGCAATTTCTGATATCCGTAATATCTTTAGTACCTGAGGTAGTAGTATCACCGTAGTAGCTATCTTCGTCATAATACATATAGCCAGAGAATCCGCCAACTTGATCTTTACCAGTAACATTACCGATTGCATAGCAGTTCTTTATATCAAATACATTACCTGGACTAACGTTTACACTTCCAACCAACCCACCTACACAATTTCCAGTTGCTTTTACATTTGCACTTGAGTATACGTTATCAAATACACCATCGTTTGAGTGAGAACCAACTAAACCACCCACTTTTGCAGAACCGTTGACAGTACCAGTTGTATAACAATTTGTTATTGTTGTATTAGCTGAAGAACCTATTAAACCACCAACACTTGTACTACCGTTGATATTAACATTTTCCAATCCAACGTTTTTGATTGTTGCACCTGATGTTGAAGCAAACAAACCTTGAGTACCAGATAAGTTTGAAATTTTGTGACCGTTACCATCAAAAGCACCTTTGAAATTAGTAATACCTGCCCAACCAGTTACACCAGACATATCTATATCATTTGCTAGCACTAATGTTACACCATTAGGTATAGTTTTACCAGAAAGAGCTTTTAATTCATCTGCAGATGAAATTGTATAAGTACCAGAAGCTGTTGACCAATCAGTAACTGTTGAAGCAGCTTTAGCACCAGTTGTTGATGCATTGTGAGAATCATCAAATTTTGCATAACCATCTAATGCACTGTAATCAATACCACCTTCAATATTGGCTACTGGATTATAGTTGTGAGAAGAATTAAATGATGGAGCTTGAGTTTGTTTGTTAGCTACTCTTGTAAAATCTTTAATCTTTGTAGTATCATCAACTTCTTTATCAACCATGTGTTTTTCGTCTCTGTATTTTGCTTCAGGCTTCATTACATCTCTTTCAGCTTTATTTTTACCAGTTGTTTCGTGAACGAATGTATCAAGATCACGAGTTTCTGTACCTGTACTTGTCAAGCCATATTTTGCAGCAACGGCTGGAGTAACTAAAATTTTACCTTCTTGAGTTTGCATAAACAAAATATCTTTTGATGTTTCGCCACCCCAGTTTCCAATAATTCCGTTTTCCATTGCATTCAAAGTAGCATCTTTATAAGTCAAAGTGCCATCTGCTTGTAAAGCTCTATATTGCAATTTTGTTGCTTCTAATTTATTCAAATAGTTTTCATAAACTCTATTACTGTTATTTGCCAAACGCAATTTTTCAGCCTCAATCTTTTGAGCCGAAATTTCGATGCTATGTAGTCTGCTTGTTAGTGTTAGCAATCTTGCTTGTGAAGAAGACATACCCATTGAATTACGTTTCCTTTTCCCTATTACATTTTCTTTTACGGCATATATAGTAAAAACCTTTAATTAATAGGGCTTATTTTTAAGGATTTTGTTACAAAACGTTACATAAAAACCACAAAATTTATAAAAAATTTTACAAAAATCATCACAAAAATTTACATTTTGAAATTTCAAACGTAAAAATTTGAAAATTTATTTATTCGAATTTTTATAAAAATATTAAAAAATATTATGATTTATTAAAAAAATTTATACTATTTTTACAAAAATTTACAGAAATTTTAACATTTTTTCAACTTTTTCTTAATAAAACGTCACAATAAAGCAATTAATAATATTCAGATGTTATTATATATATATAGGTGTTTATTATAATCAGAAAAAGTAGGAGGTTACATGAGTATTTCTGCGGTTACCCCATTTAATCAATTTGGGTCTAAAACTAATTTTAAGCAACAAGTTAACAATGGTCAAAACAATCAAGCTGCACAAACTAATCCTGTAGAAGCTGACAAAAAGACCAATTCTAAAACCGCACCAATTGTGTCTTCTGCAATTGCATTAGCTTCATTAGGTGTTGCTGGTTACTCAATGGCTAAAAATCATAAAAGCCTTAAAACAATCGGCGAACTTAAAGGTTCTATTGAAACACTTACTCAATCATTAGAACGCAAAACTTCTACTATTGAAGAAAATGTTAGAGGTTTAGGAGATACAATAAACACCGTAAAATCTTCTTCTGAATCTGTTGCCAACGAAGTTAGAGGGGCAGTAAACGACGTTAGAAATACTTTAGGACGTGAAACAGGTGCATTAAGAGGAGAAATCGACAGCGTTAGAGGTGCTGCAAATGCTCCAAAAGCTGCAAAAACAATTCTTACTAGAGATGTAGAAGTTAACGGTCAACACTTTGAACTTGGTTCAGTTATGCACGGTTACGGTGTTGAAGAAGGTAGATTATCAGACACTCTTCGTGCTGAATCTACAAGAAGAATTCTAGGTGCTGTAAAACCTATGACATTACCAGACAATGCTATGGTTCGTGTACCAACCGCTGAATTCACAGGATTTGCCAAAACTGGTGGTCTTGCAGTTGTTCCTAGAGAACTTGTTGCAAACCTAGGTGCAGTTGTAAATAATAAACAAAAAATGGAACTTGTTGTCGATACTCCTATGTATCTTGGACAAGTTGAAAATACAAACTTCTTTAGAATTGATCGTCGACCTGATGGCAAATTCGATTACATCAGCAAAAAAGGTGGCAAAGATCACAAAATGGCTACCCTTAATAAAATCGATGAAATGACAGTTCCAATCACTACAGACACTGGTAGAAATATGGAAAAAGTTGAAGTTTACATGTCTGATGAAATGCGTCAACCTGTTGACTTTGAAGATACATTAGCTCAATTTGAACCTGAAACAGCAAAAGCTATCCGAGAATCATTATCTCAAGGTCAAAATTATTCAACTCAATTAGTTGAATTTACAGCAGGTGCTAACGGTCAACCACCTAAAGCTGAAGTAAAATTCAAAACTGTGTTCTACAAAAACGATAAATTCAGAATGGACGGACCTGTTCAAGAAGGTAAAGTTAAGAATATTTACAACGACCAAACAACAGCAGCAGGTGAAACAGAAAGAAACATCTACTTCTGTAAATATATGTATGAAAACCTTGTAAACAGCCACGAATCATCTAAAAAACCTCTTAGAGCTGATTGGATTATCGGTAACGATTGGCACACAGGTGCTTTATCAGCTATGACAAGATTACTTACTCCAGCTAGAAAAGCTATGGGTATGGAACCTGAAGCAGCTGATAAATTGGCTAACACTCCAATCACTACATTAATGCACAACTTCAAGCTTCAAGGTTCTGTATGGCATTCTCAAGGCAAATTGATGAACGTAATGTTCGGTGAACACGCAGCAAAAATTGCAGAAAATGCTTGGATGCCACAAAAAGCTGATATGCCAGGTCATTTGATGAACGGCTTATTCTCTGGAAACGCTCTAAACCCTCAAACAATGGCTATGACATACGCAGACGAAATTGTATTCGTATCTAGAGGTAACTTCAACGAAGCAGCTAACGTTGCTGAATTTGGTGGTACAAACCACGCTCTAGCAGCACTTAGAGGTAGAGTTGGCAAATACGCTGACCAAAAGAAATTAGAAGAAATCGGTATGGCTAGTGGTATCCGTCCAGAAGAAATTGGAAAAGCTCCAACTGCTAAAGGTATCACAAATGGTTGTGACAGAGTAAACAACATCATAACAACTAAAAAAGCAAGACAGCTTGAAAAAGATTTGAACTTGCCAGCTGGTTCTGTTATGGCTGAAGATGTTGCTAACGCTGATCCATTTGCTGTTCACCAAAACAACAAAAAAGTTTACTTAAACCGTGTAATTGAAGACATCAACACAGCTAGAAAATCTGGTGGTAAAAATAACCCTATGAAAATCAGAGATTTTGAACATACTGATTTAACAGGTGTTGATGAAAACACAATGGTTCACGGTATGGCTGGTAGAATCGTTGACCAAAAAGGTATCGATATTTGGTCAGAAGGTATCTTAAAATATTACCAAAGAGGTAACTACGACAAATCTAATCCACCTGTATTCTACTTGCAAGGTATTGGTGATGAATCATTCATCGGTAAATTTATGGAAGTTAAAGGCAAAGTAAGAGAAATCGACCCTAAAGCATCAGACAGAATGGTATTTGCAGGTTTGTTCTCTGAACCAGGTAGATATGATGGTTGTAAAATGATGTCAGACTTCGCTGGTATGCCTAGTTGGGACGAACCTTGCGGATTGGTTCACAAAGAAATCGGTTACACAAGTGGTGCAATCTCTATGGTTAACAAACGTGGTGGCTTGACGGACGGTCTTACAACTTATCAACGTGGTCAAGATAACAAAGGTGCTAACTCTATATTCGTAGACTTTATGGATAAAGAAACTCACTCTTATGAAGAAGCTCTTAACTACAATGGTGAAAGAACTGCTGACGGTTTTGAAACAGCTCAAGAATGGTTCAAAGATAAAAAAGCTTTCGGTCAAGGTG
The DNA here is from genome assembly GCA_002103075.1 of Candidatus Gastranaerophilales bacterium HUM_9. Taxonomy (GTDB): domain Bacteria; phylum Cyanobacteriota; class Vampirovibrionia; order Gastranaerophilales; family Gastranaerophilaceae; genus UBA2883. Next base: position 74,267 of record DABG01000019.1, on the reverse strand, counting down.
TTAAAAACTCATTCACAGCAAGATTTGACTGGTTAAGAGGTAAAATCCAAGAATACGTTGAAATCGGTAAACGTCACGGCGTTATCAATGATACAGTTGACTCAAAATATACTGTATAATGGATTTATTATAATTATTTAAGATAAAGCAAGGGGGTTTGTGAAACAAACCCCCTTGCCTTGTTTTGACGTCATTGCACACCTCGTAATGGCGTTAAAAAACTTTTGAGAGACCCTGAAACAAGTTCCATTACTGTCCATGATAATTTTAATCCGTCATTGCGAACGATTAAACGGTATGCAATGTATTAAGTGCGGCAATCCATAAACCAATAGTTCTGCATGTTCAGTTGTAGGTTGGGGTTTCTACCCCAACAAAATATGTTCAGTAGGATTCTTCGGTCGTTTCACTCCCTCTGAATGACAGGCTGGAACCGTCATTCAGAGCGGATTTTCGGTAGGGTGCTGGTCACAAAGTGACCCAACCCGTAAGGTTGAGCAAAACCACGCTTTTGCGAAATCCCGAATAATCCAAGACAGCGTGCTGTAAATATTCTGTATCGAAAGCGTGGAATCCCTGCGTACATTTAATATCAAAACTTCTTTAATACATAAATTTACAAAAACAACTTTATGTTATAATTAACTAAATAGGAAGTATTATAATGAAAGATGTTCAAAATTCACTAGATAATAGAGGGGTAGAAATACAAAAAGTTGGTGTTAAACACGTTGAAATTCCTCTAACAATACAAAGAAAAAATGCTGAAAACCAAGAGGTTTGTGCTGACGCTACAGTAACTGTTAGTCTACCTGCACACTACAAAGGTACTCACATGTCACGTTTTGTTGAAGTCCTTAACGATTGGAGAACAAAAAATCTTTTAGGAGTTGATATACAAGGCTGTGTAACCGATGTTGTAGAAAGGCTTGATGCTAAAAGCGGTTACCTAAAATTTGATTTCAAATACTTTATTGAAAAAGAATCGCCTGTAACTAAAATCAAATCACCTATGTACTACGATTGCACTTTTGAAGGAATTTTAGACAACTACCAAGAAGAAGACGAAGAATACCAATTCTTTCTAGGTGTAAAAGTTCCTGTAACAACTCTTTGTCCTTGTTCAAAAGAAATATCGAAATTTGGTGCTCACAACCAAAGAGCATTAGTGTCTGTAAAAGTTGCATACGATGAAGATGCTCACATTTGGCTTGAAGACCTTATCTCTATGATAGAAAAAAGTGCCTCTTGCGAACTATATTCACTTCTTAAACGTGAAGATGAAAAATATGTAACAGAATATGCTTACTCAAACCCTAAATTTGTAGAAGATGTACTTCGTGATGTAGTAATAAATCTTCGCAACAACCCTGTTGTAGATAGGTTTGAAGTTGAATGTGAATCAATAGAAAGTATTCACAACCACTCTGCGTGGGCTTATCAGCAAGAAGGATAATTAAATTTATATAATTTAGATAAAACAAGGACGGATTGGAAGTATTCCAATCCGTCCTCTTAAATTATTAAATAGTTAATAAGCTACTGTACTAGTTCATAAAGTGTTTGAGCCATCTGCACAGGAACATTTCCCTCCGGTATAACAAGCACCTTTGCAGAAATATTTTTATTAGCATACTCAATAGTGATTACATCGCCCACCTTTAATTGTTTTGCAGGTTTTGCAGAATTACCATTAACAAGCACTCTTCCCATATCAGAAACACTGTTTGCAACGGTTCTTCTTTTAATCAATCTTGAAACTTTTAAAAACTTATCTAATCTCATATCTACGAATTTATCAATAAACTAGCACCAATAACACCTGCAGTATTTCCCAACTGAGCAGGAACAACCTCAACTGCACCACCTGAAATAGGCATAGCTCTTTTAACCAATGTTTCCTTAATAGGAGTCATAAGTATATCACCAGCAGCAGCAACACCACCACCAATAATAATCTTTTCAGGGTTCAACAAGTTTACAACACTCGCCAAACCTACTCCAATATACTCACCAATAATAGTAAAGATACGTTTTGCGACAGGGTCACCTTGTTGAGCAGCTACAGATACAACGTACGGAGTTATATCAGGATTAGCTAATTCTCTATACTTTGTAGATTTTCCACCTTTGATGTATTCTTCTGCCATCGCAACGATACTAGGACCTGAAGCAAACGCTTCCAAGCAACCTCTATCACCGCAACCACATAAAGGACCACCTGTCATATCTAATTTTATATGACCGATTTCTCCAGCTGCGTTGCTAGCACCTCTTACTAATTTACCATTAATAATCAAACCTGAACCGATACCAGTACCAACTGTGATACAAACCAAGTTTTCACAACCCTTACCTGCACCAAAGTTCAATTCGCCCAATGCTGCACATCTTACGTCATTATCAACTCTTGTTGGAATTCCAAATTCTTTCTCCATTATTTCTGCTATTGGCACATCTACCCAACCTGGAATATTTGGAGCAAGTCTTACAATCCCTTTTTTACAATCAATTTGTCCAGGGAACCCAAAACCCATTCCCTCTACATCTTTAGCAGATGTATTTGTTTCTTTTAACAATTCCTTGATTGCTTCTTTCATACTATTAACAGTATATTCATAACCCATTTCTGCTCTAGTTGGAATTGAATTTGAATAAACAATTCCACCTTTTTCATTTACTAAAGCAATTTTTACATTAGTACCACCAACATCTATACCAATTCTATTTCCCATATTCTCTCCTTACACCATTACCAAGTCAACTTCTTTTAGCATTTTTCTATCGTCTTCCATATCAGAACCTTTTGTCGTTAAATAGTTTCCAACCATCATTGAATTGATACCCGCTATCAAACCTAATTTTTGGTTCTCTCTAGACAATCTCAACGTTCTTCCACCTGCATATTTAAGTAAAGTATGAGGTAAAATCATTCTAAATAAACAAATTGATTTCAAAATATCTTCTTCTGAAATCTTATCAATATAATCTTCTAATGGTGTACCTTTAATAGGGTTCAAAACATTAATCGGAACTGTTGCTGGTTTTACTTCTCTCAAAGTAAATGCCATATCAATTCTATCTTCAACAGTTTCGCCCATACCCAAGATAACACCACAACACACATCTATGCCGTGTTTTCTTAATAATTTAACAGTGTTCAATCTGTCTTCAAACTTGTGCGTAGAACAAATTTCACTATAATATCTTTCTGAAGTATTGATATTATGATTAAATCTAGTTACTCCAGCCTCTTTTATTTGAATAACTTGTTCTTCAGAAAGAATACCTAAAGATAAACAACATTCCAATCCTTCTATCGCTGATACAGCTCTAATCATTTCTAGTAAAGTTTCAAATTCTTTCTTTGTAGGAGCTTTACCTGAAGTAACAATACCAAATCTAGTAGCACCATTTTCTTTTGCACTCAACGCAGCCTTTACAACAGTTTCAACGTCTAATAATGGGTGACATTCAATTTCTGCGTGATTATGTTGGCTTTGTGCACAATATTTACAATTTTCTGAACAAGCACCTGTTTTTGCACTCAAAATACTGCAAGATTCTATTTCATTTGTAAAGTTAGCTTTTGTTATACTAGATGAAATTTCAATTAATTCATCTAATGGTTTATTCCATAATTCTAGATATTGTTCTTTTGTTAAATTTGTATAATCCATTTTATATTCCTCCTAGCTTGTTTAATAATAGCACAAAAATATCTCTACAAAAATTTTTCATTTTAATTAAGTTTGTATTAAAATAGACTTATGAATTATTTTGAACGAGCTAGATATTTTAAAACTAAAAAACGTCTAGGACAGAATTTTTTGATAGATAGTGAAGTAATAGAAGATATCATTGATTACGCAGATATCTCACCTACTGATACCGTTATTGAAATTGGTCCAGGGGTTGGTTTCGTAACCGAACAACTCGTTAAACACGCAAAAAAGGTTATAGCGATTGAACTTGACGAAGAAGCTATTGAAGAACTAAAAAAATTAGACTGCGACAACCTAGAAATCATTCATAATGATATTCTTAAAACAGATATTTCAGCACTAACTTCAGGCGAAAAAGTAAAAATCGTTGCAAATATTCCATACTATATAACAGCTCCGATAATCTCACATTTACTAGGTGAAATTGACGATTTAACAAATAAAAACAGAAACTCAATTTCTGAAATTGTACTAATGGTACAAGAAGAAGTAGCTAGAAGAATGGTTGCAACAGAAAAAAGTCCTTCGAAACAATATGGATTATTAACTATCCTTTCACAATTCTGGACTGATTGTGAAATTATGCGAATAGTTGGAAGAAAATCATTCTATCCAGCACCAAAAGTTACATCTGCAATCGTTAAACTAAACGTAAAAGATAAACCATTATTAGAACTATCAGACTACTCATTCTTTAGGAGAGTCTTAAAAGCAGGGTTTTCTCAACGCAGAAAAAATATCAAAAACTGCTTGATAAATAATTGTTTTGATAAAGAAATCGTTAAAGAAACATTGAACAAACTTGGAATAAACGAAAACACAAGAGGGGAATCACTTTCAATATCTAAGTTTGGGGAATTATCAGAGGAGTTAAAAAATGCAACTCAAGGTTAAAACACCTGCAAAAATAAATCTTACATTAGAAATTTTAAACAAACGAGAAGACGGATTTCATAATATCCAAAGTATTATGCAACTTATTGATTTGTATGATTACTTAACCTTTGATTTAACAGACTCAAACGAAGTTTCAATAGTTTTAACAGGAACAAGTAATGAAATTCCTTATAACGAAAAGAACCTTGTTTATAAAGCTGCAAAACTATTTTTCGACACAACAAAACTAACAGGTAATATAAAAATACATATAGAAAAAAATATACCTGTATCAGCTGGATTAGCTGGCGGAAGCACAAACGCAGCCGGCACTCTATTTGGTTTAAACAAATTATTCAATGAACCACTTTCAAAAAAAGAACTTCATACTCTATGTGAAACACTGGGTTCAGATTTAAACGTATGCCTAGAAGGTGGTTGTTTGTTAGCAACAAAACGTGGTGAAGATGTTTCAAAACTTCCGTTTAGAGAATCTTCTGTATCGCTTATAAAACCTATAAATCTTGGGATAAGTGCAAAAGAGGCTTATACAAAATATTCACAGCTAGAAAACAAACCAAATTACGACATGACCTCAAAGATGATTGATGCAATAAAGATAGGAACAGACCTAAGTCAATTTCTATATAACGACTTAGAAACTGCAGTTTTTAATGATTATAAAGAGTTACAAAAAATCAAAAAACATTATCCACATGCAATCATGTCAGGTTCTGGTTCAACTTACTTCACATTAGATAACACCATTCAAAATCTAGACGGTTACTGGGTTAAGACAGATTTAAAGTTTATCCCAGATGGTGTTTCACTAGTTTAATAAATTCCTTGAATTCATAAAAAATATCATTAAAACATAATACGTGAAAGATATTATGTTAGGAAATTTTTATGAAAACAGAATTATTGAGGAGATTAAAAAGTATCACATGTATAACAAACATATTTGAAAAAGAGAGAAAGCATATCAAATTCAAATCTTTATTAAAAATACTTTCAAGATATAACCCTGACAAAGTTTTACGATACAAAATAAAATCAGGTGGATAATTAAACCCACCTGATTAAATCTTAAATAAAAATTTAAAGAATTGACTACTTGATTTCTACTGTAGCGCCAACTTCTTCTAATTTTTTCTTTAATTCTTCAGCTTCGTCTTTCTTGATGCCTTCTTTGATAGCTTTTGGAGCACCATCAACTAATTCTTTAGTTTCTTTCAAACCAAGACCAGTGATGTCTTTAACAACTTTCAATACTTGAACTTTGTTAGCACCAGCTGAAGCCAAGATAACTGATACTTCAGCGTCAGCGTCTGCAGCTGCATCTGCTGCACCTGCTGCTGGAGCTGCTGCAACTGCTACTGGAGCTGCTGCTGATACACCAAATTTTTCTTCCATAGCTTTTACTAATTCAGAAGCTTCTAATAAAGTTAATTTTTCGATTTCTGCTAAAATAGTTTCTACACTCATGATTTTCTCCTTTATTTATTTTTATTTTATTCTAATACTGTTTGCTTTGCTATATTATCTGCATAGATATTTATCTAGACTTATAACATTGAACTAAGCAGTTTTTTGATCTCTAACAGCAGCCATAGTTCTTGTTAATTGAGACATAACTGCATTGATAGAGTTTGCGATACCAGATGCAGGTGAATTGATACAACCAAGCATCTTTGCGTAGATTTCATGTTTTGATGGAAGAGCTGCAAGAGCTTTTGCTTCTTCTGCTGATAATAATTTTCCATCTAAAACAGCACCTACAATTTTACCTTTTTCAGTTTCTTTGATAAACTTAGCTAATGCTTTTGCTGGCATTACTTGGTCATCATAACCAAATGCAATAGCAATAGGACCAGTTAACAAGTCTGTCAAAAGTTCATATTCTGTACCTTTTACGGCAATTTTTGCTAATGTATTTTTTGTTACCATATAGTCGCCGTCTTCTTTTTGAAGTGCACGTCTAAGGTTAGTAATGTCTTCTACTGACATACCTTGATATTCTGTAACAATAGCAACTTGCGCTTTTTCAACTTTTTCTTTGATTTGAGCTATTTTATCACTCTTAAAAGCTTTTGTTGACATTCTGTTTGCTCCTTTGTTTACTTTTTTTTGAGTTTCCTCTTATCGACCTATTTTTCGCAAAATAAAAAAGATTTTACGAATCCTTTAACCGCAAAATCTTACACATAAAATACTATTAATATATTTCGACTTGTGTAACCTAGGTTAGTCGGGCCATTCCTTTTATAATACTGATGGTCTGAGAGCCAGAAGTTCTCATCTACGACAAGGACTCACACCTTGTATCACCACCAACATAACTAACTGTCTGCGGTTCATTGCTTTTATAATATCAAATAAAGATTAAAAATCAACTAGTTGGCTAATATTTTTTATAAAAACTTTCAAATTTCTTAATACTTTTACATATTAAACCCTGTTCTAGAGCCTTCCTCATGGTAAACACCACCACCACAAACTATTTCTATTATTTTTAATATAAATTCTCTTGCAGCATCTTGATTGTTCAGGAACAACTCTCTATTTGATAAATGTCTAATCTTAAAGATAGATGATTGCATTTTATCAGATGGCACATAAAGTGATGCAATCTCGCTATCCAACAATTTACCTAAACAATCGTTTTTATCCTCTGCACCTTTTATAACATCAGCGTAATTACCCTTAATAGCCATAATTCTGCCAGAAAACATAGGAGGTTTTGAATCGCCTCTATACAAGGCTTGTGGTTCATAATTACAACGAGTTGTTAAACTAAATGTATACCACAAAATTGTAATAGTTATGATAGTTTTTTGTGGGTCGTATTCATAATGAATATTCTGTGTGGTTATTCCTCTTGATGCAAAAGATTTTTTTAAAGACTCCATAATAGGTTTCAAAGAAACTATTATTTCATTGAAGATTTCAGAAGTATTCACTGTCGCATTTTGATACTCTAAAAACTGTTTATACATATGTGTAGAAACAAGTCCAACTCTTTCTTGTATAAGAGAGTCTTTTCTTAAATGCATTTCTGTATTGTCAAAATTCTCGTATCCGTTAACCACATTCTACTCCTGTTAGAATTTTATAACTAAATACACTATATTGTAAAGTATTAAGATTAATTTCGTTACATATCAGAATATACTTTACAATAACATTCTATACATGTTTTATTAAGAAATCAAATTTTATACCAAACTTAAATATTTTCTAGAATAATATTTGCAACTTCTTGAGCTGAATACTTATCAGAAAGTTTTTCTTTTACCTGTGATAATCCAGCAATATGGTTATTTCTATATTCTTCGTCATACAAAAGTTTTTCTATTTCTGATGAAATCATCTTTGGATTAGATTTATGTTGCACTAATTCAGGTACAACAGTCTTATCCAAAATAATATTTGGAAGTGCTACCCTTGAAATACATCTCACCAACAAATAAATCCAATAAAATAGCTCTGGCCCCTTATAAGAAATAATCATAGGAACTTCATACAAAGCTGCCTCAAGTGCAACCGTACCAGATGCCAAGATTAAAGCATCAGACACACTCAAAAGTGCATGATTATCTCCTTTTATAACCTTAAAAGTATCGTCATTACCAAGATATTTGTTATACACTTCATCTGATAAATTCGGTGCATGTGAAATTAAAAACTGTATATCAGGATGTGATTTCTTAAGTATTTTTGCAGATTTAATAAAAGTTTTCATCAAATACTTCAATTCAAAAGACCTTGACCCAGGGAAAATTGAAACAAGTTTTTTATCCCTATCAATTCCATATTTTTCAAAAAATGCATCACGATTTGCTTTCTCTGGAAGTTGTTTTACAAGTGGGTGCCCACAATAATGCACATCTATTCCGTAACTTTTATAAAGTTCTACTTCAAATGGAAATATACATAAAACCTTGTCCACATTTTTCTTTAACTCTTTAATTCTATGTTTTCTTGTTGCCCAAACTTGTGGTGGAATATAATAAAAAACTTTTATTCCGGCTTTTTTTAAAAATCCTGCAACTTTTGTATTAAAAGCACCATAATCGATTAACAAAACCATATCAGGTTTGTATTCTTTTGTTAAATAATCAACAACTCTTTTCCCCAACATAATATGATTAAATAAAATGCTAAAATTCAAGCCAACTGCTGACATTTTAGAATGATCTGCAAAGAGTTTTACTCCTGCATTTTCTAAATTTTTATCTCCAATACCTTCAATCTGAAGGTCAGAATTTTGTTCTTTTAAGCACTCAACAACCTTTGTTGCATGAATACTACCTGAGTACTCGCCTGTTATTATAAATAATTTTTTCATTATACCGCCATAATCACAATGCCGTGTTTATCAGCATATTCAATAGTTTTTGCTTGATCAACAATAATAGTTTCATTAGCTTCCACCGCAATCAATTTAGCTTTATATCTGTTCATAGTTTTCAAAGTTTTCAAACCAATTGCAGGAATGTCAAATCTTTTATCTTGTTTTGGCTTAGCAGTTTTAATAATACAAGCATCTTTCTTAGCAAGTTTACAACCACGTCTAATACATTTATCAGTACCTTCAATAGCTTCAACAGCCATAATCATCTTGTCTTTGATTACAACAGATTGACCAATATCAAGTTTACCGGTTTCTTTTGCCAACCAATAACCATAATTAACATCATCAATTTGTGCTTGAGTCGGTTGAACTTTACCTAAAACACCTGATGGAATCATTAAATTCTTAATAAAAATGGTTTGATCTAATACAGTTACACCGATTGATTCAAGTTCATCAATAATCATTAACATAACTTTGTCATCATTTAATCTAACAGCATTTTTCAAAAATTCGATAGCTTTAGCATCAAATTGAGGGCGTTTAACTAAAATTCTTTTATTTACCTTGCCTAAAAAAGTCAATTGATGAATATTTTCATCAACAAGAATTTTCTCAATCTTTTTAGCTTGTCCTGGAGAACAAGAATAAACTTTAGAACAATATTTTTTTAACTCTTTATAGTTATCTGAAGACAACGAAATTGCAACTACATCAAAACCATTTTCTTTAGCGTGTTGAGCCATTTTCACAGGCAACAAACCATCTCCAGCTATCAAACCTTGTTTATTTTCTAATTCTAAAGTCATACATTCCCCCAAATAAATCTAAAGTAAAATTATTTTATCATAAATAAATCAATATGTTAAATAATACAATTATTCAAATAACGCATTAATAAAATCGTCAGAGTTGAATTCTTGTAAATCAGTCATTTTTTCACCCACACCTATAAGTTTTATAGGCAAAGAAAATTCTTTCGCTATTGCAAGTATAATTGCACCCTTTGCTGAACCATCTAGCTTTGTCAAAGCAACAGACGTCAAATCAACAGAGTCTTTGAACACTTTTGCTTGTTGCAAACCGTTTTGTCCAGTGTTTGCATCAAGAACCAACATACATTCTCTCAAATTATCAGGTGCTAATTTATTTATAACACCTTTAATCTTAGATAATTCTTCCATAAGATTAAACTTGTTTTGAAGTCTACCTGCGGTATCAACAAGTACAACATCATATTTTTCAGCATTAGCTTTTTGAATAGCCTCATAAACAACAGATGCAGGGTCCGCCTTATCATGACGAACGATATCAGCACCTGCTCTTTTTGACCAAATATCAAGTTGTTCTTCTGCTGCAGCTCTAAATGTATCAGCTGCTGCAATTAAAACCCTTTTACCATTATTCTTAAATTTGTGAGCTAATTTTCCTATCAAAGTAGTTTTACCAGCACCATTAACCCCACAAATAAAGTAAATATTTAATTCGCCATCAACATAATTAAGAACATTTGAACCGGCTTCTGACAAAGTCTTTGTAAATTCTGATTTCAAATATTTTTTTACTTCCGATGGCTTTATCTTTGTTTGATTTCTTAATTTATCAACAAGTTCAGAGGTATAATCAACACCCAAATCTGCACTTATTAACATATCCTCCATATCTTCTAAAACAAACTCTGAAAATTCTTCTTCAGATGAAACAGTGTCAACCACATTGTCAACCAAAGACTGAGTAGTCTTTGAAACAACCTGTTTTAAGTCATCAATTTTATTAGATATTTTTGAAAAAATCCCAAACATTAGTTAAGTCCGTTTTCTACGATAACCTTTGCCAATACACCGTTTACAAAAGCAGAGCTTTCATCTGTTGAATATTTCTTAGCAAGTTCTAATGCTTCATCAACAACAACCTTCATAGGTGCTTCTTTAATGAATAAAAGTTCAACAATTGCAATTCTTAAAATATCTTTATCCATTTTTACTAAACGGCTGATATCCCAACCATTAGAATATTTTTGGATTTCTTCATCTATTTTTTCGTAATTTTCTTTAAATGTTTTTGCTATCTTAACCACATATTCCTGAACTTCACTTTGAGATTCAAGAAGTGCAAATTCTGCAATTTCTAATGCAAAAACTGCTTTTTCTGTAATATCTAATAATGTAGAGATTTTTTCACTCATATCAGCAGTTGTAGGGATAGCTACAGGTAAATTTTTAACCCCAATAGGTCTTTCTAAATTTTCTGGAGCATCAGCTTCATAAGTATCTATATAATCCTTCATATCAATCAATGTACCAACTGCTGTTTTTAATTCCTCACTAGAATTGTTTGACAACAATCTTACTGATTTTAACATTATTTCTTCAAAATCTTTTTCTGAATATTCTGTTATATTCTTATCAAATTGTGAAAATAATATAAGAGCTAATTCTCTTGCTGCACGTCTTGCTTGCATATATTTCTCCTGTTTATAAATTCTTATCTATATGTTTAAAATTTTAGCATAAAAATGCGAAATATAATACACAAATCTTTTTCTTGGTATAATAAAAAAGAAGGAAGTACATTATGTGTGAATTTGAAAAAGAGCTTGATTTATTAAAACAAAACGACACCTTTAGACAAATCCCTAATATCACAGAGAAAACAGATGTCTACGTTGATTTAGATGGGAAAGAGTTGCTAAATTTATCATCAAATGATTATCTAAATCTAAGTACTAAAGAAGATTTAGCAAAAGAATTTTTAGAAACATTTTCAAATAATCATCACATTCAGTTTTCATCTGCATCAGCTAGATTGTTAAGTGGCACATCTTGTGTATATAAAGAACTTGAAAAGACATTAGCAAAGCTCTTTAAGAAAGAAGCATCTCTTATCTTTAATACAGGATATCAATGCAATCTTGGTGTAATCTCAACCCTAGCTAGGCGTGGTGATTTGATATTATCAGATAAACTAAACCATGCTAGCATAATTGACGGAATGAAATTATCAGATGCCGATTTCAAACGCTATAAACACCTTGATTATGCAAACCTTGAAAAAATGCTAAAACAATATAGAGATAGCTACAAAAAAGTAATTATTGTTTCAGAATCAGTTTTCAGTATGGATGGCGATATTGCTGACATACAAAAACTTGTTGAACTAAAACAAAAATACAATTGTTTGCTTATGATTGATGAAGCTCACGCATTTTGTTCAGTAGACGAAAACTGTGCAGGGCTATCAGAAGGACTTGATGTAGATATAATTACAGCAACTTTTGGTAAGGCTCTAGGCTCATTTGGTGCTTTCTGTGTTTCAAACAAAACGATTATAAACTACCTTATTAATAAGGCTCGTTCTTTTATATTTTCTACCTCTATTCCACCAATCAATATTGCTTGGACAAATTGGTTACTAACAGAAAAACTTGACTATATAAAAGAACAAAAGAATAAACTCGCAAGATTGATTACAGCGACTCATAAATACCTAAAATCTAATGATATAGAAACGATTTCAAATTCTCAAATCATTCCAGTAATTCTAGGGGAAGATGAAGTTGCTGTAAAAACAGCAGAACAATTAAGAGCGCTTGGATATTTTGTTTTACCAATAAGGCCTCCAACTGTTCCACCTCACACATCTCGATTGAGATTGTCACTTACGGCAGATTTAGAGTTCACAGATATAAAAAGGTTAATTGATTATATAAAAAACAACTTATGAAACACTTTTGGCTAAATAAAACGAACACAAATAAAAAACTAATAATCTTCTTCAACGGTTGGGGAATGGACGAAAAGATTGTTTCACACCTTGAATGCGAGGATTATGATGTAGTTGTGTTATACGATTACAACGATTTAGAGCTTGATATAAAATCTCTAAATTTATCACAATATACTGAAAAACACATAATCGCTTGGTCTATGGGAGTAATGGTTGCAACATTATTCGACTTTGGCGAAATAAAAACTTCTACAGCCATCTGTGGTACACCATTTGCGATTGATAACCAATATGGAATTCCTGAAAGAATTTATAATCTTACAATAAAAGGGTTTTCAGAAACTTCTTCTAAAAAGTTTATGGAAAGAATGTTTATAGAAAAACCAAGTATTGAATCTTTTTCAGATAGAACTTTTGATAGCAAACTTTCTGAACTAAAAAAAATGCTTGAATACAAACCAAACACCAAATTCAAGTTTACAAAGGCAATTGTAGGAACTAATGATAAAATTATTCCTACAAAAAACCAACTTAATTACTGGGATAATCCTATCACAATCAATTCTGGACACTGTCCTTTTATGTTATACAAAAAATGGACAGAGCTATTATGAAAAAAGAATTAATTAAACAACAGTTTTCAAAAAACCTTACAAACTACGAAGAAAATGCCGTAGTTCAAATGATTATGGCAGAAAAACTTGTGAACCTTCTTCCTAAAAAAGAATACAAAAACATCTTAGAAATAGGTTGTGGGACAGGATTTCTTACAAAACTCATAAACAAAAACATAAAGTTTGATACCTACACTACAGTTGATATAGTCGGCGAATGCAAAGACTATATACAATCCATAAATCCAAACATTGACTTTATTAAAGGCGATATAGAAAAAACAAAACTTACAAAAAAATATGATTTAATAATATCTAATGCAGTTTTTCAATGGATAACAAATTTTAAAGAGTTTATAAATACTCTTAATACAAGTCTTAATGATAACGGAATATTAGCATACACAACTTTTGGAAAAGAAAACTTCATAGAAATAAGAAAGGTGGGCAAGGTTTCACTTGATTATTTTTCAAAAGTAGAAATCAAAGAACTTCTTTCAAACTACAGCATTGAACATATCGAAGAAGAAACTATCATCAAGAACTTTGAAAACATAAAAAATATGCTTATGCACATGAAAAAAACAGGAGTTAACTCTCTATCAGAAAAAACATGGAGTATAAAAGAAGTAAACGCATTTATTAAACACTACAAAGAACTTTATAATGATAATGTATCATTAACATATAATCCGATTTATGTTATAGCAAAAAAATAAATATTTAAGGTATAATAATAATGTTAAAAATACGATTAATGATAAGGGAGATAATATGATAAAAGAAGCAAGTTGTCCATTAGAACAAGAATTATTCAAAAATGTTTATGACAAGACACCTGATTATATAAAGAATGCAAAACTACTTGATTTTTCAAATGAAGGAGAATTTACATTCACATTAAAAAAAGAACATTTATATCCATATAATGAACAAACAAATCCAGAAGGTTTGAATTTGTTAGAGTGGTTTGCTAACTATTCAAAAGAAGCAAAAGTTTCAACAGCAGGCATTCGTGGACCACAAAACATTTTATTTCCACAAGATACAAGATTTCCTATCAATCTAGTAGGAATCGTTTTAGCAACTTTAGCAAAAGCTCTTGTTGTTACTGAAAAATATCCTAACAAAGAAATTCTAAAACTTGTAGGTAGCGAGGTTCGTTACAACTCTGCATTATATCTTGATGCAATCGCTAGAATTCAAGCATCTCAAGGTATAAAAACACTAACCCCACAAGGTAGAAAAACTATTCCTATTTGGTTAGCATCATTTTTAGCCTTCAAACTAGACCTAGTAGGTGGCGAATATATCACATCAAGTCACGGTATTTCTGTAAAAACAGCTACAAAAGACTTAAACTCACAAGGTAGCCAATACTTACCAGAAGAATCACTTGAATTCGTTGAAAAAATTCAAATGATATTTGATAAAGTTGAAAAAGATGGCTCTTATGAAATCAAAGTTGCTGCTAAAAATGATAAACTAATTGATGAATCTATAATGACAAAACTTGAAGACGGTATCAATCTATATGTTGAATACTTGCAAAACGGTGTAGCACAAGATTTGTCTGGCATCAAAAAGATGAATAACAAAATTTTAATCGAAAGTGTTGGTGGTTGTGCATATAGAACTCTAAGCAAGGTTCTTGAAAAGCTAGAAATCTCTGACAAATTTGATTGGAACAACACTAAAGAAGATCCATTCTTCCATTCTATAGGGAAATATGACACTGACCCTAAAGGTAACAAAACATTCTACGATTATTCAGTTGATGCAACCGTTGTTGCTACAAAACCTAATGGAGAAAAATTCTTCCCAGTTATTGAATCACTTCATTATGAAAACTTGCTAAAAAATTATCCGTTTGGAACTGCTGTTTTAATAACAGACCCTGACCACGATAGATTAACTATCTGTGAACTTGAAAATGCAGGTAATGTTCCAACATTAGAAGAAAACGGTATTTCTTATGTAAAACTTGATGAAGATAGAGTGTTAACAGTATTTACTGCAAACCAAGCATTCTTGATGTTAATGGATTACAGAGCAAAACAACTTAAACATCAACACAAATGGGATAAACACCCTAGATTTATGATTAAGACAACCGCTTCTGCTCTATCTTGGGACGAATGGGCAAAACACAACGGAGTAAAAGTTGTAAATGTTCCTGTTGGGTTCAAAGAAATCGCTAACATTATGAAAAAAGTTGAACTTCAACTTAAAAACAATCCAAATTCAGATGTAAAAGTTGATGATGTATTTGGCAACTCAATCAATATCGGGGTTCAACCTCGTCTAATCTTCGCTGGTGAAGAATCTGGCGGTATGATTATGGGTGCTGAAGATACTGTTAAATCATTGAGTGGTAGAGAAGCTATTGCTATGAGAGAAAAGAGTGCTACAGAAGCTATCATTGTTGCATCATCTTTAATTGCTAAACTTGAAACAGAAAACAAAACTCTTTCTCAATACTTATTAGAAGTTTTCGACTCAAACAAAATCAATTCTAGATTTGATACAAGAGAAGACATTTCTTACTATAACGAATCAGAACCTGATATTGAAAAACTTAAACAAGCTAAGGCAGAGGGTGAAAAACAACGTACTAAAAATGATTTGTTCTTCTTATCTTTAGCAATAGCTATAAATGAAGACAAGGCAACTTTAGACCAAGTTATAGAAGTTCTTAATGATGCTTTTCCTGGATTAGAATTTTCAGATTTAAAAGCTGTTAAATTCGTAGGTGATGGAACATACCTTGAATTCAACGACAAATATATTGAAATCAGACCATCTGGTACCGATGCAAAAACAAAAGCCTACGGTGGTGGAACTTCATTAGAAGAAATTTCTAACTACTCTAAAATTTTAGGAAACTATTCTGGTGAAAGAACAGATTTACATAAACAACTAATTTCTGATTCTTTCTACGAAAACTCAAAAGAATTAGCACTTGAAAGCTATCTTGAATTCGTTGAAAAAGATGCAAACAACGAAATGTTTGTTATCCCAGAATACAAATTCTAAGTTTAAATTAAATATCATTGGAGAATAAAATGAAAATAGCAGTATATCCAGGGAGTTTTGACCCGATAACACTAGGTCATATTGACGTGCTCAGAGATGGCGCTCAGATGTTTGATAAAGTTATTATAACTGTATCAAACAACATAAGCAAAACCTCGCTACTATCAGTTGAAGAACGTTTACACCTCATAAAAGAAAGCGTAAAAGAATTTGATAACGTTGAAGTAGACTGCTTCAATGGGCTAACTGTTGAATATGCAAAATCAAAAAATGCTACAATACTTTTAAGAGGGTTACGTGCTGTATCAGATTTTGAATATGAAATGCAGTTGTCACAAACAAACCGTTCACTTAATGAAGATATAAAAACAGTCTTTTTAATAACTCGACCTGAATACAACTTTATATCTTCAAGCAGTGTAAAAGAAATTCTTAAAAACAATGGAGATATTTCAAAATTTGTCCCTGAACCCGTTAGTAAATACTTAATGGAGAAATTTTGCAATGAAAAGAATTAATCTTTTTGATGCTATTGAACTAAAAAAAGCTATAAAATCACAGTTTGATATCGATTTACATTTTCACGATAGCTGTGCTGGGCAATATTTTGAACTTGAAGCAACAAACGATTTAATAACAGAATTTTTATCAAACTACTTTCTAGAAAAGAATATTGCTGTTATCTTTAACAACGATAAAAATATGTTTACACTAGAAAATATGCGTCAAAGCTAAAAACATTTTTTAATATATTTACCAAAATTATAGACATGTGGCTAATAGACAAATTGGCTAAAATTCTCTATAATAATGGTATGAGGAAGTTTGCATATAATTCAATCATAATATTTACAAGTTGTTTAATCTTATTAACAACTAGCTTAAATGTATCTGCTACTCAATATTATGGTTCAAAATCACCAAAATCACATATTCATTCTGAGCAATCATATCAAAAAGCATGGCAAAAAAAATATGGTGGAATACTTGAATATAGAAATGACGACTCTACCAGAGTTGATTGTTTAACAGATACTCACGCAATAGAATTTGATTTTGCTAACAAATGGGCTGAAGCAATAGGACAAGCTCTATATTATCAACATAAAACAGGAAAACGTGCGAAAGTGGTTCTCATTCTCGAAAAGCCACAAGCTCAGATGAAATATTATAATAAAGTAAAAGAGCTTAGCAAAATATATAACTTTGACGTTGAATACATTACTCCGGCTATTCTTGGCTTAAATGCTAATAACCAATGTCAAAACCCTAAATGTAAATGTCACAAAAAAAATTTAAAATATAAATTCTAACTATTATATAATTAAGAATACGACGCTCAACACCATTGATAGAGATAATTAAAAATCTTTGATAGATTATTATTTATAATAACGAATAATAATTTTAGAGGGTATTATGACTATCAAAATAATTTTAGTAGAAGACCAGAAACTTATGAGAATAGGACTTCGATCATTATTTGACGATTATCCAGAAATGGAAATTATCGCTGAAGCCTCAAACGGAAAAGAAGCCATTGAAAAAACGAAATTATTAAAACCTGATATTGTACTTATGGATATAGGTCTACCTGATATTTCAGGAATAGAAGCTGTAAAAAAGATATTTGAACAATCAACATTTGACACAAAAGTAATTATGTTAACATCTCATATCTCTGATAATGAAGTTTTTTCATCACTTACCGCAGGTGCAAATGGTTATATTCACAAAGATATCAACACAGAATTTCTTATGATAATCATAAAAACAATCAAAGATGGTGCTATCTGGCTTGACCCTAAAGTTGTACCTTTTATAAAAGAACGTAATAACGGTATTCTACCAGCTAGACAGCTTTCTAGAGCAGGTTTTAGAGAACGGCATTCAAATCTAACCCAACGTGAATACGAAGTTTTAAAACTCGTTGTTGATGGACAAACAAATAGTGAAATCGCAAAAACTCTTACGATTAGTGAACATACTGCAAAAGCTCATGTTTGTAATATTATTCAAAAACTTCTTGTTGATGATAGAACCCAAGCTGCCGTAAAAGCACTAAAAGAGGGGCTTGTATAGGGTTTTAATGCACAAAGAAAAAGTTCTTCGCCAACGGATTCATCAAATCGTCCATTGAAAAAATTTGCATCATATAACTACCTTTTGAATGGATAACAAAATGGTTATAGTAATAATACATATTTTGTTTCATTATTCTATACTCATTTGTCCAAACAATAGAATAGCCGCCACGTGGAATATTATCGCCTACTTTAAACACCTGAACTCTAATAAACTCTGTATCAATCTTTTTCGGAGTATAAAACAAATAATATATTGTCTGTCCCACCTCAAAATCTCTAGAAGCATTCATAACAGTATCTTTAGATATAGGGTCTTTATTGAACAAAATTCCTGTCTGTTCTTTTGGTTTACACCCACAAAGGCAGATTGCTATTAATATCAATAATAAAAATACTCTTAACTTCTTCATTATTTTGATAACTTTTTAATTTTGTCATTTACAGAATTAATTAATGATTTATCTGTTTCTAATGGCAAGTATTTTTTGTAATTATAAATAGCTTTTGCATTATTATGTTGATATTCATAAGCTAAACCTAAAGCATAATAAGCATACGTATATTGTGGGTCAATTTGAGTAACTTTATTAAAGCAATCTATTGCATTATTTAATCTACTCAAGTTTGCATGAACAAGCCCCAAGTTAAACCACGCATCAGCATATTTGTCATCAATTTCTACAGCTTTTTTATAATAATCACCGGCTTTTTCAAGTTCTTTATTTTCTTTATAAATATTACCTAATTTCAAAAGTAAAACTTTATCTTTATCATTTATCGCAAAGGCTTTTTCATAAGGTACCAAAGCCGCTTTATAGTTTTTGTTTTTATAATACTTATCACCTGATGCCATCAATGAAATATATTCGGCATCTTTATTTTGAGTAGAAGAAGATATTTTATCTAATACATCAGTTGTTAAAGACTCTTTGTATGATTCATAAGTATCTTTATATTCTGTCGAATCTTTTTCTAAATCAGCAGCTTTTTTATAATAAACCAATGTTTTTTCGACATCACCTTGAGTTTTATAAATAGTTGCTAATCCCATATATACAGAAGCCTCTGTAGTATTCATATCTTCTGCTTTTTGAAAACATTTTTTTGATTCATCATATTTCTTGTCATCTAATAATTTATAACCGTTTTCAATCAAAGCTGCCAACAAGTTATTCTTGATTACTTCATCATCTTTCAATGTCAAAACTTTTTCATAAGCACTTATTGCATCAGAATATTTATTCAATGCGTGTAAAGTAATCGCTCTATTATAGTTTAAACTATAGTTATCAGCGTCTTTTGCTAACGCTAAATCATAGTATTTTAATGCATTATTGTAATCTAGTTTTTTATGATATGAAAACGCCAAATCTTTTAATACATCTACATCGTTTGGATTTAATTTATTAGCTGTTTCCAAATTCTTAATAGCTAAATCCGTTTTATCTAATTTTTTATACAAGCTACCTAGATTTGCATAAGCATCAAAATCCTTTGGATAAGATTTTATATATGTTTCATATTCAACAACAGCTTTTTCATCTTTATTAAGTTGAACTAATAAATTGGCATAATCCAATCTAAATTCATTCATAGATGGAGCAACTTCAAACAACTTTTCATAAGTTTTTTCAGCGTTTTCATATTTTTGTAAGTTTTGATAAGAAAGAGCTAGTTCAGCTAATGATTTTACACTATTAGAATCTTGGTCAACAGCTTTTTCTAAAACAGGAACAGCTTCTTCATATTTTTTTAAAGAATACAAAACTGAACCATATTTTGTATATGATTTAAAGTTGTCAGGGTCTTTTTCAAAAAGTTTAGAATACAACTCACATGCCTGTTCTTTTTTATCACTCAAGAAATAAGTTTCAGCTAAATTAGCGATAGCATCATAGTTTTCCGGATAACTTTCTAAGAAATTTTTATAATTATCTTCTGCTTCTGAATAATGTTTCAAAGCTAATTCGACATTAGCAATATTCAAGTAATTATATTTATATTCAGGACATAGTTCTAACGCTTTTTGATAAGACACTAGAGCATTTACATTATCACCTTTTACCTGATAAATATTACCTAAACTTACATACAAAAATGCATCTGTATCTCTTAAAGTAACCGCTTTTTTATAAGTTTCTAATGCTTCATCATATTTTTCTAACGTTACATACAAACCGCCTAATTTTGTATATAACATTACATCTTCTTCACTATTTGTTGATATAGCTTTATTTATTAAATCAACAGCACCTTGAATATCACCTTTGCATTCAGCTACGTTTGCTTGTTGATAAATCTGATAAGCAGCCTTTGATAATTTTGCATTTGCACTACCTACTGCCAAACCCAAAATTGCGATTAATCCTACGACCCCACATAAAACTCTATTACTTTTCATTTTTATACCCTATCTATAAACTTATTCCATAAGCCTTACAAAGCATGTCTAATTCGTTATTCTTTTGAATAATATCTTTTGTTAAAGAAGATATTTCTAATTCAGCATTTATATCTTCTGATTTTTTAAATAAAGACTTCATTTCTAAAAGAACCTCTTTTACATTATCTGTCTTATTTAAAGTTTCTTTTAAACAGTTACCTGACATCAAATATAATTTTGCTAATTGATATTTCAATTCATAACCCTTAGCAATAGTTAATGCTCTATCTAAATAAATTCTTGCTGATTCAAAGTCTTTGTTTGAAATATAAATTTTACAAACTAATTTATTGAATAACAATGCAAAATAATGATTACAAATTTCTGGTTTTTGAGCAATACCTAATGCTTTTTGAGCGATATCAAGAGCCTGTTGTTTATTTACTAATGCAGTTGCTTCTGCTGTTAAATACCAACCCAACAATACACCAATTGAATTCTTTTCATTTGCAAAGTATTCAAGTTGTTTTGTATAAATACTTATAGCATTCTGAACAGAAACTGTATCTAAAACAACCTTACCCAATAAAAGTTTTGAGATATTCTTTGTGAACTTATCATCAATGTTGTCTGCAAATGTAGCAATCTTGAATAATTCATCAACGTCTATTTTTTCTCTATCAGTAAAGAACTTATTCAAAATACTAATCAAGTTTAATCTAGATACAACGAAAGAATTTATAACATCAGAATTTTCATAGATTTCAAATATATCATTCAAAATTTTATTAGACATTGCGATATTACCGCGAATTGTATTGGCTAAAGCCAATTCTAACTGCAAGTTACAAGAGAACTGCTTATCTTGAATATCATTTGCTTCTAATATTTTAAATACTTCATTGATAACCTTGAACGCTCTACTATTACCTTGTCTTGTCAATGCTTTTACTAATTCATACAAAACAGAAAGCCAGCTTTCAAATACATCATATTCTGAAACCATTTTAAAGCTAGATGACTTTTTAGATAAGGCATCTTCAATAACAGGTATTATTTCATTTTCAGCTAGATTAACAACTTCGCCTAAGTTACCTATTTGATTTAATGCTTTTAACTTTCTTGATTTAACTAAGGCATACTCTAACGACCTTGGATTATCAAGTTTATCAAGTACGTCTTCTACGCATTCTAAAACTCCATAATAGTTACCTGTTTTCATAGCACAAGATGCAATATAGCCTAAAAGTTCTATTTCTTCATACTTTCCAACAAGCCCTGTTTTAATAGCATTTGTCAAGAAATCTAATCCTTCTTCTGGATTTAACTTTTCTAACAATTTACCACTTTGAACATAGATATTTTTCTTAATAGTATCAGAACCTTTAATAGTATTGTTTTCAACAATCTCAAGTATTTGTTTTTGGGATTGAATAAATAAATCAATATCACCTATATATGATGCTAACTGAACAACTGTAGTCCAAATTGTCAAATATTGCTGTGTAAATGACATATCTTTTGCAATATGATTTAACACACTTAATGAAGACAAGTTATAGTTTTGCAATAACACAAACAATTGTTGGGCAACATCATTATAAACAGCTTCGTCCGCTTTAACTTTAGTTTGCAAAATTTTCCAGAAACCCAAACTCTTAAATTCATAAACAGAATTTGATATTTGAACAATATAGTTTAAATTGACCAACGTATTTAAAATTGATTCTAATTGTTCTAAATCAATATTATTAAATGTATTCAAGATTACAGGATTAGACTTAAACCCTAGTAATACTAATGCAATTAATACTTTATATGCAAGATGATTTTCTGATTTTAAATAACCTAATCTATCAAAGACAACATCTTCAATCTTCTTTGGCACAGAAAATGGCATTCCAAATTTCTTTTTATCTGCAACAAGGTTAATAAACTGCTCAAACACAGCAGGATTTCCTTTTGCATAAGTTGTTATTGTATTACGTTGTTCAACATTCAAATCAATATTTTTATACTTGTCAAACATTGGAGCTAATTTATCACTAGAGAATGGTGCAATCGTAATATCTTCAAACGAATTTTCATTTAATATAGAATGTGATATACAAACTTTTGCAGATTTTGGTTCTTCAAACGACAACACAAAAGTCGTATTCATAAAGATTTCTGGAACAGAAAGAAGTTCGTTGATAAACTCTTTTGACATATTATCAATATAATCAAAATTATTAACAACAATTACACTCTTCATATTTGATGAAATTGTATAAAAGATTTTCTTTAATATACTAAAAGAACGTTCTCTATTTGTATGAATGTTTTTAAATTCACCAAATTTTTCAGGATAAAGAATATTTATAAATTCTTCTATCTCATCATTTGTTAAGTCAGGAAATTCTTGTTTAAAGAATTTTAAAGACTCTGTTTTCAACCCGTTCATATCAATACAAAAGTTATTCAAATTAAACAAGGTCAAGAACAAATCTTGAAAATATCCAAACGGTGTAGATTTTGTATAACTAGAACATTGTCCAGAAATCCAAATAAGTCCTGAATTTTCAAGTTCTTTTGAAACAAACTTTATAACTAAATTTTTACCTATACCACTCTCACCTGATATAGCAATAATTTTCTTATTCTCATCTAAAATTGCATCTTTTAATTTTTGTTGAGCTACTTGTTGTGTTGAATAAATAGCCTCATACTTTGGCATTGA
This sequence comes from Candidatus Gastranaerophilales bacterium HUM_9, assembly GCA_002103075.1. Lineage (GTDB taxonomy): Bacteria > Cyanobacteriota > Vampirovibrionia > Gastranaerophilales > Gastranaerophilaceae > UBA2883. Next base: position 50,744 of record DABG01000019.1, on the reverse strand, counting down.
TTCAATTATTGCTCTAGGAGAGTCCTGTGTATTAGAAACTGTCGGTGATTGAGTTTGTTGAGGAGCTACTTTTTTCTTCACATCTAACTCTGCACCACAACGTCTGCATGTCTTAGCTTTTGCAGTATTTGTTGCACCACAATTTGGGCATGTCTTTAATAAAACATAATTACAGTTCTTACATTTCATTGCACTAATAACATTATGAGTTTTACAATTAGGACATATACGTCCCACTCTTGCCCCACATTCAGGACATTTTATACTGTTATCATCTATTTCTTTTTTACATTTTGGACATATCATCTTAAAATATTTATACTCTCCCATGTGATAGTATAACATCTTTTAAAATTTTGGCTAGAATATTACATAATATTACAATTTTATATTCTTAATTATGTATTAAATCAATTCACCAGTTAAATACCACGTTTTTGAACCATTGATTTTAACGTTTACGAATTCGCCAACTTTGTTTTCATCACAAGGAATATGAACCATTTTATTATTCCTTGTTCTACCAGAAATAACATTCTTACCATTATGTTCTTCAAATTTTTCAACAAGAACTTCCATCTCTCGACCAATATATTTTTTATTAGAACGTACACAACACTCTCTATTTGTTTCGTTCAATCTTGCTAAACGTTCTGTTTTTTCTTCTTCAGGAATATATTTATCAACCCATTTAGCTGCAACAGTTTTTTCTCTAGGCGAATAAGCAGCTGTATTTGAATAATCCAATTCTAAATCCAACATAGTTTTCAATGTATTTTGGAACTGTTCTTCTGTTTCTCCTGGGAACCCCGCTATAAAGTCACTTGTAATAGTAACATCTTTTACTCTAGTTCTTATATGATTACAAATTTTCGTATAAGTTGCAACATCATATCTTCTATTCATCTTTTTCAAAACATAGTCATCACCAGATTGCATTGGAATATGAAAATACTCACAAACCTTATCACAATCAATAACTGTATCAATCAATTCATCTGTAATATCAGTTGGATAAGATGTAACAAATCTTATTCTAAACTTGCCATCTAAACCATTTATAGCCTTTAAAAGACCTGACAAATTGATTTCGTTACCATCTTTATCAACACCTTTATAACTATCAACATTTTGTCCTAAAAGTGTAATTTCCTTAAATCCCTCTGATAAAGCCTTTTTAACCTCGTTCATAATATTTTCAAATCCACGAGAACGTTCTCTACCTCTTGTATAAGGAACGATACAATATGTACAGAAGTTATTACAGCCTTCCATAATAGGAATCCAAGCATTTATACTTTTTGTTCTATTAATCTGTATTTCTTCTCCCTCGTCATAAGGTTTTTCTTCACAAGAACAAACTCTTTCACCTTGTTCAATTCTTTTAACAAGTTCTGGAAGCTCATATAGACGTTGAGTACCAATAACCAAGTCAACATAAGGAGCTCTCTTGAACAAATTTTGTTGAACCTGTTGAGCTACACAACCAGAAAAAACAATCTTTAAATCAGGTCTAGTTTTCTTCCATTTACCCCAAACACCAATTTGACTATAGGCTTTATCCTCAGATAACTGTCTGATTGAACAAGTATTGATAATCAACATATCAGCTTTTTTAGGTTCTAAGGTCTGTTCATAACCCATATGCTCTAACATGCCAAACATTCTTTCAGCATCTGATTTATTCATTTGACAACCTAATGTTTCTATATAAACTTTTTTCATCTTTAATCCTTCCCTCTAAAATATGCCCGATGGGGATTGAACCCATGACCTCAAGTTTCGGAAACTTGTACTCTATCCAACTGAGCTACGGGCACACTTGTTATATTTTTATTATAACAAATAAATGGTTATTTTACGCATTTTCTTCATTTTTGCGTTTATTATGATAACCAAATCCCGCATAAATAGCTAAACCAATTAATAACCAAACTAAGAAATAAATTGAAGAGTCTGAGTTTGATCTAAACTTATAAAACATCAATAAAGCACAAGTCAAAATACCTAAAATAGGAAATAATGGACAACAAGGCACTTTAAACGGACGTTTTCTGTTTGGTTCAGTCTTTCTTAATATCAATACCGTCAAACAAATTATAATAAATGATGTAAATGTACCAAAGTTACAAAGTTCAGCTGATACATTCAAATCCATAAACAAAGCACAAACTATAACCACCAAACCTGATAGCCAAGTAACAATATGTGGAGTTTTAAACTTTTTGTGAATTTCATTTAATGATTTTGGTAAGAAATTGTCTCTACTCATAGCAAAAAGAATTCTTGCAGTACCAAGTTGATAAATCAAAAGAACAGTTGTTAAAGCACAAAGTGCACCTATTGAAATCAACCCTGCATACCAATCCTTGCCTATACAACGCATAGCGTGTGCGAGTGGTGCTTGAGTATCAATAGCACTACAAGGTAAAATGCCTGTCAAAACAAGTCCGACAAGTACATATAACAACGTACAAATAACTAATGTACCTAAAATTGCAATAGGTAAATCTCTTTGTGGATTTTTTGTTTCTTCTGCAGCAGTTGAAATAGCATCAAACCCAATATATGCAAAGAAAATAACAAATGCTCCCATAAACACTCCCTCAAAACCATTTGGCATAAACGGTTGCCAGTTTTCAGGAGCAACATAAAATGAACCAACCACAATAAATGAAATAATGATAAACATATTCACTCCAACCATTATACTTGCGAATTTAGTTGATTCTTTAACACCTTTTATTAAAAGTACAGTTAAAACAAACACAATAAACATCGCAGGCAAATTTATTGCAATTGGAATTTCAGAAATATGGAACATATTATTAAACCAGTCTGGCATGTGCCAAAATGGCATCTTATCATGCACATTCCAGCCAAACTTGTCTGCCATAGCATAAATTGTTCTATAATCATTTCTTAACCACAACGGAGAATTTACAATAAATGATGGCAAAATATGTTTAAATCCTTTTAAGAATTGAACAAAATACCCTGTCCAAGCACTTGCAACTGTGATATTACCAATAGCATATTCAAGCATCAATATCCAGCCAACCATCCAAGCCATAAATTCGCCCATTGTTGCGTAAGTATACGTGTAAGCACTACCTGCAACTGGTATCATAGCTGAGATTTCTGAATAAGACAATGCCGAAAAAACACTTGCTATAGCAGCCAAAAACATTGATAAAATTACAGCTGGACCAGCACCTAAACCATCTTGACCGCCTTGAATAGCACTTCCTATAATTGTGAAAATACCAGTACCAACTACTGCACCTATACCGATTATGATTAAGTCAAAAACATTTAATGTCTTTTTTAATCCTGAACTATTACCTGCTTCAATTAATTCATCAGGTGTTTTACATTTCAATAAGTTATTTAATAACGTACTCTTTATCTTCATTTACTTTTTCTTTTTCTATACTACTAATTTCAGCTTTTCTATTTTTTGCGTATCCATATAACGCATATATAATTATACCAAGAACAATCCAACCTCCAAATAACATTGAAGAATCTTTTAGTTCTTTAAAGGAATAAATCATCAATCCACCACAGCAAATAATACCTAGAAGTGGAAACCAAGGAGAACAAGGACATTTAAAAGGTCTAGGTCTATCTGGATCAATTTTTCTAAGAATCAATACTGCAACACAAATTACAATAAATGATGCAAAAGTACCATACACGCATAAATGAGCTGCGTCTTGAACATCAAACATAAGCGTACCCACTATACACAAAACCCCAACTAAAACTGTCAAGAAGTGAGGAGTTTTGAATTTTGGGTGCAATACTTGAAAAACGTTTGGCAAGAAATTATCACGGCTCATAGCATATAAAACTCTTGTTGTAGCCAAATGCAACACCATTAAAACAGAAGTTAAACCAGCAATCGCACCGATTGAGATAAGTTCTGGAATAACTTTTATATGGTGCAGGTTCATTACAAACGCTAAAGGTGCATTTATGAACCCTGCATCTACATGACCACTTGTATTATAAATACCAGTTAAAACAAGTGCAACAGAAATATAAACAAGTGTTGTAATTATAAGCGAACCAATAATGCCTATTGGTAAATCTTTTTGAGGATTTTTACATTCTTCTGCAGTTGTTGCTAAAGCATCAAACCCAACATACGCAAAAAAGATAGTAAACGCACCCATGAAAATACCTTTAAATCCACAAGGTGCAAAAGGAGTCCAATTTTCAGGTCTTACACAAAAAGCACCAAATATTACAAATAATGCAATTACAGATAACTTGATAGCTACCATAACTGCTGCCATTTTTGTAGAATCTTTTGTACCTTTAACAAGCATCGCTGTTGTCATAACAACAATCAATAATGCTGGTAAATTCACACAAATAGGCATACCAAATAAATGAGGAACAGATGCTACTGAACCACCTGTTACTTCAAGTGTTTCTTTTACAGACCCCCAGTTATCCAATAACCATACAGGAGGTTTTGCTAACCAAGTTGGCAAATATAATGAGAATCTATCAAGGAAATTCATCACATATTTTGACCAAGAGCAAGCAACTCCAATATAACCAAATAAATATTCTAAAGTAAGTAGCCAACCAACAATCCAAGCAGCAAACTCACCCAATGTTACAAACGTATATGTATAAGCACCACCTGCTACCGGTATCATAGTTGAAAATTCGCTATAACACATTGCAGAGAATATACTTGCAATAGTTGCAATAACCATTGATACAATTAACGCAGGACCAGCCCCTGGAGAACCAGCTTGACCTGCAGCAGCTATACCTACAACAGCAAAAATACCAGAACCAATAATTGCACCAACACCTAATATAATCAAATCAATTGCTGTAAGCGTTTTTTCTAACCCTGCTTTTGAAGCAGTTGCCATAATTTGTTCTGGATTTTTTCTAGTTAGGATTTTTGTGAAAAACCCGTGAAAAACTTCTAATTTTTCTCTTAACATTCTACTAAGGTTTCCTTACACAATGGGTAACCCATTTCTTTACGTTGTTCTACATATAAATTTGCAACGGCTGATGCCATTGTTCTAACTCTATTAATAAAGTTAATTCTTTCATCTTTACTGATAACCCCTCTAGCATCAAGCAAATTGAAGGTATGAGAACATTTTAATACATAATCGTACGCAGGTAAAACCAATTTTGCTTCTAAGCAGTTATCTACTTCTTTTTGGTATAATTCAAACATCTTGAACAACGAATCACCATTTGAATATTCAAAATTATATTTTGATTGTTCAATTTCGTTTTGAAGATAAATTTCACCGTATTTCAAGTTGTTATTCCAGTTGATATCAAATACAGATTCTTTATTTTGCAAATACATTGCAATTCTTTCTAAACCATACGTAATTTCAAGTGCAACAGGCTTAACCTCTACACCACCAACTTGTTGAAAATAAGTAAACTGAGTAATCTCCATACCATCTAACCAAACTTCCCAACCTACACCGGCAGCACCTAAAGTAGGTGATTCCCAGTTATCTTCAACAAATCTTACATCATGTTTTGATAAATCTATACCCATAGCCTCTAAACTGCTCAAATAAAGTTCTTGAGCATTATCAGGTGATGGTTTCAACAAAACTTGATATTGAAAATAATGACCTAATCTATTAGGATTTTCGCCATATCTAGCATCAGTCGGACGTCTACAAGGTTCAACCATAGCTGTTGACCAAGGTTCTGGGCCTAAAGCTCTTAAAAACGTAGCTGGGTTCATTGTTGAAGCACCTTTTTCTGTATCATAAGGTTGCTGTATTACACATCCGTATTTTGACCAAAATGCAGATAAATTTAATATTAAATCCTGAAAATTAAGTTCCATATCCCTTCCTCTATTCATTGTACAAGTTACACTAATTATATATAAACCAAGTTTAAAAATCAAATGATTGACATTAAAGTTATTACAAATGTATAATAAAGACATTGAAAGATTAGGGGGAGTAAATATGACAGAATATGTATTCTTAAATGGCGAGTATGTAGAAGCCGACAAAGCGATGATTCCAGTTAGAACACACGCATTTTTATATGGCACAGGTGTTTTTGAAGGTATCAGAGCATATTATAATGAAGAAGAAGGACAATTGTATGCTTTCAGAATGAAAGAACACTACGAACGTTTATTGAGAAGTGCAAAAGTTATGTATATGAATAGTCCTTACACAGTAAAAGAATACATGGATATAAATATTGCATTATTAAAGAAAAACGGCTACAAACAAGATACCTATATCAGACCAACCTTGTATAAATCAGCACAAAAAGTTGGACCTGGATTGTATGATAACGAAGATTCATATGTATTATTTACAACTCCATTAGGTAACTATTATGATTCAAGCACAGGTTTACACCTTTGTGTATCAAGCTGGAGAAGAAACGGTGATAACTCAATTCCACCTAGTGCAAAAGTTACAGGTGCTTATGCAAACGCAGCATTGATTAAGACTGATGCACACAACTTTGGTTTTGATGATGCAGTAGTACTTTCTGAATCTGGACAAGTTACAGAAGGTTCTGCTATGAACTTAATCTTCATCAGAGATGGAAAACTTATCACAACAAACGCAACCGATGACATCTTGGTTGGTGTAACAAGAAACACAGTTCTTGAATTGGCTAGAGATTTAGGCATTGAAGTAATCGAAAGAGCCGTTGACCGTTCTGAATTATATTATATGGACGAAGTTTTCTGTTGTGGTACAGGTGCTCAAATCACTCACGTTTCAAGCATTGATAAACGTATGATTGGTGATAATGGAAAGATGGGTGAAATCACATCAAAACTTCAAAAACTATACTTTGATGTTGTAAAAGGTAAAGTTGCAAAATACAAACACTGGTGCACACCTGTTTATGATTAGTTTTTTAGGAAAATGTGTTGAAAATTTTATCACTGCACTTAAATACATTTGTTCAGGACAAATGAGGTTTAAGCATGCTATTACGCAAGCTGCAGCAATAAGTTATGACTCACTGTTTATTTCATTGATTATATCATTTGTTGCAGCTGCTGTAATCACTATTCAAATCTCTAAACAATTTTTAATGAGTGGAGCTGATAGTTATATTGGCGGAACAATTACTGTAATGATTATTAGAGAGATTGCACCTGCTTTTGTTGCACTATCAATTGGTGCTAGAGCGGGGACTGCAATTTCAGCAGAAATTGCTAATATGAAAGTTACAGAACAAGTCGACGCTATTAAGACCTTAAAAGTTGACCCTGTTGGATACTATTTTGCACCAAGATTACTTTCTAGTGCAATAACAGTTCCGATGGTTACGATTATTGCAGAATTAGTTGGAGTTTTAGGTGGTATGGTTGTAGCTTATATGACTATAAAACTTCACCCACACAGATATATCAATTCAGTATGGGCATGGCTAAAACTCAAAGATTTTTATATTAGTATATTTAAGGCTCTTATTTTTGGATTATTGATAGCAGATGTCTGTGCAACACAGGGTTATGAAACAACTGGTGGTGCAAAAGAAGTCGGAATTTCAACCACTCAAGCAGCAATAAAATCTACCATATACTTATTGATGGCAGACTTCATTATCAACTTTGTTTTTTATCTCTAAGCCGCCGATGTATCTTTCTCATCAGTTTTTATTGCATCATTGCTTTGAGCAACCTGAGTAAATTGAGCTAGAGAATCTTTTGATAGATTAGATTGCTCTTGAATGTATTGATTCATAACAGAAGTCATTGAAGATAAATCAACTCCAATCATTTTACCAATATCAGAAAAAGTCTTGTTCATATATTGCGTCATTTGTTGTTGAAGAACCTTGCCTGCAACATTTGTCGCAATATTTTTTGCACTTGCAGCTGCTTGGTCAGCAGAAGCAGCTCCCAATTCAGCCGCTTTTGCAGCCGTTGCACCAAATGAGAAAACAGAACCAACGCCCATAGTCGCAGCAGCAGTTGCTAATAGTCCTGAATTTGTACCACAAACAGCAGCTTTGGTAACAGAAGTTGCTAATTTAACAAGCGTCAATTTATCAAGCTGTGGGAATTGACCTTTTAAAACATTTTGAACTTCATTTATAGCAGATGATGCGTCATTTGCCATACTTATAATGCTATTAGCGGCTTCATCAATTTTTGCTGATTGCTCATTTGAAACTTCAATAGATTCTGTGATACTATCTTGCGTTGTTTCAACATTATCTGTTAAAGTTTCTTGACTAGAAACATTTTCTGTAGAAAGAGTTGCATTTTGTTGTTGCAGACCTGTAATTTCGACACCTAGGCTATTGTATTCAGATATCAATGCTTGCAATTCTGAATCTTGAATGCCATCTGTACTCATAAGAGCAAATGATTGTTGTCCAGAATCAGAATTAACATTATTACCCTCGGCTGATGAATCACCTTGATTTGTTTGAGGAAGTGATTGAGGTTTAGCAGGGGTTTGAGATTTAATACCTAACTGAGCTTTCTTGCTAGCAATTTGACTTGCCAATTCATTTAATCGTTGTTGTTTTTCTTGAATTTGAGCATTATTTTTATCAATTTGTTCTTGATTTTTAGCAATTGTATCCGTTATTTCTTTATTTTTCTCAACAGTTTCTTCAATTTGCTTTGTGTCTTCTTGAGCATTAGTTGTAATAACAGCTACTGCTTCATCGACTTCAGCTGATTTACTATCCATATTACCTTGTAGAGTTTGAACAATTTGTTCACTAGAACTATTGCCAGCATCTGCGATTTGACTACCCATTGTTGTTATAGAACTTATATCTGAAAGGTTTTGTCCAGCTTCTTTTATATCTTGACCTTTATTATAATTACCTATTAATACTGTTTTAACAATGTCAACAGCACCTTTTACAACCGCATTTGCAACAGGATCTGATACAAGATTGTCAACCACTTGGTTAGTCGTATCTGTAAGAATAGCATCACCATTGCCATTCAAGATATTACCAATCTTGGTTGAATATTTTGAATCAAGACCTAAGTTTTGAAGATATGGGGAACTCTTTTGCCATACTTCTGAGTAGACATTAGCTCCATTTGCTCCATTTGTACCTGAAACGCTCGCCATATTTATCTCTCTTTGCTACGGTTGTACAATTTGCTCTCAATAAATATACGGATATTGTACTCCATATATATAAAACCAAACCTAGAGAGGCTAATTTCAATACTCTAAAAAGCGTTACAAAAGTTAATATTCATTAAGTAAATATCTTGAATGTTCTATCTACGTTTTCTTTTGCGACATTTTTCAATGCTTCAATTTCTTCTTTGATTGCGTTACGTTCTGTTTCAAGTTGAGATAATTCAGTATCGAATCTAGCATCTTTTTTGTTAATTTTATTCATATCAGCTTCGTACTGAGCTTCAGCCTTCTTCAAACCAACTTCATCAGAAACTTCTTGAAGTTTAGTTGAAGTAGAAACACTTGAATCACTAAATACTTTAAACAACTCTTCATATACATCTACATTATTACCATGACCATTTTGGACAGAAGCACCAGCTTTTAGACCGTCATCTGTAAATGTATATGTCCAGTTTTCATCAGTTTCTATAGGATTTTTGTATGATAATGTGCCTGCATTTGTATCGTACTCATAATATTCAGATGCGTCTGCATCTTTTTCAACAACAACAACGTAACCTTCTTGAATAAGTGTAGATAACAAAGTATAAGAATCACCTGCTGTTAAATCGACAATATCTTGTTCTTTCAATGCTTTTTTAACAGCTGTAAAGTCTTTACATATAGTACCATTAACACTAAACAAGAAACCTGCGTTTTTCAAATCTCCGAAAGTAGCATTAGAAAAGGCAGTAGTACCATCGTTATTAACGAATCTGTACTGAACCTTTGTAGCGTCCAACGCTGCAAGATAAGTATTGTATACTTGATCTGAGTCGTTAGCAAGCTGTAGCTTTTCGGCTTCAAGTTTTTGAGCTTTATATTCAATTGAATGCTGCCTAGACGTCAAAGTCAATAGACGAGCTTGTGAAGCTGCTAAACCCATTGGTCCTTTTTACTCCTTTTCTAATTCTATACTACTAACTACGACATTTTTTTTTAGAACTTTAGGATTTTTAAGAAAGTCTTTACATTTTGTTACAAAAGTATCCCAAATACATGAAAATAAAACTTGATTTTAGAATTTGTTCGTGATATCTTAATTATACGGAATAACTGAGGGCTGCTAGCTCAGGTGGTTAGAGCGCACCCCTGATAAGGGTGAGGTCGGTGGTTCGAGTCCACTGCGGCCCATATAAAAAAGGACACCATACGGTGTCCTTTTTTATATGCTACAAAGATGATTCAAACATTGAGTTTATTTTATCTGAGTACGCTCTAAGTATTCAGTACGTGGTTAGAGCACTCTGCCGAGCAAAAGGTGACTAAATGTCACGTTTTGTGAGAGGCCTGATAAGGGTTCTATATTAGTTCTTACGGTGTATTTTTTATATGTTCACAAAATAGTGCTTATTTAATAAGTTGCTTGAACTCTTTCGGTATAATGTCAAATTCCACATTTCCCATAAACTTTCATCTTTTTATAGTGTCGTATTCCTCACTCGAAGGTAAAATTTAATCAAGCTATTCTATTGCTTCTAAAAAAGCTTTAAGAATATAATATGCATTCTCATATAGTTTTTCAGTATCCTCCCTAGGTTCAATTGAGCCATGAAAGAGCATACATCTTAATGAATATATGTTTTCAATAATTGCTTTGCTAATCAAATCTGAGTTATTTACAAATTTAAATTTTCCAACTCGTAAGCAATTGCTCTCATCTGTTGTAATTAAATTTTGTGGAATATAAGGATTAATATCCTTAAAACAGCTTCTTATATAGCCAACTTGAGTATCACTAATTCCAGAATTCCTAACATTTTCTTCGAAATGATCAATATCATATTCAGTATGTGAATAATTTAGAGTTTTTTCTCCATATGAAGTTGTTACAGTTGCACAATATTTATTATTTGAGTATATTGCACAATATTCAATACCTCTTGAATTCTTTTTACTTTCTTTCTTATTATTTCTTTCTATAACAACATTTGTAAAATTCACATCAAAACTATTATTTTTTAGTTGTAAATTTTCTAATATTTCATGAAAATTTTCTAATTTATTTTTAAAATTATTTGCATCTGTATCATCATTTTCTAATAATCTTTTTAGTTTTGTTTTAACACAACTATTGTTTTTTATCTCATTTAAAATTTCACGATCATTTTTCGCTTCAGTATAGCTTTGGTTATACCAAGCATTAAAAGGTATCCAAGCTTTTACAAATTCTGTAAAAAAATCTATTTTTGCACGATCTTTCCATTTTTTTATATGAGCGACATAACTCGGCATTATAATTCAACTCCTATTTTTTGCAATTCTTGATTAATCCACCTTGTTGCAATATCTTCATCTTGCTCTATTGCAATTTCTACCCCTCTTTTTGCTATTTCTAAAAATTGTTTAGATTGACATCTTAATTTATACATTTCTTGTATATTTTCTTTAATTTGAATTTGTACATTATTATTTATTTTTGGTAAAATTATATTTTCAAATTCATCCTTATTTATTGCTGTTAAAATAGTTCCACTACATCCTCTTTTTAATTGCATTTGTATAAATTCAGATTTCATTAAACAAAATAATGTTTCTGAATTAATAGAATTTGAATTTATAACATAAAAACCTGTTGAACAAAGGGCGTTATTATTATCACTGGTTATTAATGCAACACTATCTAATGAGCCCTCAATAGAGGAAACTACCACATCACAAGTTGAAACAATTCGTCTAGCTCTAGTTGGTAAATTTTTACCAAAATCTACTGTACAATCATTAATTTCTCCACTTTTTGCAATATTAGCTAATTCAATATATTTATATTCTTCTTTTGATTTAGGTACAAAATTAATGTCTTTTATTTTTACCATATGTTTTAATTTATCATATCCATTAAAATAATTTTTTATTGATTTAATAAGTTCATCATATTTAGGTTGGAAATATTCTGCATCGAGTCGATTTGCGTCTTTAACATCAGAAAAGTTTTTCACATACGACAATTTATGTTTAGGGTACCAATTTGATAAGTCTAATTCTTTTAATAATAATTCTTCCGATTGTTTATATAATACTTTAGTTGATGCTTTTAATTTAATAGAGGTCTTGTAAATATTTTCAATTTTATTTTGCAAATTTGTAGAACTGTCCGGAATCGGGATATTGTATAATCCTTCTTTATTGATAAATGGAGTAGCAATGTTGCATACAAGCCTATTTTTTAATGTTTGCCCATATTTACAGGATAAAAAACATATAACAAAAAAACTGCTAATGTTTTTAATGGATAGTTTATACAAAGTTCCGCTAACTAATGATTTGTCCGGGATATCATTGGTAACAATAGCAACTTTCTTTACGTTACCTTTGACTTCGACAAGTATTTCTCCCTTTTTAATTCTTCCTTTTGGATAGCGATACCAATCGGTATTAGAAACACAATTAACTGTATCCATATTTATGCAACAATCTTCAATATCGCTTGATTGAATAAAAAATGGCAAATCATTTTCTTTTTGGAATGTTTTATCTATTATTTTTGTATTTTCATAAACAACTCTATAACCACTTTCAATATATTTCTCCAATGGTTGCCCAATAATTGAATTTTCAGCTTCTAATGCTTCAGGTGACCAATATTCAGGATCTAACCTTTTATCAAGGGCATTACTTGTATCACAATAGTTAACAATAGAATATTTCATTATTCTTCACCCCAGAATGATAGTTTTTCAGATTTAGCAAAATCAATAAATGCTTCTGCTATACCATCTGGCAAGTCTCCATCATGGTTATGAAGATCATGCTCCAGTACAAAATGTCCATGCTTATCAAGCTTCAACCGACCATTTTCATCTTTTGTATAGATATATTCTCCTGAGTTATCTTTCCCACTTTTTTCAGACACTGCAAAAAATATTGGGTAGTCTTCAACTTTTGGACAATAATATTTAGGTTCACTATCATCATCATTCCATTTTTGTAAGAAAATCACACTTGTTTTTGTTCCTGTATGTGGTTTAAATGTATTTACATCCAAACCTACTACTGCAAGAATTCTTGCTTTTTGAGCAATATATTCTCTTATATCTTTATCAGATGTATTATTAAATCTTCCTTGAGGTAATACTATTGCTAGTCTTCCACCAGGTCTTACAAAATCTAAGTTTCTTTCGATAAATAAAATATCTCTACCAACTTTAGATTTCATTTTATTTTTGTTTTCATCTTTAAAAGCTAAATCGTATTTTGCTAGAATTGTTTGTTCTTTTATATCACCTGCAAAAGGTGGATTTGCCATTAATATATCAAAATTAAATTCCTTATAAGATTCTTTATCTTTTTGTAATTTCTTTAACCTTTTTACACCTTCCCCATAGGTATCATACCACTCAAGTGACTCTATTGTATTTTGCCACCTATCATAATCAAGAGTATTTAAATGTAAAACATTTGTGTTTCCATCGCCTGCAATTAAGTTTAAAGTTCTAGCAACACGAACGGCTTTTTCATCAAAATCTATACCAAAAATTTTTAATACATTCTCTTTTTCTTCATCTGGAATATCAGCATTTGAGAATAGTTTACCTGTAATTTTAAAGATAGTGTGTACTGGGAAACCACAAGAACCAGATGCAGTATCTATCATATATTCACCTTTTTGCGGATTTAACATTTTTACACACATATCAATTACATGACGAGGAGTAAAATATTGTCCTTTTTCACCCTTAGATGATTTATTAATTAGATATTCAAAAGCCTCATCAATAATTTGTAGATTGGAATTGAATAATTTGATATCTTGAATACTGGAAACACAAACTGATAAATGCGATGGTGAAAGATTTATTTTTGCATCTTCTGTGAAAACACCTTTCCATTTTGTTTTAGCACCATCAAAAAGTTTTTGAATTTTCTTTTTTAGTTCTAAATCTGTTTCCCCCTTATTCCTAAATTCAAGTTGCCTAAACTTTTTATCATTAACTTCTTTTACCAATTCAATATAATCTTTATATTCTAAATCTGCCAATGATTCACAACTACAATTGCTGTCAACATAATAGCTTATAATTTCTTTATCTTTTTTACTTAAACTTTCATCATACAACTTTGTAAAAATAAGTTTAAAACATTCTTCAAATACATCTACACCAGCATTTGCAAGAACTTCATCTTCCATATTTTCAATAATTTGTCTTAAAGATTTTCCTTCTTTTAAAATTTTATCTTTTATAATTAAATCTTTTAATGTAAAAGGTTCATCTAAAATATCTTTTAATGATTGGGTTTCTGTTGGGATATTTGGAATTTCTTCAAAATAATTAGGATCTTTTCTATTAAAAAATGTTATTTGAGAACCATTAGTCCAAACAGACATTGTGGCACCAGTTGCATTACAATAACTACGCAATTGTTCTTTACCATCTTTTTCTTTTGATTTCTTTAGTTCAATAATTATGTACTCTGTTGTAGGGCGTTCTTTTTCAAATATTACAATATCGGCTCGCTTTACTTCACGACCGAAATGAATAGCATGTTCTAATTTAATCCTAGATACAGGATATTTGTATTCATTTATTAATCTATCTAAAAATAGTTGTCTTACAGCTTCTTCTGGGGTTAAGATTATGTCCGTTTTTCGAACCAAACATTCAACAATTGTTTTTCCCTTATCATTTTCCCTTAATTTATCTATTAATCTTTGTTGCTCTTCTTCATTAAATAAACTAAGTCGTTTGATTTCAGCAATAATCTTTTCCATAACTAACCCTCACTTGTATATCCATATTAGCATGAAAATTCTTATTATGATGAATTGTAAAGCGATTTATATCACAATCATTAATTATTTATAATTAGACTTTATATGCCAATTTGAAATAAATATTTGGCAAAGCCAGGCCAATTTCAGAAGCGAGTTTGATTGTTTCCTTAAAATCTTCTCGATGAAATTCTCTTATTTTTGAATAAATCTCCATATAAAAAGGTTCTAATCTTTTAAAATAATTTTCTATCAAGGGTATTATAGTAACAAATTTACCTTGTTCTTGAATAAATTCTTTTGATAACGATGTCCATCCTTTAAATTCATTTAATTGATAGACCTCAAAACTAACTTGATTATTATCGGAAAGGCAAGGGGAAATTATCTTATAATGCATCATACAATTTCTTAAATCTTTTATGAATATTGCTTCTTTATTTCTTGCAAATAACTTTTTTACATCATCTTCATATGTTTTATACAAATCTGTTTCTTTATAAAACTTCATTGTATTTCTACAAGAATCGATTAAAGCAGTAGTTGAAGCGAGAAAATTGAAAATATAACGATTTAAATTTAGGTTGTTAAATAATAACAATATTGGTTTAGCACAAGTTTGAATTTTTATAATTTCATTTTTTAGCTCATTGTAATTTAGAATAAGCGTGTGATAATTTTCATTCAAAAGTCCAAGCCTATTGACAGTTTGCCAGCCATTTGATTTAAATACAATTTCTTCTTGTGTTTTCATACTTATATTTTATTACAAGCATATTCTATAAATAAAAATTCATATAGCTTTCGTCTATTGTGTCTTGTTCGATGCCGATATAACGAAGCGTTACAGATGGCGAGGAATGGTTAAAGATTTTTTGCAGGAGTACTATATCATTATATTTTTTATAATGATGATACCCAAAAGTCTTTCTCAGTGTATGTGTTCCGATTCTTTCCTTCACCCCAACAGCTTGTGCTGCATTATTCAAAATTCTATATGCCTGTGCTCTATCAAGCCTGCAATGTTTTTGAGTATAAAAAAGCGGTTGCTCACTCGGCAATCCTTCAACAAATAAATCAATCTCCTCTTTCAAAAACCTATTAAGCGGAAATTTCTTATACTTATTTGTCTTTTTCTCTCTAATTTCAATATAAACTCTGCCTTTTACATCCCCAACATCAAGCGATAATATATCTGATATTCTAAGTCCCGTATTTATCCCAAAACTAAAAAGCAGTGCATCTCTTGGCTTTTTTGCCAAATATTTTTTAATCTTTTGAATATCTTCTAGCTTTTTTATAGGTTGTTCTACATTCATTTTCAAACTCGTCTAATTACAAACAATGATTGCTTCTTTCCTATAAAAAGTAAAGTTTAATGACACAAAATTTAAACACTATTTAAACGATATTTAAACAGCGTTCAAAAAGTGTTCAAAAATTTCAGCAATGTTCAGAATATACTTCCACCTGCAAAAATCTATTTTATCCTACCTATATATATGTACCTAAAAATACAACACAACTTCATTTTGTTGCATTATTTGCCTTTTAAAATATTAGCTAATATATTATCTAAATATTAACTTTTTAGCAAAAAATAGTATAATATATTAGCTATGTTTTTTTTTAATCCTAAAACTCCTAATGATATAGCAAAAGAATTGGTTGAAAAAATTAAGCAGCATCGAAAAAAGCTTAAAATTTCTCAAGCTCAGCTTGCTATAAAATTAGGTGTTAGTCTGGGTTCTATTAAAAGGTTTGAATCTAAGTCCGAAATTTCTTTAAATTCTTTTATAAAGATACTAATAATACGTATAAACTACTAGTGTATAAATTTATGAACTTTATTACAAGCAAATGAACTTGTGTGTATTTTAAGTAACACAAAATAGCAAAAGGTGACTAAATGTCACGTTTTGTGAGAGCTGTTCGCATTTAAAACAATTAAGCATCGTTTTACTAATTAATATTTTATAAAATTTTTAAAGTTATATAATATTTTCTCTAATATTTTCTCAAAATACTTATGAAATTATGCACAAACTCGATATCTCTTACATCTGCAGTTTCCAAATACACATATATTTCTCTCAATAATGTATCAGGATCCTTGGGCTCATTTAATTCAAATAAATCCATTACATCTAAATTAAAAGCCTTTGCAAATTTTTCTAATTTATCCGTCTGTGGGAAATGTATTCCATGTTCTATTTTCGATATATTTGGTGGCTCAATACCTATTTTTTCTGCCAATTTTTCTTGTGTATATCCAGCTTTTTTTCTTAATTCTTTTATTCGTTTACCAAACCTACTTTTAAATGAATTCATAATAAATCCCTCTTTTATGTTTAGTAAGTTTAAAACGATAGTATAAAATAAACTATAACGCAGTTTGATAAAAAATAGAATAAATTTTTAATGCATTTTATTAAAATAACTTCAGTATGTTATTGCAAAACATTAAAATATAATGTATAATCTTATTATACTCCACAAGTTATTAAATATTAAATGTAGTTTGCTGCTTATGCGGCAGGGCTGCCAAATAGGAGTTGAATTATGTGATGAGTTCAACTCCTTGCCCTATCTCAGCTACTATAAATAAAATAGCTAACCTATGAATGGAAGGTTCACTCCGTTCATTTTTAATGCAACTATTAAAACAATAACTGCAATCCCAATCAAAATATCTAAAACTTTGAAAAATCTCAAGAAAATTTGATAACAAACCCACAATGATGGAATAGCCAACCAAAGCCAATTGTACCCTTGTAAGAACCAGCCATTTACCCAATAACCAACTCCGAATACAATCAAAGCAGTTGCTAATATACTCATTATTATACTTTTAAACATTCTTAAATCCTTTTTAGTTTTATTTTCTATTCAGAAACCAATTCCTTTAAATAATTTGGAAGTGCAAATCTTGCATAGTGATAATCTTTGTTATAAATTTTGCAAGTTTTAACAATATCTTCCTCTCTATCTTCTGCATAATAAGATAAAGGTTCAACTTCTTCTGAACAAAATGCCCAAGCCCAATATCCTCCTGGGTATGTTGGAATTGGAGATGTGAATGTAGATGTAATTGGAAATACTTTCTTTAGTAATTTATACATTTTTTCAATTGCATCTTTTTGAGCTACAGGAGATTCAGACTGAGCACAAAGTATACCACCTTTTTTCAATGATTTTTTTGCATTCGTATAAAATTCTTCTGTAAACAAGCCTTCTCCTGGTCCCATTGGGTCGGTTGAATCAATTAAAATAATGTCATACTCGTCATTTTTATCCTTAATAAATTCAATCGCATCTTCAACCTTAATTTCTACTTTTGGATTATCCAACTCGCAAGCCATCGTAGGCAAATACTTTTTACAAGCATCAATTACCATACCATCAATTTCGCAAAGAACAACTTTTTCAACAGTCTTGTGTTTTAAAACTTCTCTAATAGTTCCACCATCTCCACCGCCAATAACCAAAACTGATTTTGGGGCTTTATGGTGCATCATAGGAATATGTGAAATCATTTCATGATAATAAAATTCATCACCCTCTGTACACATCATCAAATCGTCAAGTGTTAAAAACTTGCCCAACGTTGAATCAGATTCGATAATTTCAACTTTTTGAAATTCTGATTGTTCTGAGAACAATGTTGATTTTTTCTTAATAGCTATTCCATATCCGTTTGGTGTAATTTCTTTATAAAATTCTGTCATAATTTAATATCTCCTGATAATATGTGAATATGCAAGTGGAATACTTCCTGACCTGCTTCACGACCTGTATTAATAACTATTCTATAACTTTTTATTCCTAGTTGTTTAGTAACTTTTCGTACGTTCATCATCAATTTACCCAACAAATTTTCATCATCAAGATCATTAAGACTTTCAACATGCATTTTGGGTACTAACAACAAATGAATGTCTGCTTTTGGATTAATATCCTTAAACACAACACATACATCATCTTCATAAACAAATTCTGTATTGAATTCACCATTAATAATTTTACAAAAAATACAATCTGTCATAATCTATTAACCTTTCAAAAATACAAAAAAGTGCATATAATAAGCATAAACAACCCCTAAAATAGCACCCCAAAAGACTTGCAAAGGAGTGTGTCCTAACAATTCTTTCAATTTTCCGCCAATCAACTGGATTTCATGCTTATAAAAATCATCTAAAATACGATTCAAACATGCTGCTTGTTTTCCAGCGGCTCTTCTCACACCAGCGGCATCATACATAACAACCAATGCATATCCCAAAGCAATCGCAAATTCAATAGAATTAAACCCTCTAATCAATCCAACAGCCGTCGACAATCCAACCACACTTGCTGAATGTGCACTAGGCATACCACCGGTTGTAGTAAACAATCTTAAATCAATTTTTTTATCAAACAATAAATGAAGCGTAAACTTAATAGTCTGAGCCAAAATTGGCACAGTCAAGCTCACAAAAAGCACTTCATATCCAGTGTTTAAATATTTACTTAATACCATAAAACTATTTTTCCCTACTTCTTCAAAATTATAACTGTAAAATTGGCATAAAAATTACAACCAATTATTAACATGATAAATAGAATATGCTATTTTGTCATGTAATTTATTAAATATGTTACAATTGATGTTAAAAATGCTATTAAATGTAACAAACAAGAAATCAAAACAAATTTGTGATATACTTATATAAAAAGTAGGAGTAAAGTGTATGATTGATGTATCAAAAAAACGTTCAACAAGAGAAGCTTTCGGTAAAGCATTAGTAGAATTAGGTAAAGAAAACGAAAAAGTTGTTGTATTAGATGCAGACTTATCTGTTTCAACCCAAACAAAACTTTTTGCGAAAGAATTTCCTGACAGATTTTTTGATATAGGTATTGCTGAACAAGATTTAATCGGAACAGCTGCCGGTTTAGCTGCGGTTGGTAAAATTCCTTACACTGCAACATTCGCTGTTTTTGCAACAGGTAGAACCTATGACCAAATTAGAAACACCGTATGCTATTCTAATTTCAACGTTAAAATCGTTGGTACCCACGGTGGCATAACAGTTGGAGAAGATGGTGCTACTCACCAAGCATTAGAAGATATCGCACTTATGGCAAATCTTCCAAACATGACAGTTATTGTTCCATCTGACTATGCAGAAACATTCTCTGCAATCAAATACGCATCAACAATCAACACTCCAGTTTACATAAGAGTTGCAAGAGCTAACTTGCCAGATGTGTTTGAAGATGGTTATAAAATTTCACCAAAAGCAAAACTTATGAGAGAAGGCAAAGACTTAACTATAGTTACAAACGGTGAAACTTTACAAGAATCTTTAATCGCTGTTGAAGAACTTGCTAAAAAAGGTATTGATGTAGAATTATTACACATTCCTTTTGTAAAACCATTTGACAAAGAGTCTGTAATCAAGTCAGCAAAGAAAACAAATTTAGTAGTCACAATCGAAAACCACTCAATCAAAGGTGGTTTAGGTAGTGCAGTTTGTGAAACATTATCAGAAGTTTACCCAACAAAAGTTATTAGAATGGGTATTGATGATGAATTCGGTATGAGCGGTACTGCAAAAGAATTGATGGCTCATTTTAAATTAGATTCAAATAGTATAGTTGAAAGAATAGTTGAGATTAAAAATGATACAATTAAGAGCGGTAACTAAAAAATATAGAACAAATTACGCATTAAAAGATGTAGATTTAGACATAAAATCAGGTGAATTTGTATTTGTTACAGGTGCATCTGGTGCTGGTAAATCTACGTTGATGAAACTTTTATACAAAGAAGAAACTCCAACAAGTGGTACTGTTTTAATCGGTGGTATAAACATTGCAAATCTTCCGCCAGAAAAAGTGCCTCACTTAAGAAGATGTATGGGAATCGTTTTCCAAGACTACAAACTTCTTCCTAATATTTCAGTTTATGATAACGTTGCCTACGTTATCAGAACATTAGGTATGAGCACAAAAGAAATCAGAAACCGTGTTCTTGGAGCTTTAAAAGTTGTTGGTTTAATCGAAAAACGAAACTCTAGACCATCTGAATTGTCTGGCGGGGAACAACAAAGAGTAAGTATTGCAAGAGCAATCGTTAATGGTCCTCCATTACTTATTGCCGACGAACCAACAGGAAACTTAGACCCTAAAAACTCTTTAGAAATCATGCAAATTCTTGATCAAATTAACCAAAGAGGAATTACAATTATTGTTTCTACTCACGATAAAAACATGGTTAACTATTTCAGAAAAAGAGTCTTGACGCTTGATAGCGGAAGAATTATTAGAGATGTTCAGGCAGGTACTTATGAATAATAATAAACAAAGAATAAAAAGTCAGGTAAAAGAATCAATCCCTAAAGATTGGTTATGTGATATAAGAATAATCTATAGAATAATAATGGAGGCTGTTAATGACCTTAAAAGAACAGGTATTATGAATATTGTCATAATCACCACAATGGCTGCCATTCTATCTATCTTTGGAGCGTTGTTTAGAACAACAATCTCTATGTCACAATTTGCTCATGAACTAGGTACAGTTCTTGAAATATCTGTTTACCTAAAACCTGATACTCAAGTTCAACCTGTTGCAAAAAAATTCAGAAGTATTGAGCACGTAGACGGAGTTCGAATTATTCCAAAAGAAGTTTCTTGGAAAGAACTTAGAAAAGAAATTGTCTTACCAAACATAAGTAATCCACTTCCTGATACTCTACACGTAAAGGTTGATAATCCTGTTTATATAGACTCAGTTCTAGCAAAAATTAAAACAGATGCTAATGTTGAAGATACAGGTTACGCTGAAGAGTTCGCAAAAAGATTACAAATGATTACACACGTTGTTAATACTACAACTCTTTTAGTAACCTTAATAGTTGCTGCATTAACAATTACAATTATCAATAACACTATTCAATTGGTTATCCAATCTAGAAAAGACGAGATAGAAATTATGCGACTTATGGGTGTTAGCAACTGGTATATTCGTTTACCACTTGTTTTGCAAGGTGCTTTCTACGGATTTTCAGGAGCATTAATAGCACTTGTACCACTTCAATTTGTACAAAACGCTCTTGTATCTATCCACAAGTTTTTCTTAATACCGTCTCCAGCTATGGCTGAGGGTTTGGTAGTCTTAACTCTACTATTGGTAGGAATTGCGTTTGGTGCTGGTGGTAGCTTACTATCTATCAAAAAACATTTACAAGTATAAGCAGGTATAATCATGACTACAAAAATTGTTATCTTTGAACAAGACCAACAAACAGTTGATATAATCAAAGGTTATTTATCTGGTCTTGAAAACATAGAACTTGTTGCATCATTTTCTGACTATTCAGAAGGATATAGATACGTTAGAGAAAACAGCATACCTATTGCACTTTTTTCTTTAACACAAAATAAAGAACTATGTCATAAAATGATTAAAAAACTGTTTGAAATAGGAATAAATGTAATTGCGATTTCAGAAGATTACACAACCTCAAACATCATTCAATTACTAAGATTTGGAGCCAAAGATTTTGTTTCAAAACCAGTATTGTCAAAAGACTTGTTAGTTGCAATTGTAAAATGTAGTCAAGAAGATGTCAAAGTACTAAAAAAATCTCAGATAATCTCTGTTTATTCAAACAAAGGTGGAGTTGGTAAAACTGCAGTTGCAACAAATCTGGCATACGAGTTTGCTAGACTCACTCGAGAAAAAGTTGTTCTTGTAGATTTAAATCTACCAATAGGCGATGTAACTACATTTTTAGATATAAAGCCTATCATTGATATTTCTGAAGTGGTAGATAATACAAATGACGAGGAGAAGAACCTTGTTTTTGAAGCCTGCCAACAATATCAAGATTCAAGTCTTTATGTTTTGGCTGAACCACCTTATATCAAACAATCTAGAGAGCTATCTCCTGCTCAAATAACTAAATTATTTAATTTATTAAGAGAAAAATTCTCTTATATTGTTATTGATATGGGTACTAATGTCGATAAATTAAACATGTCTATATTAGAACAATCTGACATTGTTTTATTAGTAACGGTTATCAATTTACCTTTAATTAGAAACTGTCAAAGATGTCTTGATTTGTTTGAAAACTTAGAATTTCCAGACTCAAAAATTAAGATTATTATAAATAGATATCTTGAAAATGATGAAATCACAGTAGAAGACGTTGAAAAAACACTTAACAAACAAGTATACTGGAAACTTCCTAACAACTATTTCACAATAATGTCATCTATAAACAAAGCAATTCCTGTATCAGAAGTAAACGAAAACTCTAATATCACTGAAAGTTTTACAATGTTAGCTTCAAAGATGGCTGATGATTTGTTTGAAAATGACTTAAAAATTTAATCTAAAAAAAGACGGCTTGTTCAAAATGAACAAGCCGTCTTTTTAACTAAACATTCTTTAGCAAATTTCTGACAAACTTTTGAAAATCTTATCAGTAATTTCTCTGATGTATTCTTGGGTAACCATACCATTTATAATACAATCAGCGATTTCATAAGTTGGTCTAATATATTGTTGAGCTGTTTTATTAACATCAGCAAACTGCAAATCAGCTGCTGCACCTGTCTTGCCTCTTGATTCAGCTCTTTTATACCATCTTTCTTTAATAACATTTAATGGAGTAAATACATAAACTTTTACATCCATAACATCTCTTACATCTTCATTTAAAACATAAAGACCTTCTGTAAGAATAACTTTTGCAGGTTTCTTGATTTCACCATTAATATCAGAAACACAAGTTTTGAAATCATAATGAGGTGAAACAATCGCTGTACCAGCCTTTAAGCATAATAAATGTTCTCTCATTAGTTTCAAATTAATAACATCTGGTGTATCAAAACTAAATCCTGATTTGAACAATGCTTCATAGCTACCAGCTTCTTGAAGTTCTTTTGAAGTATCTTTATAATAATCATCACAACGAATTACTGTATAAATTCCTTCCTTTTTATCTTTTATACAAGCATCAATTGTGTTATCTACAAAAACAGTTTTTCCTGATGCACTTTCACCCGTAATACCGATTAAGAAAGTCTTTTTCTTTTCTTGTACAACTTTTCTTGCAATATTCATAATAAAATCGTCTTTAACTTGCAAGAACAAAGGTTGTTCTTGTTTTTGATCTTCAGCAATAATTTCTTTTAAGCAATCAACTATGCTTGAAATTATGTCCATGTCTAATCTGCTTGAGTAAAAATTGTAATCAGTAAGTTCAAAAGTTTCCATCATATCCACCACAACTATTGTATAATCATTAAATCTATTTTACAGTAAACCAAAAAATTTTTCTTTCATTTATTATGAAATGTTACGTATAAATTTTTAAAAAATTTTTCAGCATATTATCTTTCCAAAATGTTGGTCAAACCATATAAATAAGGCTGTAAAAAATATTTTTTTGCTAGTTAATTATGTTAATTTTTGTATCAATTTTTTTACAATTGAATACAGAAATTTAGTACATTATTAAAAACACTGATATCTAGAACGTTATCAAATCGTTATAAATTTTCATGATATATTTATCAGTCATGCAAGAGATATAATCAATGATTGCTTGTTTGTAATCGGCATAACTGTTAATATCATAAATAATTTTATTTTTGTATTTCTTTCTTGCTCTATAATCTATATCAACATTTGAATATTTTATAAGATGTTTTTTGAAATCAACAACCATCTTTGTATAAACTTTAGTATCTTTTTTAAGAGCTTTTAGAGTATCTGCTCCGCAATAATATTCTTTTAGAACTTTATAAATAGTTCTCATTACCAAATCTGCATAAGAATGAAAATATTCCAATCGCTTATTCATACAAACTTTGTCATAAATAAACTGTTTAATTTGGTTCATCAACAAAAAGTTTTCATGTGTAAAATTAAGACCATCTTCTAAAGTTGAATTTTCACACAAATCTGTAACAAGTTCATATATAAGAGAAGTCGGATTAACCTCTTTAAGTTTAATTTTACTCTTTGTAAAATTCTGTGCAATCTGTTTAAGAGTTGCATAATCATCTTTAGTAAAGAAGTGATAAATCGTTGCGTCTTGAATATCTCTTCCAATATAAGCCAGTTTATCAGAAATTTTAACAACACAACCTTCCCAAGTATAAGGCATATATTGCCCCTTGTTGATTTTTTCTAAATCAACAAATTCGTTTCTTGGTTTAATTGCGTTTTCATCAACTTCCCCACAATGACAAACAATTCCATCTCTTACTGCATAAGTAAGATTAAGATTTTCGTGTTCACCATTATAATTAGAAAGTGTTTCCAAATAATCAACCGTTCTCAAACTATTTTTTTCATGCCAAAAGACATTATTCAAGCCTTCTTCTTGCATAATAGATGCGATTACACGTTCGCCATGGTGTCCAAAAGGCGAGTGACCTAAGTCATGACCAAACGCTATTGCTTCAACCAATTCTACATTTAACCCTAATGAACGAGCAATTGATTTAGCAATTGATGCAACAATATTAACATGTTCAATTCTTGTACAAACATGGTCATTATTCGTCGCAAAAAAGACTTGGGTCTTATGTTTTAAACGGCTATAAGCAGCTGAATTCAAAATTCTGTTATAATCACGTTCAAATTCTGAACGTGATTCATATCTTTTTTGATAGATATCACCAATTCTTGTAATTGCATTTTCCCATTTAGGATTAGATGGAGTCATCGCCTCATCTTTGAATTGTAACTTTCTTAAATCTTGACGCATGTTTGAATTATCCTTATATATCTTATTATAGCGATTTTTTACAAAAATGTCCACAATCTGTACAA
The DNA here is from genome assembly GCA_002103075.1 of Candidatus Gastranaerophilales bacterium HUM_9. Classification (GTDB taxonomy): domain Bacteria; phylum Cyanobacteriota; class Vampirovibrionia; order Gastranaerophilales; family Gastranaerophilaceae; genus UBA2883. The sequence continues at coordinate 25,030 of DABG01000019.1, read as the reverse complement.
TATCCATTTTTTAAAGTATAATAGTTGTATGGAACGAGTAAATTTATTAGGATATGGTGTAGATACTTTTTCATTCAATGGAGCTATTGAATATGCACTTGAACTTGAAAAAACAGACAAAGTATCACAAGTAGTTACAATCAACCCAGAAATGTTTGATTGTGCAAAGATAGACAAAGAATTTTCAGATATTTTAAACTCTGCGGAAATGGTTATTCCAGATGGAGTTGGTGTAAAATTAGGACTAAAAATTCTAGGTAATAATGTAGAAAAGATTGCAGGGATTGATTTTGCAAGAAAAATGATTGACAAATCTGCTGAAAACAATCTTCCAGTAGCACTAATTGGTGCTAAACCAGAGGTTATAAAATTAGCAAAAGAAAACCTTGAAAAAGAAGTTGAAGGATTGAATATCGTTTATATTCAAGACGGATACTTCAAAGATGATGATAGAGTTCTAGAAGAACTTAAAAATGCTAACCCTCGATTAATACTGGTTGCATTAGGTTCGCCAAAACAAGAAAAATTTATTGCTAAAGCTAAAAATATATTAAATTATGGTTTAATGGTCGGAGTAGGCGGAAGTTTTGACGTTTGGTCTGGAACTGTAGAAAGAGCACCTGAAATATACCAAAAATTTGGCATTGAATGGCTTTATAGAACAGTTAAGCAACCAGAAAGATTCAAACGAATTTTTCCTACGCTACCTTTATTTGTATTAAGAGTTTTAAGAGAAAAGTTAGGAGTTTAATATGCTTGATAACAAAGAACTAAACAGATTAAAAGAAATTTGTAAAAATACTCGTGTGAACATTGTAAAAATGGTTCATAATGCTGCATCAGGTCACATTGGTGGTGCTTTTTCAGGTGTAGAAATTCTTAATGTCCTATATAACAAATTTTTAAATGTACCTACTGAATGGGATAAATCACCAGAATTTGAAAATAGAGATAGATTTATTTTATCAAAGGGTCATGCTAGTGCATTACTATATTCTGTATTGGCACAACGAGGATTTTTCCCAGAAGAAGAATTATTAACTTTTAGAAAATATGGTTCTAGATTACAAGGTCACCCTTGCTGTAGAGCTTTAAACGGGATTGAAGTTTCTTCAGGTTCATTAGGTCAAGGTTTGTCTATCGGTTGCGGTATGGCAATGGGTCTTAAACTAGACAAAAAGCAATCTAGGGTTGTTGTTTATATGGGTGACGGAGAACTTCAAGAAGGTTCTGTATGGGAAGCATTTATGCAAGCTCCTCACAGACATCTTAACAACTTGATTGCAATTATTGACAGAAACGGTCTACAAATCGACGGTGAAACAGAAAATGTTATGTCACTAAACCCACTAGCTGATAAAATTAAAGCATTCGGTTGGAACGTTGTTGAAATCGACGGTCATGATATGAATCAAATTCTTGATGCATTAGAACAGTCTAAAACATCTGATAAACCATTTGCAATAATTGCTCATACTGTAAAAGGTAAAGGTGTTTCATTTATGGAAAACAACGCTGGCTGGCACGGTAAAGCTCCTAATGATGAACAATTAGAACAAGCTCTTCAAGAATTGGGTGCAAAATAAGGTTTAATAAGTATTTTGATAATTATGTTAAAATGGCTTTGTATAAACAAAGCCATTTTTATATAATAATATTCAACATTTTTTTTATAGTTCTAACTATTAAAAACCTAAAACCTATGACTACGTCATTGTTGGTTCTTTATCAACAGATGCTTTTGGTCGGATTGATTTATTAGCTTCTTTTATTTCGTTATATTTTTCAACGATGTCCAATGGTGCATCTTGCATAGCTTCTTCTTCAGATATGTTGTATTTATCTAAGTTTATATCAACAATACCTTCTGATTCATTATATAGTTTTTCCTTAATCATGTAAGGATACCAGTTAGCGTTTTGAAGATGTCCTTTTTTGACTTCTCTAATAATGTCATTTGTATAATGTTGACAATTATCAGGTATATTAGGGTGTTTTTTGATATAATCTGGAAGAGAGATATTACCTCTATCTGAGTTCCAATCTCTTGATGCTAACATAAAGTTTGCAAGTGTATGATCTGGTTTTATAGATTTTGGAGTAATATGTTCAATTGATGCAACAGATGGTCTTAACAATCTTGCGAAAATTTCATTTTGAGATCTTCCTGCATATTTTACAACAAACGCATTAAAGTTAGTCGCTGATTTAGGAAGTTTGTTTGCAGTTTCCCACATTTCATCAACAACTTTTTTATCCTTTGCGTTCTTTGTTATATTCAAAATTTCTGTTAACAAATCTTTTCTCTTAAAAATTTGACCATCTTGATTATCAAGGATTTGTTTTCTTGCATTAGTTGTAACTTTTCTTACCTCAAAAGCCTTTGTTGGCTCTAATTTATCAGATAATGAGTCAACGTTATCTAATACTTTAAACTCTTCCAATCTAAGTTTTGTCAAACAATCTGGGTATAATTGTTGAAGAGCTTTATCAGCAGTTGCATTAGGGTGAGATTTTTCATACGATTTTAAAGATGAAAATACTTCGTTCTCAAGATTTTGCATACATCTTCTATATGGTTGTAATTCCGCAATACCACTAGATAAGGTTTCACATTTGTTTAACCTGAACTCTATTTGGCTCATTTTTCTGTGAGATAGCATCTTTACACCACTATATGGACAAGTAATGTTGTCTAAATCCTTTAATTTATCACCAGCTTTTGTCTTTGAACCACCCTTACTTTTAAAAACAGGCTCTGCTGATTTTACAAACGTATCCTGCGTTAAACCTTTATAGTTTGTTGCATAGTTGTTATTGTCCGTTTTCCTTATGGTCGGTACAGAAACATTTGGTTGAAAAATTTTGTTTAAGAATAGATGCATATAGTTACCCTTACTTATATTAAAACGATTTTTCACATGTTTTTGCTAGTTTGTAACTAATTTGTAAAGAAATTGTATTATAGTGTATAATAAAACATATAAAATTTTCAAAATTATATAGGTATTATTATGGAATATTATATAGGAATGTCGCTGTCACCGGCATCAACAATCGAAACTGGAGTAGTTGTACTTGATGAAAATAATACACTTATCTTAGTTGATAAATTATTTTCAATGAACGATGTTCAATTCTTTTTTGACAACTTCTCATCTTTAAAAAACTCAAAAGTTTGCATATCACTACCTTGGAATAATATGCTTATGACTGGTAAATGGAGAATTTTATCAAAACCATATCAATTTGTACAAGCGAATAAAAATTTTGTAAACGTTGATGATTGGCTAGATAGATATTCAACAAGAGGTTGCGATTGCATAAGAAATCTGATTTCAAACGGAATTGATGTAAAAAGGTTTGATTTGTATTTATCAAGGCTTAAACTAAACTTGTACTCAAACTTTAAACAACGTTCACCTGCTGACTGCAAATTTTTACAAAACATTCTACGCACAGAGTTCGGATTTTCTGATATTCCTACTAATATGATGCCAGCAGGAGCTTTAGAAGCCATAGTTGGAGCTTTAGTTGCTAGAAATTATGCCAAAGGGAACTTTGAAATTATATCAAATTTCTGTGACGTTGATGTAATTAACTCTGTCTAAATAAGTGTAAAAAATATTGATTATTTCGCAAATATAGAGTATCATTATACATGAAATTTTGAATTTTTATTTAAGGACGTACTATGATTAATTTACAAGATAAAGACTCAGTTTTATCACTATTTAATTCAATGTTAAAATCAGATGATGAATATGCAGATGTTATAAAAAATGGGAATTACAGCATATGCTGTATAAATTGTTTAAACGCTCTAAGAAGATACCTTACAGGAGATTTTCAAACTGCTTTAAACTACCTAAAAGATGTTGAGATTATAAAATCAAACAACTCAACACCAGAAGACCTTATCTTGTATAATATGGTAGTAGGCTACATAAATTTCTGCGAAAAAAATGGACATGTATACTTATTACACTATAATAAAGCAGTGGAAATTGCAGAGAAAAACGGTTTAAACGAATATTTAGAAAATTTAGAAGATTCAATAAAAGGATTAAAAAACGGAAAACTTTATATAGCATCAAGAAATAACGATCCATTATCTGCTCTTGTAAAAATTGGACAAGCAGTTGCTGCTGAAAAAGATATTAACAAACTTTTGTTCACAATTGCAGAAGAAGCAAGAGATGCAGTTCAGGCTGACAGGTGTACTGTGTTTTTGTACGATAGCAAAACAGATGAACTTTGGTCAAAAGTAGCACTTGGATTAGGTAGTCAAGAACTTAGATTTAACGCTTCTCAAGGGCTTGCAGGACATGTTTTTAGAACAGGTGAAACAATAAATATTAAAGACGCCTATTCTGATGAAAGGTTTAACAAAGAAATCGACTCAAAAACAGGCTACAGAACAAACACAATCTTGTGTATGCCAATTAGAAATATTGAACAAAAGATTATTGGTGTGTTCCAAATCTTAAACAAATTAAGTGGATATTTCACAAAAGAAGATGAAGATATTCTTGTTGCAATCGGTTCAAGTGCGGGTATCTCTTTAGAAAACGCTAAACTTTTCGCCCGTCAACAAGAACTTTTGGAAGAACAAAAGATTGTATTTGATAGCTTTATCAGCACGCTTGCAGCCTCTATCGATGCTCGTGACAAGATTACAGCAGGTCACTCTACGAGAGTAAGAATGTACTCTACTCTTATAGCTGAACAGTTTGGGATGAAAGGTAAAGACCTTGAAATCATTCAAAAAGCTGCCGCTTTACACGATATTGGGAAAATTGGTATCCGTGATTCAGTTCTTCAAAAAGAAGGTAAATTGACCGATGAAGAATATAAGCATATTCAAGAACACGTTGAAATCACTCACAACATCTTAGAAAAAATTCACATGTCAGATGAATTCAAGTTGATTACAGAAATTGCTTGTTCTCACCACGAAAAATATAACGGTACTGGATACTATAGACATTTGAAGGGTGAAGAAATTCCATTTGGCGGTAGAATTTTAGCTGTAGCCGACGTGTTTGATGCTATTACATCAAAACGTCATTATCGTGATAAAATGCCTATCCAAAAAGTTATAAGTATTCTTATAAACGATTCTGGAACCCATTTTGATGGAGCTATTGTTGATAAATTCTTGACAATTCCACTTAATAAGATTGTTCAAGTGTTTATGACTGAAAACAATTGTGTATTTAACCAATCAGATTACGACTTTTTAGCTAAATACAATTTAAGAATTTTGTATGACAATTTTGAAAATCCAGAATACAAAAACCTAGTTGAAGTATTTAACAAATATTATATCGGAGTCGATTCTAATGAGTAAAACATTTAAAAGTTTAATATTTTTATGTTTAATCTCATTTTTATCAATAGGGGTTAGTTTCGCTTCTGATGGGATTTCACAAACAACGCCTACAACAAAAAAGGAATACGGTAGAGTTCAATACCAAACAAAAGAGTTTAAATATAACTTGACTCAAGTTGATGAAAAATTTAACAACCTAAATATTACATCAGCTTATGAAGAACTTAATAAACTAATATATGACAATGAAAACAGTGACTATTACTTAATGATACTTGCTGATAAAGCCGTTGATTTTGGATTCTTTGATTTGGCTAATATAGCCTTTAGCAAAATTTCTGATATTGAAATAGTTTCTTTTGATTCTGAAAACACAAGAAAACTATTTTTCCCTAAAACAGAAATGAACAGAGATGACATCGTATTTTTAGCAGAAGCATATTCAAACATTCAACATAATGATAGAAAATCAGAAGCAATTGCAGATATATCTGCAAGATTTCTTGATAACTCAAATGATTACGCAAACTACGTACTTGCAATGGGGTATCTTGAATTAAATGATACTGAAAATGCTAAAAAACATATACAATTTGCTCTTTCGCAAAATCCTAACAACTTAAATTACAAAATTCTTCAATCAAAGATTATTGCAAATTCTAAAAAAAACAGAAAAGCATTAAAAATAGTAAAAAGCACTAAATCTGAAAAAGTTAAATATTATCCTATCAAAAAGAAAATTGATGCAAATGAACAATACATTAAATATAAAGTAGAGAACAAACCTTTTATGAAAGATTATCATTTGGGGTATTACTATTATTTAATGGACGAAGATAGTAAATCTTTAAGAATTTTACAGAGTGCAATTTCTAAAAACAACACCAGAAACGCTCTTTTATACTCACTTATGAGCAGAGTTTACATAAAAAATGGAGAGTTTGAAAAAGCAAAAGCTGTTGCAACAAAGGCTTATAACTATAACCTTTCAAATATGGACACTCTTTTATCGTTAGGAGATATAGCATTTGAAGAAAACAAATATAAACAAGCATTAAAATATTATAAACAAGCAACAAAATGTAAAAACTCTGCGACAGAGGTAAAACTAAAACTTGCAGACACTTATGCTAAATTAAACAATACAAAAACCTCAAATAATATGTATAAAAAGATTTTAAGCAAAGATTCATTGGCTTACAAAGCATATTATCAAGTTGCATTGTCTAATCCAAAAGATGAATTAGCATACCTAAAAAAAGCTGTTGCAATAAATCCTAATTTTGGTGACGCATGGATTGATTTGTCAAGAATAATGATTGAAAACGGGAATTACGCTCAGGCAAAAAAATATTTAGAAAACGCATATTATATTGACGGGAACGATTTTAGATATTATTATTATCAAAGCCTACTAATGAAAAAAATAAACGAGTTGAACAATTAGACAGGACAAAAGAAGAATAAAAAACTATGGAAGCATTAAGAACATACAATTTATTAATAGTTGAAGACCATGAGTTAACAAGATTTGGTCTAAAAACTACGTTCGCAGATGTCGACTTTATACAACACATTTATGAAGCTGTTTCAGCAGAAGATGCTTATTCAATAGTAAAAAATAATTCTATTGATATTGTTATTATGGATTTAGGATTACCAGAAGTTGATGGAATTACGGCAATAAAATCACTAAAAGAAATTAAACACGATTTAAAATTTGTAGTTCTAACTTCGCACAAAGATAAAAATGACGTACTTAACAGTCTAAAAGCAGGTGCAAATGCTTACTGCTCCAAAGAAATAAAACTTCCTCGTTTAATAGAGGTTTTGCACTCTGTAGTAGAGGGTGCAAGTTGGTTTGACCCTGCAATTGCAGATATAGTGTTAGGTGCAGTAAACTCTTCACAAACAGGTGATGATGCAGAATGTACACAAGACTATAACCTTACAACTCGTGAAAAACAGATTTTAAAACTTATTACAGAGGGGTATAGTAACGTTGAAATAGCAAAAAATCTTTTTGTCAGTGTTAATACAACAAAGGTTCACGTTGCAAGTATTCTTCAAAAATTAGAGGTAGATGACAGGCTTCAAGCAGCAATTAAAGCGTTAAAAGAACGAATTGTATAGGTTATAATAGCATAGAGGAAACAATGGACGATTTTGCAAAAATTTTAATAGTTGACGACAATCCAAAATATTTAAGTGAAGCATTGCCTATGTTTGGCTATACAGTTGAAGTTGTTACAAATGGTGTTGACGCACTAAAAGTACTTAAAAAAGATAATAACAATATTGATTTAGTATTGTTAGACGTTATGATGCCACAAATGGACGGTTGGGAAACCCTAAAAGCTATTCGTTCTAACCCTGCTACAAAATATCTTCCTGTAATTATGATTACAGCAGTAAGCGAAGAACACAAAATTGTGTCTGGACTAAAGTATGGAGCCGATGACTATATTGTAAAACCTTTCGTTTTACCTAATTTATTGGCTAGAATAGAAGCTATTTTAAGACGTATCAAATGGCAAGAAGAAAAAGTTCCAAAACAAAACGTTGAAATTGAACCGAGAGAAATAACACCTTTAACAGAACGAGAAAGAGATGTTCTTAAACTTGTTTCTCAAGGTAAAAACAATCAAGAAATAGCAGAAGAATTGTGCGTAAGAGATGTTACAGTAAAAACTCACCTAAACACAATTTTTAAAAAGTTAAAAGTAAAAAGTAGAACTCAAGCAACATTGCTTGCTCTTCAGATGAATATTTTATAATGAAAATTAGTAAGGAGATATATGAAAACAAAAGATGAATTAGTAGATTTAATAGTAAACGACCCAGAAGAATTTAACAGATACATTCAAGAGAATAACACTGATGGTGTTGATTTGTCAGAAATAGATTTTATGAATTTAGAGTTAAAAGACTTGGTTTTTCAAAATATTGATTTTTCTTCATCAAGTTTTTCTGACTCTCATTTATTGAACGTAAAATTTATTGATTGCGATTTGACATCAACTGATTTTGCAAGAGCAAACGTTACAGAATGCGAATTTTCTGAAACAGTTATGAACGGTACAGACTTTAGTTATGCAGTTCTTGATTATTGTAATTTTTCTGAATCAGATTTAGCTGGTGCAATCTTTCAAGAAGCCGATTTATCAAATTCTGATTTAACAATGAGTATCAATTTGAATGCTTGTAGATTCGATGACGGCACTGTATGGCCAGACAATGATATGTTACCTGATGATTTTGACGGTATGTATTCATCAGATTTGTCATCTCTTAAAGACGACGATGAGGAAACTGTATCTGATTATTAAGGTAATATTTGATGGAACAAAAGAACTATTATAACATTTTACAAATATCACCAAATGCATCTTTTGCAGAAGTAAAAGCAGCATATAGGAAACTTGTTCATAAATTCCATCCAGATATAGCAGGAAATTCTCCAGAGATAATCAAACGATTTAAGGATATAGCAGAAGCCTATGAGGTTTTGTCTAGTCCTCAAAAAAGAGAACGATATGATAGTATTATGAGGCTTTATGAGTACGGTAAAGGCTCTACTTTTAATCAAGGAACAAATAACACAAATAGTTCTCGTACAACAAATAACTCTGGACAATTTAAAACTTCTTCAGAAAAAGGTTCTCAAAACAACCAAAATCAAAGACGAGAACGTCGTGAAAATACGTTTGCGAGAATGCACGAAAGAGTGAAGAATACTCATAAAAGAAATGTTTTTGCAGATTCTTTTGAAAATTTATTTAAGCAAAAACCTAAGCAACAACAAAAGAAACAGACAAAAGAAAAAGTTGACGGTAAAGATATTGTAGTAGAGGTTGAAGTTAGTGTTATTGATGCGTTCAACGGTGTGGAAAAAACCGTAAATATTTTACATATAGAATCTTGTCCAAAATGTCACGGTAAAAAATTTATAAATGGTGCAACTTGTTCTGTTTGTGGAGGGACAGGAGAAAAATCTAGTTACAAAAAATTGACAGTAAAAATACCTGCAGGTGTAAAACAAAACACAAAAATTCGTGTCGAAAACGAAGGTAATGCAGGCTTTAATGGTGGCAAAAACGGTGATTTATACCTTGTTGTAAAATTAATAAATGAACCTGATGTCAGTTATGATGGCTTAAATGTTATAAAAACAGTTCCAATAGAGCCGTTTGAAGCTGTTTTAGGAGGGTTTATAAATGTAGTTGGTGTGGATTCAAATACTATTCAAATGAAGATTATGCCAAATACATATTCAGGACAAAAATATAGAATATCTCAACAAGGATTGTCTAAAGACGGTAAAAAGGGTGATTTGATAATAGTCGTAAAAATTGATATTCCTAAAAAATTGTCAAATGCAGAAATAGCTTTGTATAAGCAATTAGGTCAGTTATCAAAAAAGAGTATAAGAGAACATTAAAATGAATAATAAAGCAAAAATAAAAGAAATTTTTTCATCAATTCAAGGTGAAGGACTGTTAGTTGGGGTAGAACAAATTTTTATTAGATTTTGTAAATGTAATCTTGCTTGCAAATATTGTGACACAGATTTTTCTTCTGACTACAAAGAATATAGTCCTCAAGAATTGGCTGATTATTTGAGAAATAATTTTGATTTTAATAAGATAAATTCTATTTCTTTAACTGGCGGTGAACCTTTATTGTGGATTGATTTTTTGGCAGAATTTCTACCACTTGTTGATTTACCAATTTATCTAGAAACAAATGGAACCATTATTAAAGACGTTGAAAAAATCATTGATAGCATTGACTACGTTTCAGCAGATATAAAGCTACCTAGTTGCTCAGGTTTAATAAACTCATTTGAAAAACACGATAAGTTTTTTGAAACATTCTGTAATTCAAAGGCAACAGTTTTTGCAAAGATTGTCTTTGATGAAAAAATTACAGATGAAGAAATTAAATTAGCTACTGATTTATCTAAGAAATACGGATTTGAAATCATTTTACAACCTAAGATGATAGGGGATAAAATGAGTATAAATTCAGCTTTCATAAGAAAAATATTCTATAAATTCTTAGAATACACAAAAAATGTAAGAGTAATTCCACAGGTTCACAAATTTTTGGGTGTTGAATAATTTTGAATAATATTTTTTGTTTGTAAAATAGCTTTTTTCGACGTAAAATAAGAATATATTTATAACATAGACGAGGGGTATGTGATGAAATATTCTAAGTATTCAGCAATAGTTGTAGGAAGTGGAATTTCAGGATTATTCTGTGCATTAAAATTGGCTCAATCAATAAATATGCCTGATGGAGTTTTAGTAATAACAAAATCAAGTTTTGGTGAAAGTAACTCAAGATATGCACAAGGTGGTATTGTTGGAGTTATGAATAACAACGAAAATGACTCAGTTGAACTACACGTTCAAGATACATTAAAAGCAGGCGCAGGATTATCAGAATATGATACAACAAAATTTATCTCAGAAAACTCTAATGATGTGATAAATGATTTGATTGAATACGGTGTAGAGTTTGATAAAGATGAGAATGGAAAAATTACGTATACTCTTGAAGGAGCTCATAGTGTAAATAGAATCCTTCATGCCGGAGGCGATGCAACTGGGAGAGTTATTGAACAAACTCTTTGTAAAAGAGTAAAAGAAAACTCTAATATTGATATATTAGAGGATACCATTGTTACTGAATTATTGACGAATTCTGACGGTGAGTGCAAAGGGGTTATTATATACAATGATGATACCAAAGAGTATGAAACGATTTATTCTTCAGCTACAATTTTAGCTTGTGGTGGTATTGGACAACTTTATAAATACACAACAAACCCAACTGTTGCAACAGGTGATGGCATTGCATTAGCTTACGGTGCAGGTGCTATATTACAAGACTTAGAATTTGTGCAATTTCACCCTACTGCATTAGCTATTGACGGGGTTAAAAATAGATTTTTGGTTTCTGAATCTGTTCGTGGAGAAGGCGCTATTCTTGTTGATAAAGATAGAAAACCTTTTATGCAAGATTATAGCGAACTTAAAGACCTTGCTCCTAGAGATGTTGTAACTAGAGCGATATTTGATAAAATGTCTAAAACAGGGGTAAAGAATGTATATCTTGATGCAACAGTTATAGATAAAGATTTTGCACAAAAAAGATTCCCTACTATCTCAAAAGAATGTAAAAGTTTTGGAATAGATATGTCAAAAGATTTGATTCCTGTAGCACCTGCCGCTCATTATTATATGGGTGGAATCAAAACAACTGTTGAAGGAAGAACTTCTGTTAGAGGTTTGTATGCAATAGGTGAATGTTCATCTACAGGATTACATGGTGCAAACAGACTTGCTAGTAACTCTCTACTTGAATGTGTGGTTTGTGCTCACGAACTTGCGAACTTTTTATCATTCTCAAATCTTGTTCCACCTCAAAAAATTGATGAAACAGTTATGGCTACAATAAACAAATATACTCAACCTTTGAGTGATGAAAATTTTGATATACCTGAATTGGTTTCTGAACTAAAGGATTTGATGTGGAATAATGTTGGAATTTTAAGAACTGAAGAATCTTTACTTAAAGCATTGGATATGATTTATGATTTGAAACGAAGATTTAGACGTTCTGTTAAATGTTTGAATAAGGAAGAATATGAATTAAGAAATATGATATGTGTAGCTCAGTTGATTGTGAAATCTGCATTAAATAGAAAAGAGTCAAGAGGAGCTCATTATAGATTGGATTACCCAAATCATGCAGAAGTTGGTAATCATAACTGTATTATTAAAGGAGAAGGAGAACCTAGTTTTGTTAAATAAATTTTATATAGAAGAACACGTAAAAGAAGCCTTAAAAGAAGATATCGGATTTGAAGATATTACAACAGATAATTTGACTGATGAAAACGACACAATGACTGTTTATTTAAACACGAGAGTTGACGGTGTTTTTTGTGGTAGAGATGTGTTTGAAGCTGTTTTTAAGATTTTATCTGATAATGTTAAGGTTACTTTCTTTGCAAAAGACGGTGATGTAATTAAAAAAGGCGACAAATTGGCAGAAATATCAGGATGTGCTAGAGCTATTTTAACAGGCGAAAGAACTGCACTTAACTATGTTCAAAGAATGAGTGGTATAGCAACAGAATCAAGACGTTATCAAGATGCCATAAGAGAATTTGGTGTTAGAATGGTTGATACAAGAAAGACTACACCAAACTTTAGAACTTTTGAAAAATACGCAGTAAAAGTTGGCTGTGGCTATGTTCATAGATACAACTTATCAGATTGTGCAATGATTAAGGATAACCACGTAAAATTTGCTGGTTCTATTACAAATGCTGTAAATAGATTAAGAAAATCAATATCTCATGCACATAAAATTGAGGTTGAATGTGACACATTAGCTCAAGTAAATGAGGCTATTGAATGTAAAGCAGATATAATAATGCTTGATAATATGACAAATGAGCAAATGAAAGAAGCTGTACAAACTATTAACCATAGAGCAATTGTTGAAGCAAGTGGAAATGTAAATATGGACACATTAAGAGAAATTGCAAAAACTGGTGTTGATATAATATCATCTAGTGCAATCGTTGCGAAAGCTCCAACGCTTGATTTGGGTTTGGATTCATAATTTATGACAAATATCGATTATAAATCAGTTCTAGAGAAAATTCCTACTTTATTCAACATTAATCTTAATGATGGAGAGGGTAAGAAATTGTTGTTTGAAAGATTATCAAGCATTTTGGAATACGATTTTGCTGGAATATATTTTTTAAACCCAGAATCAGCTGTTTTGAAATACTCTTCATCAAAAGATTACCAAGATGAAGAAAGTTTTAAACTTGCTCCTAGTATAAAAGAAAAACTTTTCACTGAAAAAGGATTTGTCTTTAACCAAAATTCTGATATACAAAAGAACTTAAATCTAGGATTTTATAAATCGTTTATAATCGAAAAACTAATTATTGGACAAACCGTTTATGGTTTTATTCTTTTAGCTTCAAAAAAAGAAAACGAATATGATGGAAATTCATTAACTATACTAAATTCTTGTTCAAAGATTTTGGCATATTTGATAAAAGATGTTGAATTATCTGAGGTTTTTAAATTACAGCTCAAAGCGTTAAAGGACGGTATTGTTGATAAAAATAATGCTTATAAGACGATTAAGGAGCAAAATGAAAAAATACTTGAATCAGAAAAGATAAAAATGGAATTTTTAGCAAATGTTTCGCATGAATTAAGAACACCTTTAAATGCTATTTTAGGGTTTTCAGAAATTCTTTCTACAGGTGCGTGTGGGGAATTAAACCCTAAACAACAAGAATTTGTATCTGATATTCGAGTATCAGGACTTCATTTGTTGGGTATGGTTAATGAAATTCTTGATATGTCAAAGATAGAATCTAATACTGTGAAACTTGTTTGTACGAAGTTTTTTATAACAAGAGCTTTATCAGAGGTTGCTAATATTTTAAAACCACTAGCTAAACAGAAAAATGTTCGTTTGATAATTGAATATGAAGAAGATTTTGAGGTTGTTGCTGATTATCAAAAAATTCAACAAATACTATATAATCTAGTAAGTAACGCTATAAAATACAGTCCTAAAGAAGATGAAGTTGTTATCACTGCAAAAAAAGAAGATAAAAACTTTATTTTGACAGTGCATGATAATGGGATTGGAATTGACAAAAAGTATCATGGTAAGATATTTGCAAAATTTGTACAATTAGATAGTGCTTATACAAAAAAAGAAAGTTCAACTGGTTTGGGCTTGACTATTACGAAAGAGTTAACAGAGCTACACGGTGGGAATATATCAGTAATAAGTGAAATTAATAATGGTTCGACCTTTGTTGTGAAGATTCCACTTAGAGATTAAGTAATTCGTAATAACGACTTAAACATATAATAACAAAAGGTGCAGAACTTGTTTAAAATCCTACACCTATATTTTACTGTGTTATATTGTATATAATTATTTTTGATGTTTCATTTGATTGAAAGTGTTAGTCTCAGAATGTTTCAAAACAGAATAATCAATTTTTGAACCTTGCATTGCAACTTGTTGTGCTGGATTATTCATTGCATTAACCGCAGCTTGTGCCATAGCTTTTTGTTTATGACGTTTTTCTGTTTGAGCGTATACTATTCTTGGAAGAACTATACCCAAGAATGCTGGTACCAAAGCAACTGTTGCAGCAAATGAAGTGATTGAGTTCAAAGTTCTTGCACGCTTAACAATTTTGTTTGCACCACCTTTTTTAGTAGGTGCTAATAATTCGATAAGTTTTTCTGCAAATTTTTCATTTGAATTAGCCAAATCCATAATTTGTTTGTTAGTTGCATTTCTATCTTTTTGACTAGCCAATTCTTTAAGATTCAAGCCGTGTTCTTCAAATACTTTTTTACCATTATCCATTACATTGAAGATTTTAGCTAAGCTACCATTGTTTTTATCAATATATTGACCAAATGTAGCCAATTTTTCTTTAGAATCAACTTTGCTATAGATTGAGTTCAAGTCTTTCAAATTATATGGTGCAATACCACTAAGTGGATTTAACATATCAAGAACTTTTTTAGTACCTTTTAGTTCTTGTTCAGGGTGATTTTGAAGAACAAAACCAGATGCTTTTTCATAACTGCTAACTAGAGCTTTTGAAATCATTGGTACACCAAATGTAACAGCACCAGTTGAAACAATATCTCTTGTCAAGATTTCAGGAATTTCTGAGTAATCTTTTTCTTTAGTTACAGGATCTTGTGGAGCTCTTTTAACAGCTGTATTAATACGTGGTCCAAGCAAACCGCATGTAGCCAAAGTTGTCATTAAAACAGGTGTAAAATTGTTACCATTGAATTCAAGGTTACGAGCTAATTTATCCCATTTACCTTTGAATGCAACCTTGTTACCATTATTATTTTGAACATTATTATTTGCTTGAGTTTGTGGTTGTGGTTGAGGTTCTTCATCAGCAAGTCCTGGTTTAGTTTCAACTGTATTTATTGCTCCTGGAGGAACTGGGTTAATAAGAGTATACAATTTAGGTACGATTGAAACAGCACCAATTGCAGAGAATGCTGCTGCCAAGTTTGTAACACCTCTTTTTAACAAACTAGCTTTCTTAAATCCATTTGTATATTCTTCATTGATTTCCGAAATATTTTTGTTTTTTAACGCATCATCAGCGTAACCAGTAAGACCATCAATGAATGCACTTGTTGAATATGTTTGGTTATCAAATTTAACTTTGTTAACCATTGAGTAGTCAGAATTGTTTGATGTATGGTAATTGTTGAACATTTCAACAATCTTAGCTTGTTGTTTCTTAACAGCTTTTTTTCTATGTTTAGATTTTCCAACTTGATTTGAATATGCATCAAGTGTTTCTAATTCTTTTGTTACATTATCAATAAATTTGTTTTCAACAGCTTTATCAGCTACATTTGTAGTGCTTCTTACAGCAGATGCAACGCTATCTCTATAGAATGCAGATTTCAATGCTTTTGTTGAGTCGTGAGAAGATTTTTTAACAGTATTTGTTAAAGAATTACCTAGTCTATTAATAAGTGACGAATTTGTAAATGTAGATTTTCCAACATATTTTTTAGCACCAAGAAGAACTAACATTGGTGTAAACATAATAAGTGGACCAGAAAGAGCTTCTCTTAAAAATACTTCTGCACCTTCTTTAAGGTTCATATTTTTTAGACTAAAGTTCTTAAAAAAGTTTTTGGCTCTTGTAAAAATATTACCTTTTTTATCTTTATTATCATCATCTTTTTTAGCAACACCACGGTTAAGACCTTCCCAAGTTCTAGGAACTGTCATACCTAAGGTATCTTGTACAATAAATGATGTAGCAAAGCCACCGTTTTCGATACCTTGCATAATAACGCCAGGGATATCTGCTAAACCTTTGAAGTTTGGGTTAGCTTTGCGACTATTGTTTCTCAATTGTCTGTTGTCATAATTTGTTGTTGAGTTAATTGAATTTAATTTCAAAATTTAAACCTTCTATTAAAATATACACAATATAATACACAGTTAATATTAAAAAGTTCTGAAAAGAAAAAAATTTGCCTGTTTGTTACAAAACTTTAGCTTTTCGTTACAAAAAAATGTTATTTGTACACTCCTTCAGTCGCCTTGATTGAACATTTCAAACCATTGTACACTATTTTTTGAAACTGGACAAGTGTAGACGTTACAATTGTTAATATGAAAGTCAATTATTAAAAAAACTTTGTTATTTCTAACAAAGTTTTTATGCTTTTAAATTTATACAAAGAGCAGTTGTTTTCTTTTGCTCATGTGGATATGAGGCTTTTAATTTTTCTAAAGTTTTTAGGTTTTTTGCACAATCTGAAATTGCGTCGCCATTTATAGACGATGTTATGTAATTTAATAAACTTTGCATTTTTATCGCTCTCTATAATTTATAAATCTTATTTACATATATATAAAGTATATCTATTTGAATTAATTGCCTTTTTTATTGCATAATTATTAAGTTTTGTAAAGCATGCTTTCATGCCGGTGCTTAAAATTACAATTTGTTAAAATTTTTATAAAGGGTTTGAAATAGGTCAAACATACGTTATAATATAAATATAACGATTCTGGGATATTTATGAGAAAGATAATAATTATACTTTTATATGCGGTTATAAGCTGTGGTATAGTGCATGCAGAAAGCATGTCACTGTTTGATGAAGCTATTCAATCCGTTGTAAAAAAGAGTATTTATATAAAAGAAAACATCGTCATTGATAATTGGGCAGTAGATAACTACCTTAAATCACCTAATTTGACACTTAAAGGTAAAGGTTCTACTATTCTTGCCGAAAATAATATTAATGGGCTGATTATAAATTTAGTTTCAGGAGAAGATGTATTACCATCAAGAAAACTAACTATTTCAAAACTGAATTTTTCAGGATTTAATCAAGCCTTCATAAATGATGGTGGATCATTATCTTTTACTTATACAAACTTTCTTAATAATATATCCTTAAATAATGGTGGAGCTATTTATAACAAATACGGTTCACTAAAAATTACTGGTTCTAGCTCTAAAAACTCTATCTTTCAAAGCAACCATTCTGATAATAATGGTGGAGCAATATTTAATCAAGGAACATTAACCTTAAAGAACGCAACCTTTGGTGGTGGCGAAAAAACGCACTATGGATATGTTCTTATCAATGGTAAAAACTATGATTACTCAAAAATAACATCAAGTGGAAATTCAGCTAATCAAGGTGGAGCTATATATAATGAGGGAGTAGCCTCTATTTCTGGAAACAAATTCATTTATAACACCGCAGTATCAAACGGTGGAGCTGTATATAACACTGGAAACATAAGTATTAGTTCTTCAAATTTTAACCACAATTCTACAGTTAGTGATGGTGGAGCTATCTATATAAACGCTACTGGATTAGATAATAAATCAACTTTGACTAGTGATACATTCAACAATAACAGTGCGAAAAATGGTGGTGCAATTTATGTTAAAGGTGGCAATGTTGTAATAAACAAATCTACATTTGGTTCTTACGCAAATAATGGGAACCATGCTTCTGAAAATGGCGGTGCAATTTATAATGAGGGTTCAAATACCAAAATAACATCATCAAAATTTACAAACAATACTGCAAAAAATGGTGGTGATATTTATAACTCAGGTATTTTAGACATCTCAAAATCAACCTTTGGAGCATCTGCTAAAAAATTATTATTAACATCTAAAACATCTCAAGTATTTGGAGAAAAAAATGGCTATGAAGAAGGATTAGGCGTATCTGACCTAATGGATAAGAATTTTATTTATTATACAGATTCTTCTGTTGAATATTTTACAGGTTCTATTGCAGAATATGGTGGTTCAATATACAACTCAGCGACTGGAATTTTAACAAGTACCTCTAATACATTTAATGGCAATCGGGCAAACCTTGGTGGAGCTATATATAATAAAGGGAATGGAACTTTAACGAGCAACACTTTTAAAAATAATAATGCATTAGTTGGGGGAGCTATTTATAACGACAACACTTCTAATTCTGGTGAAGAAGAGAAGATTCTTACAATAAAGAAATCAACTTTTGTAAATAATAAAGCTAACGCAACAGAATCAGATGGTGGATTAGGTGGTGCAATTTACAATGCTGGAAAACTTGTTATAGAAAGTTCTACAATAGGAAGTGCAAATAAAAGAAAGGTTATTAATTCAAATTCAGCTGTTGATGGAGCAGGCATTTACAACAATGGAACAGCAACTATAAACAAGACTACATTCACAAACAATATCGCATCAAATAGAGGGGGTGCATTATTCAATTTAAAAGACGTAATAATCACATCATCTTCATTAAGCTCTAATAAAGCAGTAACAGGTGGAGCTATTTTTAATGCAGGTAGTTTAGCATTGAATAGTACAAAGTTGAGCGGGAATAAATCTGATAATGGTGGAGCTATTTATAACGCTGTTATTGATTTAAAAAATGAAGATAATACAACTGAAACCTTAACAGGAATTCTTGATTTAACAGGAAAAACTGTTTTTACAAAAAATAATGCAGTTCAGTCTGGTGGTGCAATTTATAACAGTGGAAAATTAACATCTGATTATCAAGTAAGTTTTTCTTCAAACTCTGCAAAAAATGGTGGAGCAATATTTAATGCAGGTAATATAACGCTTGAGTCAGGGGCTTTTTCAGGAAACAAAGCGATTGGAATTATAACAACAAGAAAAGAAACTTTTGATAAAAAAGATTATGAACTACCTGATATAGATGGTGGTAATGGTGGTGCTATTTATAATGCAGATAAAGCTATTTTAAAAATAACATCAACTAAATATCTATCGGGCAAAAAGACCCTAATATCTAAACCAACTTTTTCTGGAAACACAGGGGTAAAAGGTGGAGCCATATTTAATGAGGGTTCTCTTGATATTACATCTGCCATTTTTAAATCAAACAAAGTTACAGCACCTTCACAAACAACAGTTGTAGGAAAATGTGAAGAAACCGACAAATTATATTATTCACCTGTTGGCGGTGCAATTTGTACATCAGGTACAATCATATCAGAATTACAATACTTAAATACAAACGACAATTATGTATATAACCTTATTAAAGACGGCTATATCGGTACAAATACAATTAATGATAACCAGTTATTGTTTGAAAGTTCTAAATACGAGAATGGTTTAGTTTTTACCTACGATAAATCTGATAAAGAAGCTCTTGAATACAAAACTTTTGACAAAGATAAAGGATATATTATCTTTAATGGCAAATATTATGATATTAACAAAATTGATCAATCTATTGATTATCAAAAAGATATGAAACTTACAGATAATCAAATTGTAGTCAATGGCAAAGTTTATAATTTCACTGGAGTTGAAGCTGTTGAAGGGAAAGAATATATTTGCGATACAAACTTAGACCAAAACAGTATTGTAGCTAATGGAATGGTATATTCTACAGAATCAGCAGAGTCTAAAGCGTATGTAGAGGGACTTACAAACCTTACTGAAACTCAATTTATATATAACGGTAAAATCTTTGATATATCTAATATTGAAGGAACCGGATATAATTCAGGAATTTATATTGACGAAAATAAAATTGTATATGGTGGAAAAGTTTATAATATATCTGATTTAAAAGCAAAAGACTATCAACAAGGCACACAGCTTGCAGAAGGTGAACTTGGACATGCCGGACTTGTATACAAATATTCAACAGAATTTGTCGCAGGTGCAAGAGAAATCTCTATTGGGGATACAAAATATTGGCTAACCTCTGTTGTAACAGTTGATAAAGTTTATACAGGTGAAACTCCTACTTATGATAGTAGGAAAAGACTTATTGGTACACCTGATGATGGTCATTATCACCAATACTTGAATAGACGTTCTGCTATAAAATTTGAAAATTTATCAGCAGGAGAATCTCAAGTATACATTGACGGAATGTGGTACTTATATAAAACTGAAATCTATCAAGAATCAAAGGTTTATGTATCACCATCTAACCTTACTAATGGTCAAATCGTAGTAAATGGTAAAATTTATGACTTTAGCGGAAAGAGCTTAAAACCTGACGTTTATAACCCAACGACTAATTTGAAAACAGGTCAGGTAGTTGTTGATGGGAAAATTTATACTTGTTTCACCGATGGACAAAAAGATAAGGGACTTGTTTATATTCCTAATCCTGATGAAAAATCAGGACAAGTTGTTCATGATGGATTAATTTATGACATTAATGACGAAAAATCAGCCGTAAAAGGTGAATATTATATCAAATCTGATATGACTGTTTCAAACACATCTTTCACTTCAAACTCTGTAGGTTCAAAAGTTACTTATACAACAACTAATGATAATCAAACAATAAAAGTTACAATGTCTACAGGATTGGGTGGGGCTATCTATAGTTCTACAGAGGGCGATGTTGTAATTGATGGAACAACCTTTAACAAAAACTCTGCTTCACAAGCTGGTGGGGCGATTTATTCTGCTGCTGAAAAAGGTACATTAACAATTAAGAACTCTACTTTTACTTCAAACAGCTCAAAATCAATTACTACGACAGTTACAAAAACAACCGACAAAAAAACAGGAAAAACAACAACAAAGAAAGAAACTACAAACGCTGGTGATGGCGGTGCTATTTATACATTAAGCAAAACTACAATCACAAATTCTACTTTTAAATCGAACTCCGTTTATAAAGCTGGTGGAGCTATTTTCACAAACGGCGACACAGTTATAAAAGATTCTTTATTCCAATCTAACAGTTCTATAATGCAAGCTGGTGCAATTTATGCAGAGGGTAAACTTGATATATCAAATACTATCTTTAAATCAAACAGCGTTAGATACTCTGGTGGGGCGATTTATTCTAATGGTGATGACATAAAAATCTCAGATTCACAATTTATTTCAAACACTTCTAAAGGTGAAGCTGGAGCTATTTATAACACCAAAAATTTAACCTTAAATAATATTACTTATACTTCCAACAAAGGTTCAGGATTAGGCGGAGCTTTATTTAATATCGGTGATATAAAAGAAACAAATGGTACATACACTTCTAACAAAGCTAATAGTGGTGGTGCTATTTGTGTATATTATACTGGCAATTGGTTTATGAGTATCCCTGGGGTTTATACAGATGGTGATTCCAAAGTAGTGTATGGAAACAAAGTTTATGAATATTCAAAAGCTATTTCAGCAAGTTCGTATGATTCTCTTAAGGATGAACAAAAAAAGGGCTACACTAAAATTGGATATATGTACTATAAATTAGAAAAAGAACCTACTCAAATTGTTTATGAAGATAAATTTTATGAATATTCTGACGTTTCAACAACCGAAAAAGAAGGTTATACAAAGATTGGTGATTCATACTATAAATTAGCTGATAAACCTACAAAAGTAGTTTATGAAAACAAGGTTTATAAATATACTGATGTTTCAGAAATGGAACAAGAAGGATATACTAAAATTGGCGACACTTATTATAAACTAGCGGATACCTCTCTTGGAGAAATAAATGATAAAAGTGGTTTAATTATTTCTAATGGAAGTAAATTTATTGGAAACACTGCAACTAGCCAAGGTGGAGCTATTTGGAACTACGGCGAAATTTATTTAAACGGGTCATCTTTTGATAACAACTACTCTGTACAGGGCGGAACAATTATGAACCTAGGTACTGCAGTTTTACAAAAAGTAACTTTTAATAACTCAAACTCAAAGATTTCTGCGATTGGGGGATATATTTTAAACACAGGGAAAATGACTCTTGTTGATACAACCTTAGATAAAGGTTTAGCATATTATTATGGGGGAGCTATTTATAGCCAAGCATCTTCACTTAATATATATACATCAAAGATTGAAAACTCTCAAGCAGGATATTATGGTGGAGCTATATTTAATCAAAAAGGTTCAATTACACTTGCAGAAACTCAGTTCGTGAAAAATTCTTCAATATATGGTGGAGCGATTTATTCAAAAATTACACAAAAAGTTGATACAAAAAAATTAGAAGCAATTTTAGGAAATGAAAATATAACTAGTACAAAAGATACTTTTAAAGAAAATAAAGCTTATTATGGTGGTGCTATTTATGCAATGGTTATACAAGCTTTAAATGAAAAAGGTGAAGCTTTTGTTGATAAAGATAAGAAAGAAATTCCAATAAAAAATGAAACTTTAACTTTATCAGGTACACAATTTATAAAAAATACTGCACAATTTCATGGTGGTGCTATTTATACAATCAACTTTAATATAGTAGGAGATAATCTTAATTTTAATGGGAACTATGCAAGATTGATGGGTGGAGCTATTGTAATTGCAGGTGAAAAAGACGTAGCAAAAATAGACAGCTCTACTTTTAATGAAAATACAGCAAATATGTCAGGTGGAGCTATTTATAATAATGGTACATTGAATATAAATGTACCAGTGCCACCAAAAGAAGACGGTGATAAAAAAGATGAAAAAAATAGTGAAACAACAGGGGAAACAATAGGCGAAACAGGTTCTACATCAGGTTTAGAGAATAAAACAGATGAGAATACAGGTACATCAACTGATAATACAAAATCTGACGGTGATAAAAAAGAGGATAAACCTGCAGAATCTGTAAAACCAATAACTACAACATATTTTACTAAAAATTTTGCAGATAATGGTGGTGCGATTTATAATGTTGGCACAGCCGATATTAGAAATTCCGTTTTTGATGGGAATTATGTAACTTGTAATGGTGGTGCTATCCACAATACAGGAAAAGTTAGTGTTACAGATAGTAAATTTTTAAATAACTATGCTCATATAAAAACAAAAGAAAACAAAGGTGGAGCTATTTATAGTAACTACTCAAAAGACGGATATTTTAACGCTACCAACAGCTATTTTTCGGGCAATTATGCCGATTTGGGTGGTGCACTTTATAATGCCGGTGAAATGACACTTACAAATTCATACATTGGGGTTTCTGATGATTATATAAAGGGTAACACAGCAAAACAAGGTGGTGCGATTTACAACACAAGAAATATCACAATTGACGGTTCAAGAATTTACGGAAACACTGCAACCGATAAGGGTGGTGCTATTTATAATACTGGTTATATTTTAATAAAAGCATCAATTATCGGTGATACTGAAAAAACAATTACAGTTAAAGATACATCTAACTCTGGGTCTGATGAAAATACTAATAACGATAAAAACACAGAAAACAACTCTGAAACCACTACTAAAGAAATTACACTAATTCGAGGTAACAGTGCTAAAAGCGATGGTGGTGCAATTTGGAATAAATACGCTGTTGCAGTAGAATCATCATCTTTCTACAACAATTCAACAGGAAAAAATGGTGGTGCGATTTATAACTCAAGACAAGTTACAATAAACACAATTTCTAATAAAGATGATTTTGCAGGTCTAACAGAATTTAATTATTCAATTTTCAAAGACAATTCAGCAAAAGGTAATGGTGGAGCTATTTATAACACAAGTACTTTACATATTGGCATAAATAACTACAATGCTAGCACCATTTTACAGATATATGATTATAATGAAGACAACCAAAAAACTTGGTTTGAAAACAATTCAGCTGCAAATGGTGGAGCTATTTATAATACAAATATTTTATATATGGGCAACACTAAATTTGAGGGGAACTATGCAACAGGAGTTGTCGATACAAAAACAGGTGATATAAAAGGCGGAAACGGTGGTGCTATATACAATTCTTCTAATAATAGCATTCTTATCTCAAACACTTTATTTAGCGGCAATTATGCTGAGGGTAATGGAGGAGCATTATATTCAACTGGTACTAAATCTCAAGTTTTTATCTACAATTCTTTATTTAAAGATAACTACTCAAAAGGTAATGGAGGAGCGTTATATATTGATAAGAAAGGACATGCACAAATAGTTGATACTTCATTTATAAATAACAAAGCTGATGGACTTGGCGGTGCTATTTACTTGAATGAAGGTGCTAGTTTGGATATTTACGCAGATAATAAAAACATCTTATTTGAGGGTAATACCGCAGGAGGAGAATCAAATGCTATTCACCTAGAAAAGAATTCTACAATACACTTAGAAGGACGAAATGGTTTCTCTATTACAATAAATGACTACATTACAGGCTCTGGATATGTATCTGTTGCAGGTGATGTCAATCTAAAAAAGGAAAATCAAATCAATGGACAAAGCCTAATTTTAAAAAACGCTTCATTTAGTTTAGCAAATAATAGAATTGGAGTCCTTTCACTTGAGGGATTAACTAGTGATAATAAATCTAATTTTGCAATAGATATTGACTTAAAGAACTCTTCATCTGATAAAATTCAGGTTAATAATACAGAGAATACTGAAAGAATAAATGTAGCATCTATTAATATTATTTCAAATAGCAAAACACCTGTTGATATAAATGTTGGTAAAGATTCTGTCGTATCTAGTGTAACAACAAACAAGGCAGAAAGTGCAGAAGCTACATACAAACTTAAATCATACTACGACGAAAACGGTATGTTGAGAGTTTTGGCTTATGGTCAAAAAGCAAAACCAGCTGCTGTTGCTGCCCCTGTTGCAGCCCAAATCGGTGG
>DABG01000003.1 GCA_002103075.1 Candidatus Gastranaerophilales bacterium HUM_9 | reverse complement strand
GGATTCTTCGGTCGTTACACTCCCTCTGAATGACAGTCTGGTTGCGTCATTCAGGCGGATTTTCGGTAGGGCGCCGTGTCACACAGTGACCCAGCCCGTAAGGTTGAGCAAAACCACGCTTTTGCAAAATCCCGAATAATCCAAGACAGCGTGCTGTAAATATTCTGTATCGCAAGCGTGGAATCTCTGCAAACCTGCTATTAACTACACAATCTTAAATAATACAACTCCAATTAGTGCAAAGATGATTAGTGCAATATTATAATGTAAAAATGTTGGTATGCAGGTATCCCAAATATGATTGTGTTGACCATCAACATTCAATCCAGAGGTAGGTCCAAGTGTTGTATCTGATGCAGGTGAACCAGCATCTCCAAGTGCTGCTGCAGCTGCTAGAACGACCGTTGTTTGTGCTACGTTAAATCCCATTTTTATAAATACAGGAACAAATACTACTGCAAGAATAGGAATTGTACCAAATGATGTTCCTATTCCCATTGTTATTATTAAACCTACAAACAACATTATAAGTGAAGTCATTATTTGGTTTGCTGGAAGTATTGCAATTATTGAGTTTACAAATGTATCAATTCCGCCTGTAGATTTAAGAACGGTTGCAAACCCAGCTGCAACAAGCATTATGAAGGCAACATAACCCATCATATAAATTCCTTCGTCCATAAGTTTATCCATTTTGCTATGCTTTACGGCACCAAGTGAAAATATAATCCCAAGTCCGCATAAAGCTCCTAATGGTAATGAGTGTGTCAAAATTTGAACACTGAACGTGATTAGTGCTGCAAGTATTGTTATATAATGTTTGTAATTTAGTTTTAAATCCTCTGTTTTTGTTTCTGATACTTTTATATCTTTATATTCACGAGGTTTTCTATATGATATGAGTAATGAAACCAATAATCCCACAAACATACCTAACCCGAGTATCCAAGTGTATTTCCAAACGTCATTTTTTGCAATTGACATGCCATTTTGAACCATATTTTCAGCTAGCAGGTTATGAAAAATCAATCCAAATCCTGCAGGGATAGTTATATAAGGTGTTTTTAAACCAAATGCTAAAATTGATGCAATTGCTCGTCTATCAATCTTCATTATATTGAAGGTATGTAATAACGGTGGAATAAGGATTGGAATAAACGCAATATGGATAGGAATAATGTTTTGTGATGCCATTGAAATTAAAATAAGTACAAGATAAAGTACACATTTTCTGTTATCCACAAATTCAATTATTTTATTAGAAATGATATCTGTTAAACCTGTGTGGTTCATTGCTGCTGCAAATGCACCAAGAAGAATATAACTTAATGCAGTTTCAGAATTTCCACCCATACCAGAAATAAAGGTGTTCATAATATCTGTTATGTG
Source organism: Candidatus Gastranaerophilales bacterium HUM_9 (assembly GCA_002103075.1). Lineage (GTDB taxonomy): Bacteria > Cyanobacteriota > Vampirovibrionia > Gastranaerophilales > Gastranaerophilaceae > UBA2883. The sequence continues at coordinate 52,172 of DABG01000003.1, read as the reverse complement.
CATACCTGAAGTTAATCCAGCTATGATTGTTGATATTATAATTGACAAAAGCACGTTAACCCTGCATAAACATAATATAAACAAACAAGTTATTGAGATAATTACAGGGTTTATAATCAGGTTTAACATTATTTTTTCTCTAGTTTTTCGATTATTTCTAATGATACTTCTTTTTGAAGTTCAAATGGCATTATTTTTAGGTATTGAAACGCATCAGCAAGTTCTCTATCTTTGTCATACCAACGTTTGCAAAAATAGTTAAAGGCTTCTTCAAGTTTGTTTTGAGCAATACTTAGCCCAAAGTCTTTTGCTTTTTGCACGATAAAACTAGCACATTCGTGTTGTAATTTTTCGTCAGCCTCTGACATCATTCCAACCGCTAAACTTAATGTAGGTTCTAAGTCGTACCATCTTTGTGTAAAATTATTTTCCATACACTTAGGATAAGATATATAGGGTCTAATGTCAACTTGTTTAGACATTAAAAGTACGCAGGGATTCCGAAATAAATTCGGAATGACGCTTGGGGTGGTAGTGTTCACGTCATGCTGAACTTGATTCAGCATCCCCCTAGAGTCTTTTTTGTATGTTGTTTCACGACTCACAATGACGTAATAAAGCATCGTTTACTTTATCTTAGTATATATATTATTAGCTCCATAAATTTTGTCGTGAAGATGTTTCATACCGTTTCCATACGTGTACATAAGTTCTTTTGGGAAGTTTGATTGAATATCTAATAACATCATATCGTGTGTTATAAATTCTTTCGTTAAAAATACAAAATCAGTATTTTGGGTATAAAAAATGTTAGTTTGAGAGTTATCATTAGATGCAATTTTTCCATAAATTGCTTCACTGTCATCTATTACAAGAGCTATAATTCTTCCATTTATACAGTTTTCAATCCTTTTTACAAAAGGGTGCTCATATACAAGTCCAAAATTTGTGTGAATTTTTTCAAAGCTTATAATTCTTATTTCTACATTTCTGTTATAGGCGTTTAAAAGTTCTTGTTCAAATAGTTTAAAATCTTTTGCCCATAATTCTATATAGATAGATTTTTTTGCAGAATTTATTGTATCAATGATTTTAGACATTATATTTGCTTTATTTGAGATTGGAATAATTGGTTCAAGAATTTCTTCTTTGACTTCTGGTAGATGTTTTTCAAGATAGTCAATGTTGTGGTTAATGTGTTTTTTATAGTTTTGTGTCAATTCTTTTGGCTTGATAGGGATATAGCGAACCGGTTTTTCTAATGTTGCTGTAACAATTCCTTTTTGAGTAAGTACATTTAAAGTATCATAAGCTCTTGCTTGTGGAACTTCTGACAGTTTACTAATTTCGTAACCTGTTGCAGGGTGTTTTTTTAATAACGCAAGATAGACCTTTGCTTCATAGGTGTTAAACCCGATTTCTTTAAGGCTGTCAATAAGTTTTGTCATATACTATGCATTAACCTTTTCTTCTGATTTAAGCTCTAAGTTGTTCGTATAACCGGTGTATTCACAGATTTGTTCCGCCCATTGTTTTAAGATTTCTTCTGAAGGAAGTTCATAAGAAATAGGTTTTCCTATTTTTACTGTTATGTGTTTTTTAAACAATGATTTGCCTGCGTATCCGTCAAACCCTGCTATTCCAATAGGAACAATATCCATTTTAGCTTTTTTAGCAATAAGTGTAAATCCTTTTTGGATATTATCTAAAGAGTTTGTTTTGCAAATTTTGCCTTCTGGAAAAATACCAAGTGACCAATCTGTTTTAATAAGGTCTAGAACTGTTTTAAAGGTTGCTAGTTCTGGTCTTTCACGGTTTACTGCAAATGCCCCAAGAACTCTAACAAGATGTCTTAGTAACCAGTTTTTGTCAGTAAACAATTCTTGTTTTGCCATAAAAGCAATTTTTTTGTTAGCAGCAAGTGCTACAAAAGGTGGATCAAGATATGATGTGTGGTTTGCTGTGAAGAGGTATTTTTTGTGTTTATCAATGTTTTCTTTTCCCTCTATTTTTATGTTGTATTGAAGTTTTGCCGCTGGCATAACCACAAAAATTACGAATAATTTGTAAAATAATGAGCGACCAAAGCCGTATTCTTTTGCATATCTTCTGTTATAATTTCTTGTTTCCATATCTTTTCCAACTTCTATTTAAGTACTACTGTTTTTCGTGAATATATTCAAATCCTGTTAATTCGGCAACTGCTTCACCCCATTGTCTAACCATAGAATCAATGTCATCAGAATATGGGATAAGTTTGCCTATTTTTACTACGATTTTACCTGTGAAAGGAATTCTTTTAACTTCATTTGTGCCGGTTATACCAACAGGAATTATTCCGCATTTTGTTTTACGTGCAATTGAAGCAAACCCTTTTGTTACGTTAGTAATCTTCCCAGGTTCTTGTCTTGTTCCTTGAGGGAAAATTCCTAGTACCCAACCTGTTTGTTTTATTGACATAACTGTTTTTATTGTTGAGATGCTAACGTGACCTCTGTCTACAGCGAACGCACCTAACCAATTAAGCCACCATCTCAAAAATGGGTTGTAAAATAACTCTTTTTTTGCCATATAAGCAACCCCTTTGTTAGCGATACCGCACACAAGTGGTGGATCAAGGGTTGATAAGTGGTTTGCAGCCAAGATATAAGCATTATCTTTTGGTAGGTTTTCTAGCCCCTCAACTTTTAATCTGTATACTAATTTAAACCTAACCATATAACCAATGTGAGTTACTAGAAATTGAAAAAATCGTCTCCATTTGTTGTAGAACTCAGGTTTTCTAAGTGAAAAATTAGGCTCTTGCTTTTTTTGTGCTGTTTCTGCTTTTTTAGGAGCATCTTTTAATGTTGTCATTGTATAATCCTTTTATTAAAAAAATTATACATCAAAAACTGAAAGATAGAAAATTGTTAAATTGGCTAGAAAAATGTTTACATATAGATATAGTTTTTGGTATGATGAATAAGTAATAATTAAGTAAAAGAGGAAATTATGACAGGGATTTTAATTGTAGTTGGTTTAGTAATAATTGCATCATATTTGATTGGCTCAATTCCAACAGGATATTTGATAGTAAAAGGTATGACAGGACAAGATATTAGAACAATTGGTTCTGGTTCAACTGGTGCTACAAACGTTAAACGTGTGTTGGGTAAAAAATGGTTTTTTATAGTCATGTTATTAGATGCATTTAAGGGTGCTTTACCTGTTATATTGGCAAAACTTTATGCAGGTGATGTTTCTAATGTAGGATTGTTCCCTGTTTTAGCAGCTGTTGCTGTTATTATTGGTCATAGTAAACCTATCTTTTTACAGTTTAAGGGTGGAAAATCAGTTGCATCAGGTGTTGGTACAATATTGGCTTTGAACTGGCAAGCTGGTTTGATTATTGCACTTGTTTGGAGTGTGGTTACTTATTTTAGTAAGTATGTTTCATTGGGTTCTATTGTGGCATTAGTTTTATCACCATTTATTATGAAATACGTAGGGCATAACGTACCAATTGCTTATGTTGGATATTGTGTTTTGGGTGCGATTTATATCGTTTATTTACATAGACAAAATATTGTAAGACTTATAAAAGGTGAAGAAAACAAAGTTAGATAGATGTGTGGTGTTGGGCGATTATGTACAACCTACAATTTAAAAATATAAAAACTAAAAGAACCTGCATAATGCAGGTTCTTTTTTATCTTTAGTGTTTAATCAAAAGTCTTACGCTAATACATTTAATCCTTGGTTATTAGCAGCAGATGATTCATGTTCAGAAATGATTCTGAACGTTCTATACAATTTGTAACCCAATGATGTTAGTGGGTTAGCGTTCAAAGAATCAGCTTTCTTAGCGATTGTTTGTTCTTTTTCAAAATTGATAGAATTTTGTTGTTGTGAACGCGGTGCGATTTGTTTAGAGTTATTATTAGTGTTAGCGTTGAAACTAACCATATATCCGTTTATTGAATTAACTTTCATAATTACCTTCTTTTGTTTTAAGTGTTTTCTGTACACTTCTTTTTACAATTTTATTATGCACCATAATAAAATATTTGTCAAGTGTTATTTTTACACTAATTAAAATCGGGCTGAAAATATTGAAAATACTATACTTTTGATAAAGTGCAAAATGTACACTTAATCGTTTTTGGGAAAACTTTATATAATATTAATCTAAATTTTTAGGAAATTGAGGTGATTTGTATGTTTTTGTGGAGTTTTTTCTTTGTTTTTATAAAAAATATGCTGTAAACTTAGTCTTGTTTACAGCATATCTTCATTTTTACTTATATATAAGTCTATTCAGTTATATAGTTCAATAATGCTCTTACACCTGCACCTGTTGAACCTTTTATAAATTCGCCTTGAGGCTTATCGATGTAAGCAACACCAGCAATATCAATATGTGCCCATTTTACGTCTTTTACAAATTCTTGTAAGAATAAGCCTGCTGTTGATGCTCCACCCCAACGTGAACCAGTGTTTTGCATGTCAGCTACGTTACTTTTTAGGCTTTCTTTATATTCTTCATACATAGGTAATTCCCAATATCTTTCACCTTGAGAGTCTGCTGATTTGATGATATCTTTAACAAGTGTGTCATCATTACCAACAATACCTGCGGCAACTGTACCTAATGCAACAACGCATGCTCCTGTTAGTGTCGCTAAATCAATAACTTCATCAACACCAAGCTCACTTGCATAACACAATGCATCAGCTAGGGTTAATCTGCCTTCAGCATCTGTATTATCGACTTCAATTGTCTTTCCGTTTTTAGCAGTTAAGATATCTCCTGGTTTGTAAGCAGAACAACCAGGCATGTTTTCGCATGCTGCAATAATACCGTGAACTTCAACATTTGGTGCTAAGTCTTTAATTACGCTCATAACACCAAGTACACAAGCTGCACCTGACATATCGTCTTTCATTGTTAGCATTGATGATGCAGGTTTGATATCCAATCCTCCACTATCAAAACAGATGCCCTTACCAATAATGGCAATACGTTTTTTAGGGTTTGGAACTGTATATTTCATGTGGATAAATTTAGGTGGTTGTGCACTACCTTTTGCTACAGCTAAATATGCACCCATGCCCATTTTTTCACATTCCTCTTTATTGTAGATTTTTGTTTCAAGTTTGAAACTTTCGGCAAGTTCTGCCAACTTTGTTGGAGTTGCATATTGAGCCGGTTCGTTAGCTAAGTCACGAGTAAATTTCATCGCTTTGCATACTGTTTCGTATCTGTCAAAGTTTTCTAATAATTCTTCGCTTCTGTTCACAAAAACAGTTTCAACGTGTTTGTCTTTTTTGGTCTTGTATTTGTCAAACGCATAATCAGCAATGTGGATACCATATATAAGTTGTTCTGAATAATCAAAATCTACATCTGTAAATTCAAATGCAACCGTTTTAGCTTCCATAATTACAGCTTTTTTCATAGCTTTTGCTACAGCACTTCTTAGTTTGTGTTTGTTAAATTCTTCTTTTTTACCAAAACCTACAGCTAAAATTTTGCGAGCTGGTTGGTTTCCATAAGTATGTATTAAATAAGTAGTTCCTAATTTACCTTCGAAATTATCTTGTTCAATAGCATATTTGTTTACTAATTCTTCTGATGTTTTGCCGTTTTCGTACATATTAACAACAAGGATATCGCATTCTTGATGTTGTGCATCAGTAACCAATTTAATTTCCATAAATCTCTCCTTTCTATTTTTAATTAAATTATATATAATAATAATAACAGGAGCAAGAATATGAAGATTGGTATAGTAGGATTAGGTCTAATAGGCGGTTCTATATTTAAAGATTTAACTAGATTGGGATACGATTGTGTCGGGATATCTCAATCGCAAAAAGGTATTGATAAGGTTTATTCTGATTATAAATATTTATCAGATTGTAACCTTGTATTTGTCTGTAAAGAGATGAACAAAACGATTGAAACTTTAAAAAAACTGGAACAATATCTGAATCCTGAAACAATAGTTACAGATGTTTGTAGTTTAAAAGAGTTTTTGACAAAAGAAAAATATCGTTTTAATTTTGTACCGTCACACCCAATGGCAGGTACTGAGTTTAGTGGTTGGGCGAGTGCTCAAGAAAACTTGTTTGAGGGTGCAAAGTGGGTTATAACGCCATTAGTTAAGGGTTATAAATCAGGAGTACTAGAACGAGTTATAACCGATTTAAAAGCAGAGATTGTTTATGCTACTCCTCAAGAACATGATAGAGCAGTTGCGTTGATATCGCATATGCCAATGGTGGTAGCACAAGCTCTATTCAAGTCTGTAGAAGGTAATAAACTTGCACAAAAACTTGCATCAAGTGGGTTTAGAGATATGACAAGGTTGGCTCTTTCTAGTGTTGATATGGCTGATGATATGGTGAACTTAAACTCTAAAAATATCCAAGATGCTATTTTGAAACTGTATTCTGCTCTAGGTGATTTAACTAAAAGTGATTATAAAAAACAGATTGAGGATATAAAATCAAGCCGTCAAAAGATGTATAAAGACGGTAAGAATGTTTTGTAGATATTTTGTATCTCAAGTGAAGAATTTATAAATCAACGGTTCTGTGTGTTCAGGGGGATCCTGAAATAAATTCAGGATGACGTAAAAGTAAGTATATAGCGTCATTCCGAACTTGTTTCGGAATCCCTGCAAACAAAAACTTAATTACGAACTTGTATCCACATAAAGCCTATTATTCTCAACCTGTCGGATTAAAAATATAATCTTTTCTTCAATAATCTATTGATGAAAAATTTGGTTTCAATATTCCTAATATTATATATAGCCTTGTTTTATGCAGGAGATTGCTTTTCTGCAGAAAAAGATATTGTTTTGCCTATAGATAGAGTGTTTGAGGGAGTATGTATCTCTAATTCTGGTTGTGAAATTCTTTCTGAATTGACTTCAAATCTTAACAATGCTCCTATTTTGATAGAGGTTTTTTGTGATGAAAAATTAAATTATGATTATACTTGGGAGATAGCTAATATTTATGCTTATAAGTTTTCAAAGTGTTTGATTGATTACGGATATAATCAAAATAGAATAAGGTATATAGGTTATGGGAATCTTGGGTTGGAAAGTTCTGAATTGCAGAATGTTATTAAAATTAGTATTCAAAAAATAGAGCCACTTGTAATAAATTCGACAACTGACTAATACAAAAAATTTTATAAATTGATATTCTTAGTTGTATGAAGAAACTTATTATATTTTTATCTGCAATTTTAATTGTTATTTTATCAATTCTAGGATATAGAGAATTGAATTCGACCTATGTGACAGCAAAGTTTTCTGATTTGCGACCGTTTCATGGGAATATTCCTGTATATTATAAAGGTGTAAAAATTGGGAAGGCTCGTGATATAAAGACTTCTGATGATTATAACTATTCTTTGTTGAAAATTCAGCTTTTTAGAAAAGACCACAAGTTACCAACAAATACAAAGGTTTATTTGAAAAAAGAGATTAAAGGTGATCATTTTGACGATTATTTAGAACTAATTTTACCTGAAACAGCTAATGGTGAGTTTATAAAAAATGGTTCAACTTTAGAGGGAAAATGTGCTGTTGATATTGAACATTTTTTGAGAAACCAAGAGCCTGAAGAAGTGGAGAACTTAAAAAATAATCTTTCTCAAACTATTGAAAATGCGAATTTGTCGTTGCAAACTTTAGCTGAATTGTTTGGTTTAGCACAAGATATTTTGGCTGAAAATAGAAAAAATATAAAAGGTTCTGTTGCTAATTTAGAGCGTTCTTCACGTTATATAACAGATACGACCTCAAAGATTAATAATTCTGTGTCAGAAGAACAAATTTCTGATGTGTTTTCAAATGTACAAAATTTAACAAAAACAACAAACTCTATAACAGAAAATATTAGGGATACAGGCGTAGTTGGTATAAACGAAATAATAGTGAAAACAAACTGTATACTTGATGATACAAATTGTTTGACAAAAGGTGTAAGAAAAACTATGTCAAAACCTTTTGGTGGAATAAGATTGATGTTTGGGAAAGTGGTTGATTGACGCTTTTGTTTTTGGTATTATTTTATAGCAAATACTAAATAAAGGGAGAATGAAAATTGAAAACAGCAATCAAATCACATAATTGCGGTCAAATTACTGCAAAAAACATTAATGAAGAAGTTATAATTTCAGGTTGGGTATCAACAGTAAGAGATTTAGGCGGAATTATTTTCGTTGAATTAAGAGATAGAACAGGGTTCTTTCAATTAGTAGCAGACCCTCAAATTAATCCTGATATTCACGCAGTATTTTCAAAATTGAAAACAGAATCAGTTATTACTGTTAAAGGAAAAGTTACTCAAAGACCTGAAGAAACTTATAACGATAAGTTACCAACTGGTGAAGTAGAAACATATCCTACTTATGTAAATGTTTTATCAGAAGCAAAAACATTACCATTCGTTTTAGAAGACGAAAACGTATCAGAAGATATTAGATTAAAATATCGTTATTTGGATTTGCGTAGAGAAGAGATGTTGCATAATTTGACATTAAGACACAAAATAGTTACTGCTGTTAGAAATTATTTGAATAGTGAAGATTTTCTAGAAGTAGAAACTCCTATCTTGATTAAAACAACTCCTGAAGGTGCTAGAGATTACTTAGTTCCATCAAGAGTTCAAGAAGGCAAGTTTTATGCACTTCCACAATCACCACAAATCTTTAAACAGTTGTTGATGGTTGGTGGTATTGAAAGATATTATCAAATCGCAAAATGTTTTAGAGATGAAGATTTGAGAGCTGATAGACAACCAGAATTCACTCAAATCGATATGGAAATGTCATTTGTTGACCAAGATAATGTTATTGCTATGACAGAAGGTCTTATTCAATCTGCGTTCAAAGAAGCTGGTATTGAAGTAAAACCTCCATTCAAGAGAATTACTTGGCAAGAAGCTATGGATAAATATGGTTCAGATAAACCTGATACAAGATTTGGCTTAGAATTGTTTGATATTGGCGATATTATTATGGAATCAAACTTTGATATCGTTAAGAACACATTGAAAGCTGGTGGTATAGTTCGTGGTATCAAGATTGAAGGTGGCGCAAGCTATTCTAGAAAAGAAATCGATGATATTACAAAATTGGCTGTATCATTTGGTGCGAAGGCTCTTGCAAACATTATCTATAACGAAGACGGTACTGCAAAATCACCTGTACTTAAGTTTGTTACAGAAGAACAAGCAAAACAAATCCAAGATAGAGCTGACGCAAAAGCAGGCGATATAATTTTCTTCGTAGCAGATAGACCAAAAGCTGTTTACGATATTATGGGTAGATTAAGACTTCACTTCGGAAAGAAACTTAATTTAATCAACGAAGATGATAACGCTTTGTTATGGGTTGTTGACTTCCCAATGTTTGAATATTCTGAAGAAGAAGGCAGATTTATGGCAATGCACCACCCATTCACATCTCCAAACCTAGAAGATTTAGATAAATTAGATAGTGGTGATTTAGGTCACGTAAACTCTATTGCTTATGATATTGTTTATAACGGCACTGAACTTGGTGGTGGTAGTGTAAGAATCCACTCACCAGAAGTTCAAAAGAAAGTGTTTAAGGCATTAGGTTTGTCTGATGAAGAAGCACAAGAAAAATTCGGATTTATGGTAAATGCGTTCCAATACGGTACTCCACCTCACGCAGGTTTGGCTATCGGTTTAGATAGATTGGTTGCATTACTTTGTAGAACAGATTCTATTAGAGATGTTATAGCATTCCCTAAAAACTCTGGTGCTAAATGTTTGATGACTGACGCTCCAGCAGAAGCATCATTACAACAATTAAGAGAATTGCATTTAAAAAGCACTGTAAAATCACAAAAATAATAACAGATAATATAACAAAGGTGGTTGCTTAGAATAAGCAACCACCTTTGTTTTTTAAATTTATAAAAATTATTTAAACATTTTTAGTTTTTGAGTCATCATTTTTAGATAATTGTTCTTGCACTTGTTGGTTTTGTTGTTCTTCAACCTTTTGTGCATCTCGTTTGTTAACAAAAGCATCTTTGACTTTTACTGCAGTATATGCTGCTGCTGCAAACCCTAATGCTGTAATTAAGTATGATGTATAAGCTACAGCATTGCCTTTTAGAACCTTTCTTGCTATGTTTTTAGGTAATAATTGATTAGCAAGTTTTTGACCTCTAATTGTTGCCATACCTTCTTCTGCTAGAACTGGCAACATAGTTGCAAACGATAGTTTACCTGCATTGTTTCTTATAAAGTTGTTTATTTTTTGTTTTTTATTTAGTTCTTTGCCGTCTTCTGCTTTGCTTTCTTTAGAAATCGCACCATATATCATAGGTAATGAGGCTAATGCAAGAGCTGGCATTCTTAATTTTTGCATACCTTTCCAGAATTTTGAATTGTTAAAGTTTATCGAATGTCCGATTTCATGGAATGCAAGGAATGAAACTTTATTTTCAGGCATGTAGATTTTGTTATTACGTGCGTATCCAGCATTCAAACCCTCTTGTATAGCTTCTTGTATTCTAGCTGGGTTTGAAATTATTTTGAATTTTTCGAACAAGTTCAATTTTTTTCCGCTTTGTTTAAGCCATTCAATTGAAACACCTTTGTTTTTTACTTCACCTAATTCAAGAGCTTTTTCGCTTGCTGCGTGGATAATGTCAATTGTGTCTTGAGGTAAATTTCCCAGTTTGCTTGTTGCTGCAACTACTCCAGCAGCAGATAATGCACAAACGTTTTGAGCAATTGATCCACCAGCCAATCCACCAATTGTACCAAGGGCAGCGGCTTTTATATTTGTCTTTGAGGATTTTTCCTTTGGTGAATTATCTTTTAGTGAATACGTGTTATTTAAATTTTGAGATACTTCCATAAAAAAATTTCCTACATTATTAACACACATATATATAAAGTCATTAACTTACAAAATTTTGCTAGTTAAGGATTTAATTTAAAGATATGTAACGTGATAAAGTTACTAGGTTATTAGACTGTTTAGTGTGATTGTTGGTTATTGTTTAGAAATATGCAATCTATTTTATAAAGTTATGAATGAATAACTTTATTCTCGTATTAGCAATAATTTTCTTTTAAAAATTTTATAACAGTTTCATAATCTTTTAAAATATTTTCTAATCTAGAGGTATTAAATTTTTTATTTGTATATCTAGCATCTCTGCTATTTCTGTACAGATTTAGGTATGGTGTTAATACGTTACTTTGTTTTGCTTGTGTTTCGTTTCCAAGATAAAATTTAATACTATCGTGAGAATTTATGCAATTTATTCCAATTCCTTTTTTATATAAATACGCTTTTGCATAACATAAAGCACTATAAAAAATAGCAACAACTTGCCATTCTATAAAACTATTTTGTTCTTTTAATAATTCGTATAATTTATAATTCTCTTCACTTTTTGCAATGAAACCAGCACAATAATTATCTAGCATACTTTTATAGACTTTCTTGGTAATATATTCATTTTTTCGTCAGATGTATTTATATAAACTTCTGGGAAATAGCTTTCTTTAATTTCCCATTTTGATAATGTTTCAGTTACGAAGTTTTCAGTATCATAATCTTCCTTGAAATTAAAAATGTATAATTCCAATTTATCCATTCCGCAATAGATATAAACATCATCAATATTTTCATTTGTTTTTAATTTGGTTAATGTATCAAATAAAGATGCCATGAATTTTAATTTATCTTTTGACATCAATGTTTTTTCTTCAAGTACTTCTTTTGCTAGCATAAGGTCTCCTATTCATCCTTATTTTACTTTAATTTTTAATATTTGACAACCCTATATATTTTAAATCTACTTTGAAAATTTATAGAAACATGGCTAATAGACAATTTATATTTCTTTGTTAGTCTTAAATTATGGTATGAAAAAGAGAGGCGTTTTATATTATGAGTAAAACAATAAAAAATAAAGAAAATAAAAAAGTTATTTCTATTTATAGAATTGATCCTGAATTAGATATATTAAAAGAAAATGGAAAAGATGCTTGGGAAAATATACAAAAAAACGTTGAAAATAGTAAATACAAGTCCTCAGAGTTGAAATTAAAAGAAAACTTTTTAAATAAATATGATAGAATTTGTTATAAGTTTGAAGTTAATAGTCCAGTTGGTTGGAAAAACTTTGTAGAAGAATTTTTACAAGAAGAATTAAAACTTAAAACTTCATATTCAAATAGTATATTATTATTATTAAAATCTAAAGATAATATAGATGATATTTTTGCAATAACATTTGGGAATTTGGCATATTATGTAATTCAAAAATATCTTGATCCAAATTTTGGTTTAGATATTTTAGCAAGAATGATAAATCCGAATTCAAATGCAGTAAAATCGTCAAAAGGACAAAATGTTACAGGTTCAACACAAGGTCAATTAAGTGTTTATAGACAGTTACATTCTTTAAATGATATAGAAGATTTTGGAAAGATATTTCAAGAATTGAATGCAAATGTTAAAAAAGAAATGTTAGAAAAATTTGGAATAACAACTGATAAAGATTTCAAAAATTGTTGTGCAAAATCTTCTTTTCAAATAAGAACTTCTGTAAAACCTGAAATTATTGAAAAATATATTGATGGTTGTCTTTATGTAAAAAAATTACCAGAACAAGTTATAAATTCATCTAAGAAATTGGATAAAAGGAAAGATAAGGAATTGATAAATATAATAATAAAAGATGAAATTGTAGAATTGTGGAATGCACTTAAAGAAGGAGTATTATTTGATATTTGTCATAAAGATTTTGATAAATTTTTAGAAGCAGATGTTTATAAAATATGTTATGCTAAAAAATGTGAATCATTTGGAATTGATAATAATTTAAACGATTTAGTAAAAATTTTTAATATAGCTGATGAAGAAGAATTTGAGAAATTTATTAAAAGGGCAAAAATTGAAAGTCGAGATGAAGAAAAAAATCTTTTAACTCAAGATACTTTATTTAATCATTTATTCTTAGAATATACAAAAGAAAATAAAAAATATTTTATTCTTAATGGTGTGATTTATAATTTAAAAGATTCATATATTAAAACTTTATGTGAACAAATTAAAACTTTAAAAGATAGAGATTATTTTATTGAGACACTAAATCCTTGGTTAAAAAATAAAGTTGAAGAAGATTTTAATTATGAATATAAAAATAAAGAAGGATTTATTGTTGTTCATCCTTATAAATATAAACAAATTGAACTATGTGACATAATAAAATATGATGATAATGAATTGTATTTATATTTTATAAAAAATGAGTTTAAAGCAACTATAAGAGATTTGTCTTATCAAGTATTTAATACTGCAAAAATTATTCAAAATGATATAAATTCTAATTTTAAATTTTTAACTGAGTTTTATAAAGTTTTTAAAAAAGCCCATTCAAGTAGAATAAACTTAAGTGAAGAAGATTTTATAAATATGTTTAAAACAAAACGAATAAGATATGTATTTGCATTTAAAGATGATAAGAATAGATTAATACAAGATTATCCAGAAAAATTTTCATCAAATATTGCTAAATTTGCATTACTTGATTTAGTAAATAAAATGAATTCAATTACCAAAGGTTCTTTAAAAATAGAGCAAATTAAATGCTTAGAAAATTAGTAACAAAAAATTCTACATAAACAAAGCGCCCGAGTGATTACACTCGGACGCCTTATAATTAAACAATTCTTTTATCTTCTATCAGTGACCTTAATCAAGTGCCAGCCGAACTGTGTCCAAACAGGTTTTGATATTTCGCCAACAGGTAAGTTAAATGCTACAATCTCAAACTGTGGTACCATTTGTCCACGTCTAAAATATCCTAAATCACCACCGTTTTGTCCTGATGGACATTTTGAATACAATTTTGCATAGTATTCAAATGTATTTGTTCCCTGTAAGATATCGTTTCTTATCTGTTCTGCTTGGTGCATACTAGATACTAATATATGACTTGCCCTAACCTCTGTTACAGGCATATTTGCTCTTGCTCGTCCAAAGCTCATACCGATTAAACATAATAAAAATATTCCAAATAGTATGATGTATTTTTTCATAAATTTTTGCCCCCGTGTTTTTGTTCTATTTATGCACCTATATTTTAAATTTTATTTTATCTGTTTTTATATAATACGCTTTATTTTAATATCTGGCAAGATATTAATTATTCAACAAGTTAATAACCCCCAACTTGTTATAAAATTTTGAAACTCTTTTCAACTTACTAGAAAACTCTTTTATAATCTTTAATAGTTTCTAATTCAACCACTTGAAGCTCTTTACAAAATCGTCGCCATTGATATCGCCAAGTATTTCTACAATGAATTTTCTATTAGATTTGTTAGACAAATCTATCCCTGGAATTTTGTTGATTTCATTGATGAATTGACTTGTAGAAACCCCTGGGATTTTGTTAAACAAAGTATTTAAAGAAATGTTCCCAGCAGCTCCTAAAACTGTAGAAACTTTTCTTGATAATTGTCCGTAAACATTCATATCCGCTACAGAGTCAATGAAATTGTATTTTCCTGCAATATACAAGTTTAAATTTTTGCCGTGAGAATGTATCTCGATAGTTCTTGCTATACCGTTTTTGATATGAAAATGTCCGTGTATACTTGAAAATTCACCTGTTTTTAATGGTGTAATAATATCAATAATGCTGTTCATTGATATACTTGTAATTCCGCCTCTAAGTAAGTTTCCAGCTTTTAATAAGTATTCAAGTGAACCAAGTTTTGGCATTTTACCATTAGTAACGTTAAATTGACCACTTCCTGAGAATGTTTCATATTGTGTCTTTTCGTTAGTTGTATCACAAGAAATTTCAATATTTCCAGTTAAGTCTCCATAAATTTGGTTAGGTAAGTCGAATAAAGCCGTCGTTAAAGAGTTTGCGTTAACTTTGTTTGCTGATAAATTAAGGTTCATAAAGTTGTTTTTTAAGTTGAATTTTAAATTACCTGATATAATTCCTTCTGCTAAGTTGAAATTAAATGAGTCAACAGAAATCTTTTTATCGTTGAATTCACAAGTTGCTTCTAAATTTGATGCAGATATGTTCTTGACAACTATCTGTCCTGCTCGAATTTTTGCATTCTTTATTTTTAACAAATTAACTGCACTCAAATTCTGCATATCTTTTCCTGTTGAGATAGCTGAAGATATTCCTTTTAACTCTAATTGTTTAAGCTGATTTATAACGTGGTTTATGTCAAGGTTGTTAATATATATATAGGCTTTATTTACTGTATAAGGTGCTTTTAGTTTGTTTTCAACTTCTGCTGAACCCATTATATAGTTTGAAAGTATCTCACCTTTTGATAAAACATCGATTGTGTTTGGTTTGAAATTTAATTCAACTTCTTTAATTTTTGTGTTTAAATATGGCATTTCTACGTTTGATAGTTTAAACTTACCCAAAATTTTAGGGTCATTTAAGCTTCCGTTGATAACCAAATCAGATAAGAAAGTTCCTTGTTTTATTGTTGGTTTTTTGAAGATAATATTAAACAATCTTGCATCTGCTGGGTTATCGCTTTTTATTTGAATGTTTTTGTAATGATAGGTGTTTCCTGATTTTTTTACATCACCTGAGATGCTTAGTAGTGGAAACTCGTTTTGTTTATTGTTTTGTGAAGAAATAATTTTATTATAACTGATTCTGTTTATCTTAACTTCACCGTTTGAATAAATATCAGTATCAAACTTGAATGTAATAGGGTCTAAAGAATCTCCTAAAATTGCACCCATATAATAAATTTCAGAGTTTTCTTCCATTCTACTTTCAGAAACTATATGAGTATGTTTTTTATCTCCAATGGCTCTTACTGTGCTAACAATATCTCCGCTAACTTTTACTGGATAAATGCTATATGCATTCCAATATTTTGTAAACACTTTTTGTACAAGTTTTGAATTTATATAGATATTGTATTTAGGGTTTTTGTAGATATTATTGATTTTACCGAATATAAGTATTGGCATTTCATCAATTAAACAATTAAGTTTTTTTAATGTGATTGTGTTATCTTTTAGAATAATTTGTCCGTTTATCAAACGTACAGGTATATCTACTTTTTCGTGTCTAGTTCCTTCAATTATTGAATAAGTAAAGTTTGTATTGTTTAAGTTTATAACAGAATTGATATTGTTGTTTTTTGCAACAACATTAATGTCTGTATGACCTTGTACAATGTTTATGTTTTTTATTATTTGTTCTAATTCAGTAGGGAATGTATAAAGGTTTTTGAGTGAATTAAGTACTGTTAAATCAAAATTCTTACATCTAAAACTACCGTCGATTTTAGCTTTGTTCAAGTTTAAAGTAGTTTTTCCAATGTTTTTAATGTTTGCGTTTATATAAAATGGATTGTGTTTTACAAACCCAGATATATTGTGAAATTTAAGATTTGAATGTTTTAAGATTATTTGACCTGTTGAAACCTTGCAGTTTTTAACAGGTGCATTATTTTTTAATACGTTTATTGAGGCATTAATTCCGCCTATTTCGATTTGGTCAATTTTACCTTTGTATTTCGCATCAAGTTTGATAGCTAAAGTGTCTAAAACCTTTAGTTCTTTTATATTTAACTCGTTTACAATGATTTTTGGTGTGAAGATTTTGATATCAGCGAGGTTATCTTTAAGACTACCTTTGATAGTAATGTTAGAATTAGTAGAAAGTTTACCTTTTAAATCTATATCACAATCGGTTTTGTGGAAGTTGATAAGTCCTTTTACATTTTTAAGAGGTAGGTTTTCATATACAAATGAATTTCCAAGAAGTTTGATAGAGCCTTTTGCTATAACATTTTCATTTATTTTTAAATCAGCAATATGCAGAACTTTCTCCCCTTTTAAATTAAGAAGAAAATCTGAGTTACCTTTGATATTTTTAATAGGTGGAACCATGTTTTGCATTGGTTTAAGCATAGGTGATGTAGTTAAGATAGTAACTAAATCGCTTAGTTTTTGGTTCTTTGCAGTAACATTAAAATCAAAATCTCCGAATAAAGAGCAACGACCTTCTATAGTAGCTGGTTTTCCGTTAACTGTGCCTGTTTTGTTAATAAAATAAGCTATTCTGTCATCAAAATTTAAGTATCCGTTAGCATTTTTTAGAACTAGTCCGTTTACTTCTAAAAATCTAGCATTAGTATTATGAAATTTGAAATTACCCCAGGCATGTGCGTCTTTTTTTGTTCCGATTATTTTAAGGTTTGCACTACCGCTTCCACTTATGTCCATTATTGGAACTGGACCTATTTCAAACTTGAAAATTTCATGGAGTGGATTAAGTACAAATTCTGCCGTATCTAAATCAACATTATTAGAACTGTGAATATCTAAGTTTGCGTATTTATCATCATATAGTGCAATATCACCATCAACTTTTACCCATTCATTGAAGTTTACAGGTACATCAACATCAATAATAACTTTTTGTCCTATGAAATTAAGTCCTATTTTTGCTTTGCCTTTTGCATTTTTAATAGGTTTAATCATCATTCCATTTGGAATATAAAGTTGACCTTTTATATCAGGTTTTGGAAGTGCTCCTATTATGTTTAGTTTGCCAGAAATGTCGCCGTAAAAAGCATATTTCTTTAATGCAGGAGTACTTATATCTTCTGTAACGATATTTGGCAACATCAACGCACCGATTCTTAAATCAATATGTTTAATTTCTGTTTCAAGGTCAAATTTGGGGTTTAGGGTGAATATATTTTTTATTTTTCCTGAAATATTAGCGTGAATCCCCTGTGCTTTGACGATAGATTCTTTTATGTCAAGAGTGTTGTTATAGATATAGAATTTAGTATCTATGTTTAATTTTTTAGGAAATATTATTGACTCAGTTTTTGTTTTATAAACAACCTTTAACTCATTTATTTGGGTATTCATTTTGTTCTTTTTAGAAAGAATATTTATTTTACCTCTTGCTGATTGGATATTGTTATCAAAGTAGGTTAATAATGATGAAAATTCGCTTAAATCAAGATTCTTGATAACGATATTACATTTTGATTTGTTTTGTTTTTTTGTTTTAGGAAGATTAAGGTCGAATTTTAATTCGCAAGTATTGTTGATTTTTGAATTTGAACGAAAAACTATTTTTCTTTTTGTGTTTTTTAGTTTTAAATTATCTCCGTAAAACTTTGTTGTATGGTTGTTTTCAGTTAAGTTAATTTCGTATTTTTTTAGGTTAAGGTTATATATTCTGAATTTGTTTAGGTCAAATTTACTTGGGTCAAAATCCGTTTGAGGTTTTGGAAGTTCATAATCGCCTAGATAAAGCTTGTCTGTTAGTTTAAAATTAGCCTTTATGAAATTAGCTGAATAGCCGTTTATGTATAGCTTTCCAGTTAGTAGTGGTAATATTTTTACGCTTAATTTTGAATGATTGATGTTTAAAGCTGTTGAGTTATCTTTGTTTAATAAACTTATGTTTTCAGCCTTAATTGTGATGTGAGGTAGGATAGAAGTTCTTATCCTGAAGTTTTCAATTTTTAGGTTCACACCTGATTTTTCAAGTGTTTGTGGAATTATTGCATTAAAAATATGGTTACAAGCCAGTGGAATTAAGGCTAACCAAAATAGATAAAATATTAAAATTATATATATAAATTTAGAGTACTTTTTAATCATTTTAGTACATTAATTATACCCTTAAACTGTGATTGTTACAATGATGTTAGACCTTTTTAGCGAAAAATAGTATATATGGTGGAGAAAAAATAATTAATTGTTCACTGAGATTCCACGCTTACTTTATAAAACACTTGTAACACGCTCTGAATGACGTATTTCTACTCTGTTTCTAGCATCCAGCTAGGAAGTGTTGTATCATACATATCATTCAATTCTTTTTTTAAACTTTTAAGTGCTTCTCTTGCATCATTGTTTTGGTGGTCATATTGTATTGCTTTTTCAAAATCGATTTTTGCATATTGTAAATGGTTTTGTTTTAAATAAACTAATCCTCTATTATAGTATGCATTTGAATACATAGGGTTTTGTTCTATTGCTTTTGAAAAATTTTCTATTGCATCATCATAGTTTTCTGTTTTACATAAAGAAAGACCAATGTTGTAATATGCACTTGGTGCGTATCCTTTAGATATCTTAATAGCTTTTCTGTAGTCATTTAAAGCTGATTCATATCGACCAAGTTTGTCGTTTGTAATTCCTCTATTTATGTAAGCAGTTTTGGAACGTCTATTGTATTTGATTGCAAGTGTGTAGTCTTTTATTGCATCTTCATATTCGCCAATTCTGTCCTTTACTAATCCACGACTTACATAAAATGCTGATTTGCGTTTTTTAAGCTCGATTGCTTTATTAAAATCATCAAGAGCGTCTTGATAATTGCAACGTTCAAACCATGCACGTCCTCTTAGATAATATACATCAATGTTTTTATCATCAAGTCCTTGTGCTGTTGTAAAATCTTCAATAGCACTTTTGTAGTCCTCTAAACAAAATTTTAAATAGCCACGTTTTAGATACAGTTTTGTTTTTTCGGGGTGCTTCTTTATTTTTTTGTTGTATTTTTTTATCTGTTTGATTATTTTTCTGTCACTTAAATTAGCTGAACTACTTGCATATACACAAGTTGCAGAAGTCACTGAAAATATTACTGATAATATTAAAATAAAAATTTTTTTCATATCAAAAACTAAATTCTTTCGTAAGAACCCATAAATCTAAAGTAGGTTGTGTATTGCATGATGTTATCTATAGTTGATTTGATTTTAGGTTCTTTAAGATGTCCTATGAAATCAAGATATAGAATGTATTCATTTGATTGCAAATTTGATGGAGTTGCGTGAATATAAGCAATGTTTATATTGTTATCTGCAAACTCTTTTACAATTTTATATAAAACCCCAGGAACGTCAGGTATTGAAATTGCAATACTTGAAACGCTATGCTCAGTAGGTTCTGTTTCAAAACTGCCAATCATAACAAACTTTGTATAGTTGTTTTTGTCATTATTTATATTATCGTTTAAGATATTTAGGTTGTAGATTTCAGCAGTTTTTTTTGTACCTATGATTGCATAAGTAAGATTGTAAGAATTAAGTAATCTTGCAGCTTCTTCTGTATCAGTTGTGTTAATGATGTTTAAATGAAGAGGAAGCTGTGTTTTTATGTATTCTTGACATCTTGCAATCGCAGGTGCAGGTGCGATTAAACCTGTAATATTATAAATTTCACTGTTTTTTGATAGCAAACAGTTGTTTGCAGGCAAAACTGCTTCTGATAAAATTTTGATGTTTTCATTTATTGAATTAATAATGTTGTCATTTGTTTCACGAACAATGCCCTCTTTTGTATTTTCTATTGGAATAACCCCAACTGCTTCTTCGTTGTTTTCAACATAGGCAACAATTTCTTTGATTGTTCTAAATGGCATTTGATAAGCGTTTATAGAATATTTTTCTGCAAAATAATCTTTTGCGATTTCTGTAAAAGAACCGCTTGTGCCAAGATATGCAATTGTTTTAATATTTTCTGAATGTGTGAAATTTGACATATAAAAATTATACCCTAATAAGAAAAAAAGTAAAAGCAATAATTTTACGATATTGGTATTGAAAAATTTGCTCTAATTTAGTAGAATAGTATCGTTATAGAATAGTTATGAAATGGAAGGATTAAACTATGAAGTTACATATGCAAGTGTTGATTGCTTTAGGACTAGGTTTGAAACGTAATTGGCACATCTTTTTTGGTTTAATTGCCGGTGTTATTGTTGGTGTGTTTTTACACGTTCATCAAAATCCATTTGTTGTAGGATTTTTAACATTTATTGGTCAATTATTCATAAGAATGATTCAGATGGTTGTTATACCTCTTGTTATATCTGCGATTGTAATTGGTATAACGAGTGTTGGTGATAATAAACAGTTGGGAAAATTTGGTAAGAAGATGATTTTCTATTACGGTATGATTACCGTTGCTGCAGTTGCAATAGGGGCAATTTTAGCATTGATATTCCAGCCTGGAGAAAATGCGGCTCATTATATTGCACAAGGTGTTGCTGGTGATATTCAACACACTGTTGCAACAACTATTGCTGCACAAAAAGGTCAAGTATTAAATCTTTTCTTAGGATTTATTCCTAGAAATCCTCTAGAATCTATTGCTAAAGGTGATATGGTTCCGATTATGATTTTTAGTTTAATTTTTTCTATTGCACTTGCAAAAGTTGGCGAAGTAAATCGTTCATTAGTATCTTTCTTTGAATCAGTGTTTGCTGCAACAATGAAAGTTACAGATTGGATTATGTACTTGGCTGCTCCTGGTGTGTTTGCATTAACAGCTATTGCTGTATCTCAATTTGGTGCTGATATTTTTGTAAGTATCTCAAAATATTTGATGGTATTGATGATTGGATTTATAATCCAACTTTTTGTAGTTTATCCGTTATTCTTAAAGATATTCTCAAAAGTTCCTATATTAATGTTATATGCTGCAATCGCAGAAGCTATGATGGTAGCTTTTGGTACTGCAAGTTCATCTGCGACTTTGCCATTAACTATTGCTTGTTGTGAAAAAAGAGGAATTTCTCATAAAGTATCAAGTTTTGTATTGCCATTAGGTGCAACATTAAATATGGACGGTACAGCGTTGTTGCAAACAGTTGCAGTTATATTCTTAGCACAGGCTTATGGCGTTGCATTGACACCGTTCTTGATTATTCAAATTGCTTTATTAGCAATTGTTGCATCAAGTACTTGTGCAGGTATCCCTGGGGCAGGTTTGATTACTATAGCTTTGATTTTGAACGGTATGGGATTGAGTCCAGAACAGCTAGTAGCTGGATTTGCATTCTTGTTCACTGTGGAAAGAATAACTGATATGATGAGGACTTTAGTAAATGTTACATCAGATGCTGTTGTTGCGGCTGCTATCGCTGATAATGAAAACGAAATCAATTATGATTTGTTAACTAATCCAGAATCATATAACGAAATAATTTAAGTATAGATAAATTTGTTAAAAACTCCGTTATGACATGTGTTCTAACGGAGTTTTCTTTATTAAGAATTTATAATATCTACTTGATTTTAGTTTTTTACCATATTATTATAACTTCTGTAGAGTGCTTACGCCAATATGTACTCATACACAAGAAAAGGATAAAATTATGTCAATTAATTTGAAGAAAAACGAAAAAGAAGAAATTATCGCTAAGTTTGGAAAAAATGCAAAAGACACTGGTTCAACTGAAGCACAAGTTGCTATGTTGACTCAAAAAATCGCTGAACTTACTGAACATTTGAAATCTAATAAGAAAGATTATGCAACAAAAAGAGGTTTGTTGATGATGGTAGGTAAAAGAAAAGGTTTGTTGTCTTACTTGAAATCTAAAGACTTAGATGGATATAGAAACTTAATCAAAGAATTAGGAATTCGTGGTTAATTTTTAAAAAATTTATCCAAGAAGGCGGTCAGGTTACACCTGACCGCCTTCTTTGTTTGTATTCTTTTGGTAGAGGGACTTTACCATACTGTCATTCAGAGCGTGCCATAAGTACTTTGTAATGCAAGCGTGGAATCCCTGTAAACTTACTTTTTATTTGTATATTGTATATACCTGCCAACAAAAATCTTATTTAATTACCTCAATCATATCGTAATCTTCGAGGTATGGTAAATGTTCTTCTGTAATCAATTCCCCTGGTAATAAAATTGCAATTCCAGGAGGACATTCTGCCACAACTTCCCCAGACAATCTGCCGATAGCTTTTTCTCTTGGAACTTCTTCTTTTTCTGCATAAAACGCATCTCTCAATCTCATTTTGATTGTAGGTGTTAATAGTGGCATGTGTTTTTTGTGTTCAGGTGTAAATCTTTCTGAGTAATCAGTTTTATCAATCTCTTTTAAACATTTTGCCAAATATTCAAAATCTTCTCTTGAATTTCCTATGTTTGATAACAAGAGTAAACCTTTATCTGAAGCTGCTTCAACCTCTATATTGTAATCTTGTTCTAAGACAGTTTCTAGTTGTATTCCTGAAAGGTTTTTAGCTTTGATAAATATCTTTGTGCAATCCATTATATTTTGTTCCATGTGAGAAATGTTTTTTAATTTCTTTATCTCGTTGATTAAATATTTTGCATTATCAACAGCTTTTTGGATATTTTTTAATCCTTCTTTTGTTTCTAAATTAGCTCTTGCTGCATCTAATCCCGCAAGTAAAACGATTGAAGGACTTGTTGTATGTAACAATTTTAGTGAATGTTGAAGTGATTCAATATCAATTTTTGTATTTTTTGAAACGTGCATAACAGAGGTTTGTGACATACTTCCACCTGTTTTATGGAATGATTGAACCACGATATCTGCACCATATTCAAGTGCTGGTGTTGGGAGTTCATTATTGAACTTCCATAATGTTCCGTGAGCTTCATCTACAACAAGTATAATCTCGTGTTTTTTGCAAATTTCTGCAATGGTTTTTATATCAGAAACAACACCCTCATAAGTTGGATTAGTTATCCAAACCATACCGACATCTTTGTTGCGTTTTAGTTCTGTTTCGATGCGTTGTGGTGAAATTTCTCCCCATAATCCCCATTCATCAAATTTTTCTGGGTTAATCCATATAGGTTCTGCTCCTGACATAATCAAGCCTGTAATTACTGAGCGATGGCAGTTTCTATTAACTATAACTTTTTTCTTTTTGCTAGTTAGTCCCATTGCTATTGCAAGATTGCCTATAGTTGAACCATTTAATAAGAAAAATGATTTTTGTGCACCAAAAAGTTCTGCACATTTATCTTGTGCTTCTTTGATAGGTCCAGTAGGTGGGTTAAGTGTCCCTATTCCATCAAACTCATCTGTCATATCGCATTGAAAAAACTTGTCCCCAATGAGTTTTCTAAAAGGTTCATAGACACCTTCTCCTCTAGTGTGTCCAGGAATATGAAAATGATATGAACGCTTTTTATAAGCTCTTTCTAATGCTTCTACAATCGGCGCTTTTACAGTGAGTTTTTCCATACATTAATTATATCACGAATGAAATAATTGATGGTGGAAGTTGATTAAAGGACTAATAATTATATTAATTGTCATTCCGAACTTGTTTCGGAATTCCTGTAAACTGTTCGTGGGGGATACTTTGGCAATTTTACGAAAACTACTCCCTTGCTTCTGAATGACATTTATATTCTGTCATTTAGTCGGATTTTATTTACCTTTTAGTTTAAGTTTACCATCTGCGCCGACTTCCCAGTTATCAGAAAGTTTGTAAATAAAGAAGGTACCGTGTTCACCTTTTCCTCGACCTCCTCTATTTGACTCATAATCTGCCCATTGCATATTATCACTAGCATCAGCTAATCCTTGACCGTTACCGTTTGTAATTGCAATGTGTCCCTCAAGTGAAGAATATTTGCTAATAGCTTCTGGTATAAAGATTACAATATAGCCAGCTGGCAAGTTTCTTATGTCTGATTCAACAATATCACGTCCTTTGTTTTCGCCTACTTTGACATATCTAATAGGAGTGAACATTTCAGAATGAACATCAAACCAGTTTTTGACGTTCTTTGGAACAGAACCGTATTTTACCATGTCGCTAACATCAATACCTGCGTTTTTCATAGCATTTTTTACCCCAGTTAAACAGTTGCCACTATTAGTATTATGTGGGTTTGTTGTTTTTACGTAATTGTGTGCTGATGTTGCAAGTATATTTTCTTGTTGTGATATATGGCCTGTTGTTGTTTTTGTGTTTACGCCTTTTGATTGTTCGTGGTGGAATCCTCTACGTCTATATGTTTTGCTATCCTCATCAAAGTATGTTACGTCTTTAACTCCTTTAGACATTGAGGTTAAGACATTTTTAGAACCTGTTGTGTTATAAATTTGAGCGTGGTTTGTTAAGTATGCTCGTTTGTAGTCGTTTTCTGCTTTGAATATTTCTTTTGAATGTTTTGTAGCAAGGCGTTTGGCTTCATTTTTATCAATACCGTCTGTTGTATTGATTTTAGAGTCTTTATTTACTGTAGATTTTAGTTTGTTGAGGTGAACAAGTATCAATTTGACGTCGCCATTTCTCATTGATTCCATCTCAGATTGTCTTAATCCGAAGTCAAAAGACAATTCACCGTTTGCCATTGCGGTTGTTAGTTGGGTTATATAATCTTTTGAAACGCCATTTTTAGTTAGTATTTGTGCTAGTTTTTCACGTTCTTGTTTTGTATTTAAGTGTTTATCTTTGTCGTCATACATTGCAGGTAAGAATACTACAGAGCCGTGTTCACCTCTATTTGTGTTATTTTTAAATACTCTTGTTTGATCTGCTCGTTCTGCATCTTGTACTTTGTATATCTTTTCAAGCTCTTCTGCTTTCTTACGAGAAGCAGAATCTTCGCTAAGTTTGTATGCATTAACTTGTTTTCTAACGCCGTTAGTATATTTCCATACTGTTGGTTTAAAATAACCTTTTTTGATTGCATTAGTGTTTCCAGTGTTCCACGCTAATGATAAAGCGTCTTGTAATGTTACTTCGTTTGTCCAGCTTTCAGAACTGCCGTCAGCAGATTTTTCAGCATATCCTTTGTCTGATAATTTGTAACCTTTTAGTGTAGCAACTGTTCCTTGGCATTGTTCTATTCCATTTTGAACATCATTTCGTTGTATTTGGGTTTTGTTTATGTAAGCTAGTACAATCATAGTTGCAACAGCTGATTTTTTAGGGTCGTTAAGGTCTTTTGCTGATTTTATACCATATTTTTTGAATAGTTTATTGACTTCATCAATCTTCGCATAAGTTGCATATTTAATTTGTGTAACACCATAAGATACGTGATGTCCTGCTAAATCTGATGGTGAACCGGTTGGACGTTCTTTTTCTGAAATTATGCCATCACCATTTTTGTCAAATTCTTGCAACATATTTTTCATTTTAAGTCTTGAAGTTGGGTTTTCTCCCCAGTTTGTACCGTCCATTTCGTGTGCAGCAATACCGACAGCTGTCTGTGCCATGTCATTATACAAGTCATTGTCTATTTTTAAGTCTTTCATCAAGTTAGCTTTTGTTTTGTTATCAGCTAATGTTCCTGTGAATTTTTTCGCAGTTTTTGGTGCGTTCGCAGGTAGATTAAATGAAATTTTAGTAGCTGTTCTTAATGTTTCTTTTTTAGATTTAGGTTTTTGAGTAGCACTGTTTTTTATGTTTTTAATTCCTGACTCTGAACCTTGATGATATGATGTTTGGGTAACTCGTCCATTATCATAAGTTATTTGTTGAGAAGCGTAATAATCTTTGTCTGTCGCTTTATTAGGGTCTAATTTGTTTTCATTTTCTTGTTTGTAATCGGTCCCGACTGCACCCATAGTAAGTTTATTGAAAAATGATGAAATTTTCTTCATTGTGTTCATATGAGATTTTCTGTAGGCTTCTTTATCGGCATTAGTCATTTTTGATTGCCAACTAGAATTATTTAAGGTTGTTCTAATTTCACGAACTTTGCTACCTTTTACTTTTACACCAGTTTGTACGCATATCCATTTTTTTGAGGCTGAATCGTATTCAAGGTGTGAATTTCCTTTATGTGTTTTTTGTAAGTTTGCTTGTAATGATTGTACTTTTGGTGCAGCAGCTTTTTGAACGGTTTTGGTTACTCGTTTTCCGTTTTCTGGTTTTGTTTCAGTGATTTGACCATTATTGAATTTTTCAACTTTTGATAAAAATTTGCCGTTCTTATCGTATTTAAAATTGATATTATATATTTTTCTATTAGTTAAATCTTTTCCAGCAGTAATGTTTACAGTGAAACCTTTCGAAGAATCACCTGAAACCGTATATGTATAGCCATTTTGTTTTAAAAAATCTATTTTTTCTTTTGCGTCAGCTTTTAACGTTGTATCTGGTTTTTGAGCGTTGTTTGACTTAGCTGGCTTTGATGTTTTAACTTTATTATCGGATTTTACTGGTGAAGCAGAACTAGTTTTCCCTTTAGACCCTACAGGTAAAGTAGGTTTAACATAGGTACTGTTTATTAGATAAGATTGTGGAATTGTTCCAGATGAATGTGTTGAAGTAGTTGTACTGCCAGAATTGTTTGCGTGACTAGAGTTAGTACGCTTTGTAGATTGTCTAGCTTTCCACTTTTCAACTTCTGCCAATCCGTCTTTTTCAGATAATAAATTGTCATTAGAAACTTTGTTTTGAATAGATGGTGGAATTATTACGCCCTCACCAACCATAAACCATTTTCTATCTTTCGCTTTTTGGTTAGCTTTGACAAATGCTTCATATTCTGCTGTGCCTTTTTTAAAACCTAGTCTTTGAGCGGTTGCATCAAAAGTTTCACCTTCTTTTGCGTAAGTAATTATATCTTTTTTAGCTTCTTCTTGAGGCTGATTATTTTGTTGAACAGTTTGGTTTTCGTTATCGTTTTGTTGAACAGTTTGGTTTTCATTATCGTTTTCTTGAACTGTTTGAGGATTTTCTTCTTCTTGATGTGGTGTTTGAGAAGGTGGTGTTTCCGGCTCTTGAATAACTGGTTGTTCAGTTGGTTCATTATTTGGAATTTCTTGATGTTCAATTGTGTCTGTGCTGTTTAAAGTTTTTGTTTCTATTTGTTTTAATAATTCAAAATAAGATTCTACATCAGCGTTTTGAATGTTATTTTCTTTTAATAGTTTTCTTGCTTCTCGTTCAGAAAATATGTTGTTTTTACCGTGTTTGGCATACTTTTTAACATCTTTCAAAATCATTGCGATTTCGTTCTTATCAAGAGTGTTGTTATTATTTATGTCATAAGCACGAAAAATATTGGCTGCCTTAGATGAAAGATTTTCTAAATCTTTACTTTCCAAACCTTCTTTTATATTGTTTAGGTTAATTTCGCCCTCACGGCCAAATCTTCCTAATCTCATTTCGTTTGAATTTGCCATTTACAACCTTTCTGTATTCTGCATGGATAACGGCAATTTGTTAAAAAACTTTATGATATAAAGACTAGTATTTACATTTGTTTACAAAACATGGTAACAATTAGATTTTTTTTGATTATAACCTATATTTATTGTAAAGTAGGGGTGTGAGTAATGATAATGGTTTAGATTTAGATTTAGTTATACAGACTTGTGGTATCGGAACGGAAGTTGATGCCGAAGTTCTTATTGAAAATTTAATCAATCTATCTGACAACTATACTGATGAAGAGCTTATTCAGATTTATAACTATTTAATGGGCAAAGTTTATAACCCAAAAGTTTTGATGAAACTTATTGCACTTTCTGATAAGTATCGAGACAAGTCATCATTAGCGGTTTTAACTAATATTTTACTTATGCGTATTAATCTTGAAAATACTCCTTATGATCAAGATGATATGATAAATGTACGTGTTATGTGTACAAAAGCTATTGTTAATATTAAGGATACATCAGCGGTTGGTTCGTTGTTGTATTGTTTGAATAACAAAAATGAAAATTACAAGGTTCGTCTTGCTTGTGCTGATGCGTTAGGTAAAATTGGAAATAAATACGCTGTTGCACCGTTGATTGATGTTATGCAAGATGAAGAAGAAAAATCTGTGTACTTAAAAGAGTCAGCTGTATCTGCACTTGGTTTATTAGGTGATACAAGTGCAGTTGATCCGTTAATATCAATTCTTGATGCAAAACAAGGATTTTTAGATAAGTTTTCTTTTTTGAAAGAACGTATTATTGAGGCATTAGGAAAGTTAAATGTATCTGATAGGAAGATTTTTAAAGCATTAAAGCGATCTTTGTACGACACTTCACCTATGGTGCGTATAAATGCAATAGAAGCACTTATGAATACAGGTGAAGAAGAAGCTATTGAGCTTATTAGAACTGTTTTAACTGATGATGATGACGAAGTTAAAAAGAATGCTCTAATAGCACTTTATAATTTAGAGGGTAGAGAAGTTTTAGATGAAGTTCTTACAAATCCTGATTATCCGCAGGTGTTGAAAGAAGAAGCTCAAGAACTTATAAATGAATATGAAAACGAGGAAGATGATGAATAAATCAATAGTACTTCTTTCAGGTGGCTTAGATTCTTTAGTGTCTTTAGGTTTGGCTAAAGAAGAATATAATATAGAGCTTGCTTTAACATTTGATTATGGTCAAAAATCTTTAGAAAAAGAGGTTGCTGCATCAAATGAGATTGCAAAATATTATGGGTTAAAACACGAAATTATTGAACTTGAATTTCTTAAGAATATTACTCACACATCTGTTGTCGGTGATGATGAAGTGCCTACTGATATTTATGGAACAGAAGAAAGTGCAAAAGCTGTTTGGGTTCCAAATAGAAACGGTTTGTTTTTGAATATTGCAGCTTCTTATGCTGATAGTTATGATTACTCACACATAATAATCGGTGCAAACAAAGAGGAAGGACAGACCTTCTCTGATAATACTCAAGAATTTATCGATGGGATAAATGAAAGTTTTAAATATTCAACGATGGTTGGTGTTAAAGTTGTTGCACCATTGATTAATTATGATAAAAATGATATAGTAAAATTTGCGTTAGACAATTCAATACCTTTAGATATGGTGATGAGTTGTTATAATGGGGATACAGGAAATAAAAAACATTGTGGCAAGTGTGAGTCTTGCAAACATTTATTATATGCTTTAGAATATAATAAGGCTTACGATTTAATAGAACGGTTATTTTAATTATGATTACAAAATATTTAGATGAAGAAGTAAAGTACATAGGTTCACAATTAGCACCTCATTGGATTTATAAAAATTATAAATTGCAAGGTGATGCAATAGTAGCGTTTTGTGGAGAATGTGAAGTTAAACTTACAGAAATGGTTGATATTGAGGACGTTATAAATAATGAACCTATTTACAGTAAGTATATGTTGAGTTTTATCACTGAACAATTTAATGTTAATCTTGTTGAAGGTGTATTCAGGCAAAGATTATTGATTTGTATAATCAAAGAAGAACTAGAAAAACGAGGGATTTTTGTTGTTAGAAAAGGCGATGATTTAATGATTGATAACAAAAAATTGTCAGTTTCAATTGCAACAAAATCACAAACCTCTATTCTCATTCACACAGGTTTGAACATTGATTCAACTGGCGCTCCGGTTTGTGCATCAGGTTTGACAAGTGAATTAGGAATAGTTGATATAAGAGAATTTGCAAAAACAATTATGAAACGATATTCAGATGAATTAGATGATATTGTTCTTGCTAGTACAAAAGTGCGTGGAGTATAAAAATGAGTCAATATTATAAAAAATATATGAAGAAAAGAGAAGAAGAAAAGCCGAGTTATGCAAAGTTGTTTGTCGGTGCATTTTTGTTAATGGCTGTATTCTTTATAATTGTAGCAACACATTTAACTCTTAGTGTTGATACAACTATTGGAGAAAATGATGAAGGTGATATAAAAGAATCAGGATTAGGTGTTAAACACCTTATTGATAGTCGTCTTAGACTTATACAGATGGAAGATAATGGAAGTTTGTCTGTAAATGAAGTAAAGAAAAATACAATAGATAATTATGATAAAAAGATAGAAACACCTACTGATAACTCTTATAAAGGTCAATATCAGCAGTCTTATGGCTATAATCAAACACAACAAACTCAACCTTATAGCCAAACATATTCAAATGCTCAAAAATCAGTGAGTGTTCCTAGTGCTACCCCAAAACAGACTACTCAATCAAAAACAGTTTCTGTTCCAGCACAGGCTACGCACACATCAGCACCAAAACCTGTTAGTTCGACTCCGTCATATCAGGTTCAAAAAAACTTAGCACCTACAGGAATGAATTAAGATGAGTTATTTGATTGATACACACGCACATCTCGATATGTATGAAGACTGGGATGTGATTATAAAGAATGCAAAAGAAAACGGGATTAAAAAGATTATTATTCCCGCTGTTGAAACTGAATATTTTCAAAAGATTTTAGATATTGCAAATTCTTATGAAGATGTTTATTGTATGATGGGAATTTTTCCTACTGAAGCAAAAAACTGGCATGATGGAATTTTAGATGATATAAGAGAGTTTGCTAAGAATAAAAAAGTTGTTTCTATTGGTGAAATTGGACTTGATTATTATTGGGATAAGAGTTTTGTTGATGAACAAAAAGATATTTTTATAAAACAGGTTAAGTTGGCAAATGAATTGGGATTGCCGATTGAAATACATGATAGAGAGGCTCATAAAGACGTTTTTGATATTTTGGTTGAATATAATAAGACCTCTGATGTTGTTTTTCATTGTTTTTCAGGAAGTGTTGAGTTTGCAAGAGAATGTTTAAAACAGGGTTGGTATATAGCATTAGGTGGTGTTGTAACTTTTAAAAATGCTGTTAAAACAAAAGAAGTTGCAAAAGATGTACCACTTGATAGATTGATGTTAGAAACGGATTCGCCATATTTAACGCCGGTTCCTTTTAGGGGAAAAGAGAATCAACCTGCTTATGTTCGATATGTTGCAGATGAGATTGCAAAACTTAAGGGCATTGATGTTAAAGAGGTTATTGAGGCAACGACAAAGAACGCAGAAATGGTGTTTGGAATATAATTGGTAGTGGGTATGATTAATAAAGTTTTTGGGACTTAATAGTTATGGCAAAAGAAAGACTTGATAAAATTTTAGTAGATTTAGGGTACTTTGAAACAAAAAGTAAGGCTTCTGCATCTATTTTAGCAGGTCAGGTTAAGGTCAATGATGAGGTTATAACAAAGGCTGGATATCAATTAAACCCTGAAAAAGAGTATGAGTTTGTTGTTAAATCTATGCCTTATGTTTCTAGGGGTGGGTTTAAACTTCAAAAAGCGTTGGATAGTTTTGGTTTTAGTCCAGAGGGTAGAATTTGCTTAGATGCTGGTGCTTCAACTGGTGGGTTTACAGACTGTTTGTTGCAGAGGGGTGCAAAGTTTGTTTATTCTGTAGATGTTGGATATGGTCAGTTTTCTTGGAAATTGCGTTCAGATGAAAGAGTTAAGACTGTTGAAAAAACCAATTTGAAGATATGTTCAAGAGAGGATATTTATTCTGAGGGTGAATCGATTGCTGATTTATTGGTTTCTGATATGTCGTTCATTTCTTTGTGTAGAGTTCTACCTAATTTAAAGCGATTATTGGCAGATAATTTTAATGAAATGATATGTTTAATAAAGCCTCAATTTGAAGCAGGCAAAGAGTTTGTGGAAAAAGGCGGGGTTGTACGAGATAAATCTGTCCATGCCCAAGTTATAAAGAATGTTATTGATTGTTCGCACGATTTAGGGTATGGAGTTTTGGGGTTGACGTTTTCTTCAATAAAAGGACCAAAGGGCAATATAGAATATTTAATACATATTGCAACTGGGGTTGAGGATATTGATATAGATGTGGACGAAGTCGTAAACCAAGCTCACGAGGAGTTATGAGAACTCAAATAATTCAGGAAGTGTTATATTAAATGCTTTGGCAAGCCTTTTAGCTGTTGAAATTGTTGTGTCGCTGATACCACGTTCAATGGCACTCAAATAACTTGGCGAAATGTTTACTTTGAATGCAAGTTCATCTTGAGTTAAACCTGCTGATTTTCGTAGTGAAACAATCTTTTCTCCAAATTTTCTAACAAGAATTTTGTCATATTTGAATGTTCGTTTACCCATTCGTTAATTTTAAAATATAGTTTGACAAAATAAAAACTATCGGGTAGTATTTATAAGGTTAAAATACTGATGTTTATTATTTTATATTGAATAAAAATAAATATTATAGGGTGAGAAATTAGGTGAATTGGACGAAAATTCAGTAGTTTTCTTTTGGGAAACAACTACAAATAATGTAAAACCTACAAAACGAATTACAATAATAGAATTTGTAGATCCGTTTAATGTGACTACAGAAGATAGCAAGCGTGGAATCCATGTAAAAAAGTTAGGGAGACCCTGAAACAAGTTCAGTGTGACTAAAATTAAATAATAACAGTCATTCCGAATTTATTTCGGAATCCCTGCGTAGATTTAATGTCTAAACTTTTTAATATTTCAATACTAAAAGAGTTATTAAAATGGAAACAATTAAAAATGTTGTTGTTAATGTATTGAATGGTGTCAACTAATTTTGTGATTATTTAGTTAAAAAAATAATTTTATTCCAATTGTTAATTTTTTGTTTATTTTTTAAGGTTTTATCAAAAATGATGCTTTAATGATAATGTAGATAGAAAATAATAATAAAATCATAAAAGGAGAATTAATTATGGCAAAGACAATTGGTATTGACTTAGGTACAACAAACTCAGTTGTTGCAGTTATGGAAGGTGGTAAACCAACCGTTATTGCTAACGCAGAAGGTATGAGAACAACTCCATCAATAGTTGGTTTCTCAAAAACAGGTGAAAGACTTGTTGGTCAACTAGCAAAAAGACAAGCAATCCTTAACCCAGACAAAACTGTAGCATCTATCAAAAGACACATGGGTGATGACTACAAAACAACAATCGATGGAAAAGATTACACTCCACAAGAAATTTCAGCTATGATTTTAAGAAAATTGGCTGATGATGCAAGTTCATACTTGGGAGAAAAAGTTACATCTGCTGTTATCACAGTTCCTGCTTACTTTAACGATGCTCAAAGACAAGCTACAAAAGACGCTGGTAAAATCGCAGGTCTTGATGTTCTTCGTATCGTGAACGAACCAACAGCTGCAGCTTTGGCTTATGGTCTTGAAAAAGATAATTCAGAAAAAGTTCTAGTATTCGACCTTGGTGGTGGTACATTCGATGTATCTATCCTTGAAATCGGTGACGGTGTTCACGAAGTTCTTTCAACATCTGGTGATACAAGACTAGGTGGTGATGACTTTGATAAGAAAATCATGGACTGGATTTGTGAAGAATTCAAAAAACAAGAAGGCATGGACTTATCTAACGATAAACAAGCTATGCAACGTATTAAAGAAGCTGCTGAAAAAGCTAAATGTGAATTGTCTTCAGTTGTTGAAACAAATATCAACTTACCATTCATCACAGCTGATGCTAATGGTCCAAAACACTTAGACTTGAACTTAACAAGAGCTAAATTTGAAGAACTTTCTTACGATTTGTTAGAAAGATGTAAAAAACCTGTTGAACAAGCATTGTCTGATGCAGGTTTAAGCAAGAACGAAATCAATGAAGTTGTATTAGTTGGTGGTTCAACTCGTATCCCTGCTGTTCAACAATTGGTTAAAGAATATACAGGTAAAGAACCTAACCAATCAGTTAACCCTGATGAAGTAGTTGCTGTTGGTGCAGCTGTTCAAGCTGGTGTATTGGCTGGTGAAGTTAAGGACATCGTTCTTCTTGATGTAACTCCATTGACATTGGGTATCGAAACAATGGGTGGTGTTATGACAGCACTTGTTCCTAGAAACACTACAATCCCTGTTTCTAAATCTCAAGTGTTCTCAACTGCTGAAAACAACCAAACAGCTGTTGATATCAACGTTCTTCAAGGTGAAAGACCAATGTCTAGAGATAACAAATCTTTAGGTATGTTTAGATTGGAAGGTATTGCACCTGCTATGCGTGGTGTTCCTCAAATCGAAGTTACATTTGATATCGATGCTAACGGTATTGTTAACGTTTCTGCTAAAGATAAAGCTACAAACAAAGAACAAAAAATCACTATTACAAACTCTTCTAACTTAACAGAAGATGATATTGATAAGATGGTTAAAGAAGCAGAAGCTAATGCAGCTGAAGATAAGAAGAAAAAAGAAGGTGCAGAAATCAAAAATAATGCTAATTCTTTAATCGTATCTGCTGAAAGATTAGTAAAAGATTTTGAAGGTAAAATTTCAGAAGACGATACTAAGAAATTAAACGAACAAAAAGAAACATTGAAGAAAGCATTAGATGAAGAAAAACCTGTTGATGAATTGAAGAAACTTTCTGAAGAATTGCAACAAACAATGTTCAGTATTTCTCAAAAAGCTTATGAAGCATCATCAAAAGAAGGTGATTCAGCAACTACTGAAAATTCTTCAAACAACAATGACTCATCATCAAACTCAGATGACGATGTAATTGATGCAGAATATGTAAAAGAATAATAGTTCCAAATTATTCATAGATAATAAGGGGCGAGCAATTCATTGCTCGCCCCTTATTTTTATATAATATCTTTTGCTTTTTTTAGATTTGTTTGAGCATCATTGATGAGTTTTTGGGTAAACTTTTCATCAGGTGCTAGTTGGATATATGAATAGCCGATTGGTTGTAAATCTTCTTTTCTAAAACTGTTTTTCTTGATGAAGTCGATTGAAGATTGAACATCAGATTTGAATTCGTCGCTAAAATCTTTGTATGGCGAATTTTCGCTATTGAATTCTTTATCAATTAAATTTGCGTGAAGGATAGGACTTCTTCTAGTTGAACCTTTTTGGGGTAGGTTTTGTTCAAGTTGAAATAATATTGAGTTGATTGGTGAAAACCCTAGTGTGATACCAATTATATCATCGTATCCATGTTGTTGTTTTAGTGGGCTATTTTCTCCAATTAAATTTTCGTAGATTTCATCAGTTGGTGTATCAGGCTCTAAATCCATACGTTTTGTATAGAGTTCTTTATTTTCATCAATGGTTTGTTTTGTTAGTTCTTTGTTGAGTATAAAAATGTTTGGACTTTCCACAATAGATGTTCTAGTTGGAGTTTTAAGAGTTCTTCTTACAAAGCTATATTTGTCGTTGTTTTTAAAATAAGGAAACTCACCTGCTAAAAGAACGCTAGGTTTTGTATCCATAAAGAAATTTAATAGAGTTGGTTTGTCTGTTGAAAATAAGTTTTTCTTAAAACTTTGTTGTTGGGATTTGGTTAAATCTTTTGTCAATTCCATTTTATCAAGATGATTGTTAATGATATCGTTTGATGTATTATAAAAATCATTTTCAAAATTTATGGACTCAGAAATAGAATGTCCAAAAGTGATGTTGGGACAATAGTAACTCGGAAACTCTCCAATCTTTGATTGGAATGAGTTCTGATGTGTTGAAACCTTGTTATATTTTGTTGTTGGCTGAATAGGTGTTGGGTTGAACCCTATACTTGATACTAGCATATTGTTATAATGCATCTGAAAATATTTTTTTGCATGAAAATAAATACTTGAAAAAAGTTGATATAATCGTTATTATATATATTATGGAAAGTCAATTAAGTTTATATGATGATATAAGAGAAAAATTAATAGAACAACATCGTTCAGAAGAAGATTTAGCTTTAATAGAAAAAGCGTTTTTGTTTGCACAAAGACTTCATCAAAACCAGTATAGAGTTTCAGAAGAACCATATATTATCCACCCTGTTGAAGTTGTGAAGATATTGATTGATTTAAGAGCAGATACTCATACTCTTATTGCAGGGTTCTTGCACGATATATTAGAGGATACTGATACAACTCCAGAAGAAATTAGAGAGTTGTTTGGTGATGATGTTTTGGGTTTGGTTCAAGCGGTTACAAAACTAGGTAAATTGAAATTCAAATCAAAAGAAGAGCGTCAGGCAGAAAACTTTAGACGATTGTTTATTGCGATGGCAAACGATGCTAGAGTAATTTTCTTGAAATTGGCTGACCGTCTACATAATATGCGTACCCTTAATTATATGGCACCGGCAAAACAACAAAGAATTGCTCAAGAAACTCTTGATATCTTTGCACCGCTTGCTAATCGTTTAGGGGTAGGTAAGATTAAGGCGGAATTAGAAGATTTGTCTTTGAAATATCTTCACCCTGATAAGTATTATGAGATTGCAAAACTTGTTTCTCAGAAAAAGGCTGAAAGGGAGTCTACAGTTCAACTTTTGATTGAACATATTTCAAAAGATGTAAAGAAAAATGGTATCAATGCACAGATTACTGGTCGTGCAAAACATTATTATAGTATTTATAACAAGATGCGTAGGCAGAATGTTGCATTTCACGATTTATACGACATCACTGCGGTTCGTGTAATTGTTGATACAGAAAAAGAATGTTATGAGGTTTTAGGTCTAATTCATTCACAATTTAAACCAATTCCTGGACGATTTAAGGACTATATTGCGATGCCAAAAGGTAATATGTATCAGTCTTTACATACATCTGTAATTGGTCCAAATAAGAAACCGTTAGAGGTTCAGATTAGAACATGGCAAATGCACGAAATCGCTGAATACGGGGTTGCTGCACATTGGAGATATAAAGAGAAAGGTTCGCAAAAAGCTGATTCTGCTAGTGATGTTCAATTCTCTTGGATGAGAAAATTGGTTGAATACAATAATGATAGTTCTGATGCAGAAGATTATGTAAATTCAGTTAAGTTGGATTTGTTTTCAGACCAAGTATTTGCGTTTACTCCAAATGGTGACGTTTTGGACTTGCCAAAAGATGCTACACCGTTGGATTTTGCATATAGAATTCACTCTGACGTTGGACATAAAACTGTTGGTGCGTTAATTAATGGTAGAATTGCACAACTTGATTCTAAATTGAAAAATGGTGATATTGTTGAAATTTTGACTTCAAAAGTTTCAGCACCTAAGTTGGGTTGGTTGAACTTTGTTGTTACAAAACAAGCCTCTTCAAAAATTCGTCAATGGTTTAAGAAGAATAAAAGAGAAGATCATATTGAGCTTGGTAAATCAACTATTGAACACGAGCTTACTAAGGCTGTTTTTGATGAATATATGAAAAACGGCGAAATGGAACGTGTTGCAAAATTAATGAACTATGTTTCTGTTGATGATTTGTTTGCGGCACTTGGATATGGTGAAACGACTATTAACAAGATTGTTAATAAACTAAAACCACAGGAAAAATCACAAGAGCCAAAACTAAAACACGAACATAAGTATTCAAAGAAAAAAGATATTGTTGGCTTAGAGGGAATGTTGTATTCATTTGCACGTTGTTGTTCGCCAATCCCTGGAGAGCCAATTGTTGGGGTTGTTACACGTTCAAAAGGGGTTACTATTCATAGATTAGATTGTAAGACTTTGAACGATATTGAACCAGAACGTTTGTTGGATATCAAGTGGTCAGAGGTTTCTACTGATAGAAAATATACAACAAGTATAAGAATTGAAACAGCTGAAAAACAAGGTCTTTTAAAAGATATTATTACTGCTGTTTCTGATAACAATACGAACATTGTGTTTGCTAATGTTAAGTCAAGAAATAACAAACTTGGAATAATCGAATTAGGTATAGAGCTAGATAATATTACTACATTAAAAGCTGTTATGAACAGTTTACAGGCAATGCCAGAAGTATACAGTGTTAAACGTGTACAGACTGCATTTAATCAAGCACCAAAACAGTTTGCAAAGAAGAATACAAAGTACGCAAGAAAGAGTAAGACTTCGCAAAATCCAAGATAGTGGTGTTGTGTTATACTCTTGACAAATTTGGGTATATAGTAAATAATAAGTATAGCAGGGTGGCAGTTTGTCAGACTAGCCAGATACCTTGTAGAGTTCTAAGTGGTGCTTACTTTTTATTGTAGGTGCCACTTTTTGATATAAATAAAATCAAAAAGATTAAAAATAATGCTAAATTGATATCATTCATAGTGACCTTTGCTTGGTTGCTCGCGTTAAACGGGTCTGCATATTTTGAATTAAATCAATTCTGTTTAATTCAAAATATTCCGCCCTCTGCTCGCAATCCGTTTTCTAGTCGGGAAACCAACCCGAGTTCTAAGTAATTTACTTGTTGGTGATTTCTGTTTCGAAAGGCATCTTTTACCCTGCAAAGTTATTTTAATATAATTACCTCTTTTTGTCTAATGTGTTAAATTAATTTGCGTATTTGTAAATGTGTAATAAAAATTAAAAACATTTTAAAAAGTTTATTGAAAGATAAAATGCTTTTACAAGAAAATGTAATGACGTTGTATGAAAAATACGGTGGTCCAATGGTATAAGATAGATTAAATGTCGGTTGTGTTATTCATTTCTCAATCTTGTAACAAATTTCTCAAGTCGTTCAAAGGCAATCTTTAGTGTTTCAAGCGAGTATGCGTAAGATATTCTGATAAACCCTTCGCCACAGTCACCAAACGCAGTTCCTGGAACAACTGCAACTTTTTCTTCTTGTAAAAATCTTGTCGCAAATTCTTCACTTGTCATTCCAAACTCTTTTATGCAAGGAAATATGTAAAATGCTCCAAATGGTTCAAAGCATTCTAATCCCATTTTTTTAATAGAATCCATCAAAAATCTTCTGCGTTGGTTATAAGAAACTCTCATTTCTTCAACATCTTTATCGCCATTTTTTAGTGCTTCAACTGCTGCATATTGACTCGTTGTAGGTGCACACATTATTGCAAACTGGTGAATTTTTGTCATCTGTTTGATAATTTCTTTTGGTCCACAAGCATAACCTAATCTCCAACCTGTCATAGCGTATGCTTTTGAAAATCCGTTAATTAAAATTGTGCGTTCTTTCATTCCCTCAATCGCAGTGATTGAAACGTGTTTTTCTTTGTATGTTAATGCTGAATAAATCTCATCAGACATAACTAGAATATCGTTTTTGATAATTATTTGAGCAATCTTTTTAAGGTCATTTTCTTCCATAATCGCACCCGTAGGATTGTTAGGATAAGGTAGTATTAAAACCTTTGTCTTTGATGTGATTGCGTTTTCCAATTCTTCTGGAGTTAATCTAAATTCGTTTTCTGCTTTAAGGTCAATTACTACAGGTTTTGCACCTGCTAAAATTGCACAAGGTTCATAAGAAACATAAGACGGTTGAGGAATTATGACCTCGTCACCATCATTTATAACGGCTCTTAATCCAATATCGATTGCTTCAGAGCCACCTACAGTGACAATAACTTCAGAATTTGAGTCGTATTTTACACCTTGAGTTCTTGAAATATAGTTAGAAATTTCATCTCTTAAATCTTTTAAACCAGAATTAGAGGTATAAAAAGTTTTTCCACGTTCAAGCGAATAAATCCCTTCATCTCTAATATGCCAAGGTGTATCAAAGTCAGGCTCTCCAACACCCAATGATATAGCATCTTTCATTTCTGTTACTATATCGAAAAATTTGCGAATACCTGACGGTTTAATATTTATTACTTTGTCAGAAAGAAAGTTCCTCATGGTGTTATAATCTCTCTTTCATCAGTTGATTTTTTGTTCAAAATAGTTCCGTGATCTTTGTATTTTTTAAGTACAAAGTGTGTGGCTGTACTAAGTACTCCATCTAGGTTTGAAAGTTTGCTTGATACAAAACTTGCGATTTCTTTAAGTGTTTTTTCTTCTAAGATAACTAGTAAATCATACCCACCTGAGATTAGATAAACTGCTTTAACCTCAGGATAGTTATAAATTCTTTCTGCTATATTATCAAACCCTTTGCCTCGTTGAAGTGTAACCTTAACCTCAATCAATGCAGTTACTTTTTCAATATTTGTTTTTTCCCAATTTATAAGAGTATGATAACCTGAGATTATTCCTTCTTTTTCAAGTTCTTCTATTGTTTTAAGTACTTCTTCCTCTGGTGTACCTAATAACACAGCAAGTTCATTAAAGTCTATTCTGCTATTTTTTTCTAGGATAGAAAGTAGTTCATCTTTCATTTTTATATCTCCATTTTTTAATCAATTATATCAAAAAAATAATCAAATTGTTTAATCGTGATATAATAGACCTATGGAAAAGACAGAAGGTTCAAGTATACTAAAAGCTGCGTGGATGATAGCGTTAGTCACAATCTTAAGTAAACTCATAGGGTTTATTCGAGATGTTGTTACTGCAAAATATTATGGTACAACTTGGCAATCAGATGCTTACTTTTACGCTTATCAAATACCATCTTTTGCAATATTATTGTTAGGTGGTGTAGGTGGTCCTTTGCATAGTGCAACGGTTGCAGTTTTTTCAAAACTTATTCCAAACCTTGATGAAAAGCCTTCAGAATTTGTGAACAAATTGTATAACACGTTTTTAATGGCAAGTGTTTTATTTTTCACAGCTTTAGGTGTTTTGTTTTATATCTTTGCTCCACAAGTTATGGAAATAATCATAAATGGTGGAACTTCTGGCATGATTGCACTCGCAGTTACTCATTTGAGAATAATGACTCCAGTCTTTATTGTAGGTGGTATTGTCGGTATTTATTATGGATTATTGATTACTTATAAAAAATTCATGCTTCCTAATTTTTCACCTATTGTGATGAGTCTTGTTATTATTCTTGGCGTTTGTGTGGTTTCATTGTTTAGGGAAGATAAAAATTGTATGATACTAGCTTATGCAACAACTTTAGGTGCTATTGGACAGTTCTTATTACAATTCCCTCAGATTAAAAAGATTGGGTTTAGATTTAAACCAAACTTCTGTTTCAGACACAATCCTGAACTAAAAACCTTGATAGAATTAGTTTTTCCAGCAATATTGAGTTCTACAATCGGACAATTACATATTTATATAGATATGTTCTTTACTTCTTCTTTGAAAAACGGTGCGTGGACAGCATTGGGTTATGCAAATAGAATTTTCCAATTCCCAGTGGGAATTTTAGTAACTGCGTTTTTAGTACCGTTGTTTCCATTATTTACAAGACTTGTTGCTCAAAAGGATATGGACGGAATTAGAGCTTATTTTAATAAGGGTGTAGGCTTGTTATTCTATGTCGCTATCCCTATTATTATCGGCATTATGACTGTCGGTATGGATTGTGTAAGGCTAGTTTTTGAACGTGGTGAATTCGATTATAATAGTTCAGTTATGGTGTTTGAAGCATTATTATATTTGTCTGTTTCAATTTTACCTTACGTATTCAGAGATTCAATCACTCGTGTATATTATGCTTTTGATGATGCAAGAACTCCTTTCTATATTGCAGGTTCTTCAATCGCTTTAAAGGTTGTTTTTAATTATATATTTATAACTTTGTTGGGTTGGCAAATCGGTGGTATTACCCTTTCAACCTCGCTTGTAACTCTCTATAATGCAGTAGGATTAGGTTTGTTGATAAATAAAAAAGTTAAACTTGATTATAAAGATTTGTTTGTAAATCTTGCTAAGATGATATTGATAGGTGTTGTATCATTAGGTTTGTCTTTTGTTACTGCAAAAGCTATCGCAAGCTATTTAGTTTTACCTGATTTCTTCTTAGAAATTATAAAGATAATTGCAGTTTGTATAGTTCTATCAATTTCATATATTGGTTTAAGTCTAGTATTTAAAATTGGTTATGTTGATGAAGTCAAACAACGTGTTTTATCAAAAATCATGAAGTAACATGTTACAAAATTGTAATAATTTTTAAAAATTAGGCAATTATCTCTTAAGTATATACTTTATATATGTATATACAAAGATAAAAACTCATGGAGGATATAATATGAATTTTGATGGAGCATCTAACGTATCAAGTTCAAATGTAAAATCGTCAGGATTTGATTATTCTTTTTCATTCACAGACGACAAAGAAGATACTAAAAAAAGCAAGTTTGACATGCATCCAGGTGGAATTTGGACAATGCCAAACCCAGATAATGT
Organism: Candidatus Gastranaerophilales bacterium HUM_9; assembly: GCA_002103075.1. Lineage (GTDB taxonomy): Bacteria > Cyanobacteriota > Vampirovibrionia > Gastranaerophilales > Gastranaerophilaceae > UBA2883. The sequence goes on along the minus strand of DABG01000003.1, from coordinate 9,591 downwards.
AGCATTTAAACATTCTGCTGGTGACAGAGATAACGGTGCACACTACGCATAGACACTAAATTGATGTTTATTGTAGAATAATCTTATTGAAGTAGTAGGATTATTCTATGATATTAACATTTGATATAGGTAATACACGCACAAATATTGGACTATATAAAGATAGTCTTGTGAAGAAGTTTTGGATTTTGTCGAAAGATTTAGAGGACGGACTAGAAGAAGTTTTGTCTGAAAATATTCCTGATGTAAAGATAACAGGAGCTGTTATTGGTTCTGTTGTTAAAGGATTTGAGGACAAGATAACGGCTGTTTTGCGTAAAATTTACGGTATAGAAACAGTTATCATATCTTTTAATTCAAAATTACCTATAAAATTAGGTGTTGATTATCCAGAAAAATTGGGTGTAGATAGGCTTATAAACGGTGCATACGCTTATAATAAGTTTAACCAATCAGTGATTGTGATTGACTGTGGCTCTGCAATTACATTAGATGTGGTAAATAATGAGGGCAAATTTTTAGGCGGAATAATTGCTTTAGGTTTAAAAAATCAGCTTCAAGCAATTAGTTCTTATACATCTGCACTTCCTGAATTGAGTTTGAAAAATATTGAAACAAATATTGGTAAAAATACACAAGAAGCAATTTTATCAGGTGTAATTAATGGTACAGCTTCAATGATTGACGGTATGATAGAAAAATGTTCAAAGGAGTTTTTGAATGGATTGTCCAATAAACCTAAAATTATTTTAACAGGTGGCGACGCAGGTTTTATTCAAAGTTATTTAAAAACCAAAATTGATATCGTTGATGAAAATTTCACTCTCAATGGACTAAAGTATTTGTATAGCTTGAATTGTACGTAACAAATGTTTACATTGTAATCTCTAGATATGGTTAGAACTTAAGCTATTTTGAGGTTTTTCTTTTAATATAAGTTGAAAAAAAGGTTGTTATAAGTTAAAATATAAGTATTACTATGAGTTATGTTTTGGATTAATAGGCTTGGAGTATATAGAGTAGATTTACAGGCATGAGGACTATTTAATGAGAAAGAAAGATAATCTTTCTGAACTGTATTTCGCCGGCTTATCTCGTTTGAAAGAAGGCTGTCGCTTTGCGTTGCCTTTAATTTTTTCTATGTCTTTGTTTGCTGGAACTTGTATGAATTCTGTAACGCTTGCAGATGAGCCGACAACTCAAGCTAGTTCTATATATACGGCAAATGAAATAATAGATAGTAATTTTGCTGATTACTCTGTTTATGAATATGTTAATGGTACATTAACTCCAAAATATTATCAAATATCAATCAACGCAGATTACCTCAATTCAAAATACTCTTATATAAACTGGGTTAGTCAAAACTCTGGACTAAAGATAGGTTTACCTGTAAGTGACAGTTATTTAGGTTATAGTTCTGATTCTATGGCTGATTCAAGGCTTGAAGAATTAACTGATAATGTTTTGTCGTTATTATTTGATAGTTTTTCTTCTGAAAATGGTGGTGCAATTTATAATTCAAGTAATGAAAATTATAATATTAAATCAGGGTTTATACAAAATAGTGCAACTTCATCAGGTGGAGCTATTTATAATGAGGGTTCATTAGGCGAAATAAGCTCTATTTTTATTGGAAACAGTGCAGAAGAAAACGGTGGAGCGTTATATAACAAAGGTTCTATAAACAATATAAACTCAGATTTTGAAGCAAACTATTCAGTAAATGGTGGGGCTTTGTATAATGATGAAAATTCTGTAATAACAAATGTTAGTGGTTCTTTTATTGGAAACTATTCAAGACATAACACATCAATAGTTTATGGTGGTGCGATTTATAATTTAGGTGAAATGGGATTATCTGATACTACATTTATTGGAAACTATGCTTATTCAATGGGTGAAAAATCTTTTGGTGGTGCGATTTATAATGATGGTACATTATTAGAAATAAATAATGTAGAATTCATAAGAAACTATGCAAGAAGTACAACTTCAAATGGTTATGGTGGTGCTATTTATAATGTAGGGTCAATAGGTGATATTGTTGCAGATTTTAATAATAACTATGTTTATACTATTGGTTCATTTGGTGGTGCGATTTATAACGAGGCAAATTCTACTATAAAGAGTATTACAGGCGAATTTAATAATAATAGTGTAAATTCTTCTTTCTCAACAACTACAGCTGATGCATTTGGTGGTGCAATTTATAACCATGGACAAATAACAAATGGAATTAAAAATAGTAGCTTTTTAGGTAATTATGCTATTTCATCAACAGATGGAAATGCTTTAGGTGGTGCGATTTATACAAATTCTGATTTGAACTTGGTTGCAGATAATTATAATTCTGTTTTTTCTGGAAACTATACTCAAAAATCAGGTGAAGCAAAAGATTATAATGCTATTTATGTTAATTCTGATAATGATAGTCAAACAGTTTTGACATTGTCAACATTGAACAATGGTAGTTTTGTTTTTGACGATAATATTAGTGGTAAAAATGGTTATCAAATAAAAGTACAAAGCTCTGATAATACAGGTTCTGTTCAATTTAATTCATTAGTTAAAAATGCTGATGTATATTTTGAAGGTGGAAACATAGGATTTTTAGGACAAACTTTTTCATCTTCAACGGTTCATTTAAATGGCGGTACAGTTAGTTTCGCTGGTAAAACTCCAACTACATACAGTTTTTATTCTTTGGCATCTGATGGAAAGAATTTAACTAATTTTGAAATTAATTTAGATTATAATAATCTTACTCAAAACAGTTCTGATTATATAAGAGTTATTAATTCTGATTCAAATGCGACCATTTATATTGATAAATTGTTTTTAACATATAATGGTTCAGAAGTGACAGAAAACTCTGTATTTACAGAGTTTTCAAAAGAAATTTTGACCGCTGGTTCTAATTTAAAGTTGGTTATAAACCCTGAAATATCAAGTGCTTTATATTATCTTGGAGAAGTTCAAAGAGTTAGTGGATTAGTAATTCCAACAACTTTGGGGTTTAATGATGCTGTTTTTGAAAGTTATGAGATAGGTAAAAATTACGGTAATATTGTTGTTGAGTCAAACTCTTTAGCTTTAAGATTTAATGGAAACACTATTTGGACAGGTGAATTCACACAAGCTGTTGAATACACTGGTGATAGATTAAGTTTGTTGAACCAATATAAAACAAATTCTGCAAAAACTTTTAAATCAGAAGACAGTACAGATGTTTATGAAGCAAAATCAGGTTTGGGTGAAACTTATGGCGAAATGAATTTGGTCGGCAAAGAAGAAGATGGTAATAAATCAACTGTTGATTTGGTTTCCCATTCGGGGTTTGAACTTGCTTCTCAAAGCGAATTAAACATAAAAGATATCAAATTTATAAACGCAGTTTCAGACAAAAGTGGTTCTGTTGTAAATATCTCCAGCGGAGTTGCTCAGGCTAATTTTGAAAATGCAGAATTTATAAACAATACTTCTAAAAAATTTGGTGGTGCTGTTTCTAATATAGCAACAGTTGGAAAATTAGACGCAGATTTTAGACGTAATAATAGTGTACAACACGGTGGTGCAGTTTATAATACCGGTACAATTTCAGCTGTTTCAGGGACGTATGATTCAAATACTACTACAGGTGATATGTCAAAGGGTGGTGCGATTTATAATAATGGCACTATTGATAAAATAGTGCATTCAAGTTTTGATTCAAACTCTTCTACAGGTGATATGTCTAGTGGTGGAGCGATTTATAATAACAATAAAATTAATACTATTAATGCTGATTTTTCTAACAATAAAGCAAAAGTTAGCGGTGGAGCGATTTATAATAACGGTACTATTGATATAATTACTGGTACATTTGATAATAATGGTGTAACTGATAGTTCACACGCTATTGGTGGAGCGATTTATAACAATGGAGTTATAAATACAATTATCAATTCTTCATTTACAAACAACTATGCGATTGTAAACAATTCAAATAGTGTTGCTTATGCAGGTGCAATTTATACAAAATCATCATTAGATATAATTGCTAATAATGGTTATGAAATGAAGTTCTCTGGAAACTATATTCAAAATGGTTCTGATTCTGTAGTTGATAGAAGAGCTATTTATGTTGCTAATGCCGAAGCAAAACTTACTTTTGATATTACAGATAATTCAAAACTTATTTTTGATGATGCTATTTATGGTATGAACGGTTATTCTATTCTAGTTCAAGGTGATTCAACTTCTTCTGCCAGATTTAATAGTTATGTATCTACTAAGAATTTTGAGTTGCATGATGTTACGTTGACTTTTGGTGCGGATACGTTCCAAAATACTCATTTGAACTTAGTTAGTGGTTTGATTGATTTACAAGATGATAGAGCAGTTAGTTATCACATAAATTCTGCAAATATAGCTGATGGTGTAAAATTTAATATAGATATTATTACAGAGGCTGACGGGAACAGTATTTGTGATACCTTTACTATTACTGATGGTGTAAATTCTTCTGGTACATTGTTCTTAGATTGTATTAAATTTAATTATGACACTTTGCCAACAACAGAATTTACTTTGAGAGTGTTGGATTCAGATAAAATTGATTTGGCGTGTGATTTTGATAATATTATTAGAATTGATGCAAATGGTAATGTTGAGAAATTAGAAAATAAGTTTATTATTTCAAAAGGTGAAGTTTATGAAAATGTTGAGGTTCCGACTTCAATAACTTTTGATACAAAATTGTACCAAAATGTTGTAGAAACAATAACTTATGGGCATTTTGAATTGTTGAATGGTGAGGTTTTTGACGAGTCTACTTCTCAAATGATTAATGTAAAGGGTATATCATATATTATCAATAAAATAGAAGAAGATCCAAAAGAATCAACGCAAGTTATGGGCGATGCCTTAAAACTTTTGAGTAATTTGCAAACTACAGAAGAGAAATTGTTTGCGGCAACAAAAAATTGTAATGAGTATATTGCTTCAGATGATGTATTAACTGTTTATGGAAAACTTACCTTGAAAGGTATAGATGAAAATTCAGTTATTAATTTTACTTCTGGCGATGAAGTTTATACTGGTTTTGATTTAATTGATAATTCAGTTTTAACAATTGATAGAATGAAATTGACTGGCAATGATAATTACTTGATTAATGTTAGAAATTCTGCTGGAACTATATATTTAAAAGATGCTTATATAGATGGAGATATCATTGCAACAGGTTTAAATGGCATTCCTTACAGTATTTATATGAATGGCTCATCAGATGATAGTTATACTACATTGAACGGAAAAGTTAATGGTGCAGATTTTTATTTAAATAGTGGTGCATTAAATTTCTTAGCAGATACATTTGAGAGTTCAAATATTATTTTAAATGGTGGAATGTTGAATTGTTTAGATAAATCAACAATAGAATATAGCGTTTTATCTATAACCTCTGAAAATGGTGCAACTCCATATTTGAATATTGATGTTGATTTAAAAACTTTGAGTTCTGATAAGTTTAATATAGCAAGCCGTTCTTCATCAGGTGTAATTTATTTGAATAATATAAATATTTTAGACGGAACGGTTGAAGAACTTGTTAAGGCTGGTGATATATCAGCATCTATAACTATTTTGAATACGACTTCTAATAATTTAAAACTTGCTTTGACGGATAGAGCAAAATCATATTTAGACAAATATATTTATGATGTTTCAAATCATTCATCAGAAGTTTATGATGAAATAACTGCAAGTACTGATTGGTCAAAAGTTTATAATAAAACGGTTTCAAGAAATGGTGATATTTATGGACTTAGATTGTCAGATAATGCAAAAGAACTTGTTATTTATAAAGATACAGTGAATGACAGTATCACAACTTCTATGGGTGATACTTTAAAACTTGTTAATACAACAGATGTAGTTAATGAAACTGGAACAAGCCTTGACAAATCGTTTGTGACTGATAATGTTATGACTTATTATGTATCAGATGATTTGGGTGAAACCGTTAAAACATTGCTTGTAAAAGGGGTTAAAGTTGATGGGGAGTATTCTACTATTAGTTTAACTTCTGATGATGGATATTCTGTTTATGATGGTTTTGAATTAGGTCAAAATTCTAATTTAACATTGGATACAGTAAAATTGACTGGTAATGATACTTTGATTACTGTAAAAGATAGCAATGCTGTTTTGAACTTGAATAACGTTTATTTAGAGGGTAATGTCGTTGGTACAACTTCATTTGATGTTAATTTGACAGGTACATCTATAATTGACGGTGCTTTCAAGAATGCTAATGTTATTTTAAATAATGCGAATTTAACTTTTAATCAAGATACGTTTGCTGATGGGTCAACAAGTTTATCTGTTTTAAACACTAGTTTTGACTTTGAAAATGGTCAGTGCGAAAATTATATTTTTAATGATTTGACTGTGTCTGGCAATGTTTTATTTAAGATTGATTTGAATATTGATACTATTAACTCTGATAAAATAACCGTTAATAATTTTAGAGGAACTTCTCTTTTGATTGATGAGTTTAATATTGTTGGCTCAAAAGATGATGTTCCTAATTTTACAGAGGTTATAATCACAAATCAGGGTGTTTTACAATTGTCTGATAAGGCTCTTAGTCAATTAGAAGAATATTCTGTGCATACAGACAATGTTATTACTTATGAAGACGGTGAATTTGACTTTAATGAAATTTCTTGGACTGACTCTCAAACAAAAATTACTGATACATCTACAAAATATGGAATAATTTTGAATGATGAAAAAAACGGTTTGAAGTTAGATGTTAATACAGATATCAAATACAGTTATACTGATGAATATACTCTTTCTATATTTAATAAATTAGCAGCATTTGATGAAAAAACTTATAAAACAACTGACGCTAGTATGGTTCAATCAGTGGCAAGGGATTTGGGACAAACTTATGGCAAGCTAACTGTTACAGGTTCGATTGACGGTGATAATATATCAACTATTGATTTGGGCGATTATAAAGGGTTTGAATTAGGACAAAATTCTAAGGGTTTGTATTTGAACTCTGTCAAGTTTAATACTAATGTTACTGGAAACGGTGTGTTGATAAATTCTACTAGTTCAAATGTAGAGGTAGAATTAGAAAATGTTAAAGTTAATTCTGCTTCATCAGCTGGTAGTGCAATTTATAGTGTTGGTGATGTGGCTATATCGGCTACTGGCGGTAGTTCAACAGTATTTAATAATAGTATCGGTGGAAATGATTATGTTGACGTTCATATAACTGGTGATGGACTTAAAAATCTTAATTTATACACAGATAATGGCTCAAAAATTGAGTTGAGTTCAGGTATAAGAGTTGATAATCCGAATAAACTTGTTTTGAATATAAATAATTCAAGAAATAGTTCTGGCGAAGTTAAATTGGTTTTGAATGGTGATTTGGGTTCTGACTCTAGTTATTTGAATGAAGTTAATTTAGGTGGCGGTAAATTAAATATTGCAGATAATAATGTATCAACGATTTATACTGAAACTCTTAATATATTAAAAGATACAGAGTTTACTTTTGATATTAATTTTAATGATAAAACAGCTGATAAATTTGTGTTGGGCAATATTTATGATGAAAATATAAATGGTAATAAACTTGTTTTGGACATTAATAATATCAATTTTATTGGAATTGAAACAGGCTATCAAACTATGAAGTTTAAATTATTAAATATCAATTGTGAAACTTCTGATTTTATTGATTTGGTTGGTGCTACAAATGGTTCAATATTGTTGGGACAAGATCGTGATGGATATAATTATTATTTGAGATTAGGTTTGCATGGAACATTGATTATTGAGAATAATGAATCTTTTGAAAATAACCCATTCGTGTTAGCAGTAAATAATACTAAATCAAATACTTATATATTGTCTCAAAATATGGTGATTAATAATTATGGTGTTGATAGTGAAGAAAATATCTTGAAAGATGTTTATGTTCAATCTGCCAAGTTTACTATAAAAGGTAAAAATTCTGCTGTTTTATCTACTGCAAATGAAATAAGCGGTATTACATTAGCAGGAACTAGTAATATTTTGCCATCAAAACAAGCTCTTATAATTAGTAGTATTACTATGCAAGGCTTTGATGGTGCGATTATCAATAAAGGTGGTAAAGTTACTTTGACTTCTGTTAATTTTGTTGATAACGAAACAGAGGGAAATGGTTCAGCAATTAGAAACCTTGTTAATGGTGCGTATTCTGGTTCTGTAACATTGAAAGGAACAAGTAAAAAGTACGCACAATTAATTGGTAATTTCTCTTCAAAAAATGGTGGTGCTATTTATAATGATGGTAGTTTGACATTACAGTACGCTCAGTTTGGTTTGAATAATACAGTTTATAATCAGGCTGTTAATGGTGGTGCCATTTATTCATCAGGTATTTTAAAATTAACTACAAATAGATTTTATAATAACGTTGCAGAAAACGGTGGTGCTATATATATTGATTCACAAGGAAAATCTTCTACTAGTATCACTTCTAATACGTTCTTGAAAAATAGTGCAAGTAACGGTGGTGCGGTATTTGTTGAGAGTGGTTATGTAAATATTCTAAAATCAACATTTGGTTCTGCTAATGATAAAACTTCTGGTAATGTCGCAGAAATCAATGGTGGTGCTATTTATAACGTTGGTTCTGTTGATAATAATAAAACATCTGTTTCAGCATCAAAATTCTATTATAATAATGCTGTTTTAGGTGGTGCTATTTATAATAATGGAATTATGACAGATAGCAAATCTCTTTATAACTATAATACGGCAGATAATGGTGGAGCTGTGTTTAACGAAAACAGTTTAATTGTTTCTGGTTCTAGTTATACAGCAAACTCTGCAAATTTGAATGGTGGAGCTATATATAATTCTGGTTCAATGGTTAGTTATTCAAAAGGTGCTGTAGCTGGTGGAGTTACATCATCAAAATTTGTTGGAAACTATGCAGAACAGTTTGGTGGTGCTATTTATAATGCTGGTGTTATGGGCGTTAAAAGTTCAAACTTTGTAAATAATTCGGCATTGAATGGAGCTGGAATTTATAATAATGGTTCTGATGCAAGTTTGACTGTGATTAGTTCAACCTTTACTAATAATCTTGTTCAAGTTGATGGCGGAGCTGTTTATAATAACGGCGATATGACTTTAAATAAATCAACTGTTGGTAAAGCTAATCTTGTTAAAAAAGGAGTTATAAGGACAAAAAATAGTAATGAAGCACAAAATGGTGCTGGTGTTTATAATTCAGGCAAGTTAGGTGTTTCAAGTTCAACCTTTACTAATAACGTTGCACAAGTAAACGGCGGAGCCATCTACAATTCAGGGAACTTAACCACAACCGGCTCTAGTTATACAAACAACACAGCCACAGAAAACGGTGGAGCTTTGTATAATGCTAACAACGGTATTATCCAATCAGATATCTTGGTAAAAGCAGGAACGGAGCCACAAGACAATATCACAAATAAAGGCGGTATATTAACTTCTAAGTTCACATCAAATAAGGCTATTAATGGTGGAGCTATATATAATGAGGGTGCAATA
>DABG01000008.1 GCA_002103075.1 Candidatus Gastranaerophilales bacterium HUM_9 | reverse complement strand
ACAATTAAGTATTGTTTTGTGAGAGGAGGTGCCGTGTCTCAAAGTGACCCAACCCGTAAGAGCGTAAAACACAGAATGAACGGCTAAATTCGTAAGAATTTAAAAGTGAATACAGTGTTTAGCACGCCCGAATAATCCAAGGCAACGGAGTGACGTGGTAATCCAGAAAAAGTCTTTTTATGTACGCAGAACCGTTTGTTTATGGATTGCCACAAATTTGCGTTGCAAATTTTCGCAATGACGCCATATTTTATCCTACAACAAAACTTGCGTGCCTACTAAAATTTGATGAGAGTCTGTTGTATCTTGATGTTGGCAATAAACATAGTTAAGCATCAACTTTAAAGATTGACCTTTGATATAATAATTAATCCCAGCAGTGTATTCCCTAGAATAATTATGTTTAATTTTTTCATCAGGGTCATAACTGTCATATCTAGCAACAAGTTCTAATTTAGGTGTTATTTTGTAACCAAAAGTCGCAAACAAACCGCTTGCTTTTGTTAATGTTGGTCCAGATTGTGCATTTGAACCGTTGCCGTGCATATATTCAAATTTTGCCCAGAAACGTTTGTATTCATAACCAGCGTACAAACCTGATACAAAATAATTTGTATACTTATGACCTGCTGATATACCGCCACCAGTAGTTAATTTACCGTATTTTCCATTAGTCATTCCTAGTGGTTTAATGTTTAGCCAACCATTAAATTCAGCCCCTGGGAAAAATTCTTTAAAGAAAGTATCTGATGAGTAACCACCGAAATCGTAATCAACTAATCTATAATCACCTTTTACACGTAAACCGAATTTACGAACGTTAGAAAGGTTTCTTGCTGCTTGTGAACGGTTTACAAGTGGTAAAGTATAAGGAGCCGATGTACCTTCAATACCAACGCCTACACGAGAGTTACCTAGCATAACAGTATGATGTGGGATACGTTTTGTTTGAATAAAAGCATCTTGCAAGAACTGTTGCATAAAACCACGATTATGTTGTGGAGTTGGGTCAACCATTATTCTGAAACTTTCTTTGCCGCCTCTAAATGTGCCATCTAAAAATATATTAATCAAAGATGGAGTGTAAGTTGTATAACCCTTACCTCTTTGTGGAATAGTTGAATCAAATGCACCTTGATAAGCTGCCCAAGTGCTAAGTTGTTCAAATGGACCATGCTCAAATTTCTTTGTTGTGTAATTTTGTAATAATCCTTTTGTTACATCTGTTCTTTCAGCTTCCAAGTGGTAAATTTTTGACATACCTCTTGTAAGTGCATTATTTATTAGAAAATTAGAATTTTCTTCTTTTGCATTATCTAATGAAGATGTGTCATTTTTATAACTTTCTTCTACAATATCTTTTTTTTCTATATCTGAATATAATTTTTTTTCAGGTTCAACGATTGCAACAGAAGTGTTTGAAGAGGTGTTTGATAAATCCAAAACAATCTCGTCTGCTGCATAACACATAGAAAGTGTTTGTATAAATGCTAGTGTAAGTAATAAAAACTTTTTCATAACTCTTAATCAATATTTTATTCTAATATTATATCTCGGCAAAAACAATAAATAAAGGGGACAGTTACGTCCCCTTAAAAAAAGTTAATCTTATAAGACTATTTGTTTTCTTCTAAATGATCTTCTCTCAAGTACGCAATCCAGAACAATAGTACAACAAATACTAATGCACCAATGATGTTACCGATAGTAACAGGTAGCAAGTTGTGTACAAAGAATGAATGCCATGAAAGTGTAGACAATTGGTCAGCTGTAAGACCAGAAAGAGCTACAACGTGTGGAACTGATTTCATAAAGATACCGCTTGGTATGAAGTACATATTCGCAATACTGTGTTCATATCCTGAAGCAACGAATGTTGCGATTGGGAACAAGATTGCAAAAATCTTACCAATTACTCTCTTTGAGCTTGTAGCCATCCAAACAGCTAAACAAACTAACCAGTTACACAAAATGCCACGGCATAGTGCTTCTGTGAATGATAGGTTAACTTTACCATAAGCGTTCATCAAAGTATTAACACCAAGTGCATCATGTGCATTGTGGCATAAAGCACCATAGAAAACTAATGTTGCTAACAAGATTGAACCAACGAAGTTACCAACGTAAACGATTGACCAACTTCTGAATAGTTTCAACCAAGAAATTTTCTTTTCAATTACAGAGAACATCATCATAACGTTACCTGTAAATAATTCTGCACCTGTAAGAACAACCATTACAAGTCCTGTTGCGAAAATTAATGCACCGATAAGTTTAGCAATACCCCAAACTTCAACGCCAGTTGTAACTGTTAAACTAGCTTGTGCACCGTAAGCAATGAATGCACCAGCAGCAATTGCAAGAGCAAACATTTTTGTTTTTCTAAAATTAGCCTTAGCTGGCATTACTTTTTCTGAGAAACCGTGTGCTACGTCAGAAGGAGCGACACAATCTCTATTGTCGATTTGTTCATTTGACATTTTATTATCTCCTCTCAATAAATCTAAATCAAGTTTATTCTATAACTTTAATATGAATTTTCAAGGGATAATTTTAAAAATTTTTTTTTTATATAAAAGAGAGTGGCTATATTAGCCACTCTCACCGTATTATAACGAGTTAAAGAACTCATACGGCACTACAAAACAATCTGACAAATTGATATTTATATTTTAGATTTAATGAGGTTTACTTGTCCTTTCTATATTTTAATTCACCTAAAATACAAATATATCTATTCAATCTCCAATCGTTTTGCTTGTTTTATATTTTCGGCATGTTGTTTTGGAATAATTATTTTCAAAACGCCGTTTTTATATTCTGCTTTTGCTTCATCTTGTTTAATTGGTTGATCAAAAGAGATTGTACGTTTGTATTTTCCATATCTAAATTCGCATGTGTGATATTTTTCGTTCTTTTCTTTTTCTTCTTTTTCCTCTTTTTCTTCTTCGATTTCAGCAGTCACAGTCATGAATTCATTATCCAATTCAATGTCTATATCTTCTTTTTTTACCCCTGGAAGTTGCACCTTTACTTTATATTCGTGTTCTGTTTGTTTAACTTCTATTGATGGACGCCAAACGGCTTCTTTTTTTAGTGTTAGAGGGTTTGAAAACATTGGAGCCAGCATTGTATCTCTTAAAAAATTATTTAATTCGTTATGTAGGCTTTCAAAATATAAATCAGGTTCTCTTATCATTATTTCGTTACGCATTGATAACTCCTTTCTATATTTTTAATATATTCTTGAAGTTATCCAATATCATTAGACAAAAGTATAATTTATAAAAAAAATTATTAGCTTATTGGTTAATAGAAGTTTTTATTAAACCTCTGTATTCTGCTTTTAAAAGGAGAGTTTAAGTAATGAAGATGTTAATGTTTGATTTTCGAGATACAGAAAAAGAATATTTCAAAGAAAACACCCCGACAGATTTAGAAATAGAGTTTTTCAACGAACCATTATCAGACAAAATTCATTTAACTGACTCCCAAAAAGAAGATACAGTTATCTTAAGCGTATTTATAAATTCAGAATTGACACCTGAAATATTATCACAATTTAAGAATTTACAAGTTATTGCAACACGCTCAACTGGTTATAACCATATTAATCTTGATTATTGTAAAAAGAATAATATCGCTGTAATCAACACTCCATATTACGGCAAATCCTCTGTTGCACAATATACGATTGGCATGATTATTACTTTGACAAGAAAAGTCATGTTAGCATCAAACGATGTAAAAAATAGAAAAATAGATTATTCAAAATATGAGGGTGAAAATTTGTCTAAACTTTCACTTGGTGTCGTTGGAACGGGGTCTATAGGTAGTGCAGTTTGTGAACTTGCTAACAAATTCAATTTAAAGATATACGCCCATGACTTAAAGGTTAATGAAAATATAAATGGATTCGTTGAATATGTCGATTTTGATGAACTTATCTCAAAATCAGATATAATAACGTTGCATATACCATATATTTTAGAATTTTATCATTTGTTATCTGAAGAAAAATTTAAAAAGATGAAACAGGGTGTATATATAATAAATACTTCTAGAGGAGAACTTATAGATACCGGTGCTTTATATAAAAACATTAAATCAGGGAAAGTAAAAGGTGCTGCACTTGATGTTTTAGAATGTGAATATTTAAAATACGATAACGAAGAAATTGTGACAACTGTAAAAAATGCTTCTGAAACATGCTTGGAAAACGTTATTATTACAGATAAGCTCATGGAATTTGATAACGTTATTATTACACCGCACATTGCATATAATACAAAACAATCAATAATGAACATTTTAGAAAGTATGTTTATCTCTATAAAAGAGCATTATCACGGGGGTTACCTCAATAGAATAATATAATTGTAAATAAATGTAACAAACCCATTAAAAATCCTAAAGATTGAAAAAATATTGCCGTCATGAATAACAAGGAATTGCGAAGAATGATTAGGAACTTCGCAAATAGGAAAAAAGGAGTAATACTATGGGTTTAGCATCATCACAAGCAAGGCTACTCAATTTAACAACCAGAATGCACCAAATTGAGTACAAAGCTGCAAAATTAGAAGCAGAAAAATTACAAATGGCTAATGAGTCAGATCAAGTGTATAACACTTATTTAGAAGCATTGGAAAAAACAAAAGTACAATATCAAGTACTTTCAACAGATGGTTCAGTTACATACAGCGATATTAACAACTATTCAGATTTCTTGAAAGCTGGTTATGCAATCGACTTCAAAGGAACTGTTTATAGTGGTTCAACAGGCGTTAAAGCTGATGAAGGTAACTTTACAAGTGTTGGAACAATTACACCAACAGCTCAAGAAGTTGCAGCTGGCGGTAAATATGAAGGTTTGACAGCAAATAGAACATACCGTGTTTATAATGATGGCACACAAGATTATTATACACAAACAGCATTGACTGCTGGAAACACAGCAACATTGCAAAAAGTACCTAATGGTACATTAACTATTAACAATGTAAAAACTGCAACATTTGATTATGCACAATTGTGTGCAGACGCATTTGATGCAGATCCTGCAAATCCACCAGCAAATGTTCAAGAAGTAATTACAAACTTGATTAAATCAGGAGATGTAACACTAGTTCAAGCAAGAAAAGATGATACTTTCGCTGTTGAATCAGACAATGATTTTAATATCTTTGAAACAAGCGTTGCAACTAATACAGGCTTACAAGAAGTAACAGATACAACAGCTGTTAAGAAAGCAGAAGCTAAGTATGAAGCTGATATGAAGAAAATCGATAATAAAGATAGAAAATACGATTCTGATATCGCAGCTTTAGAAACTGAACGTAACGCAATCAAACAAGAA
>DABG01000017.1 GCA_002103075.1 Candidatus Gastranaerophilales bacterium HUM_9 | reverse complement strand
ACGGTCTTGGGTTGTTCCCTTACATGTTTGAGGGGATTCTGAACATTTTGGACTTTCATTGCTTCGTTCCTCGCAATGATGGTCAGAATGACGAGAATCAGAATGACAGTTACATTCTCTATCACGTTCAGATTGAGGAACAAGCATATTCATATCCATATTCATGAATGCTTGGTCGTAAGAGTTTATCTGAGCGAGGTAGCCACCGATTTGGGCTGCAACAGGGGCAGAAACAGCAGCTGGTTTTGCTTTTTGACCATAAGCTAAAACTCTCAACATACCGTTTTCGTCGTAGTATGATTTAAGTTTGTATGTAGCTTCTGCACTTTCTGCCTTGTTTGTTGTTACGCTAGATATCACAGAGTCTTTACCAACATTTATATCTACAGGGGTTTTACTGTTTGAAATAATATTGATAGAATTAGCGACAACTCTACCATCACCACTAACTGTTTCTGCCTGTATCTTATCTGCCTGTCCTGATTTTAAGCTTGCGTCTATTGATACTCTTGATGTACCGTTTACTTCTAAACTTTTAAATGTTGTAACTCCAACTTTTGAATTTTGTAAGCTTGTTCTTGAGTTATTCTCTAAAGTCACAATATTATCTGATAGAGCTGACTCATTTACAATCGTTACCACTCCTGAACCGATTGTTTTGATTCCTATTTTTGCTGTATTATCGGCTACTTCTATATTATCCTTAATTGTTATCTTACGTTTATTATTAGCAATAAGATTAAGGGTTGAATTATTATCCATATAAATAGAATTTGAATTATCGCCAGCTTTATTTCCACTAAAGGTTACATTCGCTTTTATAGCATTTATAGTAACTGTACTATTTTTGTCCATATAAATAGCACCACCATTATTTGTAGCAGTATTATTAGTAAAATTAGAATCTGTTATAGTAACGCTACTATCTTGTCCTACATAAATAGCACCACCATTCGTTGCAGAGTTATTCGTAAATGTTGAATTTGCAATATTTGTCGTTGTACTTTCTGCAACATAAATAGCACCACCATTATTATTTGCACTATTTTTATCGAATTTAGTATTACTTACAGTTAAATTACCACCATTATAAATAGCTCCACCATTTTTATTTTCACCACCAGATGCATATGCTGAATTATTAGTAAAAGTAGATCCCGTTACAGTCGTTTTACCGTCATTATAAATAGCTCCACCCTTTACAGCAACTGCGTTTTTAAAAGTTGATTTCTTAATGGTTAAATCACCTGTACCAGAATTATAAATAGTTCCACCAGAAATCGCTTTTTCAATTTTTTGACCATAAGTATAATCCAAGTTTTCATTTAGATTTTTATCTATTTTAGATACTGATGTTACCCTCTTTAATCCACCTTTTGAATAAACATAATAACCATTTTTTATTGTAGAACCAAAATCACCAAAATAAGAATTTGAGATAGTCATAACACCAGCGTTATAAATATCTCCACCTTTATCTGAAGCCTTATTATTCAAGAAAGAAGAGGCATTAATTTTAGTTTTTGAATATTCACTATTATAAATTGCACCACCATTATTAGCTGTATTACCCAATTGATAAGGTGTACCGAAAATAGATGAGTCTATAATATTTTCTTTTGCTTCTGTAGTATTACTACTTTTATCTAAATAAACAGCACCCCCATTTTCTTTGGCAGAATTTGTATAAAAATTAGATTTATATATAGTAATAGAAGATGGTGAATTTCCATATTCAGAATTACTTGTATCTACAGAATATATAGCACCACCATTTTCTTTGGCTGTATTATTATGAAAATCTGAATAAAGGACATCTAAAACAAAACCGTTATAAATACCTCCACCGTTTTTAGTTGCATCATTATTTAAAAACGTTGATTTTGTAACTTCGGCAATGCCTGAATTATAGAACCCTGCACCATAAGTTGCAGTATTAGCTAATCTTTCCACTGTAACATCAGGGTTAGTTTCACCGTTTAACGAAGATATATGATAATAATAAGTATATTTATTACTTCCAAAAACAGAATTAGATATTGTCATATCTGCACTGTTTGAGACCCCGCCACCATATTCAGCTTGGTTTTCGTTAAATACACTATTTTTAATTGTCATTACACCATAGTTATTAATAGCTCCGCCAAAGGATTTTGCGACATTTTTATTAAATGTAGAATTTGATACATTAAATCTATCAAAAAGTTTTTTAGAATTATCAGGATTGTATCGTTCGTAATTGTTATATATCGCACCACCAGACATTTCAGCCGTATTATTATTAAATACACTATTGGATAAATTAAATGTGCCAGATTCATTATAAATCGCACCACCTAAATTGGCAGAATTGTTATCAAATCTATACTGTTTTACTGTAAAATTGCCCTCATTATAAATTGTTCCACCATTTATTGCAGTATTTGAATTAAATTCAGATCTTAAAGCATCATTATCACCAATATTTTTACCTATCATAATAACAACAGGAATATAATTTGTACCATTTAAAATATTTGCGATAACTCCACCATTCCCAGTTGCATTATTTAATTTAAACAATATATTTCCTGTAAAAGTAGCTTTTCCAACCAATGATTTATATTTTTTACCATTAAGACTAATATCACTTGATGCAGTATTTAATAAAGTCAAGCCTTGTATATTTGAAAATACAGTTTGATTATTTTTTGATGAAGATATGTTCAAGGTTTTTGTATTCCAAATCAATTCCGAATCATTTGTAGAAACAGAAGTTTCATCATCAGTTGTACCAATTATAGAATCTTTTATATTTAATGTTCCGAAATTATCTATATCAGATTGTATCATTGTAGTTGTAACATTCATTTTATTTTGGTTTTGAACAGCAAAATCCCTTGTGTCAGAATAATCAATATCCAAAATGCCACCATTCAAATTCAAATTTCCTATATTTACAACATTTCCTTTTAATGTATCAGCATTAGCTGTTAAATTACCTTTTTTAGAAATGTCTATCCATTGATAAACTTTTGGTGTATATATTTTTTGAACCTCATTATAATCATCGTCATAACCAAGATAAGTAAATGGTAAAAACTTTACTTTCCCACTAATATATACTAGTCCTTTTGTAACGTCACAATCATCAATTTTACCTGTATTTGAAACAGCATAAACAGTAGTCAATGAACCACCCGTAAGAATTAATGTACCCTTATTAGCAAGAGTTCTTATACCATATACTTCTTCACCTTCTTGTTCTGGAAAATAATATCCTAGTTTCGAAGCATTTGTAACAAAGTTAGCTTTTTCACTAATAACAAGAGAACCCTCATCAAGTTTTGATTTATTTCCAACATTACCATCAATATATAAATCGCCTCGACCCATCAATCCGACAATAAAACTTCCACCTGTTAAATGTATTTCGCCATTATTAAATATATTAGTTCCTCGTTTTATCAAATTTGCATTAGTGATAAATGATGCAGTTGTATCTATTGCGAGAAATGAATTTTCAAATTTAGATTCATTTTTAACTTCTCCTACAATATTAGTTTGACCTTTGCCGACAATTTTCTTTGTAATTGTTCCTCCTGTAAGATTAAGAACTGCATTATTGTTTACGACTCCTTTTATATTATCAGCATTTGATGTCAAAGAATTTGCTCGGTTTCTTTTTGTAGTTGTAAAAGTTTTTTCAACGTACTCCACTTTTTTCAAAGGAATATCGTATTTTTTACCACTCTCATCTTCTGTTATAAGAACTTGCTTAAATACATATTTATTTTTATCATAATTTACTAATTCATCAGAACGCTTATCCGCACCAACCAGATTTCCTTTCTTATCATAAACATTATAATAGAACATCAGAACTTTTGTAGTAACGCTTTCTCTTGTTAATTTTACAAGTGATGGTAAATATATTGTTTGAGAAATATTAGAACTATCATCAACAACAACATTTGCTTCTATTCGAATAGAACCTTTTCCTGATATATTAGTGTTTCTAAGAGTGACATCACTAAGAGAGTTCTTAGTAAAAAACTCTTTACCTAAAGTTTCATCTTGCTCCATTTCATCATAAGTAAATACTATTCCATTTTTTGCATTATTTATAAAGTTATTAACCTCTACATTCTCTGGATTAATATTTATCATACCTTTCGATATTTTTACAGTTTCTTGTTTCAATCCTGCATCACAATCAAATATAACTTTCCCACCTGATATATTTGTTGTACCTTTGCCATCATCAGCAGTTATCCCATTATAAACAATGTTTTTACCTGATTTAAAATTAACTGTACCATTATTTTTAATGTTATATAGTCTTTCATCTTTAGTTTGAGCTTCATTAAATCCTATAAGCCTAGCAGAATATAAATCAATAATGCCCTTATTCTCTATCATATTCCCATGAAAATTATCTGATAGATACGTTTGAAGCGAGGCATTATTCAACGTTAATTTATGACCAACTCCAACCATAAAAAAAGGAGCATCATTAAAATTTATTTCCTCTGAAAAATTACTAACACTTATATTTTTCAAAGATAAATTATATTTAGTTAAATCAACTGTATTATAAAGCACCAACGCTAAAGCCGTTTCATTCATATCTCCTAAAGGATTTACTGACCCTGAAATTGACAAATTTTTATCTAGAACATAACCATTATTCCAAATACTATCCTTATTAAAATCATAACCAGTTATATACGTCAACTTTGGATTGTATTTTGTCGTTTTAATAATAATCGAATTAACTTTATCATTTCTTAGAGCTTGTTGAAATCCTATATCATCTTTTACAGTAACTGTCTTTGCAATCGCAGCACAATTAAGTAATACTAACAATAGCAGCACTAAAAAACTATTTTTTATATAATTTGTCATTCTTAACTCCATTAAAAACCCTAAAAAAAAAAGGCTATACTACAATTATAACTATCAATTGATAGAAGTTCAACTATATTCTTTTAAATATTAAGAAATTATGTTACAATACAATCATGTTTACAGGAATTATTGAAGAAATTGGAGAAATTTCTTCTATCACAAAATCAACAATCACAATAAAATCAAAAACTGTTTTAGAAGATGCAAAACTAGGTGACAGTATTGCTGTTAATGGAGTTTGTCTTACTATAGTAAACCTTAAAAAAGACGAATTTACAGCAAACGTTTCAGAAGAGACCTTTAAAATAACAAATTTTTCTGAACTCAAATCAGGAGATTTTGTAAACCTTGAAAGAGCTTTATCTCTTAGCTCTAGACTAGGTGGACATATAGTCACAGGTCATATTGATACAGTTGGTGAAATCGTATCAATCATAGACAAAAACGAATTTTATGATTTATCAGTAAAATTTGATAAAAATTTTGAAAACTATGTAGTAAAAAAAGGTTCAATTACAATTAATGGAATTAGTCTAACAATTGCAGACATAAACAACAACACAGTTTCTGTTGCTATAATTCCACACACCTTTAACAACACCATATTAAAAACACTAAA
This sequence comes from Candidatus Gastranaerophilales bacterium HUM_9, assembly GCA_002103075.1. GTDB lineage: Bacteria > Cyanobacteriota > Vampirovibrionia > Gastranaerophilales > Gastranaerophilaceae > UBA2883. Next base: position 31,568 of record DABG01000017.1, on the reverse strand, counting down.
ATCAAAAGATAGTGTAAACATTGAATTTGATATTTTAGCTAAATATGTTGAAAAAAATTTATCAACGAAAAATAATAGTATAACAATGAACTTTTTAGAAGAAAACGGGTTTGTATAGATGTTAAATGAAGAAATAAAATTTGATTCAATAGAATCAGCCATAGAAGATTTTAAACAAGGAAAGCCACTAATAGTGGCAGATGACACATCAAGAGAAAATGAGGGTGACTTAATTTGCTCAGCACAATATGCCACACCTGATGTCATAAACTTTATGACAAAAATGGCTAGAGGGCTTGTTTGTCTTGCAATTTCTGATGACATAGCTGAAAAACTAGAACTTCCTCAAATGGTTGAACAAAATACTGAACAAATGAAAACAGCGTTCACGCTCAGCATTGATGCATCTGAAGAATACGGCGTAACAACGGGAATTTCAGCTTTTGACAGAGCAAAAACAATCGAAGTAGCAATTGCACCTGATGCTCAACCATCAGATTTAAGACGTCCAGGGCATTTGTTCCCTTGCGTTGCTAGAAAAGCCGGTGTTCTTCAAAGAGCCGGTCACACAGAAGCAGTAGTTGACCTAGCGAGATTATCAGGTCACAGACCTGCTGGTGTTATGTGTGAGATTTTAAACGATGATGGTTCAATGGCTCGCCGTGATGAACTTATGAAGTTCGCTAAAGCTCACAATATCAAGTTTATAACCGTTGAAGATTTGATTGCATATAGACTTCAACAAGAAAAAATAATCTCAAGAGATGCAGTAGCTGATTTGCCAACCCAATTTGGTCACTTCAAAATCTATGGCTACACAAACACTCTAACAGGTGATGAACACGTTGCCGTTGTAAAAGACGATGGTTCAGATAAAATTCCTATGGTTAGAGTTCACAGTGAATGTTTCACAGGCGATGTTCTTCATAGTCTAAGATGCGATTGTAACGAGCAACTTCACAAAGCTCTGATGATGATTGAAGATTATGGAAAAGGTGCTGTTATCTATATGCGTAACCACGAGGGTCGTGGAATCGGGCTTGTAAATAAAATAAAAGCCTACGCTCTTCAAGATAAAGGTCAAGACACTATTCAAGCGAATATATCTCTAGGCTTTCCTGTTGATTTGAGAGATTACGGTGCAGGTGCTCAAATCATTAGAGATTTAGGCTTTAATAATTTTAATCTGATTACTAATAATCCTAAAAAAATCATAGGTTTAAAGGGTTACGGATTAAAAATAAATGATATAATTAATATAAAATCAGATATCAACAAATATAATAAACGATATCTTGATACGAAACGAGAAAAGATGCATCACGCACTATAATGGGCTAATAAGGATATTTAATAATGCAAAACACTTACAAAGTAGATAGTTTAACAAAAGAAAATTCACTTATATTCAAAGGTCTTTACAAAGATTTTTATTCTAAAGCAATCTCTGAATACAGGTTTGAACTACCACCTCTTGAATTTGAAGAATTTATTGATGCTGTTGAAAAACAACTTATTCAATGCTTAGTGCTTGATGAAAACGGTTTTCCAACTGCGTTTCTTGTTTACACAACTGCTATTTCTGAATCAATTGAGTTAAACTTAATCCACTGTCTAGGTGATGAAGATTTAATCACAAAAAGAAAACTTCTTATTGAAGAATTTTTATCTCGAACAACTCAAATCAGGAAAAAATCAGTAGTCTGCTATCCTATGATGAGTAATCAAGTTGATTTTGCAGGTGATATTGCTCACTTTGGATTCAAATTTGTGGGTCTTGCAGTACTTAGATTTATGTTCAACAACACAGATTCAAAACTTGTGTTTGATAACGTAACCCCACCACATCTTGGATACCAATTAAGAATAGGTACTTGGAAAAGCTCATATAAAAAAGAGGCTATTAAAATCATTCACGAAAACTTCAAAAACACTTCTGATGCCTTGTTTGATACAAGATTTAAGTCAATGGAAGGAACTGAAGATATCATAGATAAGATTGTAGAAGGTATCTATGGCGAGTTCTTACCTGAAGCAACTTCTGTATTGTTACACCTTGAAAAACCTGTAGGTTTTGCATTCGCAAATGTTACAGGTGGAAAGATTACAAACATACCATTAGTTGCAATCAACAAAGAATTCCGTGGAAAAGGATATTCTCAACATCTATTAAAAAACACTGTTGGTACTATTAAAGAACAAGTTGAAGCTGGTTTGAAATTCTATACAGAAATCAATGTTACAACAGAAACAGACAACTACAATGCTCTAAAAATGTATAGAAACATTGGTTTTAAAGAGGATTACTCATACACTCAAGCATACCTTCCAGTTTCAAAATAGTAAAAACAAGAAGTATAAAAAACTAAATCTATTCTTAAATTTTTTTAGTGACTATTTTTTGTCGTTCAAATTAACAGTAGGTACAGAGCCTTTCAAAATATAAGGTCTTACAAACGACCAAGTTCCATACATTGATAAAGCAACCCCTGTTAATGACAAACCTTTTTTCATAGCAGGATTTTTAACAAAAGAACCTGCTGTTAATGCCGATGTACCTGCCATTATACCTAAATATCCTTTAAAAATAGTTCTTGGAACAGTTATACAATCAGACATATCTGCTGAGTTTTTTAATTTTGTTTGAAACTTATCTGTAAACTTTTGTTGTTTTTCTTGAGGTTGAGGTTTGATATCTTGTGTTCCTTTCATAGAAACACTATTTATCGCTGATATGTGCATAATTATACTCCATTTTATCGTTATTTATAAAACGTAGCTGAAAATAATTTTTGCTAGTTGGAATATTTTATGTGTTCGTAGGGATTCCGAAACAAGTTCGGAATGACTGTTATTATTTAGTCCTAGTCACCCTGAACTGCGGATTTTGTACTCTGCCGAACAAAACAATTAAGTATTGTTTTGTGAGAGGGTGTGAGGACATAGTCCGAAACTCGAAGTAGCACGGAGCATAGCGAATAATATTTGCAGAGCAAATTAAATGAGCGACTGCACTCTGCCGAATAAAACAATTAAGTATTGTTTTATGAGAGGTAAGTGAAACAATAATCCAAGACCGTTTCAGGGTCTCTATAACATCTTTATAGGGATTCCACGTTTGCATTACAGAGTATATACAGCACGCTCTGAATGACGCACCCAGACTGTCATTCAGAGGGAGTGTAACGACCGAAGAATCCCACTAACATGCAGAACTATTGGTTTATGGATTGTTACACTCACTACTACAATAACTCAAGGATATCTTCTGGTGCATAAACCAATTTTGTTGCTCCATTATCATATAAGAAATCTATATTCTTATATCCCCAAGTTACACTTATACAATCAATTCCCGCATTATTAGCAGTCTGAATATCAACCTCTGAATCACCTACCATAATACAAGTTTCTACATCAGTATCTAATTCTTTTGCAATTTCTTGAATACCTAATGGTGATGGTTTTTCTTTTACACCCTCTTTTTGCCCAACTGCCAAGTCAACAAGTTCTCCAAAATACTTATTTGATAATTCCTTCACTGCTGAATCAAATTTATTTGACAGAACTGCAATCTTATAACCTTCTTCCCTTAAAGCCTTTAACATGTCTAAAACCCCATCATAAGGCTTTGTCTTGTTATACATATTCTTTGAATAGTTTTGTTTAAATTCAGCTAAACACTCTTCAAACAAGTTTTTATCAATATCCTTAGGCAAGATTCTTTCCATCAACAGTCTAACACCATTTCCAATCGCTTCCCTTACTTCATCAATCGTATATTCTCTGAAACCATGTTTCTTCATTACAAAATTAACACTATCTTTTAAATCCTCTAATGAATATAACAATGTTCCGTCCAAATCAAATATAATTGTCTTTATAGCCATTACTTAACGTCCTTTACTATTGTGAAAATATCGTTTGTATCTAAATCAATTTCAATGATTTTATATTTACCATTTACTGCCTCTGGTGTAGTTATATGATTTATTCCATCAAACACAACTTCTTCATTTTTCCTATAATGTCCTGATACAACTGCTAAAACATTTTTATGATTATGTAACATTTTTAAGTATTCTAATGAATTATATGTATAATACAACTCGTTATCAGTTTTGTTTCCAACAGGATAATATTGCAAAATTATAACCTTATTTTGAGAATATTTAGAAAGTTGTTTATCTACCCATTCAATAGTTTCAGGCGTATAATACCCGTTGTTTGAAGGGACAATTTCTTTACTACCATCGACAACAATAAACACAAGATTCTTTTTCTTAAACACAAAATTTGTTTCTTTTGGTTGCTTTAAATTATATTTTCTTACAGTTTCAATATATGTCTTTTTTGTCATCTTATTAACTTTTGAAACGTCTTTTGTTCCTAACGAAACATAATAAGGTTTATTCAACTTTCTTGCACCTATCAAAAAGTTTTTTAAAAGAGTAGGTGTCGCCCTTCCTATATTGTCACCTGAAAAAATAACAAACTCCAAATCCTTTGTATGATTGATATCTTTAACTATCTTCTCAAAAATTTCAGAATCATCTTTTAATCTCAAATCGGTAACTTGTGCAAATTTGAAAGTCTGTGCTAATACAATATTTTGCATAAGCACAACTGCTACCAATATATATACAAAATTCAAAAATACTTTTTTCACATTACCCCCAAAGAAGTTTAAAGATATCACACTTAAAGATACCACAAATTATAAAAACTATAAAGTTTCATACATTTTTATAATAGTATCAATACCCGTTTTTGCAGTGTCAAACAACTCTATCATTTGTGATTTTTCATAAGGTTCACCCTCAGCTGTTGTTTGAAAATCTACAATTTTTCCACTTTTAGTCAATATAACATTTGAATCAACTCTAGCATGAGAATCTTCTTCATAATCTAAATCTAATCTAATTTCATCACCAATCATACCAATAGAAATAGCTGCAATTGGTTCAATTATAGGGTTTTCTTTTAAGTCACCGCTTTCTAAAAGTTTATTAACAGCATCTCTCAATGCTACAAAACCTCCACAAATACTTGCAGTTCTCGTTCCACCATCTGCTTGTATTACATCAGCATCTATTGTTATTGTGATATTATTCATTTTTTCTAAATCAACACACGCTCTAAGACTTCTTCCGATAAGTCTTTGTATTTCATGAGTTCTACCTGAAACTTTATTTCTTTCTCTTGAACAACGAGTGTTTGTTGCAGATGGTAACAATGAATATTCAGCCGTTACCCAGCCTCTATTGTCATCTTGTTCCATCCATTTTGGTTTTTTATAATCAACAGAAGCTGTCGTGATTACTTTTGTATTTCCAAATTCAACCAACACAGAACCTAATGCGTGTATAGTAAAATTTCTTGTGAATTTTACAGGTCTTAATTCATTATTTTTTCTTCCATTCGCTCTCATTTATTTGCCTTTCTTTAAATAACCGTCCTCATATTCCCACATATAGATTTGACCACAGTATCTGCATACTGCAAATTGATTCATAAACATCAAATCAGGAACAAATGTGTAACCATCGACAAGCATTTCTATTTCATTATTCTCGTTATAAGAATACGAAAACCTCTTTTTGCCCTTATAATCAGGCGAAAACATCAATTCAAATTTGTCTATTGAGTTACAGTTTTTACATTTAAACATTATTTCTTTCGTTTCTTTTTAGTTGGTACACCTGCTCTATCAAGAATTCTATCATCGATTTTCTTCATCGCTCCTGCATTATTATAGAAATTTTTATACCATAAACACATACAAATAACTCGTAAAGGTAATAATAATTGAATTACCATAATAATTATCAAGAATTGTACAATGAATAACGCAACCTGTTTAGGCATAATCTGAGCAATGCCCATTGCTGAAAGAACCATATTAACAGAATCTAATGATGGTACAGAAATATATGGAACAATTAAATTCTTCAACCAATCAACTGCTTTAACTGTTGTCAAGAACGTCAAAACCAACTGAGGAATAATAATATAAGTAAACGTACCAACAAGAGCTATCATTGAAAATGTTCTTTTAAAATTCCCTGAAACATAAGAAGCACTTTTCTTAAAACAATCCCCAGGAGAAAGTTCTGGTTCAAATATAAATATTTGGAATATAAATGCGTAATAAACTAACAATATCCAACCAAATACCATGAAAATAGGAATTGAAGTTAAGAACATTAGTGCTAAAAACATTACACATAAATTAAAATATGCAAAAGCTCGTCTTGTCACCATCTTTGTATGTGCAGGAAAATCGTAAACACGTTCTGATTTAAGCATATTATCAGTCATTGAATTAACAGCAGAATATGCAATCATATAATCAGCAAACGATTTAACCCAAAGAATAATCGCTGGGAACAAAACAACCGCAATTGTTATATTTGCATAAGTTTGATTTTTCAAGATAGGAAGTGACGCTAAAAGCATCGTATTATAATTAGCAAAGAAATATAATAAACACACTGTAATAACCAATCCCGCCAACTGACCAAGAATTGGGAACAACATATATATCAAAAATCTGTCTATATTAGAAAAGTATAGACCTAATCCTTGTAAAAATATTTCAAAAATTGTTATATTTTTCTTAGCCATATCGTCCTTCTTATTGTATAATTTTAGTACGTTAAAAGCTAATTGTAAATAAGAAAATGGAAGATATTAAAGAATTAATTAAAAGTTTTAAAGAAGAAGATTATTTTGACTCTGTCAATCTACATATACACACTAATTATTCAGACGGAAAAGCTGATTTTCAAAAAATCATAGAAGAAGCAAAACAACTTAATTATAAAAAAATAGCAATTTGCGACCATAACACAGTAGATGGTCATAAACAATTTTCTGACGACATTGTATTAAAAGGTGTAGAATTTGATTGCTGGTGTGGATACGTATTTATGCACCTTTTAGGATATGGGATTGACATAGAAAACAAAGAATTAAACAAGTTTATGGCAAAAACAAAAAAAGGTACAGAGCTTGATATTATAAGAATTTTCGCAACAAGAAATATAAAAAAACTAATAAAAGCTATCCACAATGCAGGTGGAATAGCTGTTCTTGCACACCCTGCGTGTTGTTGGGCATTAAACTTAGATAAATTCGTAAAAAAACTAATCTCTTACGGACTAGATGGAATTGAATCATATTACCCATACCGACGACACAGAAGATTTATTAGATTTCACACATCAGAAGATGTTAAAAAAATTGCTGATAAATATAACCTTATAAAAACTGGTGGTACAGATTGCCACAAAGCAACTCTAGAAGAAGATAAAGAGAATTTGGAATAAACTATTGGTATTTGTCGTGTTCAATCAAACCGTTGAACACGACCTGCCACTACTGTCACGAAGATTTTAGATACGTCATTGCGGCGGATTTTGTGTAGGCTGACTGAGTAAAACGAAGGAACGCCGAAGTAACGCCGAAAAAATGAACGATAGTTTTACGAAGTAAAACAAAGTGAATGACTTGAAGGCGTGAAACAATAATCCAAGACAACGATAGTGTGGCAATCCATAAATCAACGGTTCTGCAAATTGTAGGTTGGGGTTTCCACCCCAACAAAATATGTACGCAGAGATTCTTCGCTTGCTTCAAAAAATATTTATTTCACGCTCTGAATGACTGTTTAGAAATTTTACAGTGCAAAGGCGAATACATATCTACATGCAACATTCGTCATCTTTATGGACATCTTCTTTATGAATAACAAGTCTTGTAATTCTTGCACCATCAACTTTTTGTACAGAGAATTTCAAACCTTGTTCTTTGATTTCAACAACGTCACCAACTTGTGCCAATCGTCCCAATATCTTAACGAACAGACCACCTATTGTTTCAACATCTTCAAAATCAAATTGGTTTTCTTCAATATCAAAGAATTCTGCAATCTCATCAATTCTCATCATAGCATTTGCTACATAAGTGTTTGGAGCAACCTCTTTAATATCAATTTCTTCATCTTCATCAAATTCGTCTTGAACTTCCCCAATGATTTCTTCTAAAACATCTTCTAACGTAATCAAACCAGATGTTCCACCAAATTCATCAACTACAATACCAATCTGACTTTTGCGTTTTCTAAACTCTATAATCAAATTATCCAAAGTCATTGTTTCTGGTATTAACATAATAGGACGTAAAAGTTCCTGAATATTAACATCATTATCAGCACCCTTAACAGACAGTGCATACAAATCTTTTACGTGGATAAAACCTAAAATCTTATCAATATTTTCTTCATATACAGGATAACGTGTATATTGGTTTTCTATTGTAATCTTTTTTAATTCTTCAAAATTTGTTTCCTTATCAATACACATCATGTCAGTTCTTGGAATCATAACCTGTTTTGCTGTCAAATCAGAGAACTTAAACATATTATGAAGCATTTCAGCTTCTGTTTCATTCAAAACTCCCTCATTATAACTTGCATCAACAAGCATATCCAATTCTTCTGTTGTATGAACAAACTCTGTTTCTTGACGTTCAATCTTAAACAATTCTAGAATCTTGTCGCCACAAGTAGCCAAAAACCAAACAAATGGCTTGAATACAACCATCATAAATTTCATTGGTCTTGCTATCAATAAAGCTGCTTTTTCAGAGTTTTGAAGAGCTACACATTTAGGAATTTGTTCGCCTAAAAGAACTTCAAAGAATGTTACTAATATGAATGCAAAAGGAATAGCTAACCACGCTGGTAAACCTACTGTAGTAAAAATTCTAGCAAGTGTACTTGCACCGACCCAACCTAAGCCAACACTTACAATTGTGATACCCAACTGTGCTGCTGCCAACATACCATTGATGTCTTCAGTCAATTCAAGTGCAATCTTTGCAGTTTCATTACCCTCTCCTGATAACTGTTCAAGACGGGTCTTTCTTACTCTTACCATCGCAAATTCTGATGCGACAAAAAAACTGTTTGCTAATATCAAAAAGGCAATTAATATCAAATAATGAATACTCTGGGCCATTTCCCTTTATTTTTTCCTCTTAATGTTTCTATTGGTATTTTAATATATATCTGAAAAAAATGCAATATATATAAGTTTTATGAACGCACTGTTCCTAATTCTTCAATAAGTTCATTCAACTTATTAACCATAACTGTTCTATAATTATCACAATCTTTTTCAGTTTTACCCTCAAATCTCAATGTAAATACAGGCTCAGTATTACTTTGTCTAATCAAGGCAAATCCCCCATCAAAGACAATTCTCATACCATCTAATGTAATAATTTCTTTTATATCGCAGCCAAAACAATCCATATTATTGTTTACATAAGACTTAAATCCCTCAAGAACTGGTTTCTTAAGTTCATTAGGACAAGGTAATCTAAGTTCTGGTGATGTTGAAACCTTATTAAATGCTCCCAACATATCTTCTATAACAAAATTCTTATCTTGATTTTTATGTTTATTTACGATTTCAATAATTCTCAAACCTGCATAAACAGCATCATCAAAACCATAATATCTATCTTTAAAGAAAGTATGTCCACTCATTTCACCTGCTAATATTGCTCCTCTTTCCTTCATAGTTGATTTGATATAACCGTGACCAGTCTTGCACATTACAGCTTCACCACCATTATTATTAATTGTGTCGTAAAGCACTTGTGAACATTTAACCTCTGATACAACAATAGGTTTTTTAGATTTATCTGTCCAAGTATCTAATAAATCTAAAGCATAAATCAATAATAATTTATCGCCTGTTAATTGTTCACCTTTTGAATCAACAACCCCGATTCTATCGCTATCACCGTCAAACGCTATTCCAAAATCAGCCTTGTTTTCAACAACAGCTTTTTTGATATGTTCAAGGTTTTTTGGATCACTTGGGTTAGGGTGGTGATTAGGAAATCTTCCGTCTGGTTCTGAGAATAATTCTATTACGTTACAACCTAAATCTCTATATAATTTTGGAGCAACAACTCCACCTGTACCGTTTCCACTGTCTACAACAACTGTAATGTCTTTCAAATCGCCTTTTAAATCATTGAAAGATTTTTCAATCTCTGCTTGGTATTGTGGAATTATATCATATTTCACACAACTACCTTGAGATGTTTCAGTTGTTTTAGCTTCAAATTCTTCTTCTGTATATTTCTTAACAAGTTTTATTTGTTCTTCATTCAATGATTGTTTATTATAAGTCATCTTCAAACCGTTATACTGGCTTGGATTATGGCTTGCAGTAACAATCAAAGCACCTGATATAGGGTTTCCATTTGTTATATCTTTAGGAACACCAACCACCTCTGAATAATAACCCAATGGAGTTGGAGCAATTCCCAAATCTACAATGTTTGCACCTGTATCACGAACACCCTTAATTAATGACTCAACAAGCATTGGTGAATGTGTTCTTGCGTCCATACAAACTGTAATCCACAAATCTTTTATATCAACATCAATATTGCTTAAAAGATATTTTACAAAACCTTTTCCTGTATAATAAAAAATTTCTTCTGTAATATCTTCACCATAAATTCCTCTTATATCATTTTTGCCAAATGCTGATGTTGTAAACATTATTTTCTCCTCATTAATCATATTTTAGTTATAATGTAGTATAAATATGAAGAATTTTCAAATAAAGAACAACAATATATTAACGGCACTATTATTCATATCGCCTGCACTTTTAGGGATATTTGTATTTATCATTATCCCTGTAATTTGTTCTTTTAGCCTAAGTTTTGCTGATTGGGATTTATTAAACGATATCCACTTTGTTGGATTATCAAACTACAAGGCAATCTTGAGCGAAAAATATTTTTTACAAGTACTTTCAAACACGTTTATATATACAATTGCCGTATCGGTTCTAGGGGTAATAATTCCTTTAATTTTAGCCTGTATACTCAATACAAGAATCAAAGGTGCAGAATTATTTAAGGCAACATTATTCATACCATATATTACTCCAATGATTGTTGTGGCACTTGTTTGGCAATGGATATTTGACCCCAATATTGGACTTGCAAACCAAGTTTTGAGTACAAACTTAAACTGGCTTTATGATAAACATTTAGCAATGCCCGTTTTAATATTTGTTTCTGTATGGAAGTTAATAGGCTATAACGTAATAATATTTTTATCAGGACTAGCAACAATCAATCAAGAATTATTGGAGTCATCTAAAATTGATGGGGCAAACTTTTTTCAGACTTTTAAAAATATTACAATCCCGCTTTTATCATCAACCATATTTTTTGTAATTGTGATAACTTCTATTAGTTCGTTTCAGGCGTTTGATCTAATCTATATGATGACACAAGGTGGACCTGAAAATAGTACTAATGTAATGGTTTATTCAATTTACAAGTATGCGTTTCAATATTTTGAAGTTGGAAAAGCGAGTGCCGTTGCTTACATCTTGTTTACCATAATCTTTTTCTTGGTTCTCGTTCAGTGGAAATTACGTAAAAAGATGGTTTACAACGAAGAGTAAAAAGTCCTAAATCCCTATAAAAGTTTTATTCTCCAAAAGATAATTGTGAAGAAACTTCCGCAATTATTCTTGAAACATCTGCTCCGCCGAATGCGATTTCCAAAATCAACTGAGCATTAATAAGCATTGTTTCTCTACGTTCCATTGACTCAACATCAACGATTGTAAATTCAATAAAGTCGTCCCCTACAAATTCAATTTTTCCGTATTCACCACCGGAAACCCAACGCAAAAATACGTATTGCTGTTCAAAATCTTTCAATTTCTCAATCAATCTCATTTTCTATCCCGTGAACTTATCTATAATCTCTACATTATATATTTTAGTTATTTTTTTTATAAAGTCAAAAATAATTATAAAATAAATTATGTTAAGTTTTGTAACAGGATAGAATAAAAAAATCAATTCTTAAATGAAGAAAAACTTTATATAAATGTAAGGTTAATGTAAAAGACAAACAAGGTTAGTTCAAACAATTTTTAAGTAGGTTAAATTCAATACGAAAAGTAATTGGTTAACAAGAAAACGATTAAAACATTTAATCAAATGAGTCGATAGAAAATAACTCAAAGAAAATGTTTTGATAACTGAGTTTAGAAAAGGTTAATCGAACACAAATAGTTTATTTATAGGTTAATTTAGTTATTAGTTTAAGGTTACAGAAAGTAGGTTTAAAATGGGTTTCTTAATGTTTTTATCTCGTAAGATTAATTTACAAAATCAAGAAAATGATATTACTTATCAATTGACAGCATTAAATCAAAAATTAAATGATTTAACAAAATACGCTTCAATTTTACAACAAGATTCAATTTCAATCGCCGATATGGCAGATATGCCTGCATCAATCTTTGGACAAGGGTTGCAACAGTTGAGTTATATAAATAACCAAGCAGCACAAATGGCAGGAGCAGGCATGAGTCAAGCAATGGGAACAGGCATGTTTACAGCAGACAATCAAAATATGCAAATAATTGCTCAACAAAAAATGTATGAAAACGCAAGAAAGCAACTTCAAAAACAACTTGCAGCGAAATTAAATGAAGAAGAAAAATCAATGACTGCAAAGAAAACAAGGTTAGAAACACAGTTGACAGAAATTCAACAAGAAGAACAAGCATGTACTCAACAAATTGGCAACGGTATCAAAAACCAAATTTCAGGGTTCGGTCTTCAAGGTTAATTAAACCAAAGTTTCTGAAAACTAAAAACAAAATTAAAACAATCTACTTAATAACCAATAATAAACTAAATTCCTTAGCCTCTTGTCAAAAGAGGCTTTTTTTTACGGATTTTGTACTCTGCCGAACAAAACAATTAAGTATTGTTTTGTGAGAGGGTGTGAGGACGCAGTCCGAAACTCGAAGTAGCACGGAGCATAGCGAATACTATTTGCAGAGCAAATAAAATGAGCGACTGCACTCTGCCGAATAAAACAATTAAGTATTGTTTTATGAGAGGTAAGTGAAACAATAATCCAAGACAGCGGATTTTGTGTAGGCTGACCGAGTGAAACGAGGGAACACCGAAGTAACGCCGAAAAAATGAACGATAGTTTTACGAAGTAAAACAAAGTGAATGACTTGAAGGCGTGAAACAATAATCCAAGACAGCGAAATTTGTGTTTGCAGAAATTCTTCGTTTGCGATACAAAACATATCGTTAATCCGTCACAACCCCAGAGCAACAAACATCATGCCTGTTTGCACAAATATCTGAGAATATAAGTGATTGTGAAATAGGAATAATTGACACGCCTTCAAAATTATCTAAAAACCTATCATAAAAACCTTTTCCATATCCTAAACGGTTGCATTTGTTATCAACACACAGAGCAGGTACAAAAACCAAATCAAGCATGTTCTTATCTACAGCTTCATTTATAGGCTCTAATACCTTAAAATTTGATTTCAAGAGTTTATCGCCTAACTTGTATGGACAAACCTCTAAATTTTCACCTTTTACCCTTGGCAAATAAAACTGTTTGTCGTCGTTTAATAGCTCTAATAAATCAACCTCGTTTTCAAGAGGATAAAACAACATAACATGTTTTGAATTCTTATATACCTCTAAATTTCTAATATTAGAAACAATCCTAGAACTAATACATTTCATGTCTAATTTATTTCTAATCTTTTTCGCTTTTTGTCTTAAATTATCCTTATTAAACATATTCTTATTATAAAAAATAAAAATTTATCCTCAACAAAATAAATTTTTCTATAGCAAAACCCCTAAAACATTTTTAATATGAAGCTGAGGTTATAAAGATGAAAAAATTTCTTGTTTCAATTCTAATAATGTTCTGCCTAATCTGCCGAGTTTCAGCACTTGAGACAAAGACAGATACTTTAACCAAGGTTGAAGCATCAGTGCTTGGGATTGAATATCCTGACGAAAAACTAGAAAAACGTTTAAGCCGTCTTGAAGAATACTTATATGGAAATGTTCAAAAAGGTTCTTCTAAAATACGACTTGCAAAAGTTCTTGAAACAACAAAATATAACCTCTTAAAAGAAGATAAAACAACAATTGCTGAATCAGATAACAGCATTGATGAAGTCGCACCACTAGATAACACTGTTGATTACCCAATTCTAGATGAAGTGGAAAAAAGACTTGGACTAAAACAACAAAAAACAGGTTCATTACACAATAGACTTGCAACAATAGAAAAAAAGATGTTCAATACAAGTTACGATAAAGAAGATTTCTTCACTCGTGTAGAAAGAATTAAATCCAAAATATATGATGACAGAACACTTGCAAGAAATGATAACTATGATGATTTTGATAATCCAGAAACATCTTTTGATAATATTATGATGGATAGAGAACCTACTGACAGCTATTTTAACAGGGGTGCAACAAAAGTTAGGTACAAATTATCATTACTTGAACAAAGGCTTCTTAAAAACACGTTTAGTGATGAAACAAACAACGATAGATTAGCCAGATTGGAGAACGTTGTATTTGACACACAATTCTACAACGACAATGAATCAGAGCGTATTGACCGTCTTGAATCAGCACTAAAAGCAAAAAAGTCATCGCCAAAATACGACAACAACAAGTTTCAGCAAGGCTTAAGTACAGCCATGCAAATAGGAGCTATGGTTTTAATGGTGCTAGCGTTTATCCTTTAGTATCAATAGCGTGAGATGGCTCTGTGATATAAGGATTAAATTGATAAACCTGTTGAGTGTTTGCAACAAGATGGCTCAATTCTTCCGCTGGATTAGAAGATGTTATAAACGGCATTCTATAAACCGGCTTTCCATCGCCAACAGTTAACGGTAATACTCTTGATACAAATTCTGCTAATTCTGCAACCATTTGGTTTACTCCTATAATATCCTAGTTATATATATAAAGTATATATATAATGTATAATTGACTTTTTTAAACATTTTTATTAAGAAATGTTACGTCAAAAAATTTATGAGTTCTTTACGGTATCTAATAATTCAGAATATGTGTAATTAAGATTTTTAGCGAACTCTTCTGAGTTTAGAAGTTTAATAATTTCTGCTTTGTTACCAGAACCAACGATTGCATCAGCTTTGTAATCACCAGCAGGCATGTATGCAGCAGCTTCTAAATATCTCATTTTTTCATCAGGTTCAATATGTTTTGGCATTTTATAAATCTTCAAACCATATTTACCTACAGTTGAAGAAGTTTCTTTATCTAAATTTGGGATAAATTCCATTACAGGCTTAAAATCACCATATTCAGGAACATAATATTCTGCATTCTTTGATAATTTCTTTACCATAGTATTCAATTGTTCCTGAAAATTTTCAGGCTCTTTGTCCATTTTATTTACTCCTGTAAAATTATTAACTTTGTTATTATTATGTATTTCCATTTTCACCTATTATAATATATATTTTTTTATTTGTAACTACTTTAAAACATAAAAACTGTATTTTTTGCTATTTTAACATTTTTATCTTTATCTTATTTATTATTTTCTCGGAACAATATACCAAGGAATCTTTCCAACATCTTTTAAATTCTTAGGATCAATCCAAGAACATTCTTTTGCGTTTACATAAACTTGCTCATCAGAAAAATCGCCGATAAAATCAACAGTTTTCTTGGTAGGTTTAAGGTCAATCGTTGGAAACCTGTCACCAATATCGCCTGAGTAGAAATATACTTGCGAATTATTATCACCAGTAATTTTAGCTGCATATCTGTTCATATATTCAAAGAAACCGTCACGAATTTCTGCTCTTTCAGAGTTAGACATTCCTTTTATATAAGTATTGTTCAACTCAATATTATCCATTGTCAAACTTGGTTTACCATCAATATTAGTCATAAATACTCTTGACATACCAACAACGTTACCCTTAGCATCGTGTAACATAGCAACATTATATGATGTGTTCAACAAGTATAATGGAGTTGCAGCTGCGTTACCACCTGTACCTATTGCTGTACAACAAGTTGTTTTATTACCCATGAACAAGTCTTCTTGAGGGTTTCTATCCCATAATCTGATAGACATATCTTTTCCAGCAACATTCAATTTCACATCATCAACACTAGGATTTAACCATTGGTTATAATCAAGTCCATTATCTTTAAATATTTGTGCTGTGTTTGCATTAGCTTGACCATATTTATTTGATGTATCATTTATAAATTCTTTAAAATTACCAGTTGTAGCCGCATTGATAACAGTAAACAAACCATTTCTACCAGTGATTTCTTGAGATAATTTAAGAGCTGCATTTACTGTTGCTAACATTTTCGATAAGATTTCTTCATCTGAATGTTTGTCTATATTCTTGACCATATCAAGCAACTCAATATTTATTTTTCTCATGGATTCAGGAACATAGTCCATCATAGTTTCGCTTCGTTCAATTTCTTGCCTTAAAAGTTCTCTATCATTTCTTAAAAGAGAAATTCTTTCCATCATTTTAGGCGTTATTCTTTCTATTTTATCAGCGATTGAGTTTTCAAAAGTTTCAGATTGATTCATCAACGCAAGATAAGCATACTCTGGGTTAAATTGTTTCTTTTCAGTAGAAATTGAAGAATCCGTCACATCAACACCTGCAGCTTTCAATACTGCATTTTGAATAGTTGTTTTAGAATTATTTATATCAACAGATCCTTTTTCTACTTCTGCTTTTAAACTGCTTGTATCAATTTTTGCTTCATTCAAGATAAACATAATTTGAGTCAATTGCATTTTTTCTTTTGGAGAAAGCTGTTTACCGCTTACGCTAGACTTGCATTGAAGTGCTTTTGATAACAATTCGTAATTTTCATCAGAAATACCGTTCAATTTTTCCATATTTTCTTCAAATAAATCGGTACGTCTATCCATCATATGTGAAACAGTATCTGTATCTACATATTTTAGCAATCTAACTAAAGAATCCATATTTTCTATAAAGAATTTCTTTATTTGATTTCTTTGTGATATCAAAACAGACTCAGGCAATTCAGGCAACTTTCCATTTACAGGATCTGTATATTTTGTATCAATACCACTCAAATATTGGTTAGGTCTTTCATAAGCCAATTTAAAAGTTGATTTTGACATTTTTTTAATAGCGTTCAAGAAATCTTCTTTAGTCGCACTTAGTTTTAACAATGATTCGATAGATTCGTCTGATAAATTTTCTGGAGAGAACATTTCTAACAATTCTTTTTGATATTTACCTGCTGAATTACGTTTCATTTCGTCCATATAAGAAGAACTTCTTAAGAACTCTTCCATCTCAGTTGATTCATCAGAATTCAATCTTCTAAAGATATAATTTAATCTATCAACAGAATTAGGGAATTTTTCTATAAAAGAAAGAACTTTACTGTAATGTTCTGGTTTTAATTCTCGTAGAGATTTTGCAACCCCAGAACTAGTTAAAACATCAATAGCTATAGGTGAATCTTTTGTAAGATCCAATAATGCATCAAGGAATTTGTTTTGAACACTTGTAAGTGGAGCTAAATCCTCATAAGTATACGATTTTCTAAGAGCTTCTATCGCTTCTTCAACATTACTTTTATTCAAATTATTAACAATATCCCAACCACCATAGTTTCTATTTGACAATGATTTTATTTGAGTAATAGCATTTTTGCTTAAATTTTCATTTGTAGCAATGTCAATTATAGTATTACTATTCATCACATAAGAAGAGTCATTATGTTTTAACTCTAATAATGTATCAATCAATTCTGGTTTTTCTTTTGCCAAATCTGCTATAGCTTTAATTTCAGGAAACGAAAATCTCGCTGTTAAGTTTCTAGAAAATGGACTTTCATCACGATATTCTAGTAATCTTGTAATAAGTTCAGGATTTTCTTTTGCATAGTCAACAATCCTTACTATATCATCATAATCAAATCTTGTAACTTCAACGCTTTTAAAAGATGAACTATAGTCCATTTCTGTAGCGTCAATTAAATATTTAACCAATTTAGGATTTTGTTTTGATAGTTCTAATACTTTCTCAATTTCTTCTGGACTAAAACGGTTAGACTCCATAACTCCACCAAAAGAAATTTCTTTTAATGAACTCAAATATTCTCTAGTCAATTCAGGAGTTTTTGAAGTATCAGACTCATTTGTTGTTAAATCCTCAGCAGAACCTTTGGCGGAGGTTTTTACTGAATCAAAATTGCTATCATTTGAAACCTTTAATAAAGTAGGTTCATCATTCAATACAGAAATATTAAACATACTCATATGGTTTGCAAGAACGTCAATAGGTACCTCTGTATTTGTACCGCTATTGTGAGGGTTATTGATAATTACAGTACCCTTTTCTTGATTATAACCACGTATTATATAAGCATGGCTCGATACAAGGTTATATTTTGAATCAAGTGTGCTTTCAGCTTTTGCATTAGGTTTTGGATTTGTATTAAATCCAATCAATGTATTATCTTGATTACTAAATCTATCTAATAGAGTTGCCAACTTTTCTTGAGTAATATTTCTAATTCCAATTGAACCCGTTTTAAAATCATTAGGAACTTCATTATAATAACCAGTAACACCTAAACTATGCATTTCTGTCATAGCATTAGATGGTTGTCCCCCTGGGATACGTTGCATTGTAACAACTATATCCTTATCATCTGTCATTGGAGTTGTATCCTGTCTAAAATCTCTTAATGCTACTTTTGCATAAGTTTGTTCATACATTTGGATACCCTTTGCCCCCGCAACGTGCAATCTGCGGTTATCCAAATCTATTTTGCTATCTTTATATGTTTTAGTTCCACCATATTCATTGTAATCCTTGATTGTTACAGAAATATCATTTCCATTTTGTTCAAAAGATTGATAAATTCCAACACGGGCTTGTGGATTATACATACTATTTGTAAGAGATGATACGAAATAACAATCTCCTAAAGCACGTTGTTGAGTCAAAAATCGTTTTACAGGAGGGAACAACTCTAAATACTTCTCTTTTGTCATCTTCCATTCAACTAGATTGTTACCGTCATTGATATACATTTTATCTCCGATAGCAACTGCATCACCAACTTTTGTTCTAGAAAATGCATAAGGAATTGTCGTTCCAGTTTTAAATTCTGGAATAATAGATTCACCATTTTTAACAGCTTCTAAATCTGCATAAACTTCTGGAGTCAAATCAGAATTAACATTCAAATGTTTTAATATGCTAGAATCTAATTCACCAGAATCAACCATATCCAATATTCCTGATTCTTTTAGTCTTTCATATTTAGCAGGATCTTTGAGTTTGATTTCAACAAGACCTTTACGATTTGCTGTTTCTACATATATTTCACCTGAAATTATAGACATTTGTCTATACATATTTGAAAATGCTTTATTCGAAGCAGAAGCTTTTTGTTCAATAGAAAGAGTTTCATCATTTTTAATTCTATCTAACTCTAATTTTAATTCATCCTTCAACCCTTTAATTTTATTAAGAACATTTGTCTTAGAATTTCTACAAACTTCATCTATTGTTTGTAAAATTCCTTGAGCAACTTCACTTCTAAAATCTTTCATTTCAGGGTAATCTTTTGCTGCTTCTAGCATTGATAATTGAGAAACAGAAACCTTTCCTCCAATATTTTTTAAAGCATTTTTTAATAAATCCACATTATTTTGGGTTACAGATTTTAATATTAATGAATATCTAAAGTCTTGCTTTGAAGATGTTAATTGTTTTAATAAATCAAAATCATGACTTTTTTCTAAATATTTTAAAGCTGCTTGAACATCAGTAATATATATATTTTTATATTTTTGTTGAGCATCATTAAATAAAGCATAAACAGATTCTTTTTCTCTAGGAGTCAACCTTACTGATAGTTCTGTATCAGCAAATGAAGTCAAAGCATCTACGCTTGAACCATTAAATTTTAATACTTTATTTATAATTTCTGGTGAACGAGATGCTATTCTAATCAATTCAATAGCATTTTCTTTTCTTTTTTGAGCTGCATCAGGAGTTTCAAAAGAATTTGTTGAATCAATTTCTTCTTGCTTTTCAACAATTTTATTTATTCTCTTTTCAATCAAAGTCTTCATCAATCTTGGATCTTTAGCTTTTTCAATATAGTTCAACACTTCGTCTTGTTTTGCCGGATCAAGATCTATAATTTTGAATAACATATCTTTATCATATTCTTTTAATGCAGTGCTAGATTCATATTTTGCATTAAAATCTTGTTCTTTTGCTTCAAACAAATTATAGAAATAATCATCATCTACCTTATCCATCGGACGAACAGAAGAAAGCACATTAACATTCATTCTTCCTTGTTGAATCATCTTAAATCCCTTTGAATGAATTAATTTTTCAAAGCTTTCTGGGTTATGAATTTCCATTAAAGCTAAATTTTTAATAATATCGTTATTTGTTAATTGAGATTTGGCATTACTAGATTGTAAATAAAAATATCTGTCTTTTATTTTTGTTTTAGTGTTTTCGAAATTTTGTATAATATTTTTTTGTCCAGCTTCATCTTGAGATAAAAAGTCTAAAACAGTATTTTCATCAATAGAATTTTCTAATAAACCCTCAACATAATCAGTATATGATTTATCGTGTTTTGTTTTATTAAACTCACTTAATAATTTAATTGTATGAGCTGAAAATTTAGCAAAAGATTTATCACCATATTTTTCGGCATATTTTTTTATAACAAAATCTGCCTCAACACCAACTTTTGATAAAAGGTTTTCTTCCGGTGTTGTTGGGTTTTCAACATGGTTTAAATTTTCTATTGCTGTATCAATTCCATTACCAGCTCTTACAACCTTAGAAGTTATAACACCAGTTTCTCTTAAAATAGATATCAACTGTTTTTGAAAACTAGTTTTTGTTTTATCATCAATTGTTTTATCTTTAAGAATTGTTTTAAGTTTCTCTGAAATTTCAGGTGAACCCTCATAAATAGTCATCAACATATTAATCTGTCCAGAACTTAGTGCATATTGTTCAGTTCCGTCAACTAGAGTTTCTTTTTCACTTATCAATTCATTAACTTTTGAATGCGATTTTGGTGAAATTTTAGCAATTGTTTGCATTACAAAATTCTGATCTTTTGCAACCTTAAATCTTTCTACAAGATTTTCTGCAAGTACTGGATCTTTTTGGTGGAGCAATGTCAATTTTGACATAACTTCTCCAGAAAACATAGGAGCTTCTTCTCCTCTAAAATTTATTCCTTTTAATCCAGCTATATTTTCTAAGAACTTTATGTCTTTCGCACCTGTAACTCTTGATTCTAGTATTTCAGTTGCATAAGCTAATCCTAATTCATCAAAATTGTTGATTACAACATTATACAATTCAGGTTTCTTTTCTGCATAAGAAACCAGATATCTAATTTCATCAAGTCTTAATTGTAATGGGATACCTTTTTTATGATTTAATAAAGATTCTACTTCTGGATATTTTTTCCTTAAATCAACAAGTTCATCAATTTCTTTGTCCGTAAACCTTGGAATATTGTTTGTTTTATGTTGCGTATAAGATTTCAAAGTTTCTCTAAATGCAGTTTCATCAAAAGTCTTTTCTTTTTTAAAATAACCGTCTTTTACAGAGGCTCTATTATCCACAACAGCTGCTATTTGTTGATAACGTTCTGCTAACGGAAGAACCTTGTTAAACAAAATTTCAGAAGCCTTTGCACTAATATCTGGGTTTGAACTTTCTGTCAATTCGTTTATTTTATTTAAGATTTCAGAATAATTTTCATTTAATGCTTTATTCAATTCAATATGTTCTTCTGTAGTCTGAACATCTAATAATTTTTCAATATCTTTTCCGTATTGTTCAAAAACCAAATCAAGATACTTTCCATCTTTTGAAAGGTCAAGATGTTCAGCTATATCATCTATCTGTCTTTTATTTAATTGTTTTGTGTTTTCAGGAGTATTTTGAACCAACTTAGATTCATATTCTGCTCTTAATTCTGCTTCACGTTCAGGTTCTTTCTTAATCTTTTCAACATATTCGTGCAACAACAATAAGTTTTCAGCACGCAATCTCGTATCTAATCCCGCTGGGAATTTTGGAGGATTTTTACCGTCTTCAAAACCGAGTTCTGTTTTTCTTGAATATTCATAATATTCCGTTAAATAATTTGTATGTTCATCAAACATAACATCAGAAATTTTATTCTCTCCGGCTAATGATTCAATGATAGGTTTATAAATATTTGTAAGTTCCGTGTGAACTCCAATAATATCTTTACCCGTTCTGATATCATAAGGTACGTGTTCAGCTTCAGCAAATGGGTCAACTATTGAACCTCTCCATTGACCCTCAAAGATAAATCCATTTTTAGTTCTAAAGTTTGCTTGAAATGCAGTATAACCAGACCCCCTAACCTTTGTAGTAGCTTTAGGGTTCTTTTCTACTGTTTTTGTACCATCTACTTCTTCTTTTACGGTTACACGTTCAAAGATAGGGATTTTAACACCCTTAGAAGCTGCGTAATGTTTCAATGTCATTAACTGTTCTTCTGAGAAATATGGAATACCATCTTTACCCATATAATTAGACATCTTGAATAATTCAACATCATTTGTGCCATCAGCAACAGAATCAATATATCCCTTCAATGCTTCAAAAGTATCATTTGATTGAAGTTCACTAGCACGTCTAACGGCTCCTTTTTCATCACCTTTTTGTAAAAGTTCTTGTACTTCTGGGTGGTTTGTATAATCCTTAGCTTCAAATATTGTTCTGATTCCCTCGGCATCACGAACATCATCAAGAGCTTGTTCAAACGTTAAACTACCACCTTTTTCCATAGAATCAGCAAGTGCATTTTGAATTTTGTCATGCAAACTTTGAACACTCTTACTTCTGAAACTAAATCTTTCGCCGTCAGCCAATCCCATTTTCTTTATTGTACTAACAATATCAGGTTCAGCCTCTTGAGCAACTTTATGGATTTGTTCAGCTAATTTAAAAGCAATTTCATCACCTTTTTTATTTAGCTTATATCTATCGCCAACTTTTTCTAATATATCGCTAGCTTTTATTGATAATTCTTCATCTGTCAGAACCTCATTAATTCTAAACACTTCTTTTTGAGGACGTTTAGTAATTGCAGGGTTTGAAGTAGGCTTATATTGTGAAGTATTTTCTTTTATCCCAGCAGAACTTGATGCAACCGCATCTAATCTTGCTTCATCAAAACTTGTTTCAATTGGTTTTGATACAGGTTTTAATCCTATTCTCATATATTCATTAATAGCATTAACATCTAAGCCTTTTGCCTCAAGCATTTTAATCTGCTCATCAGTAAAGCCTTTTGCTCTTGCCTCGTCAACTAGACTTTGTTTAACCTCTAATCGACCAATAGGTTTATTCGTAACAGTCGAAATAACCAAATTAGTTGATGGCATAATAACTGCATTTTCCGGAAGATTAGCTCTTGTATAAACAGGTAAATTGCCCTCACTTTGATGAACATAACCAGTTGAATTTTCGTCTGTAACCGCAGTTTTCTGAGCCCATTCGAACTCACTCTCAGGTTTTGTTGTTTCTGCTGATTTCATCATTGTTTCAACAGCCATAGATTGATTTAAAAACGTTAATGCATCTGCAGTTGAATTACAATACAATTTACCATTAGTGGTTTCAACAACTACCTTTGTTTCACCATTAATCTCCGTTTTATATACCTTTGATTTGTCTAATGTTTCATATTGACCATCCATATTGTTTGCTGCATGTGCACCAACAGCAAACGAAACAGCCTTTAACATGAGCATATTAATACCTTGTTCTTTCAAAGTATTAATAACAGATTGAGGTGCATTCTTAACCTTTGTTTTAATATAATCTTCAAGTGTATTATTAGCAATAGCTTGTTTAAGCTCACTTTCATCATTGAAAATTTCATTTGCTAAAGCAATTACCCCTTGTTCAGAAATTTCAACACCACTAAATGTTAAAGTTTCAAGTGCCAATGATACAGTTTTACCAACCGCATTCAATGAATGTGCACCCATCATAGCCTTTGACATAAATTGAGAACCAGTTAATTCTGCGCCTTTACCTAAAGCCTTGTCTGCAGCTGCAACAAGCTCCGCACTAGGTTTAAATGCACCTGCTGTTGATGATGAGTCTGCTACAAAAGTTGAAACAGCTTTTTCAGAACCTTTTCCAAATATTTTTGAAAATCCTTTTGATACAAAGTTTTGAGCAGTTTTACTCATTGTAAAGACTTTTTCTGCTGTTGCACCCCCGACAAAACCAAATAAAGCACTAGAACCTGTATGTTCAAGAACCTTTATTCCTCTGTCACCTAAAGCAACTTTAAGTTCTTTTAAATCACCTGCATTAACTAAATCGTCAATAGTGTTTAATGATTCTCTACCTGCTGTATAAGTTCCTAGTGTCAATGCACCTCTTACACCGGTAGCCAATGCTCTAGAACCAGTAGCTTTTAACGCAGCTGAACCTGCATTTTTGATATAACCAAGTTCACCCATTCCACCTGTCAGATAAATCATAGCGGCCATCTCAAGTACAGAACCACCTGTTTCACCCACTTTTTTGAACTTTTTCGCTTCATTAGCTCTATCACCACCAACAAGTTTCACAAACATATTGCCTGCTTGTTCTTGCATTTGTTCTAATTGTTTAGGGGTCTTTATAGTTCTTGTCACAGGATTCTTCAAAGATGATTTCATATCCATATATGCTTGAATATCTTTTGAATTGTAATCGTGACCAGTTAATTTTTTATAATCAGCTTCAAAATGCTTGCTATTTCTAAGTTGGTTAATTTGGAATAAAGTTCTTTGTAATTCATCACGTTTATCATAAATAGATTTGGTCAAACCTTCAACCGTTCCATCACCGTTAGACAAATAACTTGCTAACTGTTTTACAACATCTGGAACACCATAAATTTTTAAATCTTCAAATAAAATTTCTCCAGCGTTTGAAATCATATGTGATTTAAGTTCATCTAAATGATCATTAATCAAATCATACGCACTCTTTACAGAATCGTACAACATTGAAATTGCTTGTTCTTTTCTTTGACGATCTTGATATCTTGGATTAGAACGTTCTGCTCTAATCTCGTCAGCTGTTCTTAGTTCAACCCCTTGAGTCTGCATAGTTCCAATGATATCTTTTGCAGTTACATTCTTTGATACAGAAATAGAACCAGTTGCAGAACGTCCGAAATTAGGAACCCCTTCTGGTGTAAATTGTGATGCTGATATCTTATCAAGTTCACCTTGTGGTAGCAAACGTAATCTTGCGTAAACTTCTCTACCACTTTTAGAATTTAAGTCTAACCCCATTCTCTTAGTCAAGAAATATTCAAGAGGCATCTTTTGCTTAAATTCTTCTCGCATATTCATACCTACAGCAGAAGTAGTTCCATACTCGTTAACTGTAAGATTTGTATCATACAAATTAACACCGGTGTTTTCATAAACTATAGCCTTAACTTTGTCAACGTTTTTCATGCCCTTACAAGCACTGATTATATTCATAACTTTTTGTCTGTCTTGAGAACTCAAGCTATTGAACTTTTTATAAAAAGCGTTATTATCAAAAGTCGGATTTAATCCAGCTGATTTTAATTTTCCAACATCAGATGCACTTGCTTGATTTGATACTACAGAAAATTTTGCACCCTTTTTCAAAGCTGTCAATTTACCATTCTTTGTATTCAAAGCCATCAATTCATTTGCTCTGTTGTTCACTTGTTCATTTGACGGATTATGAACTCCTTGAACAGTCAACTGTTCTCTTGCTAATTCAACATAGCTTGAATAAGTCTTATTAAGTGTTGTTTCAGTAATTGTAGAACTAGCCAATCTTTCTTTTGTTTGTTCAAAAGCAAATTGAGCATACTTATTCATAGCTTGTTGAGTAGTACCTCTTTTTGTCAAAATAGGTGCATTTGCGTTATACTGAGTTGGAACAAGTGCTTTCTTTCCAACTTGCAAACCTGTAGTACTCAATGCTTTTTTATTAAGTTTTTCAAATTCTGCAGTTGTGAATTGTCTTGATTTATCTAAACCATGTTTCTTAATATAATCATTAAAATATTTCGTGATAGTTCCGGCACCATCACCATTTCTAATAGTTACATACGTATTACCTTTACCGTCATATTCAGCAGAATTAGTTATCTTCCCCTTATCTGCCACTTCTTGACGCTTGAAATACAACTTATCTTCATCGTATTTAGTAACACTTCCGCCATTATATTGAGTCGAAACAACATGTTCACCCGTAGAATCACTTACAGTTTCAACTAAACCATCTTTTGTTTTTCCAACTTCTTTAACACTACCAGCCTTAACCTTAATGTTTGAGCCAGTAACGTCATCTTCTAAATACAAAGTCTTTCTGTATTCAAAATCCTCATCAGTATAATCGCCATTTTCATCAACATTTTTAGCAATAGTTTGTTCAACACTTTTACCATCACCATTCATCGTCTTAATAGCAATGACTTCTTCACCGTTTTCAAGCGTTTCTGATGTATAAAGAGAAGTTTCTAATACCTCATCACCAGACTGAACTTTTTTAGTAAAAGGTTTTCCCTTAGAATAAGTAATAGTAATAGTCTTAACTTCCTCTGAATTAGGGATTTTTTCTTTTATAACTTTTTCTACAAGCTCATCACCTTTTTTCTTAAGGATAACTTCATTGCCGTGTTCAATAATCGTTTCAGTAGTTTCTGTCGCCTGAAAAGAGTTTGTATTTTCAGCATGCTCAAAACTATCCACATTATCATCTTTTTGTGGAGCTTTATTAGCTATACTAAAGGTACTCGTAGAATCCAATGTTCCGAGTTCTTCCGTTGTCAAGACACCAGCCGAAACTAATTCAGAAGATATCTCTGATAAAGGTCTTCCCTCATATTCAGGGTGAGAATTAATAAATACTTGTATTTTATCTTGAACACTACTTGTTGACGTCACAGTTACAACACTCCATATAAGCTTATATAGATATAAACGTCAATTTTAGTGAAAACTTTACACTTTATTTAAAATTGTTACAAAAATCAATCAAATATACTACTAATATTGTTTATTCAAAACAGAATTATGAGCATTGAATTCTAATGAATCGTCTAATGGTTCAAGTTCAATATCATCATTATAACGTTTTCTCAACGCAAGTTTAATTAAATAATCTGCGAAATGAGGATTCTTAGGCAAGAATGAACCATGCAAGTAAGTTCCAAAAGCGTTTCTTGAACGTGCACCCTCTGTTTTATCTTGACCATTATTACCTTTACCTGTCATTATTGTTGCCATTGGTTTTGTATCACCATTTTCAGTGTTTAAATAAGTTAAACCACTATGATTTTCAAATCCGACAATAGTTGTTGGCATTAAATAATTAACCTCTGCGGTTACATTTCCAATAAATCTTGTAGAACCTGCAACAGTGTAAGCATCTAACAATCCTATACCCTCTAGTCTTTTTGCATCATGTGGTTGATAATATTCTCCCATTAACTGATAGCCACCACAAATACCTAAGAATACTGCATCATTATGATATTCTGCTGTTAAAATAGATTTGTGTTTTTGTAGTTCTTCAGACACCTCAACCTGTTGTCTATCTTGACCACCGCCAATGAAATAAATATCAGTACCTTCTTCTATCTTGTCATCAATATTTATATGCTCAATCTCAAGGTCAATTCCTCTCCACTCGCAACGTTTTTTAAGCGTCAATATATTTCCAGCATCTCCATATAAGTTTAAAAATAATGGATACAAGTGAACAAGTTTGAGTTTTAATTGAGTCATTTATTTAACCTCGTTTATTTTTGTTTTGAATCTTTAACGTTCTTATAAAATTCTGTCGTAATCAATTGTGAATAATGTTTTTTATCGTTCAATGAAACAATTATTCTTTGATTATTAGCATCTTCATCTACTACAGAAACTATCCCTGTGAAATTAGAATTAGGAAACTTCGACATCTTTGCATTTATTTTTACATAAGGCACTTTTTGACCATAAGTTGTCATATAACCTCTATCTATTATTTCGATTTTTTCGACATCAGCTTTATTTTTTGCATATTTTTTACATAAGTCTTCTAGTTTAATTTTTACGTTATCGTTCTTCAAATCACTCTTAGTCAACAATCGTTTCTTTCCAGAATCAACAATAATCATTTTTTGACCAGAGCTTGAATGTTTTGCAACTACTGTCTTATAACCCAAAACATTCACCGCTGTATCAATTTTGAATTCTTCATCAACTTGTGAAAAATCTCCAACTTGTTCGACTGTTTTTTCTTTATCTAATGAAAATAAATTCATTATCGCTCCACCAATGTTTTCAAAAGAATGGTTCTTATACAAAGAAAAACAACCAAAAACAGCAAGAATAATTATTAAAGTATTAACAATATTTTTAAAAAATCTATACAATTATTGCACCTCGACTTATTCTTATATTACAATTATAGACATGGCAAAGGCAGAAATCAATAACATTAATAGTTTTGAAGTTAATCTTGAAGATACAACACCTGTAATGCAGCAGTATCTTAAGGTTAAACAGGAACACCCTGACACAATTTTGTTGTACAGACTAGGTGATTTTTATGAAACTTTTTTTGAAGATGCCCACACTATGTCAAGAGAACTTGAACTTACTCTAACAGGACGTGATGCAGGTAAACTCGGCAGAGTTCCACTTGCCGGAATACCATTTAAGGCTGCTGACAATTACATTAAACGTCTTATTGAAAAAGGATTCAAGGTTGCAGTATGTGAACAACTTCAAGACCCGAAAGAAGCAAAAGGGATTGTAGAAAGAGGTGTTGTACGTGTAATCACCCCTGGAACAATTATTGAAAACGATTATCTTGAACAAACTTCAAACAACTATATCTGTTCAATCTTTGAAGAAAAAGGTGTGTTTGGTTTTGCATACTCTGATATCAGCACAGGCGAATTCAAAGTTACTCAAGCTCCATTAAATATGATTATTTCTGAACTTGCAAGGGTTAAACCTGTTGAAATAATCGCTCCATCTGTTGCTCAAAAAGCTCTACCTTTTCAAATTGTGCCAGATGAAAAAATTGATTTACCAAACGAAATAACTGAAATTTATAACTGTTCAAAGATTCCTGCAAAGGTTTATTCTGAAAACTTTGCAAAAGAGAACCTTAAAAACGCATTAAAAATAAACAATCTTGATATGCTCGGCTATGATACCTGCAAGCTAGGATTCAGAGCTGCTGCAGCACTTCTTGCATATATTTGGGAAAACTTAAAAGAAGCATTCCCTAAACAAATTGAAAGAATTGAGCAATACGAACTTTCTGAATATGTTTTAATGGATTCTGCAACACGCAAAAACCTTGAACTAACAGAAACAATGCGTGATAAAAACAAGTTTGGTTCACTATATTGGGCAATAAACAGAACAAAAACCAATATGGGTGCAAGATTGCTAAAAAATTGGATTTGTCAGCCATTAAAAGAGCTAGATAAAATCACAGCTAGACAAGAATCTGTCCTTAAACTTATCAATAACAACGAAAAACGATATGAAATAACTGAAATTTTAGAACAAATCTATGATATCCAAAGACTTGGAACAAGGTTGAATAGTGGGGTTGCTCTACCTAGAGATTTTTTGAGCCTTAAAAATTCGCTTTTATCATTACCAAGACTTGATGAGATTATGAGAGATTGTGAATTAGATATTTTTGATGAAATATCTGATGAGATTCCTAGTTTAATGGAGTTTGCATCGATTATTGATAAAACAATAAACGAAAATGCGACTAACCAAATTAAAGAGGGTGGAATAATCAATTCTGGAGTTAATGAAACTCTAGACTACTACCGCTCATTGATGTTCAATGCAGAGGATTGGTTAAGAAACTTTGAAAACTCTGAAAAAGAAAGAACTGGAATTAAGAACTTAAAAATAGGCTATAACAAGGTTTTTGGATACTATATTGAAGTTACAAACTCTAACCTAAACTTAATCCCATCAAATTATGTTAGAAAACAAACATTGACGGGTGGCGAAAGATTTATAACTGATGAACTAAAGAAACAAGAAGACGAAGTTTTAAACGCAAAGACTAAAGCATTTGAACTTGAGTATAAGTTGTTTACGGATTTAAGAAAATATGCTCAAGAATTCGTAAACATCGTTAAAAAGACAGCGGATTGCATAGCAAAACTAGATGTTTTAACATCCTTTGCAGTAATAGCATTAGAATCAAATTACACAAGACCAGAACTTACAGAAAGTTCAGAATTCATTGTTAAAAACGGACGTCACCCTGTTTTAGAAAAGATTTTACCATTGGGAACATACGTCGCAAACGATTTAGAACTATCTGATGACATAAATGCAGATACTACAAGGTTTATGATTTTGACAGGTCCAAATATGGCTGGTAAATCAACATATATGCGACAAAATGCATTGATTACAATTTTGGCTCAAATCGGGTCATTTGTACCTGCTGATTATGTTAGATTGGGCATTGCTGACAAGATATTTACAAGGGTTGGAGCTAGTGATGACTTGTCATTAGGTCAATCTACGTTTATGGTTGAAATGGTAGAAACAGCATACATACTTAATAATGCAACCAAAAATAGTTTAATCTTGATTGATGAGATAGGTCGTGGAACAAGCACTTATGACGGTGTTGCTATTGCTTGGTCTGTAGCTGAATATATTGCGACTGAAATTAACGCAAGATGTATATTTGCAACTCATTACCACGAGTTGAACGTAATGACAAAAACTTATCCACAGATAAAGAATTATAGAATTACTATTTCTGAAAACAATGGAAAGATTGAGTTTTTAAGAAAAATTGTTCCTGGAGGAGCAAGTAAGAGCTACGGTACACACGTTGCACAGATGGCTGGGTTGCCTGACAAGGTTATTAAACGCTCTCAAGATTTGATTTTAAAATTACAAAAAGATTTTTCTAAAGATTTATCTACGAGAAAGAAAACGTTAGAGAATTTACCTGATAACCAGTTGTCGTTGTTTAAACAGTAGGGTTTTGTTGGGGTAGAACCCCCAAATCTACCAAACTGTCATTACGAGTCGTGAACAACGTGAGCGACGTGGTAATCCAGAAAAAGTCTTTTTTGTTCGCAGGGATTCCACGCTTGCCATAAAGAAATACTTACAACACGCTGTCTTGAATTATTCGGCGCGTGAGCGGACAGTGCAACTGCTTCGCATTTTGCACCCGCTCCGCAAGCAAAAGCGTGGTTTCGCTCAACCTTACGGGTTTCACTTCGTTCACCCTACCGAAAATTCGCCTAAATGACGATTTCAGTCTGTCATTCAGAGGGAGTGCAACGACCGAAGAATCCCTCTGAACATGTTTACAGGAATTCCGAAACGGTCTTGAATTAGTGTTTACTTACCAATCAGCCACTTGAATCCGAATGAAAGCATTACACCGTTTCTTCCGCCGTTTCTTATCATTGCTTGTCCAAAGCCTGTAAATCTTTCACCCCATCTGCGTTGTAAACCAACTCCATATTCAACATACGGATCTATGCTCATATCTGGTATC
>DABG01000015.1 GCA_002103075.1 Candidatus Gastranaerophilales bacterium HUM_9 | reverse complement strand
GTTACCATATCACTGTTGATGGTAACTCTACTATCGCTATCTGGAACGATATCACTAACGCAGGTGAGTTTTCTGTGGCTGAGGGTTCTAACCTTACACTTGATTTTGCTAACGGTGTTGGAAACACATATAAGTTTGCTCAGATGAACTCACAAAATAGCACTAAATACTATCTTGATGTTGATTTCAAGACAAAGAACTTTGACCAGTTTATTGTACAGAACGGTAGCGGAACAATATATATTGCCGGATTAAACTTGTTGAACGACTTACCTAATATGTCTGTAACCTTGCAAATTTTGCAGGCAGGTGCAGCTGCTGCATCAAACGGTATGAGGATTGATATTGACCCTAATATCTTGAAACAGTATTCTACAAGCGGTTCTAACCAAACAAGAACAGAGTATACAACAGCTATCGGTGATACTATCTATTGGTCACAAGCATTGGGTACTCGTGTTGTTACATACAACTACTCTAGCTCTTTGGCTTTATCAAAAACCGGTTCAACTTATGACAGCTTGACTTATACGTATAATGAAAACATCTTGAGCGAAAAGACTACTCTTGTTGATGCATTAAGGCTTTATGCGAAGTATAACGATGATTTGCCTGTGAAACACTTTATCTCTACTGGTTCTGATAGCGTGTATAACGTTACAGAAGACTTCATTGATAATGGGGTTGCAGAGATTGTAAAAGGTGTTTTGTATGTCACTGGTGAGTTATCTGGTGCGAATGAGATAACTTCAACTATCAACGCTAATAGTCACAAGATGTTTACACTTGATGCTGCATCAAGGTTGAATATAGAGAATGTTAGGATAACAGGTCTAAAGAATGAGGACGGTGCTTTTATCACAAATAACGGTGGTGGGGTGACCTTGATTAACACAACCGTTGGTGACAAACAGTCTGCGGCTGGAGCTAAGGCTGCGATAATAAACAACTCTGATAACTTCACTATTGGGGTTAACTCAAACAGTTCTGTGAATACGGTGACCTTGAACCAAAGTTTGATTGGGGCGGGGTCTATGACTGTTAATGAGGGAGCAACATTAGTTGTCGGAAATTACGCAAATTTGCAACAATCAAAAGTTGATGTTGCAGGTATTATGAACGCAGAAATGTATGCAACACTTAATACACCAATAAATATAACTAATACAGGTGTAGGTAATTTTTATGCAGGAAATATAAAAAATACAATTGCAAATAGTGGTACATTAAATGTTTTAGGATATTCAAGTAAATCCTTAAGTGATTCAAATGTAATAACAGGTTCAATAATGGGGAATGGTGTTGTTCAAATCGGTTCTGGAAATGGTACAGAATATATTTCAAATACAGGAACAATCAATTCTGCTTTGTTTTTAGCAAGTAGAGCGAATTTTTATACAGATATTGAAAATTTAAAAAATAAAACCACCGGAACCTATAAAAATATTGAATTAGACTCTAATTCTTATATTTATATAAATTCAAAAAATACAGATAGTATGAATTTATCTTTGAAATTGTTGGGAAATGAAAGTGCTAACATATATTTAACTGGAAACTTTAAAACATTAGATGGTACTATAACATATTCTGGGTTATCAGGTTATTACAAACCAGAACTTACATTCGGTGATAACATGAATATCAAGAATAATATAGTTTTAAATACATCAACGATTACAATTCCTGCAACATCTACATTAACAACTAATCCTGAGAATTTGAGATTAAATAACCCTGGGTCTAATAAAAAAGTGCAAAATGCTGGGGTTCTAAATTTTATAGGTGGTACGTCATCAACGCCAGCTGTTTTACGATATGCAAACGTAGGTGGTAGTGGTACAACAAATATTGGTTCAGCAAGTACACCGGCATACATTCAATTTGTAGAAACAAATGTACTTGCTTATGGATTTTATAATAAAATAAATATTTTTGCAGGTTCTTCACTTACTGCGTATGCAGAGTATTTAAAAAACATTATTTCAAATAGTGGTAATTTAACATTAACTGGTGGTTCATTAAATTATGAAATTAGTGGTGCTGGAAACACAATCATTACTGGAAGCGTATCTTCTAATGTAAAAGTTGCTAACAAAGTAACCGTCAATAGTGGTGCTACTTATACAGCAAGTGCTAATAATATATTAAATGCCGTTGTTAACAATGGCTCTTTAGTATTTACTGGTGGAACTTTTAATCAACAATTAACAGGAACAGGTACAATTTCATTATTAGGTGATGTGCTTGTTAAAAGTGGGACGACTATAAATCAATATTTCAATACTGGTGATAAATGGTTTAAGTTTGAAAATGCTGATGATTTATTAGTTAGTGGTAATGGTAGATTACAATTTTTCGGTGGTACAGTAAATGTAACAACGAATACTTATACATATTTTTATAACACCGTATATATTGGTTCAAAAGCAAATGTTGGCAATTTAATTACGCAAGGTTCTGCAAAAGTGTATACAAGTGCTGACAATTTTAACTTTTCAGAATCTATGGCAGCCAATTCTCATTTATACTTAACAGGTGGTACTCTTAGAAACACTATTGGCTCATCTGTAGGTCAAGGTAATGGTTTGGTACATATTACTGGAGATGTTAAAAATACTAATAATAGCATTATAAATTCAAATTTGATAATCGATGAGGGTGGTACATTTACTTCTAATTTTTCACCTTTAGCCATACAAAAAACAGTTACTAATAATGGTACTTTTTTAGTTTCTGGAACATTAAATAGGCATTTATATGGTTCAGGGGTCACTAAAATTAATGGTTCATTATTAGTAGATGAAAATGGAATAATAGACGGTACTCTTAATTTTAATGGTGGAACACTTAATCTTGCAGATTTAGTATCAAGAGAATTTAACGTAGGTAAAGTTACAGGCACAGGTAACATTACATTAGACCTTGATGCAACTACAAAAAAATCAGATAAGTTGATAATCTCTGATAAAACATCTGATGCTAAAATAACTATCACTAATGTTAATTTAACTTTATCAAGCGTTAATGATTTAGTATCTGGTATTACATTCCAAATTCTAACAGGTGGCTCAAAGTCTCAATTGATTCTTCCTCAATCAGTTATTGACAAAGCAAAAACGGCTCTTCCTATCGCTATTAGGACAGAAGATACAATTTCAAAAGCGTACAAAGATGATGGTACAGAGTTTTCATTTGTTGATTCTAGTGGAAATGTAAATGTATCATTCAATGATGCAGCAAAATACGGTATAAGAGTTAAAAATGGTACAGGTAATGCGACATTATCACTAGCGACAACACAAAGTACAAATGATAGCTTGAAATTATCAATCACTGGTACAAATTGGACGACGAATCAATTTACTAAAAAGGACTTATTAGAAGATTTTTTAACTTATAGTACAAACAAAGAAAAAACTTTTAGGTTTAATACAACGACAGATAATTATACAACAACACATAATTATGATGTTACTAATATAACAACAAAAACTAATATCGTTGGTCTTTATGATTCATCTGCTAACAAAATATCACAAATTACTCTTGGTGGTAGATATTTACAATTAGACGTAAAATCTGGTGCGTCATTGAATATATCAAATATTTATTTTCAAAATTTAAGATATTTGTCATACGGTTGGGGTGATACACTTGGTGCAATAATGATTCAAGCTGGTGCAACTGGTAATTTTGAAAATGTTCGTTTGTCTGGATTTAGTCAAAACTATGCTCACTTTATTAATAACTTGGGTACTATTAAAAACATTTCAGGCTATTTCTATTCAAACTCAAGTTCTTATAACTTAATCAAAAATAGAAGTGGCGGTGTAATAAAAAACATTTCTATTGATATAAGTTCAAGTGGTCATTATGGTAATGGTAGAATTTTAAACCACGGCGGTGGTAAAATTGGTTATATTGAAAATGGAGCATATAAAGGTGGTATCACAAATTCTCATTTCTGGTTAAACCTAACTCCAAATTGTTATAATTATGTAGTTATCTGTAACTCAGGTGATTTATATAATATTTCTGATAATTATTTTATACGCAACTATAACTATAGTAATTCATCTGGGGATTTTTCATCAGTAGCATTAGGTAATACTGGATATATTTTTGAAAACTCTAATAATATTTTTTATGGAAACTATGCAACAAAATCTGATTCAGATACACTTATAAACTCTGTAAATGGTATCGCTTTATACAATTCTGGTAGATATTATTTAGGTTTAAAAGATGTATCAGTAATTTCAAACTATGCTATTGCTTATGGTACAAAAGGTATTGGCTTATACAATAATGGTATAATTGGATATAATGGCTATAACAATAAATCTATTGATAGAAATGTGTATTATGGTAACTATGCTACATTCAAACCGCAAGTTAGCAAATATGGTCAAGGTGCTGGTATATGGAACTCTGGAACAATCACTTATGGTATAACAAATAGCGTATTTAGCGGAAACTATATAACGTCAGTGAGCTCAAGCGTAAACAATGCAAATTATCACCTTGAGGGTGGTGCTATTTATAATATAGGTACTTTACCAACAATAAGTAATACTCATTTTTATGGTAATTATCTTGATTCAATGCAAGGTCATGCATACGGTGGTGCTATTTATACGACTAAAGCATTAGAGATAACTGGTTCCGTAAAACCAACACTTGATTCAGTTACGGTTATATCTGGCAAAGCCTCAGATATTACATCATCAACAAATAACTATTCATCATTTATTGGGAACTACGTTTATGCACGACATACAGCAAGTGCTACGTATGTATATGGTGGAGCAATTTGGAGTAATGCAAATTTAACGATTTCAAATGTATTATTTGCAAATAATAGTGCAAGATTTACGCAAGCTGCATACGGTGGTGCTATTTATTCAATTGGCGGAACCTTAAATTTAAAAGATTCTGTTTTTGTAGGTAATGCTTCTATGGGTTCTCTTGGTGATGGACAAGGGGGTGCCATTTTTGCTGGTGGTACAATCGGAACAATTACAGGTAACATCTTTACAGGTAATTATATAAGTTTTAGGACTCCTGTTGATAATTTATTTACTATTGAAAATTCTGTTACAGATAGTACAAAATCAGAATCAATTTCTTCTTCTGGTGTTAATATTGGAACTCTTACTTATACATCACATACTGTTTCTGGATTTAAAGTATCAACTCCATTAATGACAAATGATGTTAATGTCTTAAACACAGCTATTACAACTATTAAGTCTCTCAGCAATTGGGGAAATGGTGGTTATGGTGGTGCGTTAAGATTAAGTTGTTCTTCAAAAGAAATATCTAAAAATACATTCTTTGCAAACTTTGTATATGGTGGTTATTATGGTGCAGGCGGTGCAGCTATATCTAATGTATCTACGGCAACATTATTAAAAAATAATAGTTTTGAGGGGAATTTTGTTATATCAAGAAATATGACTAACCCATCTTATCCAACCACTGGTGGTGGAGCAATCTATAACCAAGGCACAATTGCAACCTTGGCTGGTGATTTAGGTGCTAATAAATCAATATTTAATGCAAATGGTGTTATTTTATATCAAACTGTTAGCAATGAGGTTACAGCCGCAGGTGGTGCCATATATAACACAGGTACCATAGGCAAAATCATCAACACAGATTTCACGAACAACTACGTAGTCGGCAGTGCTACAACGAAGGCTACG
>DABG01000004.1 GCA_002103075.1 Candidatus Gastranaerophilales bacterium HUM_9 | reverse complement strand
CACTGTGTGACACGGCGCCCTACCGAAAATCCGCTTGAATGACGCACCCAGACTGTCATTCAGAGGCAAGGGAGCAGAGGCACGAGTGGAAACGAGAGTGAAACGTGCGTCAGGCAAAATCACACTTTTGCCTGCAAACGTGAACGTTGCCGTTTAATGCGACCGCAAAGTGCAACGACCGAAGAATCCCCTTGAACATGTATAGCACGTCATTACGAGGAACTAAACTATCGGCATTTCAACCACGTCACAAGGGGTTTTACCTTGCTTGTTTAATATTGAAATTGGCTCTAAATATTTTATATCTTCGTCGTTTGTTGATTTCAAAGAATCGTGAGCGATATCAATAATTTTGCTTGTTATATCGTTTACCTTTACACCTTTAACTTTTGTATCAAGAGCTGTTCTCGGAATATTATATCTAAATTCTGATATATCGTTTATAGTTAGTTCTGATAACAAATCTTCAACAGCAAACATAGCATTTTCGTTATAAAAAATACCCTTATAAATAGCTAATAATGAATACACGTATTTTTCATTACAACAATCGTGGTTACGGATTTCAATATACTTTCTTAATCTAACCTCTGGGAAAAATAGGTTTGAATGAAGCAAGAAATCATCTAATGTAGCAGTGTAGCTCAAATACCCTTTATCCATAAAGGTTTTAAAGTTTATCTTACCATCAATATTTATATATTCATCATCACGTTTTATAAATATCATAGGAACTGAAAGAAGAGTATTTAGATAATCTTCAAAAGTCATATTTTTATTAAATTTCGTTGCAAAACCACATCTTTCATTATCCGTATTTAACCAAGCAAGCGAACGAAAAGTTTTATAACCTGTGTTTACTCCTCCACGGATATTTGAATTTGCAAACATAGCCGTCATAAATGGTGACATTTTGTTTGCTAAATTAAATTTTCTAATCGCATCAAATTCATCTTTATAATCAATATTAACTTGTATTCCTGCGGTTTCTCTCATCATAACGTCAGATAAAATACCCCACAAATAGTTTGCCATCAATTTGTAGCGTTTTTTAGGAATAATGTTTATATTTTTATAAGTCGTTAATGGATAAATACCATAATTGAAAAGTTTTATACCGTATTTTTCAAACAACGGAATAAGTTCAGAATTTATCACATTTAATTTTTGCTCTATTTCGCTGACAGATTCTTTTGGTGGCAAACTTAATTCAACTTGTGA
Source organism: Candidatus Gastranaerophilales bacterium HUM_9 (assembly GCA_002103075.1). Lineage (GTDB taxonomy): Bacteria > Cyanobacteriota > Vampirovibrionia > Gastranaerophilales > Gastranaerophilaceae > UBA2883. The sequence goes on along the minus strand of DABG01000004.1, from coordinate 59,036 downwards.
CCCTGGTTCAAGAGTGATTGAATCGTGGATTTTCTTTAGACCAATTATTTCATTATCATCAAGAATATAATCCCAATTATCAATACGGGCAAACTCTTTTAGGATATCGCATACCCCAAGTTCACCATAATAAGAAACGGTTGAATTATCAGATGTATAAATAGGTAACCTCTCGTATTCAAGCCCAATTGATTGGGTTGTTGTTCCAAATGATTTATACAAACTTAAAAGATATTCTTTTGATAATTTTTCTTTACATCTAATCATTCTTACTCCTTTTCATTATTATACTTTAGACATATAAACATTTACATTTTAAAAATAACAAATAAATTGGAATAACGATTTAGCTAGTCGAATAAACTTTAGGGTAATCATTAATCACTCATTACAAATACACTATTCCCTAAATCATAATTTTGTTGTAAAATAAAGACTATGGTAAATCTCTTTAAAAAAATCGGTAAAGACAAAGATGGCAGACAACACATAGCAGACCTTGTGTATACAATCTTTAGGTGTCAAGAACCATTTACAAACATACATAACGTGAATTTTCCTGACAAACCATGTATATTTGCGATGTGGCACGCACATCAATGTTGTATACACGGTTTTCCCGACAAAAAAAACTGTAACGTACTAATCAGCCGTTCTCGTGACGGTCGTATCATTGGTAACGTTGTAGAACGCTGGGGTTTTAACGTTTTATACGGTTCCGCAGGCAAAAAAGGTAGCGTTGAAGCTACACTTCAAATGATTAACTCTCTAAAAGAGGGCGGACAATCAGCAGCCATTATGGTTGATGGTCCTAGAGGTCCTGCGAAAGTTGTTAAAGATGGTGTTATTAAGATAGCAAAAAAATCAGGAGTACCTATTGTTCCTGTTTATTGGTATTCACCTTGGATTACTATGCTAAAGTTTCCTTCATGGGACGAATTTAGAATACCGTGTACATATACACCAATCGTTAATGTATATGGCGAACCAATCTACGTAGATGAAAACAATGACAAAGAACAAGACGAAGTTGCAAGACTAAAAGTTCAAAAGTCGCTAGAAGAACTTGAGAAAATCGCTCCTGATGAGTACAAAAAATCATTTAGGTTCGGAATATGCAAAAAATAAACATTCTTGCCGTTCAAATGGAATCGGCTATAGCAGATAAGTACACAAATTTTGAAAAAATAATCACTCTAGTCCACAAACAGAAAAAAGAAGTTACAGCAAATGCTGATATTCTTATTTTACCTGAATTGTGGAATGTAGGTTGGGCTTGTGACGAGTTTCCAAACTCTGCAGAAGAAATTGATTCAAGTGAAACTATTGAATTTTTATCAGAACTCGCACAACAATATGACGTCAATATTTTAGGTGGAAGCTTTGTTGAAAAATCAGAAGGCAAACTATTTAACACTTGCCCCGTTATAAACCGTGATGGTGAACTTATTGCAACATATAGAAAATCTCATTTATTTTCATACTATGACGATTGCGAAAATAAATATATTACAGCAGGCTCAAATCCTGTTATGGTTGAAATAGAGGGAGTTAAATATGGTCTAACAATTTGTTATGACATTAGGTTCCCTGAAATTTATAGAGCCTACAGAAAAGCTGGTGCAGATGTTTTAGTTAATATGGCAGCTTGGCCACTATCTAGAAAAATCCATTGGGATTCTTTAACCTGTGCAAGAGCAGTTGAAAATCAAACATATATGATTGCTCTAACACAAACAGGCACTCTGCCAACAGGTGCAAAAAATCTTGGACACTCACTTATATATGATTATAGTGGAGAGGTTCTTGATGAAATAAATACAAAAGAAGGAGTTATCAGCGCAAATTTAGATTTAGAAAAAATGTACAATTTTAGAGATAAATGCACTGTTCTTAAAGACATACTTCCTGAATATAAGGTTATTACAAAATGAAAAAATTTTTAACACTATTTATATTACTAATGTTTGGATTTAATACAAATGTATTTGCAAACGATATTAAACAGGCTGTAAACACTGCTATCAGTAATTCCTCTGTTAGCAAAGGTTCAATTTCTGTGTCAATAAAAGATGTTAATACAGGAAAAACGGTTTATGAACTAAACCCTAAAATGCCGACTCCACCAGCATCTATACAAAAAATAGTGACCTCAACTCCTGCTTTTATCTTGCTTGGTGATGATTATAAATTTCAAACAAAACTATACAAAAATAACAAAGACGAATATTTGTTAGTACTCGGTGCTGACCCATATTTAAGAACTAAAGATTTAACTAAGATTGTAAAAGCATTGCCTAAAGAAATTAAACTACTTGCAATTGATGATAGCATAATTGATGACAAAGAATGGGGCGAGGGCTGGCAATGGGACGACGATTTAAACCCACTTATGCCAAAATTCAGTGCATATAATATAGACAAAAACCTTATGGAAGTTGCCGTTGTTCCAACCGTTAAAGGCTGTTCTGCTGATATCAGAACAACAGTGAATTATCCAACAACTTTTGTAAACCATATTATAACTGATACAAAAACAGATTATAAAATGACACGTCAAAACTATGTATCACCTGATATTATTACTATAGAGGGAACTGTTGAACAGAAAAAAAGCATCATTAAACAAATTCCTATAAACAGTCCTAAAAAATATTTCAAGTTGAGATTGTCTGATGCAATTATTGATGCAAACCTAAGCTGTAGCGGAGTTTACCCAAGAAAAAGGTTGACCTCTGATTACAGATTGATTACATATTTAAGCCACGACGGAATAAACGCTCAATCAGATATTTTAAAAAGAAGTAATAATCTAATGGCAGAAACAGTTTTCAAGATAGCTGGGAAAAAATATATGGGCAAAAATGGAACAGGTTCATTTGAAGACGGGCTTAAAATGCTTAGTGATTTCTGCAAAAAACAAAACATAGATACCTCTAATATCAATATTGTTGATGCAAGTGGAGTGTCAAAAAACAACATAATGACAGCTGATTTTATGACAGAATTCTTACTTAAAAACTGCAATTATCTAGAACACAGATTAACAACAGCTGGTGAGGGAACGCTTTCTGATAGAATGTTTTATTTGAAAGACAAACTTTATGCTAAAACTGGAACATTAAGTAATATCAGCTCTATCACTGGGTATATAACAACTAAGAAGAATAACAAATACGTTTTCTGTATTATGATAAACACTGCAAAATTGAAAGAAGCTGATAAAAAGATGTTAGAAGAATACATCTTACGTGGAATATATATAGCAGGATAATGATTTAATTCCTAAAAAATGTATGCAGGGGTTCCGAAACCGTCTTGAATTTACGGACGGACTTACAAAATCTACATCATATTACGTATTCTTATAAAAAAAATCCTATGATACAATCATAATGGAAGATAGTAAGGAAAACACCTTTGGATTTTGATGCAGAAAACAATTCCATATTTGAAAACATAAAAAACGACTCAATGACAAACCCTACTGAGTTGAATGTTCCTGATTTACCGCAAGAGGAAAGCCTTTTGGGTAATTTTATCAATGGGATTAAAAATAAAGTAAACGAGAAGAAAAAAGCCAAAGAAGAAGAAAAATTTCATAACGATTTAACGGAAATGTTTGAAAAAAACACCGAAACTATGCTTATTTTAAAAAGTTTTGGCTGTAAAATGACATTAAGAAACATCAATTTAATGGAAATACGTTCCGATGAATTGAATATTGTTGGCTTTATGAAATTAGAAAATGGCAACGCTGAACCTGATGAAGAGTGTAAAAAACTATTTGAAATAATATCTAAAATAATAAGCGGTGGTTACCGAATTGATGATATTTTAAATAAATATGAAAAACAAGAATTTTATCCTATTGGCGAAATAGAAAAAGTTAAGGTTAAATTCCAAGGTCAAGAAATAGAAGCATCAAAAGGAACTTTGGCAAATCCTAAAGGCGAAAAAAGAACAATTTTATTCTATCGTGGGTATGAAATAACACCTGATGAAGAATAATACCATTTAAACCATCATTACAAAACTTCATGAAGTTATGTTACAAAATCACAAAGTCTTGAAATTCACAAAATAAAAATTCCTTTATATATATACCGGTTACAAATACCGATATATGTTTCGACAAATTTATTTAAACGAAAAGGGGTGACAAGCCCCTTTTTCTATGGCTACAAATTAACAATATCTTTAATTTGCAGGAATTATAAATTATACTGTGTCCATTTTGTGTCCATTATTTAATTATTCATACATTGGACTTCTATAACCAATTGGGTGTTTAGGCCCATTACCAGACTTAGAATTTCTTGTTTCGACAAATTTATCTATAGCCTTTTCAAAATCTTCTGTTTTTACAGTCAAATTTTTCATATCATTTGGCGTATACGTTCCATTTTCCATTTTCTCATAAATATGTTCACGCTCTAAAGCATTATTCCTAGCTGATTCAGAAATAGATGCGATATCTGCCCCTGTTGCTTTTTCTTTGTGTAAACGTTCTACAACAGCATCAGTCTTAAACTCTTTATCCAACGGCTGATGTTTTGTATGAATACCTAATATTTGTTTTGTACCCTTTAAATCAGGTGCACCCACCTCAATCGCAACACCAAATCTTCCAGAACGTGTAGCCGCCTTATCTAATGAAGCTCTATTATTCGTTGCTGCAATCATATAAATTTCATCACCATTCTTCTCAACATCACTCATTAACCCTAATACTGTATTCAAAGTTTTATCACCATAAACGTCTTGCCCACCACGTTGTTTTGCAATAGCGTCAAACTCATCTACAAAAATTATTGCAGGTTGATTGTTTCTAGCAACATTGAATAAATCTCTCCAATTCTTCTCAGATTCGCCAACGTATTTAGACTCCAATTCTGATGCGTTAATTTTCTTATACCAAGCCCCTGACTCATTAGCACACGCTTCTGCTAACAACGATTTACCAGTCCCAGGAGGGCCATACAACAATGCTGATTTATTCATGTTATGACCGCTTTTTATTTCAGGATACTTAATAGGATATAAAATATTTTTCTTCAATTCCTTTATGGCTTCATCTTGTCCACCTACATCAGAGAACATAATCTTATTAGAAACAGCTTTTTCGCCTTTTTTCACCTCCATTTTTTCTATAGATCTTTTATTCAACTGTTTAATCGTAGGCTCAACCTCTTTATCAAAATCAACAAAATAAGTAAAATTATCTTTCACTGGCAAAGAAATTGTTTCTTGATTTTTTATAGGAATTTCATTTTTATCGATTTTTACAGTATCACCATCTAACAAAAATCCTGTTTCACCTTTTCTTATAAAGCCTAATTGCTTTTTTGAATCTTGAATCATAATAGGTTTATCTGATAAATTCACAACTTCTTTATCCTCTAAGTTTTTCTTAAAAGCAACAGAGCGTTCTAAACTTTTATCCTCAATAAAAAATACTCTTTTAATAACAGTCTTAAAACTATCTAAATTCTTTTTCATAGCTTTTATAGAGTTGTCAAATGATGGGCCTGCTAAAATAACATCGTTTGAACGTACAACATTAAATAATGAATTCACTTTTTCAGATAATGGTTTTGTAGGTACGGGCAACCCTCTAAAAGCTACATTTTTACGATTAATTTGTAATGCCGCATAATTCTTATCTACTAATGGATTTGACATATTATTAGAAACGTTGACTGACATCATAGAAGTTTTATTGTTATTTGTAGTTCTTTGTTTTGCTGAATAATTAGCAGCATAAGTAAGAGTGTTGTTGATGTTTGTAACTTTCATAATGCCTCCATTGTTCCCTTGTTAATACACACACAAATAAGTGTAAATATTACAATTTATTTTTACTGTTTTCTATTCTATACTTTTTTCAAAATTTGTCAACAACTAAAATCAAACTCTTAAAAATCCATTAGCACAAATTGTTAACACAAAAAGACAAAATATAATTTTAGTTAAAACATTTTGTAAAAAATTCTGTCATTAGCAATAAAAACAGAATAAACACAAATACTTCTCTATTTAAAATTAAACAATCACAAATGTAAAAAATTATTAACAAAATACTTTACAACTGATTTATAAGGCTCATTTTTTTAACGATTAAATAATTTTTATAACGTATGCAACATTTCTTTTATTTTAGTATAACGTTCCATATTAATATGTCCAATTTCTTCCATTGAGAATAACCAACCATGAAGCGAGTGCATTACTTTTTCATTATTTAATAATTTATCATCATCTAATATTGTATTAACAAGTTCAGCTTGTTCATCATAATATACATCACTTAAAATATCTGGCATTTTCGACATTAAAGATTTATTTCCATACAAATTTTTATCATCTAAAACTTTGTTCAATACCTTACATCTACTGTCATGAGCGTCATCAGTATTCCAATTCAAATCTCTCATCAAATTCGGAATTCCACTCATAGTTTTTTTATCATTGATAAATTCTTCTTTGTCTAAAATTTTATTCACAATTTCTATATCTTTTAAACTTTCTGAACGGTGAAGAATACTAGGCAAATTATCAACAACATTACTGTTATTATACAAATTTTCATCATTCATCACTTTATCTACAACTTTTAAGTTATTGTCATCAGTAAAAATCAATACACTACCTAATTTTTGAGCGAATTTTGAATTTTGCAATTCTTCAGAATTCTTATACTTATCCATTACAAATTTTCTAGGCTCAAAATTCTTTTCATTTGTTTCTGATAAAACGTCTGTAAGTGATTTATTCAAATTTTCATTTTCATACAAATTCTTATTAGACAAATAATCATCTAACATTTTATGAGTTATATCTTCTTTTTCAGGCGATTTTATAGAATGCAAGACACTACAAATTTTCAAATCTTTATTTTTATATAAAGTAGGAGTGTCTAAATATCTATCTACTATATTTGCTTTAGAATTATTATCTGTAAACATAGCAATTGAACCTATGCTATCATTAACATTCGATTGATTTTGTAACTCCGGTGACTCTAAATATTTATCTAATATATTGGTTCTACGTGCTAAATCTTTATTATTTTTTATAAGAAAAGTCGTATGTCCCATATTTGAACGTACGTTTTCGTTTTCATTTAACAATTTCGTGTCTAAAAATTTATCAACAAAAATATCTCTGCATTTTGATGCTTCTTCCGGATTATCTGCTATACGGTTTGAAATAATAACACTAGCACCTAAATCAAAACCTGCTTTTTTCAATTTTTTATCCGTTAAAAGTTTCAATACAAAGTTTACATTAGACTTATCAACAAGTGGAACTACATTTATTGCATCCTGTATCAGTTCCTCATTATTATATTTTTCCTTATCATCCAATATAACGTTTATTACTTTAGCTTGTTTTGGAGTCAAGAAATGAGGGGTTGAATAAACAAGTTTTCTTGAATATTTTCTAATATTTCGATTACCCATTAATTCATCATTATCAACTATTTTTTTGATAATTTGCGCTCTTTCTGGACCTACAAACTCATCATATCTATCTTCTGGAAGATCAAACATTCTTACAGCTTTTTCATTACTATATAATACTTTTTTTAGGTCTTTATACTCATTATCAGATAACTTCTGTGCGTCTGGAATGATTTCATCTAAAGATTTTCTAGGCATATCAGAAATTTCTTTTTTAACTAATTTGGGTGGTTCATATTTTTTCTTACTGATTTCAATAGATGCAATCGCATTAGACGCTTTTGACTGAGCTAATGTATCAAACGATTTTTCAGTTTCAGAAGTTGGTTCTGTTTTTTTGTTTGGGTTACTAAAAAAATTCTTTATACGCTTAAATATTGATTTTGGTTTAGTTGTATTATAAGTTTGTTGGCTTGAATTCACTTGTTCTGTACGCATTATTTTCCCTTTTATTTTTAACTTTTTTAGTTAAAAACTCCTAAACAAAATATTTTGCCACATGTAAAAAAGCCACAAAACAATTGTTACATTTATAACGAACTTAAATACTCTAAAAATGAAGAACAACCTTCAATAACATCTTCATAAGTTTCATCAAAATTTCCTGTATACCAAGGGTCACTGATATCACGAGGATTGCTTGTATAATCCAAAAGCCTTTTTATCTTATTATTTCTATCTTCACCTACAATATATTCAATATCAGAGATATTTTCTGAATCCATAGCAATTATATAATCGTAATAATCATAATCTGATTTTCTGAGTTTTCTAGAATAATGTTCTCTAAACTCCACACCATTTCTTCTTAAGACATCTTTTGTTCCTCTATGAATACCTGCATGACACATTTCATTATAGCCTTCTGTTCCAGCAGAATCGACCTCAAAATCGTCTTCTATTCCTTGTTCTCTAATCATATTTTCAAAAATAATCTGTGCCATAGGAGAACGACAAATATTGCCTAAACATACGAACAAAACTTTTATCATAATTATTCCTTTTATCAATTTTAATAACTTTAAATTAATTATAGCATTGAGTTGAATTAAATAACAGACATATTTTATTAAACAAATAATCCAACATTACTTTATACCATTTTGTTTTAAATACAATTTACGATATAATATGAATGGAATATAGAATTTGGAGTTTAATTATGAGTTGGTTAGGTTGGCAAATAGATTATTTATTGTTTTTACAAAATTTTAGAGATTTATCACACCATATTTTTGATAATTTCTTTTTAACAATAACTTTATTTGGACAAATATTTATACCAATGTCTATTATATGCTTAATCTACTGGTGTATAAATAAAAAAACAGGATTTTATGTTTTATCAACATATTTATATGGATTTTTAGTTAATATATTTCTTAAAACAACGGCTTGTATATATCGTCCATGGTTATTAGATTCTAGAGTAAAGCCTTTGACACAAGCAATTGCCGGTGCTACAGGATATTCTTTCCCTAGTGGACATACTTCTGAAGTCGTAACAGGGTTTGGTTCTATTGCAAAATCCTTTTGGGAGAATAAAGTTCTTAGATATTTATGTTTTATAATAATATTTTTTGTAATGCTTTCACGTAATTATCTTGGAGTACACACCCCACAAGATGTTATTGTTTCATTTTTAATAGGTGTGTGTTTAATATTTGCTAATGAAAAATTGTTAAAATGGGTTGATGACGGCAAAAATAGAGATTTTATTTTAATATCTGTTGTGACAATTTCTTGTATATTATTAACTCTATATGTTACATATAAAAGTTACCCTATTCATTATTTAAACGGCAAAGTTTTGTATGATCCATCTTTTATTAAAACTGATATTTTTATAAAAACAGGTTTCATATTAGGTGCATTTTATGGCTGGTGCATTGAAAAACGATTTGTAAATTTTTCTGCAGAAATTGGTTCTATTGCTAATAAAATAGTTAGATTTATAGTTGGTATAGTTATTTTTTATACATTATTTAATTTAGCCAATAATATTTTCGTTCTTTATTTAGGCGAAAAATTAGGATATTTTATTGGATATTTTAGCGCTGGATTATTTATGACATTGATTTATCCATTTTTTGTTAAATTAACTCAAAAATAATCAATGATGAAATATTAAAGATTAAAAAATAAATTTTTGCGATTCTTGATTAAAATTAATTAAAACCAAAGAACGTAGTGAAGGTGGGAACCGCATACGCTTTTCCCACCCTACCAACTATCGGCTTTTCACACCCTACTAACTTTTCCCACCCTGTCGACTGATAAAAATGTAAAACACTTCTTGACAAAAGTTAGACATCTAACTATAATATAATTATATGAAAGAACTGTTATCTTTAGTATCAAAAATTCATGAAAAAGGAAACCGTTTTATTATTGAAGAATTAAAAAATAATGGTGCAGAAGGACTTGCACCAAGTCATGGTGACATTCTTGTTTGTCTTTATAAAAACGGTAAAATGACGATGAAAGATATTGCAAATTGCATTCATAGAACAAAACCAACGGTTACGGTCTTGGTTGATAAACTAGAAAAACTAGGATATTTAAAAAGAGAAGCTTCTGTTGAAGATAGTCGCTCTACAAATATAGTTTTGACTCAAAAAGGTGAAGATTTTAAAGTAATATTTGAAAAAATTTCAAAAGAATTGAATAAAATGTTATACAAAAATTTATCTCCAGAAGAGTCTGAATTAATAGAAAAACTTTTAAAAAAAATACTAAAATAAAATTTTTTACAGTAATAGTTAGATATCTAACAAAAGGAGAAAACATTATGACAAACATTAAAAAAGAAGAAATCGGAAAAATTAGTGAAGTAGGCAAAAATTATGAAAATGGTAAAGCATTTTTGCACGATTTGCTAGGTTTAATTAGTTGTGAAATTTCAGTTAGTGTTATGCCTGCTGGAGTAAAATTGCCTTTTAATCACAAACACAAACAGAACGAAGAAGTTTATATCTTCTTAAAGGGCGAAGGCTCAATGACTCTAGATAATGAAGTTGTTGAGGTTAAAGAAGGAACTTGCGTAAAAGTTCTTCCAAATGCCGTAAGAACAATGGAAGCAAAAACAGATATGGAATACATTTGCGTTCAAGCAAAATCTAATAGTTTAGAACAATTTGGACTTGGCGATGCTGAATTGTGTTAAAATTGAAAGGGGCAATCTTGCCCCTTTTTAATCAGAACGTAGGGTGGGAATCGCTATCGGTTTTTCTTACTCTGCCAACTTTTTCCACCCTACTTAATTCATATAATTAGAATTTTATTCATAGTATAAGTATTTAATCAATGGACACAGAATGGACACGGGGAAATTAAAAAAGGGGCTAAAATCAAGCCCCTACAGTCTTTTAAAATCGGAAAAGGTGGGATTCGAACCCACGGTGCAGATTGCTCCACACAACACCTTAGCAGGGTGCCGCCTTAAGCCTACTCGGCCACTTTTCCACTCAGGCATTCGCTCCTCTTATGGTTTGCTTACCCTCGTTACTCTATTCTAACATAAAATCTATTTTTTTCAATCAAAAAAATAAAAGCGAACCGAAGTTCGCTCAAATTGACTCTCATTCATCTTACTAAATCGATTGACTAGACCATGATTTCGTATACACTATTTCACGGCAACCAATTTTGACTGAACACCGACTTCGGCATTCATTCTTCTTGCATTCGCCATGGCTGAGGTTCGGCGTTTTTTTGCACCTCTCAGTATATACTCCACGCCGTTAAATGTGTTGCATGTTGGGGATTCCAATTTTTTTAACATATATTGTCCTTTCCATTCAGTCTGTGACATGTATATCGGTCTTTTTTATGAAATCTTTAGAGTTTTTCTTTCTATTTTTACAAATATTTACAATCTCGTTACATTTATATTAAAACTTTTTATTTCATAGGTTCTATAATGGGTTCTAAGCAAGGTTTAAAAATATATTCAAAACCATTGCATTTTAAATAGCGAAGCTCAAACATAGTTTGAGCTTCGCTATAACAATCTTATCTTCTAAGTAACCTAATACCCTAGCAACTTTATTGACTATTTATCATTCAATGTTTCTACAGAAATAGAGTTGATACCCTCTAAACCCTCTAATTTGCTATAAATGTGCTGAATTGGACGTTTGTTCACAAGTTCAACAACCAAAGAAATCTTTGTAATATTAGGATTATCTACTGATTTAGTCATTTTTAGTGAATTAATGTTCTTAAACGTTGCTGTCAAATAATCCTTGATACTGTCAATAAAATCGTTTTCACAATGTAAATGGATTTTTAATCTTCTAATATTTTTAACACTTTTATTTAACACTTTTCTTTCAAAAATTCTGATAAGAGTAAGTATTGCAACAGATAGCACTGATGCAGAAACTGCAATTCCGTACATGCCTGCTCCACATGCCATACCTATTGAAGCTGCCACAAACAATGTTGCTGCTGTTGTCAATCCAAATACGGTTGGTCCATTTCTCAAAACAGTACCTGCACCGATAAAACCAATACCAGTTACAACTTGTGCCGCCACACGTGCAGTATCTCTTATCCCTGTTGGTCGATAATTTGGGATATCTTCATAAATCATTGCTGGAAATCCATATATTGACAATATCGTAAATACACAAGCTCCCAAACACACCAATATATGTGTTCTCAAACCTGCGTACTTGTTTGTGATTTCACGTTCAATCCCTAATATAAACCCTAAGGCTATCGCTGAAAATATTCTCATAAATAAATCGACATTATAATGTGTCAATATATGATTGCATGTTTGCATAATTATTACCTCTTTGACCTATTTTATATAATTATATCTAGTTTATTATAAAAATGGAATACATATTTAGGTTGAAAATAATACTTTTATACTAAAAAGAATAGACAAATGTCCTATTCACAAATTAAAACATTTACCGTTTAATAATAGTATTAAATCTTTTTCATACTTCCAGCTATTCTTAATCTAGAGCCGAAAGGCTCTTTTTTTTATGCTAAAATTTAATAAAGGAAAAACTAATGGAACAACATCAATACAAAGAGAATTGCAACGAACAAATAAACAAACAAAATCAAGAAACTTGTTCAGCTACAACAACCTCTAACCAAAGAAAAACCCTAACTATCCTTTCAATTCTAGGTTTAATTTGCACAATAAAGTTAGCCATTATATATTTTCAATCAAACTACAACCCTTATTCAACACCTAGTTTTTGTGCAATAAACGACTTTGTAGACTGTGATAGCGTTGCAACAACTACAAAATCTGTCTTTCTTGGTATCCCTTTAGCATACTGGGGAATGTTTTTGTATTCATTTATCTTAATGTTATTAAATGTTGAGAAACTCTCGTGTAAAAAAGGTTTAGGGTTACTGAAAGTCTTTAAAAATCCTATCAGCTATATTTCAGCACTTAGTATAATTTCTGTTATACTATCTGTTTGGCTTGCCATAACAAGTTTTTTCATAATTCATAAATTATGTCTTTTATGTTTTGTAACCTATTTTATAAACTTTGGAATAATGATTGTCGCAACAAAAGAAGGATTTAAAAAATCACTAAAAGAAAGTTTTGTAGATTTTATTGATGGTGTTAAAAATTACACATTACCATTTATTGTTGCAATAATTTTAGCAGGATTATTTTTATCATACACAACATTTGCTATGCCATTTGCATCACGTAGACTTTCAATAAAACACTTTATGACAATGAAAACAAACCCCTATAAAGCAAAAGGGAATTTATTAGGTAATAAAAATGGCAAAATAAGGCTTGATGTGTATACCGATTTTGTATGTCCACACTGTTTTTTCTACAATATTATGATGCATAAATTAGTAAAAGATAATAAAAATATCTATGTGGTTCATCACAATTTTCCACTCGATACCGAATGTAATCCCTATATAGATGAGCAAATGCACAAAGGAGCTTGTCGCATGGCAAAATATGGTATTGCAGGAGAAAATCAGGGCAAATATTGGGAGATGGCATCAGCTTTATTTGAAACTCAACCTAAGAACGATGACGAAGCTATTAAACTTGCTAAATCTTTGAACTTAGATATAAACAAATTCAAATCTGATATCCATTCTGAAATGACTGCTAAACGGCTTAGAACAGAAATTGATTCTGCAATAGCAAATGAAATAGATGGCACACCAACTTTTGTTGTTAATGGAGAACATTATACAGGTGTAAAACCTTATTATGAGTTTAAAAGAATTGTTGAGGGTAAATAAGATGCAAAAAGTTCTATTACACGCTTGCTGTGGAATTTGTTCAGGATATCCTATACAAAAACTCAAAGAATTAGGTTATGAGGTTCTAGTCTACTTTTGCAACGATAATTTTGACACGTTAGAAGAATACAACAAACGACTAGAGGCTGAAACTACCCTATGCAATTATTTAAAAACTGAATTGATTATTGAACCATATCAGCCTGAAATCTATTATAATTACGTAAAAGGACTAGAAAATGAACCCGAGCGTGGAAAAAGGTGTTTAAAATGTTTTGAGTTGAGATTAAAGCAAACAGCTCAAAAATCAAAAAACTTAGGAATAGAAAACTTTACAACCTCTATGATAATTAGTCCTCACAAAAATTTCAAATCTTTATGCCTTGTAGGTGAAAAAATTGCAAAAGATTATGGTTTATGTTTTTTAGACATTGATTTTAAAAAACAAGACGGATTTTTAAAAACCAACAGGTTATCAAAAGAATTAGGATTATACAGACAAAATTATTGTGGGTGTAAATTTGCAAAAAACAAACAAAATAATATATAATCAAAAATATAAGATGAAAGGAAATTGAATAATGGAATGTAAAAAAGAAGAAAATAAAATTGGTTGCACATGTACTTGTGTAGGTTGTGGAAACAGAGGTACTTGTTGCGATTGCGTACGTCACCATAGAGAAAATGGAGAAATTCCAGGTTGTTTTTTCCCTGCAGCAGCAGAAAGAACTTATGACCGTTCAATCAAAAACTTTATTCTTTCTTATAAAGATAAATATGGTGTATAGTAATAAATCTAAGAGGTTTCAATGTCAGACAAACGAGTACTTATAATATCACTAGGAAATATTGCAAACACTATCTATACTTTGCCAGTTGCAAATGTGCTCAAGGCATACAATTATAGGGTTGAATATGCCGTATCTGAACGAGGATTTAGTGTTATCAATAAAAATCCTGTTGTTGACAAAGCATTCTTACTTTCTATGGAACAATGGAGTGGAAAGTGGCTTAATTCTGAAACTTGGGAATCGTTTTTCAAGGTTGTTAATAGAATAAAAGTGCGTGAATATGACATTGTAATAGATTGTCAACAAGATTTTAGAAGTTTGTTACTATTTGCGATGTGCAAAGGCAAAAGAAAACTAACTTATTCTGATGCAAAAGGATTTTCATCTATTGGTGCAAACGAAATTATAGACACAGCAATGCCATCTTTAAAAACAAATGTTGGCAATATTGTTGAACGAAACCTCAACTTCCTAAAGTATTTAAAGATGGATTACGATATTGTGGAATTTCCGTTACCATCGTCTAATTTTTCTGTGATACTGAGATATAACCCTATTTTTGATAGTTTTGATAAATCAAAAAAAACAATACTAATTAGTGCAGGTGCAAAAAACGAAAACAAACGATGGTCAACAGCTAATTGGACAGCGTTAATTTCAAATATTAAAAACGACTATAACCTCTTGTTTTCAGGTTCAATTATTGATAAACCGTTTGTTAAAGAAATCGGTGGAGAAGGTTTTGTAAACATCACAGGTGAAACAAAAATTGAAACGATGTTCGATATATTAAGAAAGGTAGATATTGTCATAAGTGGAGAAACAGAAATAACAGCATTAGCTTGGGCTGTTGGTCACCCGAATATAATAACCTTGTTTACATGTTCTTCACCTGAAAAATTTTCACCAATTGATTATACAAATAACAAAAAGTACAAATCTTTGTATGGTAATTTGCCTTGTCAACCATGTTCTGGCAATGATTGTTTTGATGATATTGCAAAATGTCGTAATTTCCCTACAGTAGAAGATGTTATGCGAGCAATAAAAGATTGTAGCAACTAGGTTTGAATTCATAATGTGTGCAGGGATTCTTCGCCTGCTAACTTCTGCGGTCGCGTTAAACGGCAACGTTCACGTTTGCAGGCAAAAGAGTGATTTTGCCTGACGCACGTTTCACTCTCGCTTTGCTCGTGCCTCTGCTCCCTTGCCTCTGAATGACGGTTCCAGCCTGTCATCCAGAGGCAAGAAAACAATTTATAAAAATTTGCCGAAGGATCCCCCTGAAGTCCTTGCTGGAATTCTTCACTTTTAAACAATTTTATCCCTAAAATATTTTAATATATTTCCATTTAGTTAATGATTCTATCTTATAATTGTAATTGTTACAATTTATTAACGTCGTGATATATCTGGATTATAGCGATTGTTTTTTTAACTATTTTCAAATAGGGGTTGATTTTTAATCTTGAGTATGTATTATATAAGTATAATAATTTTCCGTTGAATTCAACTTTGATGGAGTAGTTAACCAGAGAATGAGAATTTTTTGCGGAGTTCAATGTACAATTTAAGAGGATTTAGATGATTAGAAAACTAGCAATGTTCACTTTAATAGTGATACTAATGGCTATGCATGTCGAAGCATCAGAAATACCTGTAAATCATGTAAAAGCTACTATTGTAAAACAGTCAGTAGAAATGGGAATTGACCCTGCACTAGCATTATCAATAGCAAAAACAGAATCTCAATTTAATCACGGTTCAAAAAGTTCTTGCGGGGCTGTTGGTGTATTTCAATTGATGCCGTCTACTGCAAGAAAAATGGGATTAAACCCATACTGTTTGCACGACAACATCAAAGCTGGACTTACATATTACAAGATGTTATACAAAATGTTAGGTTCAACAGAATTGGCTCTTGCAGCGTATCACACAGGCCCTGCTTATGTGCTTAAACATAAACAACCTGCACCTTGTTCAAAGGCTTATGTTTCAAGAATTATGTCTGAATATTATCATTTGAAAGCTCATACTGACCCTGCAATCAAGGCACATAATGCTAATCAAAAAGCAATTCAGGCAAAAAAACAAACAGTTAGTAAACAGGTAGTTCACCATCAACAACATGCTGTTCAACAATCGGTTCAAAAAACAACTCAAACAGTTCAGCAAAAATCTGTTACTCCTAACAAGCCTGTACATAATGTTATCCACGATATTGATAATATCAAAACGGATACAGCTATGTTAACACCTATTCAACAAGAACAGATTGATGAAATTATAGAAGTGAATTTGTAATATTTTTTAAAATAAAAAAGGGCGGGGTTTGTTTCACAAACCCCGCCCTTTTTTATGTACACAGACCTGTTAATTTATGGATTGCAACGGCTCTCACTACGTTTGAGTCTCGCAATGACTTACAAAACCAACAAAAATGCTATGTTCTAAAATTAGGACATAGCATTTCAGTATGAAGATTAAAAAATTTCTTATGCTAATACTTTTGAATCTTCAACAAGTTTAATCAATGTATTAGCTACTGTTTGTTGTTCTTCTCTAGTTAGTTCTGGGAACATTGGAAGTGACATAACAATTTCAGTATTTCTTTCTGTAATAGGTAATGAACCTTTGCCCATTCCTAAATAGTTATGAACTTTTTGCAAGTGAAGTGGAATTGGATAATACAACATAGCACCAATACCAGCATCATGCATTTTTTCAAATATTTCATCTCTATTAGGAACTTTAACAGTGTATTGGTGATATACACAATAAGTATTATCAAGTTCTTTTGGAGTTACGATATCTTCACAGTTAGCAAACAATTCGTTATAGTATGATGCTATTTCACGTCTTTTAGAATTCCATTCATCAATATAAGGAAGTTTTGTTCTCAAAATAGCTGCTTGGATTTCATCTAATCTAGAGTTTACACCAATTTCATCATGATGATAACGAACAGCACCACCGTGATTTCTCAAAGCGATTGCTCTATTTTTTAAACTTTCAGAGTTAGTTGTCAAAAGACCACCATCACCCATTGTACCTAAGTTTTTAGTTGGATAAAAGCTGTAGCAACCGAAATCACCAAATGTACCAACTTTTTGTCCTTTATAAGTTGAACCGATTGCTTGACAACAGTCTTCAATAACGTGTAAGTTATGACGTTTAGCAATATCCATAATTCTGTCCATATCACATGGTTGACCATACAAATGAACAGGGATAATAGCTTTTGTTTTTGGTGTTATAGCTGCTTCAATCTTAGCTGGATCAATGTTGAATGTATCAGCATCAATATCAACAAATACAGGTTTTGCACCAACGATACCAATTGCTTCTGCTGTAGCTACGAATGTGAATGCTGTTGTAATAACTTCATCACCATGTCCTATATCTAAAGCTCTAAGTGCGATATGTAAAGCATCTGTACCTGAGTTAAGACCTACTGTATATTTTACGCCGATATAATCAGCTAATTCTTGTTCTAAAGCTTTCGTATTTTGTCCTAGAATATAAGAGCCTGAACGTAAAACTTCACATACATTTTTTTCAATATCTGCACCAATTTGTGCATATTGACGTTTTGAATCAAAAATTGGTATCATATAAATTTCCTTTCTTACAATCTATCCTTACTATTCTAGTTTACCACAAGATTTTAGGGTCTTTATATAAACTTAATCTGAGATTGTAAGAGAAAATTTTAGACTAATGTTTCAAACCAAATTTATATAACAATGCACCAAGACCAACACTGGCAAGTGTACTAACTGACTGCATTATAAGAGGTTTAACATTTTCATCGATTTTTTTATCACGATTATCCATTCGTCTTCTTATATTTGTTTTATTTTCGTTTGAGTATCCGATACCTATAATTTTATTTCCAAAAGTTTTTACGGCACAACCGTTATCAAACAAAATCAATGAATATAAATCTTTTTCATCTTCATCTTTTGGAATTTCTCCATTTGGCATGTTAATAGAAACTTCTTTTCCACCAATTGTTCCTGAAATATTAAAATATTTTGGTTTATACGTCGTACCTCTAACACTATTTATAAATTTAGTTATTTTTGATGGTTTTATATAATCAATATTTAATTCAAAATCTTTATCACCAATTTTACCGTGATAACCTCCATTATTTACTCCTATCATTGATAATTTTTTACCAGCAATAGAAGCCTCATAATAAAAATTTTTATTTTCATCATATACAGTTTTCAATGTTGTATTTTTACCATTTAATTCGCCATCAAAAACAATTCCTGAAATAGATTTTTCCTTTGAAAATTGTAAATTTTCATACATTTCACCCTTAAATGAATAGTTGTCACTTGGTAATGGCTTAGTAACAGGGGTATAAGAGGTTGTTCCGTTAACAGAAACAGGAGTTGGATTCTTTACTCCACGAAAACTATCAAATGTATTTGATGTATTTAAAGGCATAAAACAACATTCCCTAACTAATTGTATATATCTATAAAGTAATTATTAAAAAACGAATTGACTTTTATTTACATAAATTAATTTTTATTTAATCAACTAACAAACTTTATTACTAAAATATATAGATAATTTCTCACTATAAGCATTTTAATAATAAATTTATTTTGTAAAAGTTTATTAAAAAAAGGCAAGTTTTTTTATAAAGAACACTTTTATAACTATAAATTAAGTTATATGGGATATTTCTATGCCAATTAATACGGATAAAATTTTCAATATACAAACCAATACAAAACCTACAAACACAAGCATAAGCCAAAGAGCTTATGTTTCAAGTTCTGGTGCGCTAGACAATATTGAAAAAGATAAGCTTGATATTTCAACACAAACTCAAAAATCTGAATCCAAAGGCTTGAGCAAATGGGTAAAAGCAACCATAATAGCAGGGACAACTACTACTCTTGGGCTAGGTGCGTTTTTTACACATGGCAAAATAAAAGCAAACCAAATAAAAAAAGCTACCGAAGAAGCTAAAAAATTAGCCGAAGAAGCAAGAACAAAAGCACTTGAAGAAACAAAAAAAGCTGCTGAAGAAGCTAAAGCTAAAGCCGAAAAGGAAGCTAAACTCAAAGCAGAACAAAAAATAAAGCTCAAGGCTGAGCAAGAAGCTAAACTTAAAGCTGAGCAAGAGGCTAAGCTCAAGGCTGAACAAGAGGCTAAACTTAAAGCTGAACAAGAAGTGCAACTTAAAGCTAGAGCAGAAAAAGTTGCACAAAATAAAAAAACACTTGGCATATTTAGTACAACAAATCAACTAGATAACGCTATTATTAAATTTAAGCCTGAAACCTTCGGTAAAGATGGCATTCCTCTCAAATATAGTAGAAACCGTTTTTTAGGTGATTTAAAAGCTGAATTAGAAGTACTTCCACCAGAAGAACGTAAATTGATTGAAGAAAAATTTGATATAAGACTCAACCCAACTGAATTTAATGAAGTAGGAGTTGAAATGGAACGAATACCAATCGTTCCAGAAAATATTGGCACATCTAAAGCTGAACAAAAAATAAGTCAAATTATAAAAAATTTCACTCAGGAAAATGAAACTCTAATAGAAGACCCTGAAACTAAAAAAGTTTTAGACTCAATTATCCAAGAATTTCCTGAATTTACTGCTGTTATCGGTAAAAAACAGCACCACACTCATCAATATTCAGTTGACGTACATACAATAAAAAATCTTCAAGACAACCTACAAAATCACAGGTTAGAAGGTCTTGATTCAGATTCTCAACTCGTATTAAAATATTCAACTATTTTACACGATTTAGGAAAACAGTTCATTTCTGATTTTTGTCCTGACGAAGGTCACGCAAGACTAAGTGCAATTTATACAGAAAAGATTTTAGGAAGAATGAATTTATCTCCTGAAATCAAATCACGAATACTAAAACAAGTTGAATTTCACCATTGGTTCAAAGATTATAATATGGGTAGACTTTCTGCAAAAGGTGTAACAAACTTGTTCAAAACAAAAGAAGATGTAACAATAGCAGAAATTATGGCTCGTTCTGACCTCAAAAACGTAAGTGATAACTTCCATTTAAGATGTATGGGTATCCCTGCAAACCATTCACAAGGCGCTTATGAAAATGCTATTGAAGCAAAACTTTCTGATATCGATAAAATCATAAATGAATAAGTTTCAATAAGAAAAAATAAAGCCAATATAACTATTCAATGAAAGATATCTTGAATAGAATTCACATTTGGGAAGAAGTATAAATTTTCTCTTATATTTTTCTTTAAATACTGTAAACTTGTTAAAATAGTTACAAATACTTAATTTTATAACAAATTATAAATTTTTTATATTATCATGTATACATGAGAGTAACCAGTATACAAAACAACAACTCACAATTCAAATCGCATTCATATAAAATTCAACCTAAATCAGAAAGACTAATTATTCAAACAGACAACAATCCATATTTAGGTGATAAACCATATATTGTTACATCTGACTATCCAGATAAAGAAGTCGAGATGAATCAAGATAACAGAAATTTTTATCAATCTGTTCCTATAAAAAATAAAAACCTCAGTTATCATATCATTTACAAAGATACTGGTGCTATTGATACAAAAAATGGGGAAGATTACAAAGTTGATACTGATTTTCTCCAACAAAAAGCTTCTTTTTATCTAAGAAAGAAACACAACCAACCAATTATCCATGCTATAAAATCAGGCATAGCAAAAGGTAAACTCATAACAAAAGATAAAATCGGACTAAATGATAATAGTTTTATAAACAGCTTAAAAGAACCAACTATTTTATTGACTAAAAAATTTCATCACGATTTATCAAATCCGAATATTGTTGGTATTATCTATACATCTGATGATGCAGGTAGTTTTTCTCATATTGCCACTCAGTTGAGAACAAGAACTGACGCATGTGGAACAGTTTTTGATAATAAAATAGTGAGTAATTTGAAAAAATTTGAAGGACAAAATATTGAACTACAATTAAAAGATAACTTTATAAAATTCAATAAAATTGAAAATACAAAAGGTGCAAGAAAATATCCTAATATCGAAGTTCCTGAACTTGAATATTCTGATAAAATTTTAACATCAAAAGAATACACTCCAAATCTTGTTGGCGCAAAAGCTTTAAATCTTGCTAAACTTGAAAGACTTTCAAAAGATAAAAAGATAAATGCAATTATCCCTAAATCTATAGCACTTCCATCTGGATATATTGATAATCTCTTAAAACAAGAAAATGAACAGCCTTTTTATGAAAACAAAAATTCCCAAAATCAAATAGATAATATTCTTGAAACAATGAGAGAAAACAATATAAATACTGATAAAATAATGGTACGCTCATCTTTTAATGGTGAAGATTTACCAAATTATTCTGCAGCAGGAATTTATAACTCATTTAGCGTAAACATGAATTCAGATACAGATGAATTAACAAACAAAGAATTTTTATTCTATAGTATACAAATGGTTGCAGAGTCTAAAAATTGGGACAATGCTGTTATATCAAGAAAACGTTATAATATTCCTGACGAAAAAATCCAACCAACTGTTTTATTACAGGAACAAGTAGATGAAGACTATAAATTCACATTATATACAGATGACAAGAATGGTAACTTAAAAATTGATTTATTCTCAGATGAAAATTGGAATAATGAAGAAACAACTCAACCACACGTATTTACCTATAACAAAAAGGATAAAACTTTAAAATATAACTCAATTCAAATGAATGATTCCGCAGTTACATTCGATGAAAATATGAATATTATAGATTCAGACCCTATAAAAAATGACCTTTCTAATAATAAAAAATTATTTAAAGTATTAAAATCTATAATTAAAGATGCTCTTGTAATAGAAAAAGAATTTAAAGCACCACAAGACATTGAAGGTGGAATCAAAGGAAATCAAACATATATCTGGCAAACAAGAAATATTGTTGATTAAAGATATCAATGTCACCCTTGAGCTTCAATCTTGAAAATTACAGGTCTTAAGCCATCGTTACAAGAACAAATTGCAACTCCTGGAGTTTTTATCCAATCGTTATAATAGAATGTTTCTTTTGTAGCTCCACCATGTGCTAGTGTAAATACATATTGATAAATCGCCTTCCAAGCTTCATTACAAAACCCTTCTGGACATTCCCAATCTGCATAAAACACCTGACCCTCTTTCAACATAGGACAAGCAGTCAAACCTTCAACACCATATTCTTTCGCTAATTCTTCATCAAAATTACGTTTTAAAACAGTTATCTTACATTTTTTCATAATTTATCAAATCCACTATGGCTTAATTTGTTTACTTACAGTATTAAAAAATTTTTCAACTTTTGGAGTCATCAATTTATGTTTATCAAAGAATTTTCTATAATTGATACTATCTGTTGCGTACTGAATTCTTTCATAATATCTTTCTGACCCAAATGTTCCTCTTACGCCATCTAAAATTTCATTGTATTCTTTTGCAGTAATATTTGTTTCAACCAATTTTTTAGTTGGAATATGCATTTCCATTTTACCCTTTGCAGCTATTTTGTTAAATTCAGCTACCTTAGATGAATCCTTGCTAGCATTTGTTGCCATAAAAACATCTCTATACGCTACTGAATCCAAGTTTGATTGAGTTCTTACATAGGCTTCTGTATAAATAGATTTTCTTGGATTTGGATGTTCTATAACAGCCTCTAATTCTTTTTGTGGTTTATTCATCATATATTTTTTTGCGTTTTCATGAGAAGCAGGACCGTTACAACCTGCTAAAACTACGCTTGCACCAACGATTGCTGTCTTAATTTTATTAACTAACATTCTTTATCCCCTTTGATACTTCTTAAGAAAATTGTACCAAAACAATATAATTACTTATATAAAATCAACGCATGTATTTATAAATCTTTACTTATCCCTAATACCCAAAGACTTATTCATTCTTTACCAATGCTGTATAAACAGCTGTAGGTTGGGGTTTCTACCCCAACAAAATATTTGCAGGGGTTCCGAAATTGTCTTGAATTTACTCCACGCTCACAGAGTTTCACCTTTTGTGACGTTGTCACAGTCGGCTCAATCTGCTGTCTTGACCGACTCGCGTTAAACGTGTCTTCGGTTGAACGACATAATTGTATTCTACTATTATGTCGTTCAAACCTCCGCACTCTGCTCGTTGGTCGCTCGCTATCCGGACTAACTTCGTGTCGTCCCCTCTCACAAAACAATACTTAATTGTTTTGTTCGGCAGAGTGTAAATCCGCAAATTCGGAATGACAGATTATGTTTACAGAACCGTTGGTTTATGGATTGCCACAGCTCTCACTATGTTCGAGCTTCGCAATGACGAGTAAAAATTCATTCATTATCTTGCCTTACTTACAATTTCTTTTATGGCATTTACATTGTAGATTTGAACATCTTCCGTATTTATCAAGATTTAGAATATCTTTTGTTACATAGCTCACTTCAAAATTATATGCATTTGCCAATCTTTTAACTCTGTTAAAATAAACCATTTCTCGTTTTGGATTTTCCAATATCAATATTACCCTTGGTATTTTTTTTGTTTTATATCCATAATGTAATGCTTGACCTATTCCCTCAGCCCATTTGTTATAAAAGTCAAATTCAATTGCATATTTATCTGTCAAACAATCAACTCTTGTGCCGTCATTGAGTTCATATTCTATTACTCCACCATATTTTTTTGCCCACGCCATTTGATAACTACATTCATTATGTTCATGATGTACATAAGAAAATACTTGTGAACTCGTAAATATAAAAACAAATAAACTTATAACAAGTTTTCTTATCTTAAAAAAAATTTTCATAATTCTCCTTTTGCTAGTATCACTAGTTGTATATATTGCTAGTATAACTAACAATAAAGTTGTGAACAAGGAATATTTACAAAAATTTGCAAATAATTTAAAGAAAAAACGTAAGGAATTAGGACTTACACAAGATGACCTATCTAATGAACATATCTCACGTGCAATGATTAGCCTTGTTGAAATTGCTAGGACTGATATTACCGTATCTAAATTAAAAGTAATTGCAGATATAATGGGACTTAAAGTCAAAGATCTGTTTGATTTTGAATAAATTTTATTTAATTATATATGAATAAAAAATTGTTAGAAAAATTGGCTAAAAGAATAAAAGAATTGAGAAAATTATACAAATATACTCAAGATGATTTGTCATATAAATCAGGAATTGCACGTTCAACCCTTGGTAATATTGAAACAGCACAAAATGATATCGTTTTTTCTAAATTAAACCAACTTGCTAAAGCATTTGATATGACATTATCGGAGTTTTTAAATTTTTAAAATAATTAGCTGTAGGTTGGGGTTTCCACCCCAACAAAATAGGTTCAGGGGGATGCTGAATTAAATTCAGCATGACGCAGACACTACCACCCCACGCATCATTACAAATTACAAATTATTTTCTAAACGAACTTTGCAGTTTTGGAAGTCTTACACGTTCTCAAATCCTCAACTGTGCCAGAAAAGACAATTTCTCCACCTTTATCACCACCATCAGGTCCCATATCTATAACCCAATCAGCGTTTCTGATAACATCTAAGTCATGTTCAATCACAACAACTGTAGCACCATTATCAACAAGTGTCTTAAACACCTCAAGCAATGTTCTAACATCTAACGGGTGTAAACCAATAGTAGGTTCATCAAACACAAAAACAGTATCAGTCTGAGCTTTTCTCATCTCACTTGCCAATTTCAAGCGTTGAGCCTCACCCCCAGACAAACTCGGAGTCGCTTCGCCCAAAGTCAAATATCCAAGACCTAGTTCCTTTAAAACCTCTAATCTCTGTCTGACAACTTTTAAATCGCCCAATACACCTAAAGCCGTATTAACGTCCATAGACATAATCTCAGGTAAAGAATACCCTTTATATTTAATCGAATAAGCCTCTTTGGAATATCTTGAACCGTTACACTCTGGACACGGTATATCAACATCGGGCAAAAACTGTACATCTAAACTTATCTGACCTGTTCCGTCACACACAGGACATCTTAATTTTCCTGTATTATAAGAAAAATCACCAGCCTTATACCCATTATCCTTAGCCAAATCCAACTTAGCAAAAAACTTTCTCAACTCATCATGAATATTAGCATAAGTTGCAACCGTTGAACGTACATTTATCCCAATAGGTGTAGCATCAATCAATTTAACAGACTTTATTCCCTCAGCATCAATTCCCTTAACATGTTCAGGTAGTTTCTTTTTATCTGCAAAATTATCAAGTGCAGGTACTAAACTTTCTAATACCATAGTAGTTTTACCTGACCCTGAAACCCCAGTTACAACTGTCAATCTACCTTTTGGTATCTCAACCTTCAAAGGTTTAACTGTATGAATAGAATTGGTTTCTAAAGATATTTTTCCAAGCTCAAATATCTTATCACAAGAAACAGGCTCATTTACTAAAACCTTTTCTTCTCCAGACAAAAATTTTCCAATCAATGATTTTTTATCTTTTTCAACATCTTCAACAGTACCCTGAGAGATTATATAACCACCCTCAATACCTGCTTTTTCGCCCATTTCAATTATCCAATCAGACTTAGATAAAATTTCAGTATCATGATCTACTAAAATCACAGAATTCCCATCTTTTATTAAATCATCAATAACCCCAACCAATCCAACAATATTAGATGGGTGTAATCCAATAGATGGTTCATCTAAAACATACAAGACCCCTGTTGTACGGTTTCTAACTGCTCTTGCAAGTTGCATTCTCTGACGTTCACCTGTAGACAAGGTGTTAGAAGCTCTATCCAAAGACAGATATCCAAGCCCCAAATCAAGTAAGCGATTTGCTACTGATAAAAACGAGTCAACAATACTATTAGCCATTGTCTTCATCTCATTAGGCATTGACTCCGGAACCTCTTTAACCCACGCAACAATATCTTCTAAAGTTTTCTCACAAGCTTTATCCAAAGTTATCCCTAGCAATTTTGGATACCTAGCTTCTTGCGAAAGTCTTGAACCATTACAATCCGGACAAACATCTTGTCTTAAAAACTTCTCAACACGTTTCATGCTCTTTTCATCTTTAACCTTTGAAAGTGCATTCTCAACAGTATAAACAGCATTGTAATAAGTAAAATCTAACTCCCCTGCCTGATTAGTGTTTTTCGCTTTATAAAAAATATGTTTTTTCTCCGCAGGGCCATTATAAACAATGTCTTTTTCTTTCTCTGTCAAATCCCTAAACGGAACATCAGTTCGAACTCCCATCTCACGACAAACATCAGTCATTAAAGACCACATCAAAGTTCCCCAAGGTGCAACAGCACCCTCATCAATAGTCAAGCTCTCATCAGGAACAAGTGTCGCTCTATCAACGGTTCTAACGATTCCCGTTCCACCACAAGTTTTGCATGCACCTTGAGAATTAAAAGCCAACTCCTCTGCAGACGGTGCAAAAAATTTAGCCCCACATACAGGACAAACAAGTTCCTGTTCTGACGCAACCTTTATAGTAGGCTCCAAATAATGACCATTCGGACATCTATGGTTTGCAAGTCTTGAAAACATCAACCTCAAGATGTTCAAAAGTTCAGTTCCTGTACCAAATGTACTTCTTATCCCCCCAGCAGTTGGTCTTTGATGCAAAGCTAAAGATGCAGGTACATACAAAACCTCATCAACCAAAGCCTTTTCCGACTGGGTCATTCTTCTTCTTGTGTAAGTGGATAAAGCATCTAAATAACGTCTTGAACCTTCTGAATACAACACCCCTAAAGCTAATGATGATTTACCTGAACCCGAAACCCCAGCTATTCCAACAACCTTATTCAAAGGAATATCTACATCAATATTTTTTAAATTATGTACCCTTGCTCCACGTACTTTTATATTATCTACTTTATTCTTCAATATCTTCTAACCTAAAGTTCTTATGATTACTGTACAAATATATTATACCTACAAGTGACACATAAAACAAAAGTTCTGCTATTTCTTCATACACACAGTCATTAACAACTTTTTCTGCGTATAAACCTAATCCCATACCAATAAGCATCAAAAGTATATTCCACACCGGCAGTTTTGTTCTTGAAAGAAATCCCCACAAATCTTTAAATAACTTATTGACGAAGAAATAAAATCCGACATAAGTCATATAAGCACCATAAATTGGGTGTGCTAACCAACCATATTTAATGTCTTTCCAACCATAAAAAGTATTTACCGTTCCAGGAACAGGAAAAAACAAAGTTCTACCACAATTAACTTCTCGTAATATCAAAATAAACAAAACCATAGCAACAAAATTGAAAAATTGCTTATTAACCTTACTTCTTAAAGCTATATAAACACCCGAAAACAAAACTACCATTTGAGTATTTTCAAGCAATCCATTTTCATAACCATAATGTTCCGGCAAAAACACTACACAAGGAACAACCAACAAAGCTACTAATATAGCTAAATATGTCACTGGATAAAAATTAAAATCGAAATGTGTTTTAATAAAGTTCAAATTCTTCCTCATTCATTCTTAATCTAAAAAAGGCTGAAACACGTAATGTTTACAGCCTTCTTGAATATATTTTTCAAACTATTAAACTTCTTTGAAAACCAAAGTAGCGTTGTGACCACCAAAACCAAATGAATTTGATAATGCTGCGTGGACTTCTGCTTTTTGAGCTTTATTAGGAACATAGTTCAAATTAGCAACTTCCTCATCTTGATTATCAAGGTTGATTGTTGGAGGAACAATGTTTTCATTAATAGTTTTAACACATACGATACTTTCAACAGCACCAGTAGCACCCAACATGTGACCGTGCATACTCTTTGTTGAACTTACGTATAAGTTAGCGTTTTCGTCTTTTGAACCAAACATTTTTTCAACTGCTTTTGATTCAGCTTTGTCGCCCAAACCAGTACTTGTACCGTGAGTGTTAATATATTGAATATCTTCTGGTTTCAAGCCAGCATCTTGTAATGCGAATTCCATAGATTTTGTAGCACCCTTACCTTCTGGACAAGGAGCAACCATATCATAAGCATCTGCAGATTGACCATATCCAACGATTTCTGCGTAAATTTTAGCGCCTCTAGCTTTTGCATGTTCGTATTCTTCAAGAATTAAAACACCAGCACCTTCACCCATGACAAAACCATCTCTATCTTTATCATAAGGTCTAGATGCTTTTTCTGGAGCATCGTTTCTTTTTGATAATGTTCTTGCAGTTGTAAATGCACCAATACCAATTGTTGTAATTGTAGCTTCACAACCACCTGCTACCATTGCATCTGCATCACCATATTGGATTGCTCTAAACGCATCACCAACTGAGTGAGTACCTGTTGCACATGCTGAAACAACAGCTTTGTTTACACCTTTAAATCCATGTCTCATAGAAATACGACCAGAAGCCATATCTACAATCAACATAGGAATTGTAAATGGTGAACCTTTCGTAGGTCCTCTGTTAATCATTGCTAAGTGGTTTTTTTCAAAAGTTTTGAAACCACCAGCTGCTGAACTAACAATTACACCAACTCTATATGGATCATAATCTGCTTCATCAAGTTTTGCATCTTTAATAGCTTCATCTGCTGCAACTACTGCAAACTGTGTATATCTATCCATACGTTTTGCATCTTTTGCGTCTATATAATCTACTGGATTAAAATCTTTGTCTTTAATTTCGCCAGCAATCTTAACAGATTGAAGTTCTGTATCCATTGATTCAATCAATGAAATACCACTTTTTCCATTAACCATCGCAGACCAAAAATTATCTACCCCTATCCCACAAGGAGTTACTGCGCCCATACCAGTAATTACTACTCTACGTTTTGTCATTTCTCTACCTTTTCTATTTATAAATGCGAGGGTAATATACCCCCGCATTCAATAATCCTCTTATGAGTGAGCCTCAATATAGTTAACTGCGTCTTGAACTGTTTGAATTTGTTCAGCTTCTTCTTCAGGAATTTCGCAACCGAATTCTTCTTCGAAAGCCATTACTAATTCAACTGTATCTAATGAATCAGCACCTAAGTCAGCAGAGAAGCTAGCTTCTGGAGTTACAATTGATTCATCGTCAAGACTTAATTGACTAACTACAACTTTTTTTACTTTTTCAAATGTTTCGCTCATTTTTTAATCCTCATTTTTTAAATATACTACACTGTTTTCATTTTAAATTATACTATTTCAAGATAATTTTGCAAAAACTTTATCCATTCTGTTTAAGTTTTATTACTAAATTATCAATGCACCTGCAACTTCGATTGCTTGACCTGATACATAATCAGCATCTAATGCTAAATATTTAACAGTCTTAGCAATATCTTCAGGTGTACCTAATCTCTTCATTGGAATAGCTTTTGTGTATTCATCAATGTTAGGCAAGTTAGCTGTCATTGCTGTTTGGATAAATCCAGGACATACAGCATTTACTCTGATGTTTCTTGAACCAAATTCTTTAGCCAATGTTTTTGTCAAACCAATCAAACCAGCTTTTGATGCTGAATAGTTTGCTTGCCCTGGGTTACCGTGTAAACCTACAACACTTGACATGTTGATGATAGAACCTTGACGAGCTTTCATCATGTGTTTAATTACGTGGTGAGTTACACAATATGCACTTGTTAAGTTGATTTTGATAACTCTTTCCCATTGTTCCATGTTCATTCTTACGAATAAACCATCTTTTGTTATACCAGCATTGTTCAATAAAACATCAATTTTGCCGTGTTCAGCAATCATCTTATCAACATTTTCTTTTACTGCTTCGTCATTTGATACGTCAAAGCTATAGAAGTAAGCATTTACGCCACATGCTTTGATTTCGTCCAAAGCTGGTTGAGCTTTTTCAGCATCACAAATATCGTTAATAATGATATCACAACCTGCTTTAGCTAATTCAAGTGCACAAGCTAAACCGATACCACGAGAACCGCCTGTGATTAAAGCAATTTTTCTGTCTGTCATTAATTTTCTCCTTATTACTGTCAGTTTCCTGACCTACTTATTATCCCTATTGAATAAATTATTTATCTTGTTCTTAAACCAATTTATTACTCTTACGTGTAATGGTGCACCAATATTTTCAATCCCTTCATCAATCTCTTTTCTAGAAACAGTTTTCCCTGAATAAAGATACAAATTTCTCGGCATCAAATCTGGGTGCTTGTCATAAAACGCTCTACTATTGATAGAAACTTTTTTACCCGTAAAACTAACAGGTTGTATCATCTACACTCCTGCTAATTCTTCTTTTAAAGCTCCAACAGTTGCATCTAATGACGCTTTGTCAAATACATTATATGTTTTGATTTCAGAACTAATCTTCTTATTTAAACCTGCTAATACTTTTCCAGGTCCAATCTCAACAAATGTATCAACACCATCAGCTATCATCTTCTGAATAGTTTGTGTCCAATGAACTGATGAATAAATTTGTCTAGGCATTTTTGTTTTGAATTCACTAGCTTCAACTGTTTCAGCAGCATCAACGTTTGTGATTACAGGCATTTTAGCATTATTCAATTCTAAACCGGCAACAAATCCTTCAAATTCTTTACCCGCATTTTCCATAAACTTAGAGTGGAACGCACCAGATACAGCCAATGGAACAACTCGTCTAACACCGTTTGCTAACAAATATTCACTTGTAGCTTTAACTGCATCATCAGCACCCGTAATAACAACTTGTGCAGGTGAATTGTAATTGGCAACATCAACATAACCAACTTTTGAACCTTCTTCCAAACCAGCCTTTAACTGTTCTTCTGATGCGTTCAAAACTGCAGCCATGCTTCCGCCTTTTGTTTCACTCATCAAATCAGCTCTCTTTTGGATAGCTTTTAAAGTTGTTTCAAGATTCATAACACCTGCTGTATACATAGCACAATATTCACCTAAACTGTGACCTGCTACATAATCAGGAGCTATATCTAAGTTTTCTTTCAATGCTTCCAACAAAGCGATTGATGTTGTAACGATACAAGGTTGTGTATTAACTGTTTGCTTCAAGCTATCTTCTGGTCCTTCAAAACACAAAGTTGAAACACTTTTACCTAATACACTATCAGCTGTTTCATAAACAGATTTAGCAGCACTTGAGCTTTCAGCTACATCTTTACCCATGCCTACAGCTTGTGCGCCCTGTCCTGGAAACAAGAATGCTATTTTCTTAGTCATTATTTCTATACCCCTTATCAATTAATTCGCTATAACTAGCAAATTCCTTCTCTTAATCTAACTATGGCACCACCCCAAGTCATACCAGCTCCGAAGCCACACAAAATAGCTTTTGAACCTAATTTTACGGTTCCTTTTTCTACACCTTCTGCTAATGCAATTGGCACAGATGCAGCTGATGTATTACCATAGTATTTGATATTTGTAATAACTTTGTCATCACTATATTGAAGTCTTTCTTGTACTGCTTGAATAATTCTCAAGTTAGCTTGGTGAGGAATTAAATATTCAATTTCATCAGCCTTTAAGCCAGCTTGTTCAATCAAGTCTTCAATATATTGTGGAAGAATTCTTACAACGAACTTGTATACTTCTTTACCGTTCATGTGAATAAATCTGTCTTTTTCTTCTGATTGTTCAACCAATGGGCAATTTTGACCAATTGTGTCTTTATAAATCATTTCACCAATTGAACCCTTAGCCTTGATATCAATAGCAATAATATCGTCAACACCGTCTTCTGATGGAGTAAGAACCATAGCACCTGCACCATCACCGAACAAGATTGAAGTAGCTCTATCTGTCCAATCTAAATATCTAGTGTTGTTATCTGTTGCAACAATCAATACATTCTTATAAATTCCAGCATTGATAAATCCTCGAGCAACTTGCATACCATAAATCAAACCTGAACATGCTGCTGTCATATCAAATGCAGGAATATCTGTTTCAATACCTAACATAGATTGAATATGACAAGCCAAAGCAGGATACATTTGAGGAGGTGCAGATGATGCTGCAATAATCAAATCTAATTCCTCTGGTTTCATATTAGCTTTTGCTAACGCTTTTTGCGCTGCTTCAAAGCCTAAATCTATCGCTGTTTGGTTACCTGAAACTACACGTCTTTCTTTAATACCAGTACGTGAATAAATCCATTCATCAGATGTTTCATACAATTTTGTTAAATCATCATTTGTAATAACTGTTTCAGGAATACCGTATCCTACACCTGCTATTCTTACTGGAATACAATTCTTTGTCATATCTATCCCTCAATAAATTCCGAAATTTTCTTGTTAACACCTGTTTCAACAGCATCTTTTGCTACTCGAATTGCATTCTTGATAGCGTAAGCTCTGCTTCTACCGTGAGCGATAACTGAAATTCCTCTTACTCCTAATAATAAAGAACCACCAAATTCTTCATAGTTGATTCTCTTATAAATTCTTCTCATAAACGGTTTTGCTAATAAACCGACTAACATACCAATAATATCAGATTTGAACTCTGCTTGTAACATGTGGAACAACATAGATGATGAACCTTCTGTTACCTTTAATGCAACGTTTCCTACAAAACCGTCACACACTACAACGTCACATTTGCTCAAGAATATTTCTTTACCTTCAATATTACCAACAAAGTTAATATTTTCAGAATCTTCTTCTAACAATTTGTGAGTTTCTTTTGCCAAAGGATTACCCTTTTCTGCTTCTTCTCCGATATTCAAAACACCAACTCTTGGGTTATCAATTCCAAGTACATTCTTAGAATAAGTAGCACCCATTACAGCAAACTGTTTTAACATCTGAGCAGTACAATTACTGTTAGCACCACCGTCTATCAAAACGATAGGTTTTGCAACTGTTGGTAATGTAACAGCAATCGCTGGTCTTGTAATACCTTTTATTCTGCCTAGTCCAAACAAACTTGATGCCATAGCTGCACCAGTAGAACCTGCTGCAACAATACCATCTGAAAATCCGTCTGCTACTGATTTTACTGCTAATACTATAGACGAGTCTTTCTTTTTGCGAAGTGCCTGACCAACAGCTTCACCCATTTCTATAACTTCTGAAGCATGAGTAACCTTGTAATCAATTTTACTCAAATCAATCTTAACTTTCATTTGACGACCTTTTTTCCCGCAATCAGAATAAATACCGCCAACTTTAGCAATTTTCTTCAATTCAGCATTAATCTCGTCTTCTTTACCTACGATATCTAATGCTACGCCATATTCTTGAGCCGCCCATACTGCACCAGCAACTATTTCTCCTGGAGCATGGTCTCCACCCATTGCATCAATAGCTATTCTTGTCATCTCGTCCTCTTAAATTAACTATTCTTCTGTAGATTTTTCTTCTTCTACAACTTCTGCTTTTTCTTCTACTTTAGCTTCAACAACTTCTTCTGCTGCTTCTTCTTTTTTTGCTTTTGTAGATTTTTTAGCTTTCTTAACTTCTTTAGCTGGAGCAACTTCCTCAACTCTGTCTTTCAAGCTAACAGGTTGTCCTTTGTAATAACCACAAGCTGTACATACTGTGTGTGTCAATACAGGTTGTCCACAATTTGAACATACTGTTGTTTCTGGAGTTGTTGCTTTCCAGTTTGATCTTCTTTTTCCTTGAGCACTATGCCCTGTTCTTTTCTTTGGTACTGCCATTTCTTTATACCTTTCTTTCTATATTTTTCTCTATTTTCGACTATTTATTTTCTATTTGAATGGTTTTAAATACTGCCATTCTCTCATCTTGAACAAATTGCTCATCATCTTTCACAAATTTGCCCTCATTACAATTTATACCACAAACTTTTTTATTTGGTAACTGTAATATTACAGATTGATACAATAAGTCATAAACATCAATCTCTTTTTCACCGTTTAAGTCAGTTATAAATTGTCCATCTTTTAATTCTGTTTCTTGTTTAGGCTCATCAAACAAACTGTTTTTAGCATACATTTCGTTTACTTTGAAATCTAAATCATAATCATAATCTTTCAAACACAAATCGCATACCAAATTGATTTTGCCCTTAACATTTCCCTCAACTTGAATAAATTCACCAAGCGATGCGAAATCTAGTTCAGCTTTCAATTGAGCTTTGATTTCAGGAATCTCACCATCAAACTCGTAATGATATATCTTATTTTTTTCTTTTTCAATATCTTCTATAGCAAGTTTATACATAGACTTCGTCCTGTAAAACCACACCAGATATCTGAGTTGAAACAAATGCAATCTTTTTAACAGGTCCATTTGCTTCTTTTTCTACCAATACAGGTGATGGATTTTTCATCAATTGTTTCATCTCTAAATACACAGCTTGAGGATTGTCAAAATATAACAATAAAGGAGTAGCAACACCTTTTAAGAATAATACTAATGCTGTTCTTGTCTTTTGCTGTGGCATATATTGTTGAGCCATAATACTTCTCCTTTGTGAATTTATATTCAAACTGATAAAAAGTGAACAAGGCTCTCGCCTCATTCACTTTTAGATTATATATTACTTATCTTTCAAGAAAGATTCATAATTTTTAGCCAATAAATGTGTTCTAACTTGGTTAATCAAATCAAGTGCAACCCCAACCATGATGATTAGAGAGGTAGCACCAATACCTTGTACAGTTGTAATCTTAGTAATATAACTTGTAAATGATGGTACAAGTGCAATTACACCAAGTGCCAAAGCACCAATAAATGTAACTCTTGATAAGATTTTGTCTAATGCATCTGATGTAGGCTTACCAGGCTTAATTCCTGGGATTGATGAACCATATTTTTTAAGATTAGTAGCAATCTCTTTTGGTTGCATATTCGGCATAATAGATGCATAAAAGAATGTTAATAACACAATCAATGTAAAATATATGACATAATATGTTGCACCTGATGGGCTGAACAATTTATTCATATTAAGAATAACTGTTCTCAACACTTCATTGTGCAAAGGTGCTTGACCTAAAACACTAAGAACTGTTGATGGGAATAATAGTATTGCTATCGCAAAGATGATAGGCATAACCCCACCTGGATTAAGCTTGAATGGAATATAAGTATTAACCCCACCGTAAACTTTGTTTCCAACTTGTCTTTTTGGATTAACAATAACTACTTTTCTCATAGCCTCTTGCATGATTACAATCAAAACCATAGTTGCAAAGAAGATTGCTAACAATAAGAACAATCCAAACTGTAATGTAGGGTCGTTTGTAACCAATTCTGCTGTTCTTTGAGTGTATAACGGTATACCTGAAATAATCCCAACAAAGATTATCAAAGAACCACCGTTTCCAATACCGTGTTCAGTAATAAGTTCTGATAACCACATAACTAATACAGAACCTGCTGTTAATGAGGTTATTGAACTAATATAGAATAATGCATGTGGCACACCCGGAACAATTGCTGCAGGCAAGTGTGACATAAATATCATAAAAATTATAGACTGAAAAATTGCTAATATTACAGTAAATATTCTTGAATATTGAGCAAGTTTTCTTCTACCAGCCTCACCTTCTTCTTTTTGAAGTTTTTCTAAAGAAGGAATAACTACTGAAACCAATTGAACTATGATTTGAGCTGTGATGTATGGACCAATACCTAACGCAAAGATAGATACCTTACCCAACGCACCACCAGAAAACAAATCTAAAAATCCAATGATGTTGTTTCCAGCTGCTATATTTTGAAATACAGAGTTATTTATTCCATAAATAGGAACTTGTGCACCAAATCTGAATGCAACAATCATCAAGAACGTGAAAATAATTTTATTTTTCAATCCTGATGCGTTCCACATAGCAGCCAAATCAGCAGTTGAAGGCATTTTTATGTTTTGTGTTGACATTATACTAACTCAACCTTTCCGCCAGCGGCTTCAATTTTTTCTTTTGCTGATGGAGATACATATACAGCCTTAACTGTCAAAGCTGATTTTAATTCTCCGTTACCTAAAATTCTCAATCCATCGCTTGATGGGTGAACTTTTTTAAGTTCTTTTAATGATTCTAAAGACACTTCTTTAATATTCAAAGCATCTAATCTGCCAACATTGATTTCAGCCCAATTACGTCTGTTGATGATTTGGAAACCTTTCAATTTTGGTAATTGTCTGTAACTTGGCATTTGACCACCTTCAAAACCTCTTTTTGAAGATCTACCTGAACGTTGTCCTTCACCATTGTGACCACGACAAGATGTTTTACCGTGTCCTGATGCACGACCACGTCCTACTCTTTTTGAAGAAGATGTTGCACCTTCTGCAGGTCTTAAATCTTCTAATGTAATTTTATCGTTTGACATTATTATATCCTTCCTATAATTTCATTATTCTACAACAGATACTAAATGAGATACTTTGTTTACCATACCCATTATGATAGCACTGTCACTGTGTTCTACAACTTGGTCTTTTTTCTTTAAGCCTAATGCTGCTACAACTTTTCTTTGAGCTGGTGAGCAACCGATTAAGCTTCTTACAAGTTTAATTTTTATTTGTTTTGCTTTAGCCATTTTTATTATTTCCTTTATTATTTCATATTCAACTTATACTTTAAATAGCCTACTAGTTTAATAATTCAGCCATTGTTAAACCACGTTTTTTAGCGATTTCGCTAAATGGTGTCAATGATTTTAAAGCTTCCAATGTAGCATTAGCTGCGTTCAATGGAGAGTTTGAACCTAAAGACTTAGACAAGATATTTTCAATACCTGCAAGTTCCAATACTGAACGTACTGAACCACCTGCAATAATACCTGTACCTTGTGAAGCAGGTCTTAACATAACTGCACCAGCACCTGAACGTCCTGTAATAGGGTGTGGAATAGTTGTCTTGAAGATAGGTACTGTAATAAGATTTTTTCTACCATCAGCGATAGCTTTTTGGATAGCGATGATAACTTCTGCTGCTTTAGCACAACCAACACCAACTTGTCCTTTTTTGTTACCTACAACAACGATTGCTCTGAAACTAAGTTTTTTACCACCTTTTACAACCTTTGTTACACGGCTGATTTGAACTACTTGTTCTGTCCATTCTGAAACTGGTTTTTCTTCTCTTGTTTCAATTTTTTTCTTTCTGCCACGTCCTTTTTTAGCAGGTTTTGCTTCAACTTCTGCTGTAATATCTTCTACAACTTCTGTTGATTTTTCAGTTGATTCTTCAACCGCTGTTTTAGCA
The DNA here is from genome assembly GCA_002103075.1 of Candidatus Gastranaerophilales bacterium HUM_9. GTDB lineage: Bacteria > Cyanobacteriota > Vampirovibrionia > Gastranaerophilales > Gastranaerophilaceae > UBA2883. The sequence continues at coordinate 21,311 of DABG01000004.1, read as the reverse complement.
GTTTCAACAACTTCTAATTCTTTGTTTTCTTCAGTCATTTTATACCTTTCTGATTTTAAAGATGTACTACTTTTTAGCCTATATTTATCTAAATACACCACAATAAACCGTTTTCGGCAATGGTAAAATATTTAGTTGTTTACTTTTCTGACAAACCTATATTATCTGAAATATATTTTATTTTCAAGTGCTTTATTTTCAATTTGTTACAAAATAAGAGAAATCTTCGCAGGAATTTCAAAACAAGTTATTAATACCACATTTTTGTTTTACACAAATTTTATTGTATAATAAACCTATGAACAAAAAATTTAGAGTACTAACATCTGGCGAAAGTCACGGAAAATGTTTAAATGCAATTATAGAAGGAGTCCCTTCTAATATTGATATTTCTATCGAAAAAATTAACGAAAACCTCGCTCGCAGACAACAAGGCTACGGCAGGGGTAATCGAATGAAGATTGAATCTGACAAGGTTGAAATCAAATCAGGGGTTCGTCACGGCAAAACAACTGGTGCTCCAATTTGTCTCGAAATAAAAAACAAAGATTATGAAAACTGGGTAAAAGTAATGTGTCCAGAAAAAATTAAACTAACAAAAGACGTTCTAGAAGAACTAGAAGCAAAGTCTTTCACAAAGCTTCGACCTGGACACGCAGATTATGCTGGTAGCATAAAATATAATGCTAAAGATTTAAGAAATATTCTTGAGCGTTCAAGTGCAAGAAAAACAGCTATTGAAGTGGCAGTAGGCTCTATTGCTCAACAAGTTCTCTCTGCCTTTAATATAACAGGGTCATCTTGTGTTAAACGTATAGGAACAGTTGAATTCACAGGTAACAACGAAGAATTTGAAAAAAATATAAAAAAAGAAATAGACTCAGCAAAAGAAGAAGGTACTACTCTTGGTGGTGAAGTTGAAGTAACCTATAACAACCTACCTATCGGTTTAGGTTCTTTTGTGTCTTTTGACAGAGCTATTGATGGACTTATTGCTCAAGCTGTTATGAGCATACCTGCAATCAAATCTGTTGAATTTGGATTAGGTAAAGATGTTGCAAAACTCAAAGGTAAAAATGTTCATGACCCATTCTATATTGAAAACGGAGAAATTAAAAGAACTTCAAACAATGCAGGTGGAGTAGAAGGAGGCATGACGAATGGCGAACCACTAATTGTTCGTGCATCAATGAAGCCTATTCCAACTATGAGAACACCTCTGCCTACAGTTGATATAAAAACAATGGAGAACTCGCAAGCTCACTTTGAGCGTTCAGACACCTGTGCTGTTCACGCCTGCGCTGTAGTTGCCGAAATGAGAGTTGCAACCGTTCTTGTCGATGAATTTTTATCAAAATTCGGTGGCGATAGCCTTGAAGAAATTCAAGCACATTATAGGGCAAAATATGAATAACATTGTTCTTGTTGGTTTAATGGGTGCTGGGAAATCCACTGTAGGAAAAGCTCTTGCTAAAGATTTAAAATATGACTTTATAGATATTGATGAAGAAATAGTTAAATCTGAAAAAATGAGCATCAATGATATATTTAAACTCAAATCAGAAACCTATTTTAGAGAACTTGAAACAAAAACTATTGAAAAATTTGCTCAATCAGATAATGCAATAATCTCTTTAGGTGGTGGTGCGTTTGAAAACAAAAAAAATCGAACTATTCTTCTAAACACAAGCAAAGTTTTTTATCTTAAAGCAAGCATAGAAACACTTTTTGAAAGAATAAAGACAGACAATTCAAGACCACTTCTAAAATGCGATAACCCAAAAGAAAAGCTAAAAGAATTACTAAAAAAACGTGAACAAAACTATACAAAAGCACATTATACAATAGATGCAAACAACTCGTTAGAACAAATTATTAAAGATATAAAAGGAAATTTATAATGATAGAACTTAAAGTTAATATTGCAGAAACAAAAGCCTCACAATATCCAATATACATAAATTCTAATCCAATTTCAGAGTTAAAAAAAGAACTAGATAAAAAAACTGAGAACAAAAAAAAACTAGTTATTTTTTCTGAAAAAGTATATAAGCTATACAAAAAAGAATTAAACTTTAATCAATCTGAAATTTTTGTTTTAAAAGACGGAGAAAATCAAAAAAATATAAAAAATTATGCAAAAATAATCAACAAAGCAATATCGTTAAGACTATCAAGAAAAGATATCATTATAGCAATAGGTGGTGGTGTAGTTGGTGACATGGCTGGATTTGTAGCTTCAACATACATGCGTGGCATTGAGTTTCTTCAAGTTCCTACAACATTACTTGCCTGTGTTGACTCATCAGTTGGTGGAAAAACTGCTATTGATATGCCTCACGGCAAAAACTTTGTCGGTACATTTTATCAACCAAAAGCAGTTTACATAAACCTAAACTTCTTAAAAACACTTGATGAAAAACAATATAAATCAGGGTTTGGCGAAGTTATAAAATACGCATTTATAGAAAAATCTTGTAACCACCAAGAATATTTTAACCTATTAGATATTCTAAAAAACAATATCTCAAGCTACAAATCAAGAGATTTAGAGTTTTTAGAAAACATCATAAAAATTTGTCTTGAGTTGAAATCGTCAGTAGTAAACCAAGACGAAAAAGAAAAAGGGTTAAGAAAAATTCTTAATCTAGGTCACACATTTGGACACGCACTTGAAGAAGAAACAAAATACAGACGATTCACTCACGGACACGCAGTAATATATGGACTTATGTACATCTTTAACTATGCACTTGAGCACAATCTTTGCGACAAAAAATATTATGATGAAGCATTTACACTATTGAATGTTTATGAATATGAACCAGACAAGCTACTTTTCATAAACCCAAAACACGTTATAAACTATATGAAAACCGACAAAAAATCATCAAATGATATAATAACTTTTATAGTTCCTACAAAAATAGGTGAAGTGGTTGAAATTCAAGAGAAAAACATCTCTGAAAATTATTCAATTAACTATCAAAAATAAAATCGACCTTACAACTTATCAAAAACCTTTTTGATAGGTGGATAAAGTTCATCAACATTGATTTCTTCGTCCATCTCAAGAGTAATAGTCGGAATATTTCTTTCAACTCCTGCATAAGTTCCAAAACTTCCAGGAGTAGGATAACCAATACTTTCTTCAACAGGATAGTTCATAATCATTGATATCATCTCTGCTAACTCTTTTGCAGGACCGTCATAATTAACTATCTTATAAGGAGTATGCAAAGTAATAATTGATGAAGGTCTGTACTTATCAATAATCTCACACAAGAACCTTGTTTCCACCTCACTTGCAGGTTTTTCACCACCAAAATAGTTATCACGTTCACCAAACATCCAATTCCTTGTAGGAAAATTTCTATTCAAATCAACCTTATTAGAATTAGTTCTTGTCTTTAAATCTCTACCATCAGGGTTTAAACAAGGAAGAAAAAGAACACCGTCTTTTTTAGTTTCCTTCATATATTTCTCAATCAAATACTCACCCTGATACTCATCGCCATGTACAACCCCAATTACAAGTATCTGATTTGGGTTATTAGATAAACCGAACAAGGCAATTTCATTGCCTTGTTCGGTTACTGTATTTTCTAACTTATTATATTCAGTTTTTAGACTTATCACGTCAAACCACCTATATAATTATTTTACATCTTTAGAAGCTGCACGTTTTTCAGCGGCAATCTTTTTCATCTTAGCTTCAATCTGAACTGGATTATATGAATCGTCCACATATTCAATAACAGCTTGTGATTTCAACATAGTCAAGAATTGTTCTAAAGCCTTAACTTGAGCTTGTGCTGTCAAATATTGAATCAATTGTGATTTTATTTTTTCATAAGGTTGTTGTCCAGCTGCTTTTCTATCAGTAACCTTGATAATATGAAAACCATAAGGTGTTTGAATAACTTCACTAATTGTGTTTGGTCTTAGCTTAAATGCAGCATCAGAGAATTCTTTTACCATATCATTTTTAGAGAAAAATCCAATATCTCCACCCTTTTCAGCAGATGCTTTATCATCAGAAACTTCTCTTGCTTTTGCTTCAAATCTATCAGGTGTAGATTTAATTTCGTTAGCAATTTCTTGAGCTTTCTTATATCTCATAGCCATTTCGACTTGAACTTGTTGATTAATTTCTGCCTCTGTCAAAGTTTTATTTTTCTTTGTTAAACCTTCTTTAATTTCTACAGGATTTGCCATAACCAAAATATGACTAGCTCTGACTTGATCAGGAGTTTTAAACTTGTCTAAATTCTTATTATAGAAAGATTTTGCATCACTTTCAGAAATCTTCACAGGGTGAATAATATTAACAAGTTTTTTCATCATTAATTCTTGTTTCAAATCTTCTTCAAAATCAGAATATTTGATACCATTTTGTTTCAAAATTTCGTTAAACTTATCTTTTGAACCTAGTTTATCAACCATTTTTTTGTGTTCTGCTTCAATTTCTTTTTTAGAAACAGTTATATTTCTTTTCTTTAATTCTTGGTTCAACAACTCTTTAACAATCAAGTCGTTTACAACTCTATCTTTAACCATTAAATACATCAAATTATTTTCATCTTCAGGAATATCAATACCCATTTGAGCTAGTTGAGAATGTTTTGCGGCTTTTTCATAAGCCTTATCAAACTGAGATTTTGTAATATTTTGATTGTTTACCTTAATCACAACATTAGGTTTCAATCCGCACCCAGATAGCAAAAATGCTGATGCAATCAATGTTAAAAATAGTTTTTTCATATATTTTACCCCTTATTTACCCCTTGTTTATAATTTAAATTATAAATTAGTCTTAATTAGCTCTCTTATCAATTTCAGTTTTTAATTCTAAAATTCGTTCTTCTATATCATAAAACAAATCTACCAATATGTTAAATACTTCATTAAAATTCATTACAGAATTATTTAATAATAAAATAGACTTTGCGTCCTCACAAGAACTAGGTGCATTAGTAAACTTGATGTATTTTGTAATATTTCTAGGAATTCTCGTTTGCAAAATTCTCCACTCAGCATTAGTAAACGGTGAATAAATTCTTATATTATCCATCGTTTCTCTAATCATAGAAACTCCGACCTTAGTTGCAGCTAACCTAATCTGGATAAGTTTAATAAGATTAGAAACTTCATCAGGAATTTTAGAAAACCTATCTTTCCATTCGGCTTCAATATAGCTCAATTCTGTTTCATTCTTAACATCAGCCAATCGTTTGTATTCAATCATTTTTTGTTCTTTAGAACCAACCCACTCATCAGGTATAAACGCAGTTACATTAATATCAACAATCGTAGGTGGTTTAACATCAACTTTTTCGCCTTTTAGCTCATTTACAGTTTCCTCTAATAACTGACAATATGTATCAAACCCTACATTAACCATGTGTCCGTGTTGTTTTGTACCCAAAATATTACCCACACCACGAATCTCAACATCTCTCATCGCAATCTGATATCCACTACCAAGTGATGTAAATTCTTTTATAGCATTTAATCTTTGATACGCTTCTTTAGTCAAATGTTTACCAGCTTTATACAAGCAATAGCAATATGCCTGTCTTTCAGAACGTCCGACCCTACCTCTTAATTGATATAATTGAGCTAACCCAAACTTATCAGCATCATGTATAATCATTGTATTAGCATTCGGAATATCTAACCCGTTTTCAATAATCGTTGTACAAAGCAAAATATCGTATTCGTGTTCTGCAAACCCTACAATAACGTCTTCTAACTGATGTTCAGATAATTGTGCATGCCCTATAGCAATTCTTGCATTTGGAACAATCTCTTGTAATTTAAGTTTAAACTCTTCAATAGTTTCAACTCTATTATACAAATAGAAAACCTGACCATCTCTATCAAGCTCGTGTGTAATAGCGTTTTTGATAATCTTTTCATCAAAATTTCCCACAAAAGTTTTTACAGGCAACCTGTTCTTTGGTGGAGTTGAAATTACAGACATATCCTTAATTCCAGACAAAGACATATATAAAGTTCTAGGGATAGGAGTTGCGGACATAGATATAATATCAATATTTTCTCTTAACTGCTTCAAACGCTCTTTATGACGAACTCCAAATCTATGTTCTTCATCTATTACAAGTAATCCTAAATCTTTAAAAACTATCTTGTCCTGTAAAAGTCTATGAGTACCTATAACAACTTCACATTTGCCAAGTGCCATATTTTGCAAGGTTTCTTTTTGTTGCTTCGTTGTTCTAAATCTTGATAATAGTTCAACATCAATTCCAAACGGTTTGAACCTTTCAGAGATAGTTTGATAATGTTGTAACGCTAAAATTGTAGTTGGTGCAATCAATGCAACCTGTTTTCCAGAAGTCACAGCCTTGAATATTGCACGCATAGCAACTTCCGTTTTACCAAACCCAACATCTCCACAAATTAATCTATCCATAGGATTAGATGTTTCCATATCGTGTTTAACTTCGTTTATTGCACGCATTTGATCAGGAGTTTCTGTATATTCAAACGCTTCTTCCATCTCAACCTGCCAAGCAGTATCTTCATCAAACTTGATACCCTCTTGCATTTTTCTTCTTGCATATAACCTTAATAAGTCATACGCAATCTTTTCAACCTCTTTTTTGACTTTGCGCTTTGTATTAGCCCAATCATTACCACCCATTCTTGATAATCGTGGCTTAATTGCACCAGCACCCCTATATCGACAAAGCAAATTAATTTGTTCAGCAGGTATATGTAACTTATCCTTATTAGCGTACTCAATCGTCAAATAATCCTTAAGTTGCCCATCTAACTCTTGCTGAGTCAAGCCCTGATAAATTCCAACCCCGTGGATTGAATGTACAACATATTCACCTGCCTGAATATCATTAATACTTTCTATATATTCAGCTTTTTCTTTATAATAAGAACGTTTTGAAGAAGTAATTTCCTTATTTCGCTTGTTAAACAGTTCCTTATCCGTCAACAACAAAAATTTTGCATCATCAATAATCGTTCCTGATGTTGATATATTATTAATATATTCAACGTCAAAGATATCATAACAAGCCAATATTTCTTTAACTCGTTCTTCGTATTTTGTCGCAATAACGATTTCATAATCTCTATGTGCATAAATATAATCTGCAATCGCCTCAACATCAGCATTAAAACTCTTTACAGTCTGTGCATTCAAATCAACAACTTCTTCAAACTCACTATCTAAGAAGTTGTTCAATCCAATCTTTACAAAACTTGCTGATTTATTGATAAAATCAGAAAACGGAATATGGTTTTTATCCCTCAACTCATAAATCAACTGAGTTTTTAAGTTCTCGTTATACTGTTGTTCATAGTTTTCATCAATATATTCATATTTTGAATAAACTTCTGATTTTTCATCAAAAACTATTATATAATCATCAAAATAATCCAAAACCCCAACTAATTCATCGTTAAAATAGCTTTGATAAACCTCAACACCTTCAAAATATCTTTCTTCTGTAAAACTATCCAAAAGTTCTTTAGGAAAATCCTTTGGTGCAATTTCAGGTAACATAAATTTATACATAGGTAAAATATCTATTGATTTAATCTTCTCAATGGAACGTTGAGTTTCTCTGTCAAAAAACCTTATATCAACAATCTCATCACCCCAAAACTCAATTCTCACAGGATTGTCTGTTAAACTATAGACATCAGTAATATCACCTCTTATACTAAATTCAGAAATATCACTAACCATAGTTGAACGTTTATATCCCAACTTCATAAGTGTTTTAAGCATATCAGCTTGAGATATTTCATCACCTATTTTAAGGGTTAATTTATTTTCTTTGAAAAATTTTTTGTTCGGAAATTTCTCTAACAATGATTTTACTGGCATTATAACCAAATCAGGTTTTGCTTGAAGTATCCCTATTTGCTTTGCATAATCGTACATATTAGATGATACTGGTTCATACACAGAACCTGATTGATACGGAAACACATCAGGGTTTAAATCAAAAAATTCTGATAAATCGTTTTGATACTTCAAAGCCGTTTGCTCAGTTGAAGTTACAAAAAGAATTTTCTTCTTAGAACAGGTCAAAATCTTTTTTATAGACAGCATTCTCAAAAACGAGGTTAAACCTGTTACCCCAAAGGAACGACCTTGTTTTACATAGCTTTCAAATTCATCAAATATCGCAGAATTTTCTATTTTCATATCGATATTATAGCCTAAATGAAACGATTTTTAAAACACTCTTTAAAATATACTTGCAGGGATTCTTCGCTTGCTAACTCCTACGGTCGCATTAAACGGGTCTACATATTTTGAATTAAATCAATTCTGTTAAATTCAAAATATTTCGCCCTCTGCTCCCTTGGCTCTGAATGACATTTTGTGTTTTCAGAATTGTTGATTTATGGATTGCCACACTTACTACTTTACAAAATGTTTAATCGTTCGCAATGACGGATTAAAATTATTATGAACAATAATTACAAATTCAGAATAATACTTTTTACTACACTAAAACAACTACTCTTGATTAGGGCTTTCGTATTCAATACCCATTTCTTTTAAAGCATTAATAAATCGTTCTGCACAAGCTTTTTGAACATCAGGTGGAACAACTCTCAAAATTTCTACAGTCTTAGAAATGGTAGGGTTTTTATCATACCAACGACAACCATTCACTGGTTTTGCAAGTTCATAGAATCTATCAATAGCCTCTTTTGAAACCTGTTCTTCTAATTTTTTCAAGAACAACTCAGCCTGTTCAAGAAGTTCATCTTGATAGTTTTTTAATAGTTCAATAACTTCTAATAACTTAGGGTCGTGGTCATACCATCTCTTATACGCTTGGCTCATTTACACCCACCTTAAGTTCGTCAGATGATATATCATGAACTCTTACAATATTACCACCTAAGTTCTTAATCTTTTCATCAAATTTTTCATAACCTCTATCAATATGATGAAGTTTATATATTTCTGTAGTGCCTGTTGCCATAAGACCTGCAACAACTAATGATGCACCAGCTCTCAAGTCACTTGCTTCAACAATAGCACCAGTTAATTTTTTAACACCTTTGATTATTGCGTGGTTTCTGTCTTGATGAATATCAGCACCCATTCTCAAAAGATGTTGAACCTGCATAAATCTGTTTTCATAAAGACTTTCTGTAATTATACCAACACCGTTTGAAACAGATAACAACACCATAGCCATTGATTGTAAATCAGTAGGGAACCCAGGATAAGGTTGTGTAACAAAATTAACAGAGTTCAATCTGTTTTTGCAAGAAACCTCAATTGCTGTAGGCTCAACTAATTTGATATTAGCACCCATTTTAATTAACTTGTCAGTAAAGAAAGTTAAATGTGCAGGATAAACGTTTCTAATAATAGCCTTACCTTTTGTGCCGGCTACCATTGACATAAATGTACCTGCTTCAATTCTATCAGGAATCGTTGTATATTCAATTGGGTGTAAATCTTCTTGTTTAACACCATTGATAACTATTTCAGAAGTACCAGCACCAACAATATCAGCACCCATAGTATTCAAGAAATTAGCCAAATCAATAATTTCAGGTTCTTGTGCTGCATTTTGAATTCTTGTTGAACCTTCTGCCATAATTGATGCTAACATAAGGTTTTCTGTAGCGCCAACAGAAGGAATATCAAGATAAATATCTGTACCAACAAGTTTTGGTGCTTTTGCGTGAACATAGCCGTTTTCAATCTTAATTTTAGCACCTAATGCTTCAAGACCTTTGATGTGAAAATCTACACGTCTCTCACCAATCGCACAACCCCCAGGGAGTGCAACAATAGCTTCTTTACAACGAGCAACCAATGCACCCAAAATTGTGAATGAAGCTCTCATCTTGCTAACATACTCATACTTTGCAGTAATAGATGTTATGTCTGTTGCATCAATCCTTATTGATTGCTCAACTTTATCATAATCTGTTTTTACACCTAAACCATTGATAACTTCTAACATAATACCTACGTCAGTAAGTTCAGGAACGTTATATATCTTTGTTTCGCCTTTTGCAAGTATAGCCGCAGCCATAAGTTTAAGAACGGAGTTCTTTGCTCCGCCTATTAAAACTTCGCCTTTTAGTTGATTTCCACCGTTTATTATATACTTATCTGCCAAAACTTCTCCAATCTTAGACTATTTTACTCTATAATACAATTTACATAGCGTAATGTAAAGAGGTTAACTTTACAATTTTAATAAGCAAAATACCTATCAAAATCTACATCATCAAAACAACATAAGAGCAAATAAACTTCATCATCTTCGTCCATTCTTTGAAAATTATATTCATCAAAAAGCCAAAATTTAGGATTGTTCCCTTTCACCCTAACTAAATTTTTATCTTTTAGAATAGCTAATTTCTTTTTCACCACATCAACAGGTAACGCTACCCGTTTTGAAAGCTCAACAGCAGTAATACCCTCAGCATTACTGTATTTTTCAGGAGTTAGAAACATAAGTTCCAGCCCTACTCGCTTAAGCTCTAAATCGTCTTCTGTGCACATACTATGATTTTAACAAGTATTTTAAAAAAATTTATCCTATTTATGTAGTAGATTTATTCATCAATAAGGGTAAAATCATCACCTAACTCTTGTTCAATTATAGCAACCAGCTCTGAACACTTCATACCCAATGCATTAGCAACTTCCCAGATAGATACAAGTTTACATTGGACAGATCCGTCTTCTATGCGAAGCACTTTACTTTTTACAATTCCAAAACTGTCTGCAAATTTTGTTGCAGATAATCCTGTTTTTTCACGTAATTGCTTAACAATTTTCGCTACAGCCATTGTTATATTTTTATGTTTATTTGTTAGGTGTTGCATAAAAACATACTAACTGATATAGTTATATTAGTTGGCGCATATATGCACCAATAAGGTGATAATTATGCAACACAACACAAGTTAGTACTATTGACCATTTTGAACAACAATAGCAGTGTTATAAACTATATTCAAAGTTTTATTGTTACAAGCAGGTAAAAGTTCATTAATTTTTGCAATATAATCAAGATTGTCTTTGACGTTAATCTGAACTTTAGGCATAAAAAATATCGCAGGAGAAACATTAAAATAATTACACAATTTTGATAATGTTTTACTTGTTATATATATTTTGCCAGTTTCGATTTTCGCTATAGTATTTGGTTGTAAACCAAGCTCCTCAGCCAATTTTTCTTGTGTAATACTGGCATTATTACGTAACTCTTTTATAGTTAAACCTACATTAATCTTTATTTCTTCACTGCTAATCATATAAATATGATAGTGTTATTTTATTTATTTTTCTATTCATTATTGCTACAGTTTAATGTAGTATAAATATATTATTCATATTTAAAACAACTAAAATATTGATTTAAAATAACTAGAAAGGATAAATTATGAGCAAAACCTTTGAAGAACAAGTTAAAATATTACAAAAAAGCCTTAATATTAATTATTTATGCGAAAATGCTATAAAATTTGAAGAAGAAATTGATAAAGAATTTGATATTATTTTTTATTAAATGTTCACAGGGATTTCGAATTATTCTTAGTAACTTAACAACTTCGTTTGCAACTTTAACGCAAAAAAAAAGGATGCAAATGCACCCTAAATATCCAACTATCACAAATCAATTTATTATCTTTTTTAATTATAGGTTACCGCCCCATAATGATTCTGTTCCAAAAGCAGCTTCTTTTGACTCAACTGACAATTGAACTGAACTTGGAGTGAAAACAAAAACTGTATCGCCAACTTTTTGAGGAGCACCACCTAAAGCAAACGCTGCACCACATACAAAGTCGATTGTTCTTTGAGATTGTTCTTTGTCTAATAAGTGTAAGTTCAAAACAACAGTTTTGTTATCTAATAATTGTTTTACAATCTGAGTTGTATCACCAAATGAACGAGGTTCGATGATTTTTACTTCGTGTTCTTTATAGTTATTTAGAGAAGTAACATTTCTTTTTTCCTCTTTGCGAGTTGTTCTTGTTGAATAATCTGGTTTTAAAACAGTGTTTCTGTCAACAATATAGCCAGAACCTTCGTCTTCTTCTAATACACCGATAGGATCATTTTCATATCCACCACCTGTAATACTATCTGTTATCCATCCCATCAAATCGCTTACTTTCTCTCCAAATGTCATCTTTCCTCCAAAATTATTCATAAATTAAATAGTAGTCTTCCTATACGTATCATTGTTGTGCCATTGCGGACTGCATACATATAATCGTTACTCATTCCCATTGATAGCTCTGTCATATTCATATCGAATTTTTTATTGAGCTTGTCCCTTAGTTCTCTCGCTCTTGAAAATACATCATCTAGCACACTTTCCTCTGCTCCCAACGGTGCCATACACATCAAACCCTCAATCTCAATATTTTGCAAGCTCTTTATCTTGTCAAATTCTAATTCAAGCTCTCTTTCTTCAAATCCAAACTTTTGGACTTCCCCTGATATATTAACCTGCAAAAGAATTTTTTGAGTTTTTCCTTGTTTCTGTGCACTCTTTGAAACAGCCTCTGCTAAATGTAATGAATCAACAGACTGAATACAATCAAAATACTTTACGACTTTATCAACTTTATTTGTTTGCAAATGTCCGATAAAATGAAAATTACTGTTTTCTCTTATCTCTCCACTTAATGAGTCAATCTTTTTAATTGCATCATTAATTCTTGCTTCCCCAAAATCTCTTAAGCCTACTTTATAAGCTTCTTCTATTGCACTTACATCGTAGTATTTTGTTACTGCAACTATTTTTGGTTTATAAGGTACGATTGTTTTTCTGATTTGTATAAGGTTTTTTTCTATAACATCAATAGCCATGTCCAACTCCCCTACACATTTCAATTATATACTATGCAATTAGGAAGACAAACTTTTGGTTTTAGTGTACTTTTACCACTTACTCAAATTCCTTAAAACCCATGTTACACATGCAATACAGCACTCTTAAATATTATTAAGTTTTGTTAAATTTGAGTAATTTTTGCCGTCCTTACACGCTTTTCTTAACTATTTGTTACAAAAAAGCATGCCTTTTGCTGACACGGTGAAATTATAAAGTGTCCTTTATAACCTCCTCCAAGTGTAGAATAATGTATTTTACATTAAAAAACATCATTCAAATGTATGATATTATTTGAATTTTATTAAAGTTGTTTATATTTACTTTTAATTACCTAATCATTTTCCTTATAATCAACCGCATATAACTTATCAAACTTATTCTTAAACTCAAACAACGGCATTTTTATTTCTATTGCAGTATTTCTTGCATCAACAAATGTAACAAATTTATCACTTATTTTTTTAATTGCATAAGTTTTATCAGTAGCAAATCCAATATTCATACTTAAATTGGTTCTGACATTCGCAACACCTTTTCCCTCATCTTTAAAAGTAAATCCAGCAGCCATATTATCAGAATTTTTTGTAAAATCAGCTAAAAATTTATCTAATTTCGAACCTTGTTCTTTATCTGAACTATCATTCTTTATTTCAACCGGTTTACTTCCGGTCAAGAAATAATAACATTGAGAAAGTTCTGTTTCTGACAAATTACCTTTTGAAGAAAACTGATTAGCATAATTTGGCAAGTCTTTATTTGCCATAATTCTTCCATTTTTCAAATCGTCTTGATATTTTTTGAACGCTATTTCAAACGCCAAAACATCACCATCACCAGAAGAATAGTTCTTTTTAAATCCTTTCACCTTTCCATCTTCTGCAAATGATGTCAAATACTCTCTACTTGCTTGTTTAATTTCTTTATTAGTTACGCTATATTCTTTATTTACACCTTGAAACTTTATAACAACTCCATTATCAACAGATTTCATAGAGTTTTTAATAACTTTTTTACCCTCATTGGTAGCAGCCATTGATTTCAACCCTGCCAACAACCAAGAATCTTGTTGAGCACCTTGTTTTACATTTGAGAATTTACCATTCAACTTAGTATCCATAATATTATTATACAAATCGAACAAGAACCCTGTAACAGCACAAGAGGCAATCAAATATATAGATTTTGAAATTACACCTACCATTATATTATCTAACTTACTAGCTTTAGGGCTATTTTTTTGAGCAATCTTTATCCATTCATCAACTTTATTTACTGCCCATTTTATCGGGAAAAATTTTTGTAGCTTAGGAAACATTTTTGCACCAGCATAAGTGCCAGCAAACGCAAGACTTTGAGCCAAGCCAAAAGTTGCACCAATCATTGTTGCACTAGCTCTATCTTTATTTGAACGACGATTAGCTATAACCGTTGCTATCGTATCGTTTTTCTTATCATTTACGACATTATAGCAATCCATTATTGAAGACGTATTCAAACCTATTGGATTCATTTCGAGCATAACTAACCTTTATACTTATATAAACGTCATATCAAGCGAAAAATTGCTATTTTTTTAACGAATTTTTCAGTTATTTACATAACGACACATTACCTTGAACAACAAATATATTTAGGATATCTTTTTAGTAACAAATTAGTTTATACAAGATATATGGAATAAAGATATGGAACGTGGAACAAACAAAAGTACAATCATTGATTTAAGTAACGCTACAGGAAACGCTGATTTAATCTCTAAAATCAAATCAATTCTTGATTCAGAAGATTATACCAACAAAAACCTTTTTCTAAACATTGGAAATGTTAGTTTAAATCAATCACAATTATTAAGCATAAAAGCATTAATAGAAGCTATGAACTCAACACTAGACGGGGTTCAATCAAAATCAGAAATGACAGAGGCTTCTGCAATAAGTCTTGGCATATCAACAAAAGCTCCTGCTCCAGAAGTTATGCCAACATTTCAAGAAGCATTTAAAAACATAAATAGAACAGACTCTAGTTTCTCTATGAATTCTGAATCAACAGAAAAATCTGAACAAGAAACAGAACAACCTGAATTCAGTAGCTTTGCACAATTAAAGAAAACAAACTCTATTGGTGATTTTGTTACTGACACAAGCAAAATACCAGAACTTGAAGAAGTAAAAGATGAAGAAATAAAAGAAGAAGCTCCTCAATATATGTTCAACGAAAACAATATTGAAGAAACAGAAACAGAAACAGAAACAGAAGAAAAAGAAGAAGAACTTCTTGAAAAAGAAAATGACGAAATCATTAAAGCAACAGAAAATTCTTTAGAGAATGCTTCAGAAGAAGTGAAAGAAATTGCACATCAAGAAGAAGAAAACATCTATGAAAAACTTAGTGCTGAAAAAGAAATCAGTGCACCAAAAGACATTGAGTCAGCACTAGATGTTACTTTCGGTGGAAGTCTTTATTCTAATCCAACAACAGAAGAAAAAGAAAGCATTAGCGATATTGCTCCACAAAATTACGAAACAACAGAAACAATCAAAAATGAAAACGATGCTAAATATATTTTATTAGATACAGAGGGTATAACACCAGAAGGAATTGAGCTTATCAAAGCAAACACTTCTGATTTACCAACCTTGTATTTGACACAAACACTACGTTCAGGTCAAACAGTATCTTATGAGGGAAATATTTTCATAATAGGTGATGTTCACCCAGGAAGTGAAGTAATTGCAACAGGTGACGTTACAGTATGGGGTATTCTTGGTGGTATCGTTCACGCAGGCTCTGAAGGTAACACTGATGCAAAAGTCAGAGCTTTGAAACTTAACCCTATTCAATTGAGAATTGCGAACCTTTATTCTAGAAGAAACGACACAATAAATGTTCCTTACGTACAAAGAACAAATGAGTTTACTCCAGAGGAAGCAAGAATAGATAAAAACCAAATAGTTATATATAAAACATTAAGGAGAGAAGATTAATGACAGGCCGAGTAATAGTAATCACCTCAGGTAAGGGTGGTGTTGGTAAAACAACAACAAGTGCCAATATCGGTACAGCTCTTGCAAGATTAGGTAATAAAGTTGTAGTAATTGATACAGATATCGGACTTAGAAACCTTGATTTGTTATTAGGTTTAGAAAACCGTATTGTATACACAATCGTTGACGTTGTAGAAGGACGTTGCAAACTTAAGCAAGCATTAGTTAAGGATAAAAAGAACCCTAACTTATCATTGTTAGCAGCTGCTCAAACAAGAGATAAAACTTCTGTTTCATCAGAAGAACTAAAAGAAATTTGTGACGAACTAAAAGAAACAAATGATTTTATTTTAGTTGACTGTCCAGCTGGTATTGAACAAGGGTTCCAAAACGCTGTAGCAGGTGCAACAGAGGCTATCGTTGTAACAACTCCTGAAATGTCTGCTGTTAGAGATGCTGACAGAATTATTGGTTTGCTTGAATCAAAAGAAGAAATTGAAAGCTACAAACTTCTTCTTAACAGAGTTCGTCCAAACCTTATCGAAAAAAATGATATGATGAGTGTTGAAGACGTTGTTGAAATTTTGTCTTGTGACTTAATTGGTGTTATCCCAGAAGATACGGGAATTATCACTTCTACAAACAAAGGGGAACCTATTGTAAACGACGAAAACGCACTTGCAGGTAAAGCATACAGAAACGTTGCTAATCGTATTATGGGATTAGATGTTCCTTTCTTAGATTTATCTGAACCTAAAGGATTTTTAGACAAACTTAAAAATTTCTTTAAGAAAGGTGCGGTATAGTCATGAAAGATATTTTTGCTAACTTGTATAATAAAGTAGTAAGTTTCTTTCATCAAACAGAAAATAACGAAGACAACGCAAAAGATGTTGCTTGCAACCGTTTAAAACTTGTTTTGATGCAAGACAGAACTAACCTATCCCCTGCAATTATGGATAGAATGAGAAAAGAATTGATAGACTTACTATCAAAATACGTAGAGCTTGATAGAGAGCTACTAGACTTAAACTTTGAACAAGAAGATAGCCAAATGGCATTGATGTTGTCAATTCCTGTCGTTAGAGCAAAGAGTGAAGACGAAATTTTGGCAGTCTTAGAGGAAGAGGACGAAGAAACTTCTGAAACCGAAACAGAAGATGAAGAAACAGACTCAGAAGAAGATGAAAAATCATCTGAGGAAGAAGAAACTTCTGAAGAAGAGTCAGAAGAACAAGAAGAAGACTCTGATGAAACTGAGGAAACCGAAAAGGTTGAAGAAGAAACTGAAACAAAGAAAGAAGATAAAAAATCTTCAAAAAAATAAGTTTTAAAAATTTTTATTTAGAAAAGAGCGGGGCTGACTTCGTCAGCCCCGCTCTTTTTCTTTAATATGTTCGCAGGGATTCTTCGCTTTCCTTAAAAGATATTTATTGCACGCTCTGAATGACATTTTATGTTTACATAACCGTTGATTTATGGATTGCCACACTTAATATTTTCAAAACCGTTCAATCGTTCGCAATGACAATTTCTAAACTTATTCTTAATTATTTACTTGCTCTATTATTGTTAAAATCTCTTACGCCATAAACCCAATTATCAGTCTGTGTCAAATCTTTTTCAGCAATATCTGTTGGAATACCTGCGTGGTGAATTTTTGGTATCAAATATGATGCAGGATACTCTATTGGTGTTGGATTGTCATCATCTGTATCGTTACAAATAAATGACAATTCGCCATTATTATCTGTTTTTGCACCTATTATTGTTATTTCATGACCGCCTTTAATATAATTATTTTCATCAGTCATTGTGTAACCAATAATAATATTTTTACCAGAATTCAAAGTTTCTAGCAATTGATTTTTAACTGTATCGTAATCAGCTTCATATCCGACAACTTGTTGTTTATCATTTACTTTTTGATAAGTTACGGAAGTTATATTTTTATCTTCAACAATTGATTCCAAGAATGTCTTTTCAAAATCAATCAAACCTGTATCATCATTAGAGAATTTGCCTGCATGCTTGTCGTTCAAAGAATTATATGTTTGCTGAGAACCTACATTCATAAACGCAGACTGCATCAAAACATCTATTGGAGAACGTTCCAATTCGTCTTGATGTTTTTCTTGTATTTGTTCTCTGATATAAGCATTTTCATCTGGAGCAATCTTTAAAGTTGCTGTCTTAAAATCTTTTGCTTCATAAGGTATTTCAAACGCATTTAACAACCAAATAGCATCAAGAGCTTTATCTGACAAACTATCTAGTTGTATATTTTTCTTAACTGCTTTATTGGGAGAAGTCAAACCCTCTGCAAACCTTGTGAATTCAGCCGGATTAGTTGAAGCTAAATTAAACTCTTCACTTGCTGCTACGCAACAACCTGAATACATATTATCAAGTTCGCTTTTAGCAACTCCCCTTTCAATCATATCTTTTGAATTATTGGTTACTTTATTTAGAACCTCTGTTTGATACTCTTCAGGAATATCACCAAAATGTTGTGTAATAACAAATGGGTCAGAAATTGTTCTAACAGTATGCTTCAATAATAAATCTGCGTCCATGCCTGCTGCTCTAGGAGTTGCAACCATATTGTACAAATTATCTAAAGCTGTTGATTTGTCGTTTGAATCATTTTTAAGTAACAAACCTTTTTTCAACAAGCCGTCAAGCATCTTTCTTCCGTCTTTGTCTAGATGTTTTGTTAAGTGATTATATTTAGCTTTTTCTTCTTTTGTTGCTAAGCGTGTTCTCACGGCAATATCATTACCTGTTGCACCACAGAATGCTGGTGATGATACGTGAGAAGCAGAAACTTGTGGAGCTTGAACCTTTGTTGAATTCTTATTAACTCCAGCTACTGCAAAATTATTCACAATATTGTTATAATTCACACTTAACATACATTTATATAAAGATACTAAACTTCAAAAAATTGCTATTTTATAGTATATTTATTAATATTTATTAACAGGGGAAGAATGAAATATAAAAAACTAACAGAACAACAAATAATCATTTCTATAGACAGATTAACCCGATTTAAACCTGTTGAAGAAAAGTACCCAAGAGTATTCAAAGATATTATTATCTCAAACCTTATTGAACCTAAATACAAAAAAAGTTCACTCGATAATATGAACTACGAAGAATTAAGAGATATAGCTGTAGAAATATTTAATTCTTCTGTTGAACCAAACAACGATTATTCTATCAATGAATACTTGAAAAAATATGAAACCTCTACTTTTGAAATTTCAAAAGAAGGACTAAACCTTTTAGACAACAAGCTTAATTATAAAAGTGCTATAAAACTGCTAAAGTCTTCTCAAGCAAAGAACTTAGAATGGTTAAAAGCTATATCAAATAAGATTGATATTATATCTAATCGTAGGGAACAACAAACCCTTTTCCCTATTGAAAAAGTTGTTATCGCAGAAGGAATAACAGAAGAAATACTATTACCTACATTTGCTAATATATGTGGTTATAATTTTGATAGCAACGGAGTTAAAATCATTGCAGCAGGAGGCAAAAATCAAGTTGTAAAACTTTATTATAAACTTTATGAAACCCTAAAACTTCCTATCTTTGTACTTTTAGATAAAGATGCCGAAGCAAATGAAGAACTAATCAACCACAAACTAAGGTACCAAGACAAAATTCATCTTCTAGATAGTGGTGAGTTTGAAGACTTGCTACCTAAATCACTTATTGCTAATACAATAAACAATGAATTTAAGAACTTCGTAAAAACAAATGCAGAAGAACTTTTTCAAGACGGAATTTCTACTGTAAAAACTTTGGAAGAATTCTTCAAAGAAAAATGTCTGCATGAATTCAAGAAAGCAGAATTTGCAAACAGGGTAAAACAACAAACAACCTCGGAAAAGGATATTTCAGAGGAAGTCAAAAATATTATAAAAGAAATAAAATCACTTTAATTTTAGTTTATCTTTAACTATTTAAACTAATTTTTATTTGTAATCATCATTTTTCCAATCACGCATTTGCTGTTCAAAATCACCAGAGAACTCGTATTCAAGCTCGTCTTTAGCAGCTGCAACACTAGAACCAGCGTCTTTTTTGCTAAGTGCTCTAAGGCTTGCCTCTCCTGAGCCACTGTAATCTGTCCTTGCTCGACTCATTGAAGAAGCTGAGTTTGAAAAAATATTTCCTGCCGATTGATTGACTCTGCCAATCATTTTTGCTCTCCACTATTTTAAAATTATTACATGTATAACAAGTATTTTAGACCACTCAAATTTCAAAATTTATACAATTTTTACAAAAGTTAAAATTATATTCGTGATAAAATTTTTATATGGCAAAAGTTGATTTACATGTACATAGCAATTATTCAGATGGAAGTGACACAGTTGAAGAATTAGCAAAAAACATTTTAAAAAATGGGATTAAAATTTTTGCACTTACTGATCATGATACAGTTGATGGCTGTAGAGAAATCACAAAATTTTTAGATAACGATATAACCTTTATACCGTCTATAGAGCTGACTTGCGACCTTGAAACAGTAAAGTGCCATATACTTGGTTTACATTGTAATATAGACGATATTAAACTGAATAATTTAATAAAAAAAGGTAGAGTACTACGTAAAAATAAACTAGAAAAAAGGATAGAATTTCTTAAAGAAGAATGGGGAATTGAGCTTACTAAAGAAGAAAGTGATTGGTTACATAGCAGAAATAGTGTTGTAAAAACCCATATTGCAAACATATTGGTCAATAGAGGCTTGTCTGACAACAATGTTGATGCGATGAAAAAATATCTAGATGGTTGCAAAACACCAAACTCAAGATTTAACGGCAAAGAGGGAATTGAAGCTATTTTATCAGCTGGTGGAATTCCTGTTTGGGCACACCCATTAGGTGGCGAGGGTGAAAAACATATTGACCCAGAAACTTTTTATAAACGTTTTGAGGTTATGAAAAAAAACGGAATAATGGGGCTAGAATGCTATTATTCTAGATATAATTTTGAAGAAATAGAGTTTTTGGTTAATGTTGCAAACGAAAACGGATTATTTATCTCTGGGGGAAGTGATTATCACGGGACAAATAAAACCATCAATTTGTGCAGATTAAATACGGAAAATAAAGACATCGATTCAGATAAATTAACCGTTTTAAAAAAGATTTTTAACTAACTTGACGATTGATATTTAGAGTCTTAATATAAATGTGTAGCACATTAATAGGAGTCTATTATGAAGAAGTTTATCGTTATGTTGACTGCTTTGTGCGTATTAGCTTTGAGTGGTGTTGCAACAACAGTTTCTGCTGGTGTTGTATCAAAAGCCGTTCATCAAGAATGTTGCAAATGTTGTCCAGACGGTTGCACTTGCAAAGATTGTGACTGTTGCAAAACAAAATGCGATTGCTGCAAAGACAAATGTACTTGT
>DABG01000020.1 GCA_002103075.1 Candidatus Gastranaerophilales bacterium HUM_9 | reverse complement strand
GATACCTGATATGAGCATAGATCCATATGTTGAATATGGAGTTGGTTTACAACGCAGATGGGGTGAAAGATTTACAGGCTTTGGACAAGCAATGATAAGAAACGGCGGACGTAACGGCGTAATGCTTTCATTCGGATTCAAGTGGCTGATTGGAAGATAAATATAATTATAAAAAAGCTAGATTTTAAAAATCTAGCTTTTTATATATTTAAAAATTATTTAATTTTAACTATTTTCTTTCTTTTCAGAGTTGCGAAGCCAAAAGAAAGAAAACAGTAGAAAAAGAAAGAAACGGCACGCTGAGTAGACACGAAAATATTTGCACTCAACCGTTGAAGCTCATAACTCGAAATTCGTAATTTTATTTTAGTTATCGAATTTCTCAAACAAATTCGCTGTCTGGGTTTCGTTTATGTTTTCGTACCTACTATGTTGTTTTCAACAACAATAAAAAAGCGTCATTCAGAGCGTGTTGCGTGTACTTTGTATGGCAAGCGAAGAATCTCAGACCAGTAGGTTGGGGTTTCTACCCCAACAAAAACAAAACAAAGGCGGGGTTTGTGAAACAAACCCCGCCTTTTGATAATTCTTTGAATTAGTCCTTATACAAAGGTGCTAATTTCTTAGCTTGTTGAGGAATTACACCTTCTTCAATCGGTAGATAAACTCTGTAATCAATTACAGGGAAACAGTTATCTATACTTTCGATTTCTTGAAGTTTATTTTCATCTATATGACCTGATTCAATCATATCTGCAATAGTACTGAATCTTTCAACGTGTTCGTTGAATCTATCAGTTGCATAATCCTTAGCTTGCCATGTTGTAATCAAGAATGGCCAGTCAGAGCTTTGTAATAACAAGTTTTCTCTTGCTAATTGGTTTAATGCTCTATGTAATAATTTGTCTTCAGGTATTTCTTCATATTTTGAAACAACATCTGTAATTCTTTTTTCACAAGAATGTATGATTGGCCACATCCATTCAGTCAAGTGGTTTTGCCATACATAGAAGTGTCCACCTTGTCCCCAAGAACTTTCAGGAATTTGGATAGCTTCTTTTGGTGGGTGTTTCTTGATGTATTCACCAGCTGTCATAATTTCAACTTCTGGTAAATATTGGTTGAATTTTTTGATAACTTGTTTAATAAATTCAACGCCTTCAAACCACCAGTGTCCAAACAATTCTGTATCAAATGAAACCATTACAAGACCTTCTTTACCGTTGTGTGATTTCTTGTAATCGTTCAACAAGTGATAAATCATTGTTGTATAGTGATCAGAGTTTTCGTTAATCTTGTTTAATGCTAATACTGGATCATATAACATTTTGTCACCTAAATCAGTTTTAGATGAAGTAATTCTCCAATAGTGCATACCAGATTTGTCATCTTTTTTGTGGAATTCTCTGAATACTCCGTCCCCTGGGTATCCGTCAGCAGCTGACCATACTTGATATCCTGCTCTATCGTTTCTTCCCATTACTGCAACTTGTGCATCAGGTAACCAATAAGCAGAATATGTATCATATCCAGTAGCTTCTCTTTCAGGTAGTGGAATGTATTCAATGTTTCCGTAAACACCGATTACACGTCTGTTACCAATTGAATTACCACCTTCTATTACGTGTGATTCTGTAAAGAAGTATTCAATATCATTGTTTTGTAATGTAACTTCAATAGCTGGTCTCCAATGTTTTTTACCATCTTTACCAACGTATTCGTATCCTTGTCTATATGCACATTCAGGTAACCAAGCACCCATTGCTTTTTTACCGAACAATCTTTTTGTTGTATCAGAACCAACTTTGAACTGTGCGTTCAAGTTGTTGTCAGTAGCCAACAATGGTGAAAATCCGTGTGTTGCACCTGATGTTGTTATTTCTATACAGCCTAAATCTTGATATTTTTTGAAATATTTAATAAGGTTCATTTCGTATTTGTTTACAAAATCATCTTTTAATTTGTTCCATAAATCAAAATAATATTTTGCTAAATATTTCAAATGTTGTGAATGAGGCACTTTTGGGTCAGGATATCTTTCTAAATCTTTAGATACTGCCTTTATTTGTGCATCAATATATTTTACGAAACCATGTTGTAGGTGTTCGTCATTAAGTTGTTCTGCCAAAATAGGTGTAATACCAACGGTTAGTTTTGCTTTAATACCCTCGTCCCAAAGCTCAGATATTGCATTTAATAATGGAACGTATGTTTCTGCCATACACTCATATAAATTTTCTTCACCAAATGGCCACATACCTGCTTTTCTATAGTATGGTAGGTGACTGTGTAACATAAATACGAATTGTCCTACTGACATGTTTTTCTCCTTACATTTGTTTTTGTAATTTATATATTAGTTATTATATTATTATGTAATATCCTCTATTTTAGTATAGTACAAATGATGGAAAAAAATAATACTTTAGAATTAGTTATTTTGGATAATGTTACAAAAGTTTACCGAAATATACTTTTTATATACTCTATAAATAACAAAAAACGGCTAAAATGCCGTTTTTTGTTGTGTTGTGTGTTAATTGTAATATTTTTATTTTAGTTAGGCTGCTTTGTTACCTTTGATTTCTGTAATAAGATATTCAGCTACCCATTCAAAATCTTTGTTGTTGTTAGCAGCTTTTTTAAGGTAATCGATTGATGAATCACCAATTCTGATAAGTGTCATAGCAACTACACCTCTTGTTAGACCTCTTACTACTTGTAATTGTTCAACAAGTTCTGGAACCGCAGGTGTTCCTATATCTACTAACATATTTTCAATTTCGTTTTTGTCTGAATCATTTAACATTGATAAAATTTCTTTTACTGATTGCATTTCATAACTCCAATTATCGTATTTCACATTTTAATTATAATATTAAAATTTAAAATATTAGATTTCTTTATCTATTCTTTATATCGATATTAATTTTATTAATATTTGTTAATAATTTATCTTTAAAAATCAATTTCAAATTTAAAAATAACTTTATATAAGAGTAAGTGTGTTATAGATTATTTCAGGTTAGTTATGGTAGAATCAATTAATCAATTAAATACAGGTTTAGTTCAACAAACACCTATTATAAATTCAATAGGAAATGTTGATGACACTGATAAATCTATCTTTTTAGAAAAAGAACTAAATAATGTTAAAGATAAACAAGGTTTCATTGGAAAGTCATGGAACGGTATTAAAGAAACTTTTGATGCAGGTTTGTCTGAATCTGATTGTAATGAAACTATTAATAAATATAAGAATGGTGAAATATCATTTGAAGAAGCTTTAGAAACAATAAAAGGTTATGATGAAAAACAATCTACAATGACAGATTTGTTCGCTAATATTACAACGGGTATTGCTTCTATTGCGTTAGTTACAGCAGCTGTAGCCGGTGGTCCAATCGGTTGGGTTACAGCGTTTGCTTTAGGTGCTCCTGTTGGTGCTGCTGTAAAAACAAGTTTGAAAATCGCTGACAGAGCAACAAACAATGTAAAAAATGATGAATTTGAGTCAAAAGCTATTACAAAAGATGTTGTATCTGGTGCTGTTACAGGTATGACAAGTGCTGTTTCATCTGGTATCGGTGCTGGTATAAAATCAGGCAAATTTTTAGTATCAGTGAAAAACGGTACAAAATGTGGTGCTATATGTGGTGGTGTTTCTGGTGCTACAAGTTATTTAGCTGATGTTGCACTTGATGATGATAAATATTTTAATGCTGGTGATTTAGCGAAAAATACATTTACATCAGCTCTTGTTTCAGGAACAGTTGGTGCAGTTGTAGGTGGAACTGTTTATGGAATTTCTAGTGCTGATAAATTAGCTAGTCAAACTGTTAAACAAACTATTATTAATGATTCAGCTGCAAGTTCTTCTAGAAAAGTTTTGGGTAATTGCGAAAAAGAAGCATTAGGCTTGATGGCTTAGGAGATGTAACTAATTTGCTACGTTATTCATTAATAGAATAAAATACTTGTTTTGTTACAAAGTGCTTTTATTAAAATTTTTCCATGTTAGAATATTTGATATAAATCAACGAAGGAGAGTTGTATGTGCGGAATAGTAGGATATATTGGAAATAAATCAGCAATAGATATACTTTTAAACGGGTTAACTAAGCTTGAATACAGAGGTTATGATTCATCAGGAGTTGCTCTTAATATTGATGGAAAAGTTGAAATGTATAAGGCAGAAGGCAAGCTTCAAAACCTAAAAGATTTACTTTTACCAATAAAACAGACTGTTGAAAAATCAACTATTGGTATTGGACATATTCGTTGGGCAACGCATGGAGCTCCTACTACCGTTAATGCTCACCCACATTCTTGTAATTGTGGAAAGTTGGTTCTTGTTCATAACGGTATTATTGAAAACTTTAAAGAACTAAGAGAAGAATTAGAAAAAGATGGCTGTGTGTTCCGTTCTCAAACAGATACTGAAACTGTTGCTCACCTAATTGCTAGAGAGTTTGGAAAGGTGAAGAATTTAACAGAAGCTGTTAGAATTGCAACAAAGAGAATTGAAGGTGCTTATGCGTTATGTGTTATGCATCAAGATGTTAAAGACACTATAGTTGCTACAAAAAGAAATGCTCCATTGTTAGTCGGTATTGGTGAACATGAATATTATGTTGCATCAGATGTTCCAGCTACAATAGATTATACTAAAAAAGCTATGTATCTTGATGACAATCAGATTGTTACTCTTACTCCAGATAGTATGGTTTTGATTGATGCAGAAGGTACAAAACTTCCTTGTAAAATAGAGGTTTTACCTTGGGAGTCAGTTTCTTTGAGTAAAATGGGTTATAAACATTTCATGATGAAAGAAATTCATGAACAACCAAGTATTATTAGGAATTTGTTGAGTGGAAAAATTAGCGATTTAGAAGAACCTTTGTATCTTCCAGAAGTTAATTTAAACGTTGAAAATATTAAAAAATTAAACAGAGTTCAGATTGTGGCTTGTGGTACGTCATTACATGCTGCAATGGTTGGTAAATATATTTTAGAAGATTTTTGTGGCATAGCTGTCGATGTTGAACCGTCAAGTGAATATATTTATAGAAAAACTGTAACAGATGAACATACTCTTGTAATTGGTGTTTCTCAATCTGGTGAAACAGCTGATACAATTACAGCGATTAAACAATCTAAGGAAAGAGGTTCTCATATCTTAATTATTACGAACCGTCCTGATTCAACAATGGCAAGAGAAGCAGATAGCTTGATTTCTGTTTGTGCAGGTATAGAAGTTAGTGTTGCTGCAACAAAATCATATATGGCACAACTTGTTTCTTTCTATTTGTTAGCTATTTATATGGCTGAAATAAAAGGTTCTATGGAAAAAGAAACTCTTGTAAAACTTAAAAAGGATTTGATTAAACTTCCTGAAAAAGCTGATGAAATTTTGTCACATGAAAATGTTGTTAAGGCATGTGCAAGAACTTATGCAAACGCAAAGAATTTTGTATATATAGCAAGAGGTATCAATTTCCCAACAGCTTTAGAGGGTGCTTTGAAGTTAAAAGAAATTAGTTACATCAATGCAACTGGTTATCCAGCTGGCGAATTGAAACATGGCCCTATTGCTATGTTAGATGAAACATTACCTGTATTATCAATTATGATGAAAGGTAAAGTTTATGATAAAATTCTTTCAAACTCAGAAGAAGCAAAAGCAAGAGATGCGAAGATGATTGCTCTAACAAACTCTACTGATGAAAAATTAGATGATTTATTTGATAATATTATAAGAATTCCTGAAACAGATGAATATTTATCACCAATTCTTGCAATAATTCCTTTACAATTGTTAGCATATTATATTGCTGAATTTTTAGGAAAAGATGTTGACCAACCAAGAAATTTGGCAAAATCAGTAACGGTTGAATAGCAGGCATGAGCATAGTTTCAGAGATATTAGAAATAAAAAATAATAACAATCCTACAACAGAATATGTTGAATCAGAATTGAAAAAGCATGGGATTGAACCTTTGAGGTGGGCAATTGTAAAGATTAGCAAAGATTTTTTTACTATAAATGTTGCTTATGATAAAATTATTACGTTGTAATGTGTGTAATTTTAACACTAAATAATTCAATGATGGCTAAAGGGAAAGAAGGAATCAATGACTAGCAGCGTAATAGAAAAGGAACCAACAATGATTGCTACTAATGAAAGTATTTTTGATAAATCTGATATAAAAGATATTACTCTTGCAGAACAAGGTAAAAATAATATTGAATGGGCATTTAAAAACATGCCTGTTTTGATGAAGATAAAAGAACGATTTGCGAAAGAAAGACCTTTTGAGGGCTTAAAGTTATCAGCACGTGTTCATATTACAAAAGAAACTGCTGCTTTGTGTACAGTAATGCAAGCTGGTGGTGCTGATACAGTTCTTATCGCATCAAACCCATTGTCAACACAAGATGATGTTGCTGCGGCATTAGTAAAATATTGGGGTATTCCTGTTTTGGGTTATACTGGTGAACCTGCTGATGTTTATCGTATGCACTTAAGAGATGCAATGAACCATAATCCTGATTTAGTTATTGATGATGGTTGTGATTTGGTTGCAGCAATCCATTCAGAACGTCCTGATATTGCTAAAAAGTTGATTGGTTCTACAGAAGAAACTACAACTGGTATTATTAGACTTGAAGCATTAGAAAAAGAAGGTAAGTTAGCATTCCCAGCAGTTGGAGTTAATACAAGTTTAACAAAACATCTTTATGATAATAGATATGGTACTGGTCAAAGTGCTTTAGACGGTATTATGAGAGCGGCAAATGTTCTTATTGCTGGTAAAACCGTTGTTGTATCTGGTTATGGCTGGTGTGGTCGTGGCTGTGCTTTGAGAGCTAAGGCATTAGGTGCAAACGTTATTGTTTGTGAAGTTGATCCATTGAAAGCATTAGAAGCAGCTATGGAAGGCTACAGAGTTATGCCTATCAATGATGCAGTTAAGTATGGTGATATCTTCTTAACAGTTACAGGTAATATGCACGTTATTGACGTTGAACATATTATGAATATGAAAGATGGGGCTATGGTTTGTAATGCCGGTCACTTTGATCACGAAGTTAATGTTCCAGGTTTGAAAGAACAAACTGTAGAAATCAATAAAATTAGACCATTCTTAGATGAATACAAGTTGGAAAATGGAAAGTCTATTTATGTATTAGCAGAAGGTAGATTGGTTAACTTGGTAGCAGCAGAAGGTCACCCTGCAAGTGTTATGGATATGAGTTTTGCTAACCAAGCTCTAGGTATGGAATTTATTGTTAAAAATCGTGGTAAATTAGAAAATAAATTGTATACTTTACCAAGAGAAGTTGATGAAAAAATCGCTTCTTTAAAACTTGAATCTATGAATATTCAAATTGATAGCTTGACAGATGAACAACAAATTTATTTGAACAGCTGGAAATAATTATAATTTATATTTTAAAAGGGCGGTTTCAGTTTACTGAAACCGCCCTTTTATTTATTTGTTTAAAAATTTATCCGCAGAATTTACCAAGAACCACTGACTGATTAGCACCTGTGCAAGACGGTACATTATTCGGAATGTTATAATATTTACAGTATCCAAGAAGTGCAAACGCCATAACTTCTTTAAAGTTATTAGAGATGCCAAAATCCTCGTGGGTTTTGAGTTCTAATCGTTTAGGAAGATATGTTCTCAATAGTTCTTTCATATATTTATTGTAAGCACCACCACCACCTAAAATAACAGTGTTAATATGTGCATTAGGGTAAACGAACCTTTCATAACTTTGTGCGATTGTTTTAGCCGTGAGTGCTGTTAGAGTGGCTATGATGTCAGCTTTGTTTTCTGGCGCTATTTTTAGAATGTTTTCTATATATTTAGGTGAAAAATATTCTCTGCCAGTTGTTTTAGGAGGGTCTTGGTAATAATATTCATCTTCAAGTAGGCAATTAAGCCAGTAATCAGAGATTGTTCCACTTTTTGCGATTTCTCCATCTTTATCATAGCGTTTATTAAAGAATTTTTTTACGCAATAATCAATCATTATGTTTCCACAACCGTTATCAAAACCAAAAGGTAGACAATCATCAGATACTACGGTTACGTTTGAGATTCCACCGATGTTTTGAACAGCTGAGTTTTTGAACCAAGTTTTGTCTGCAAAACAAACAAGAGGTGCTCCTTGACCACCATAAGCTATATCTAATTCTCTAAAATTTGATATTGTTGGGCAACCTGTTTTAGCAGATATTACTGAACTTTCACCGATTTGTAGTGTGCTTTTTAAATTTATACCGTCTTCTTTTTCGTCAAATGGGTAATGATAAACTGTTTGTCCGTGACTTGATATAAAATCAGGTTTCCCAAACTCATTGATTAGTTCAATGCAGGCATTTCCGAAACACTCACCTATTTCAAAATTGAGTTGGCAAAGTTCTTTTAGAGATATCTCTGTAGAGAATGCTTTGAATATTTTTTGTCTTATTTTTTCTGGGTAAGGATAATTTATCCCTTTGATGAGTTTGCAACTTAAATCAGGGTAAACTTCACAAAGTCCTGCATCTATTGAGTCGCAAGAGGTTCCTGACATAAGTCCTATTATTTTTTTGCTTTCAAGTTCTTCCATAGTACTTATAATAAGAAAAAACTTAACAAATGACAAGTTATGTCTAAAATTAAAAATAAAGACTTTTTTGATATAATAAGTTCAGTAGGTAAGTATCTACAACTTACCATCCGTTCAACACACAATAATGAAGTACATGGTTGAAAGGGGGTGGTAAGCTATGAGGCTATTTTTGTTAATTGCAATTATAAAAGCCTTAGATGTCCTAAGGCTTTTAGCTAAAATTCTTTTAGCAATTTTAACTCTTAAGTAGGTATGAAGTGGAACTCTATCGAACAGCAACTTCTTTAGGGTTCCCCCTACTTTTATTATTATTTATTATATACCCAATTTTGTCAAGTTTATAACATCTGATATTTTATCTAATTTTTGCAAAAAAAACTTGTCGAATGACAAGTATAAGTACTACTATTTAATTTATGTTATGTTTATTTTGAAATTCTTTTTCTATATCTTCCCTTAATATAATCTTTTATAAAAATTTTTAAAACTATCCGAATCTCCTACGATTATAATTTATTCATTAACTTTTAGTTATTTAGCTTTCTTTTTTCTTTTTAATTTCTTTTTCTTTGTGTTTTGGATATTTTCATTCTTCCCGTTCTTAATCTAGTAGCCATCACTCCTTCCAACGTATTTATATATTAAAATGTTTGACTGCTCTTTTCAAGTAAAGAATAAAGTTAATTTTTTTACATACAAGCATGCCTTTTGATATCAGGGGGGCATGTCCTAATTTACAAACTTAATATTTGTAAATACAGGCTATTTTTGAAAAATTTGTAGGTTTTCATGGTTGACAAATGATATTTTTTTAATCTCTTGTTATATAATTAGAATATGAAGAATATAAGACAGTCGCAAATAAATATACATAGAGATGCGTGGGTAGAGATAAATTTAGAATCTATTGCGCATAACATAAGAGAGTTTAGAAAAAATATTCCAGCTGATAAAAAGATGTTGGGGATAGTAAAAGCAGATGCTTATGGTCATGGTTCTATTATGACAGCTCCAATAATGTTGGCATCAGGAATTGATATGTTGGGTGTTGCATCTATTGATGAAGGATTGGATTTAAGAAATGAAAAAATAAGTTGTGACATTCTTGTTGTAGGTGCTGTTCCTGTTTGGTCATTTGAAGTGGCTACAGAAAACGATATTTCTATCTCTATTTTTTCAGAAGCTCATTTGAACGCTTGTAAGCAGGCATACGAAAGAACTGGAATTAAGCCAAAAGTCCATATTAAACTTAATACAGGCATGAATAGAATAGGTTTAGAACCAGAAAATGCAGTAGAATTTATTAAAAAGGCTCAAACTGCTGATTATCTTGATTTGAAAGGTATTTTTACACATTTAGCGAACGCTGAAGATATCGAAAAAACAGAAAAACAGTTTGAAATTTGGAATAGGATAACTAATGCTGTTGATACAAAAGGTTTGTTGTTACATGCTTTGAATACAGCAGGTTCAATGAAATATTATGATGAAATTAAATCTAATATGGTAAGAATGGGAATTGCTATATACGGATTAGAACCTGACTTGCCAGAGGGCGTGAAATTTAAACCTGAATTGAAACAGGTTATGGGATTGAAAGGTCGTATTACTAATATTCATATGATGAAAAAGGGTCAAGGTATTAGTTATGGTTATTCTTATGTAGCAGATAAAGATATAAAGGTTGCGACTATTCCGATAGGCTATGCAGATGGTGTTCCAAGAGCTTTGTCTAATAAAATTTTTGCAGAATTGAATGGTTATAAAATTAAACAAATCGGTAATATTACAATGGATCAAATGATGTTTGATATTACTGGTATTGATGCAACTGAGGGCGATATAATTACTTTGTTGAACGATTCAGACAAGGATTTGTCGATTGATAATTGGGCAAAAATTGTCGGCACAATAAACTATGAATTGACCTGTCGTTTAAAGGTTCGTTTACCTAGAGTTTATGTAAGATAAGTTTATTTCTCTTGAGTAAGTTCTTTTTTCCATTGGATATAAAAATAAATTCCAAGTATTAAATATATTGTCCAAACTATTATGGTTGAATAAGTTTGAGTATTTTTTAGAGATAATTTTATCCACATAATTATTGTAAGCGAGTTTACTATAATCCATATTATCCATTGTTCGATACAGCGTTTAACTGTGAGGTACATTCCTAAAATTGATAAAACTGTTGTTATGCCGTCTAATAGTGGGGTTGTTTCTTTTGAATAATTTAAGTAGCTTACTAATATTATGCAGGCTATGATTGAAATTGAGCCTAAAAAAAATCGTTCTTTATTGGTTAAGTTTTGTTTTATTATTTCTTGTTTATCTTTTTTAAGGTGTTTTTTCCATTCAAAAATCCCGATTATTTGCATTGGTAAATAATATCCTATATTAAGTAAAAAATTCCCAAATATGTGGTTTTGAAAAGCAAGGTATGAGTAGCAACAGGTTGCAATTATTCCAAAAAGATAACAATAAACTTTTCCTCTACCTGCAATAAAGGTGTAGAGTATTCCTGAGATTGTATAAATTATTGATATGGCTGTTTGCATCTTAATACTTCTTTATAAATACTTACTTTTAAAAGTTTCTGTTATCTAATTAATATAGATGAAAATAGGTTCGATAACAACTAAAATATACAAAAGTGACTCTGTTAAAAAGGGGTTAGAGTTAGTTGCAAATAATGGTGCAGGCTTTATGGCAGGCACTCAGTTGGCATTTGCAACAGTTGTTCGTCCTATGTCTATTATTTCTACCCCTAAGACTGATAAAGAGAATAAAAAGCTGGCATGTGCAAAATCGTTTGCATCTTCTTTGACGAATTATTTGATGGTGCTTGCTGTATCTTTACCGATAGCAAGGAATATAAAAAAAATCGATAATAATCCTGAAAAGTATTTGAAAACAGCTACAATAAATAAGATGAAAGAGGGTGGGAAACTTCTTGTTCAATCAAAAACTTATCAGTTTGCAACGCAGATGTTTAAATTAGGTTCAAACGCATTGACAGCAGTTCCTAGAGCAGTTGTTACTTGTGCTATGATACCACCTATGTTAGCCTTTATAAAAGGACAAAGGGGTAAATTGGGTAAATTGGGTAAGGAAGATAAACTTGGTACAAATCGTGAGAAAAATCAAGATTTTCAAATTAATGAGAACAGTGTTTTAGGAGAAGAAAAGAATTTGATTGATAGAAAATTGAATGAAATTTCTGATAGAAAAAACACTTCGCCAAGTTTTAAAGGTGGATTAAAAGGATTAAATATAGCTAAAAAGATGGGGAAAATTATTGACACACCGTTTATGCAAAAGTTTTCAGAACGGTTTAAGGATACAAATTTCCCTATGCATACAATGGCAGTTACTGATACTCTGACTACAGCTACGTTGTGTTATGAGGTGAATAAGAACAAAAAAATTGATAATGATAGAAAAAAAGTTCTTAATAATAATGCTTTAATTTCAACAGGTTTAGGAATTTTATCTGGGTATTTTGTTGATAAATTGACTGATAAACCAACAGAAAAGTTTATAAAAAAGTTTTCAGAGATAAATAAACACGATAAAAAATTGAGTAAGTATATTGAGGGTATAAAGATTGCAAAACCGACCTTGTTGTATGCAGGGGTTTATTATACGGTGATACCTTTAGTTTCCACGTTTTTAGCTGAGCGACTTGTGGTTACAAATAAAAACAAATAATTTCCCCACCCACCCAACTAACCAACCCACCCACCAACCAATTCACCCACCAACCAATTCACCAACTCACTAACCCACCAACTAACCAACCAAACCACCAACCAATTCACCCACCAACCAATTCACCAACTCACTAACCCACCAACTAACCAACCCACCCACCAACCAATTCACCCACCCTCTTGTTTGTTATTGACTTACTATCAGTACGTAAAGTTATTAGATAGAACAAAATAAAATTATCTGGTCTATTTATTTTCTTTGAAATTTTTGCTATTATCAATAAAGTAAAAGAAATCTTGAGGTAATTATGTCTATAAAAAATAGTATAACTGTTAAAAATATTATATTTTTATTGATGGTGATTTTTCTGTTGAAATTCTTTTCTCAGATTACAACTATCGTAATGTTATTTTTTGCTTCATTTGTATTTGCGTGTTCTTTAAATCCTTTAGTGGATAAATTTAGCAAAAAAATTAGTCGTCCAATGGCTGCGAGTATTGTTATGGGTGGAATAACCGTTGTACTATTTGCAGTTTTGTTACCATTAATTGTTATAGCAATAAAACAAATTGAGGTCTTTTTAGTAGCTTTACCTAACAAAATTGAGTTATTTAAGAACTTTGTCTACAATAAACAAATACTTGGAAAAACAATTGTTTCAATGATTGATATTCCTATGATGTTTGAACCTGTGACCAATTTTACAAAAAGTTTGCTTGATCAATCTATTGCAATAGGCTTGAATATTGCATCAGCTTTGATTTATTTGTTAGCTGTTTGTATCATTACATATTACTTTATTGTTGATAAAAAGACTATTAGAAACGGTGTAATGTTACTTTTTCCTGCACATATTAAACGTAAGGCAGGACTTATTATTACAACAATTTCAGAAAAAATAGGTAGTTATATTATTGCTCAACTTACTGTAATTGCAGGAGTTGGAATTTGTGTAATGATACCATTGATGATTATGAAGATTGACTGTGCTATTTTATTAGGGTTTTTATCAGCAGTTTTGGATTTGATTCCAGTTGTAGGTCCTACAATAGCACTTGTTATATGTATTTTGATGTGTTATCACCTTGGACCAGTGACAGTTGGGTTAGTAATATTCTTTTTCTTGTTAGCACAATGGATAGAAAACAATTTCGTTCGTCCTTATGTGTTTGGAAAATTTATGGATTTACACCCATTGATTATATTCTTTTCAATATTTGTTACAGCAAAATTTTTAGGTGCTGTTGGAGTAATATTTGCTCCTGCTATTGCAGCAACTGTTTGCGTATTGCTTGATGAATTGTATATTAAACCGATAAACAAAAATAGTGAGATTACAACTGATGACGGAGATTTGTCTATACAATAAAAAGTTGAATAGTAATACTGATTACAATGTATGGTTTGCATTTCCTGAATGTCGAGCTTTTTCGTTGTCATCATTAGGTTATTTATGGCTATATAAAGAATTAGAGGAACTTGAAAATGTAGCTGTTGAGATGATTAATACAGATACAGAATTGACACAGATAAATGTTTCTAATGTTGATTGTGTTGCATTTTCTTTCTCGTTTGATTTGGATTTTTTGAATATATTTAAAATCTTGGACAAATATAATATTCCATTAAAAAGAAGTGAGCGTGGAGAGAATTATCCATTTGTATTTGCAGGTGGACCTGTTTTGACTTGTAATCCAATGCCGTATAGTGAAATCTTTGATTTTATAATTATTGGTGATGGAGAAGGTGTTAATACAAAGGCTGTTCAGATTTGTAGAGAAAACAGGAATTTGCCTAAAGAAGATGTCTTAAAACTTTTATCAGAGGTTGAGGGGGTATATATTCCAAGTATTCACACGATAGATAATCCTGTAAAAAAATCTTCTGTTGAATTAAATCATTGTGTTTATACTCCAATTATTAGTGATGAAAGTTTTTTTAAAGATACGTTTATTGTAGAAAGTTCAAGAGGTTGTTATAATCGTTGTGGATTTTGTATAGCTTCGTATTTAAACTTGCCTGCAAGATTTGTAGACTATGATACTATTATTGAAAAATTAGAGATGGGGTTAAAATATACAAATAAGATTGCACTTTTAGGTGCTTTAGTTACGGCTCACCCTAGATTTGATGATATTTGTAAGTTTATTATGGATAAAATAAATTCAGGTATAGATATAGAGATGAGTGTTTCATCTTTGCGAGTTGACACTATTTCTCCTGAGATTGTTAATATGTTGGTTAAGACAGGTCAAAAACATCTTACGATTGCAATTGAAGCTGCTAGTGAACGATTGAGAAAGGTTATTAATAAAAACGTTACAGAAGAACAGTTGAGAAATGCTATAAAGATAGCTAAAGAAAACGGTTTAAAAGGTGTTAAAATATATTGTATGCTAGGCTTACCTACAGAAACACAAGCTGATATTGATGAGTTTTTGAGGTTGGCAAAAGATTTGAAAACAGAGTTTAAGGGTTTTGGTGTTACGTTTTCATTTTCAACATTTGTTCCAAAACCACATACACCTTTTCAGTGGTTTGGGAGAGAAGATACAAAAAGTATTGAAACAAAGATTAAGTATCTTACTAAGGAATTTCATAAGTTGGGTGTTGATGCTAGGTTCTCAAGTCCAAAATGGGATTATTATCAAACTTTGTTGTCAAAAGGTGATTCTAATTTGACGGATTATTTGATAAGTGTTTATAAAGAGGGTGGAAAACTTGGTGCATTTAAAAAATGTGCAAAAGAGTTGGGTATAAATACTGATGAGTATGTCTTGAAGGATAGTAAATTAGAAGATGAATTGCCTTGGGACGTGATTACAATAACTAATCCAGGAAAAAAGATTTTGCAAAATGAAAATAGACGATTAATGAAAAGAGCATAATTTATGAAATTTTAATTTTCGATAAATTATGCTGCTTGTTCTTCAAATTTCTTAAACCTGCGAGAATCAAGAATCTCCTGTTGTTTTTCTTCTTCTTGCTTGTTTATATTTGCTGTAGTGTTGTTTGATGTATCGTTTGGATTTTCTTTGTTTCCGACTTCATCAGGAACGTCATTGCCACTATTTGTTGGGTTGGAGCTGTCGGTTGGAGAGGTGTTTTCGGCACCAGTTAGACCATTCGCTCCTGATGCACCAGCGGCTCCAGATGTGCCACCGATACCCCCAGTGTCATTAGCTCCGCCAGTGTCTTTAACATCGCCTGTCGACAATGTCCCTTCACCGGTAGAAACACCTCCGCCTTGGTCGGCGACTTTTGCTTCTGCCATGGCTCGTTCATATTGTGCATAGAGGTCTTGATTTAACTTTTTGCTTGTAGATCCGCCACTAGCTCCAGAGTTTTCGTTGCCTTGAGGTGCTTGAAGCCCTGATGCAAGAGTTGGACCTTGTGATTGGGCTGTGTGTCCTGTTGCACCTGCTGCCAGTACTGTCGGGTTGTTGTTATCTGTGTTAATGTTACTTGGGTTTGATGGTGCATTATCTGATATGCCTTGTGGTTGCGGTGATACTCCAAATGAGCTTGCACCACCTGCACCTGCCGTTTCTTTTGTTGGGTTTTGAGTAGCTACTTGAAAAATAGTTTTTCCAGAGTGAAGTTCTTCTGCTAAAGCGACAGGAACGCCGTTGTCCGTTACTCCCCCTGGTCGAACAGTAGGTTGTTTAACTTCGCCGGTTTTGCCCTCAGCTTTAAGCCATTCTTCAAAAGACATATTTGGATTTTTTATTGCACCAACTGCCATGAAATATCCTTTGTTATAAATGCTCTCTTTTATATAAAGTAAATAAAATTATACTGATTTCAAAATTAAAACTATTTTTACATTTGTTTACAAAGAGTTTTCGTGAGAATAGAATAGTTTTTATAAAAACAAAGGAGGTGTACTTAATATTAAGTACACCATGATGATTACCGAAAATTTTTTATTTTTAAAGTTTAAAAATAAGTATTCAATCTATGTTTACCATTTTCTCCTGTGCCTGTAACTTCGCCGATGACACCGGTACTACTTTCAGCATTGATACCTTTACCTGTACCATAACTTGTTTGAGTTGCTGCTGAAGTTGGTTCATAATCACTACCTGTAAAAGCAACTTTGCTTGTGAATGGATTGTTTTGAACCTGTGGATTGAATTTTAAAGCGTCAAGAACCATTTTTTAATTTTCCTTAATTTCCCAATACATAAATAAATTATAATCTTACATGTATATAAAGTATTTATTGATTGGAAAGTTGCATATTTAGGGTTGCGAGTGTTACAAAACTTAAAAATAGTAAATAAGTCTTATGTTAATAAAGTACCCAGAAGAATAGAAAAAATAACAAATGTAATAAAAAATAAGTGTAATGTTTACAAAAATTAAAAATAAAATAATAAAAATAAGAAAAAGTACTTTACAAAAAAAAATTAGCATATTATAATAATCCTGTTGATGAACTCGTGGGGGTTTAGCTCAGTTGGTAGAGCACCTGCTTTGCACGCAGGGGGTCAGGAGTTCGAATCTCCTAACCTCCACCAATTAAAGTTAAGAGCCGAAAGGCTCTTTTTTAGTGACTAAATCAATGACTATAATTGTCTTATGAAAGACACAATTTTATTTTTATAAATGCTTTAAGTTTAATGCTAGATGGGATAACGGGATTAAAAGAAGTAAAAGGGCTTACTCCTAAATATAAAGTAGTGGATAAGTACCTTTTAAGAGGTTCTATATTTTTTATATTTTCAATGATTTGTAACGCAAAATATCCTAATTTGATACAAATGGTGTATATTAAATCTAAGGTTTATGTAAATAATAAAAAATAACTCTAATGAGTATCTTACTAGAGTTATTTTATG
Source organism: Candidatus Gastranaerophilales bacterium HUM_9 (assembly GCA_002103075.1). GTDB lineage: Bacteria > Cyanobacteriota > Vampirovibrionia > Gastranaerophilales > Gastranaerophilaceae > UBA2883. The sequence continues at coordinate 13,489 of DABG01000020.1, read as the reverse complement.
TATTATATAATGATTGTCTGTGTTATTTATTATTGTGGTTTGATTTCTTTAGCGGTGTTCTTAAATTCGCCCATAAGAGACCAATTGTATTTGCTATTTTGCTTAAAAAATTGACCATATCTTAAGCTGTCTAACTTGAATTGTCTTAGTCTTAGATTTTGTTGTAAATTTAATTGATATTTTGAATATTCTTTTTTGTTATTTTTAAATTCACTATTTGTGATGTTTGCACTAACCATTTTTTCATCTAATTCATTAAATGCATCAGCATAGGTGTTTGCGTTTTTAAGTTTTGTTTGTTTTGCAATATTATTGAATTCTTTAACTTTCTGTGAATCGTTAGCCATAAAAGTTTTTTGTAAAAGTCTAGTGAAAGCAACTGAATCAAGTGCGTGCTGTTCATCAGCAGCTTGCGCATAATTTTTGCGAATATTAGAAGTTATTGCTCTATATTCTTTTACTGGTCTATCTGCCATATAATGTTCTAACGTTTTTGCTGTTTTTGGTGCATTTTCACAAGCTGTTAAACTTGATAACGCAATCATAGATTTGGTAACAAATCCACCTATTTTATTATTCATGTTCTCATTCCTCATTAATGTTTGATACACAATACATGAGTATTTTAGTACAAATATTTTTAATAAGGTATGAATTATTAAAAATAAAGTAATATTTCTTATAGAAGTTTCTTATAGAATTTTATTTTGTAAAAATACTTAATACATTTCCTTTCAGATACTTTTTTATAAAATTTCTTTGTGCTACATTAAAAACATTAAATGGATTTTATATTTTTATTGTTTATATTAATATTTTTATTCAATAACAACTAGCTGAATTTTAAGGTCAATAAATGAGAATAAATTCAATAAATACAAATGCATACACAAATCCTAGTTTTAAGGCTACGCTTAAACCTAATGAAATTGTCAAGGATTTGTATTCTTATGCAAATAATCATGAAAAGGAATTGCTACAAAAAAATTTGAACCTTTTTAATCATGTTTCAAAAGATGATGTTGTTGAATTGAGAAAAGTAGATGGTAAAAATATGGAAGAGTATAATTTAGTTAATGTCAATTACCCTGAAAAACAAGTTACTGTATGTAGCTTGTTTAAAAATATAAAAACAGATAACGATAAACACTCAGATTTGCATAAATTACAATCAAAAATGGGATATATTAGAGAATCTTTGATAGAAGTATTGCAAGAAGCTGTGAATAATTATTCAAATACATTTAAGTCTTTATTCAGATAATATTTATAAGTTGGTCTTATTATATGTGTTTTATTGTGTTATAGATTAGGTTTATGGTAAAAATATTTTATTTAGTGTATAATATCGCTACTAGATTATAGGAGAATATTATGAAAAAGTTTTTGTGTTTTGTATTGGTTCTTTTAGTAGGTTTGGCACTGCTTCCAAATAAAAATTTTGCAGCTGATGATAGCTTTGAAATTTTGCCTACTATGACTACAGAAAGTAGTGTAGAAAATAGAGCGTGGGTTGGAACTTTTCAGCTTGTGTGGAACGATATTTTAGCTAATATAACTAAAAAACCGATTGAATTTTGGGACTATGAATCAAAGATGGCTCAAGATTTGAATAAACAAGAATTTACAAAAGAAAATTTGAGTGAAAACGCTTATTATACAAAGTATGGAGTTGTTTGTCCTAAACTTAAAAAAGAAATTGAACGTGGTATACGAAAGAAATTTAAGGAAAAAAGCGATATATTAGATATGTTTGATTTTTCAAACCAACCAGAAAAGATATTTGTTTATGCAATGTTGAAAAAGGATTTTAAGTTCTTGACAGCATTTGACAAACTTCCTGACGGGTTCTTTGGTGATGTAAGAAAACCTGTCAAATATTTTGGTATTAAAGATAACAGCAATGAAAAATTATATAAGAACGTAGAAGTTTTGTTCTTTAATGATTATAACGATTATGCTGTTAAGTTGTTTACTAAGTCTAACGATGAAGTTTTGCTCTATAGAACAAATGATAATTCAACTTTTGATAAATATTTTAAGGACTTAAATGATAAGACTGAAAAATATGTAGGAAATAGACGTTTTATCAAAGGTGATAGTTTGATGGTGCCTGATATTAAATTATTCAAGATGGCAAGTTTTGAAGAATTAGAGGGTCATGAGATTAAGGATACTAAATTCAAAATTGATAAGACTATTGAAACAATTGATTTTAGTATGAATAATACAGGTGTTAAACTAAAAAGTGAAGCTGCTGTGATGGTAAGATGTATGTCATTGACACCAAGAACAGGTAGAGATTTTATGTTTAATGATAATTTTGTGTTGTTTTTAGTTGAAAAAGGTCAAAAAGTTCCTTATTTTGCGATAAGAGTGCATGATGTAGATGCGTTGAATAAGTTGAAAAAATAAGTTTTATAATATGAAAGCTAGGGGCGGATTGCTTTTAAGCAATCCGCCCTTTTTTATATCCCCCGCCCACCCGCCCCCTCTTGTTTATTCCATCTGTCATTCAGAGTGAAGCGAAGAATCCTTGCAATCTACGAACTACGCATTACGAATTAAATAAAATTTCTTGCAAACACGAATCTTGACTTAGTGTAAAACTATTTTCTAATCGCAGGCACGGGGGCATGTTCAATGCAAATAGTTAAGTTATGTTAATAAAATGTGCTTTGAACATTAAAAAATAGTTCTAAAGTCTTGATAAAATTACGTTTGTAGTTTAAACTGGTATTATAATATAATGTTAAATTATATATTAGATAGGCTATCACAAATTAATATTTATGAAAGAGGTTTACCTGTGAAGAAGCATGCGTTTTTTGCGTTGTTGTTACTTACGCTAGTTATACTTTTTAATATAAGTAGTACTTTTGCTGCGGAAACAAATAGTAGCGGTACATTATCTAATATCAATACGATTAGCAAAACAATATTATCTAGTAATACATCTGTTTATACTTTGACAGAAGTAACATCTGATACAACAGTTCCTGATGGTGCTGTAACAGTAAAAATTGAAAATAAGACATATTATTATGTACCAAATACTACAGCTGAATTAACCGTAAAAGATTATCAACATTTAGCTAGTACAGGTCATGTTGCTCTAAAAGAATTGACATCATCAAATGGTGCGATTTATAAAGTTGGTGACAAATATTATGGATATGATGTTGATAAGTTACCAGAAAGTGCGTATGCTTTGACACCTACAACTACATCAGGTAATGGTGTAATCACAAAATATGAGTATGACAAAGCTACAAACGCATTAACTCCAAAATATTATGAATTAAATTTAAGAAAAACAGAATATGGAACAGGTGGTAAATCTCAAACCATAACGATAAATATTTTGGGTAAAGATATTCCTATTATTGTGAAATATGATGACAGCACAACAAAAACTTATACAAATGTCTATACTTCAGCTATTAATAATACTTCAACAATAACAATAGAAGATGCTATTTTTGAAAATATTAGATCAAGTGCACCTCTTGTTTATAATAATAAAGGTACAATCACAAATTTAACCTCTGATTTTATATCAAACAATGTTACTATGAATAGTACTGTATCTGTTGGCGGATTGATAGGCAATTATTCTTCAGGAAACTCTTTTTCTATAGGAAATATAACCGGTAATTTTATATCAAATAGTGTAACTGTAGATTCAGAAGTAGAAGGTGGTGGTTTGATTTCTAATGTTTCTCTTTCTTTTTCTTCTAGTGATATTCCTTCTATAGGAAATATAATTGGCGATTTTATATCAAACACTGTAACTATTAGTGGAAATGATGTATATGGTGGCGGATTGATTTCGAATCAAAATGTTTCTGTTGGAAATATAGAAGGAAATTTTATATCAAATATAGTAACAGCAGAATCTTCATTAATAAGTGGTTTGATTTATAATCATTTTTATAATAGTGGCGAAAATGAAGCTTCTATGATAATAGGGAATATAACAGGAAATTTTATATCAAATACGGTAACTTCAGAATCTTCATTGACAGGTGGTTTGATTAATAATATTTCTTCTGCCGGAATTGAAACTTCTATGATAATAGGAAATATAACAGGTGATTTTATATCAAATACCATAAAAGCTTCTGACTGTTCAACTTTAGGTGCTGGATTAATATCAAATGGTTCTGATTCTTATTGTGAAATGGGGAATATAACAGGTGATTTTATATCAAATACGGTAACAATAACTTCTTTTTTAAATGGAGCTGGTCTTATAGTAAATTCTACTATTTTTAATGGGATTATGATAATGGGAGATATAACAGGTGATTTTATATCAAATACTGTAACTATAGAAGAGGATTTATGTGGAGCTGGTCTTATTGGAAATATCAGTGAGTATAATGAGTCAAGTGGTATAGCTCAGGCAAAAATGAGTGATATAACTGCTTTATTTGAAATGAATAATATTAAAGCCGGTTCTATTAGGGGTGCAGGAATAATAGTTAATACATCTGGTTCTGCTGCTACGGCTACAATGGAATCTATAGAAAGTGATTTTATATTAAATAATGTTACAGTAGATAAAAATATAGATGGTGCTGGATTGATAGGTAATTATTCAGGTGCTGGATTGATAGGTAATTCTGATTCTAATTCTATAATGAACATTGTCGGGAATTTTATTGGTAATTCTGTTAATGTCGGTGGAACTGATGAAATTTTTGGTAATAACAATTCAATAATTGGTGGAGGATTGATAGGTAATTATGCAGAATCGTATTCTTCTTCTACAATAAATGAGATTAATTCCAATTTCTATAATAATACTGTTAAATTGACAGGAACCACAGCACAAATTGTAACAGCAGGTGTGATAGGTAACTATGCAAGTCAAGATGATTCAAAAGCTACAATAAAAAGTATATCAGGAACTTTTGAAAACAACAGTGTAATAAAAGAATCAGGATCTGCTACAGTTTATGCTGGTGTAATATATAATAATGACATAATAACAAACGGTATAATAAATTCTACTTTTAAGGATAACTATGTGAAAATATCTGCTGGCACTGTTTATTCATCAGTTATTTATACAACAAAAGATTTATCAATCAATGCAGATAATGGAACAACATCATTTAATGGTAACTATTCTCAAATAGGAGATGGAGAAAAGAACTATAACGCAGTTTATGTGGATTCTGATTCTGCTATGTTAACACTAAAAGCCATAAATAACGGTGTTATAACTTTTGATAACAACAATATAACTGGTGCAAGTGGTTACACATTGAATATCACAGGTGATAATACTTCAACAGTTAATCTCCATAACCAAATCAATAACGCAAAATTGAACATAACAGGTGTTGGCAAAGTCGATTTTGTTGATAATACAGCAAGAACTTATAATTTTCTATCTATGAATTCTGCTGAAAATGTTAAATATTCAATTGACCTTGATTTAACAAACGGAGTTTCAGACAAATTCACAGTGTCAGGTAGTGCAACAGGTACAATCTTATTAGATTCTGTTAATTTAATAGGAACATCAGTTGATACTTCAAAAGTTTATCAGATTTTGAATTTGGCTAGTGGCTCAACATTGCAACTTGCATTGAGCGATAAATTCCCAGCTCCAACTGTATTTGAATTAACTACTAACACAGTTAAAAATACAGATGTGTTCAAGCAATCTGTATATGAACTAGCAACTACAACGACAACGAATGACTCTATTAAAATATCTGATAAAACTTATGACGGTTTGGTATTGATTAACCAAAAATCTACGACAGAAGAACGTAACTTTAATTTTGTTGATTCATCAACTTACACCTTGTCTGATGATTTAGGCGAAACAGCGACTGGTACCTTTAATATCAATGGTGTTAAAACTGATGATGGTTATTCAACGATTGATTTGAATAATCGTGCCGGCTTTAGTATCGGTGCTAATACAACTTTGAACTTGAACAATGTGACAATCACAAATGCTTCAAAAAATGGCGATGGTGGTGCAATCTACAATGATGGCGGAACATTAGGTGACATTACAGGTAGCTTTACGAATAACAGAATTGTTGCAGGAGATGGTGTCGGAACCGCTAGAGGTGGAGCTATTTATAATAATGGTACAATTGGTGATATTACAGCTGATTTTACAGGTAATGTTGCTGACTATTATGATTATAGTTCTGATGCTCAATATGTCCGTAATGGTGGAGCTATTTATAATACAGAAAACGGTGTTATAGGTGATATAAATGCCAAATTTGTGGGCAATAGAGCAAAATATGGTGGTGCAATTTATAATATGGGACAAATTGGTGATATAACAGGTTTATTCCAAAATAATATTGTAGGTCCTAATAGTTATGCAGCAGCTGGAGCTATTTATAATGGAACAGGAGCTTCCGTTGGTAATATTAATGCAGATTTTATAAATAATTCTAATAATACACCAAGTGCAGCTTCTCCTGGGGGTGCTATTACTAACTATGGAACAATGAAAAATATAAAAGGTAATTTTACTGGTAATTATACTGGATATTTTCATGGTGGTGCAATATATAATGAAGGCACGATTGGAGATATTGAAGGTGATTTTTCAGAAAATTATTCTGGTGGTTGGAAAGGTGGAGCTATCGCAAATTATGATGGTAAAGCTGTAATAAACTCTATTACTGGTAATTTTATTGGAAACCATTCACGTGATGATGGTGGTGCAATAGAAAACAAAGGTAAAATTGGTGATATCACAGGGTATTTTGAAGGTAATCATGCAAGTAATGATGGTGGTGCTATTTCTAATCAAGCTGGTTCAATGGGTGCTATAAAAGCAGATTTTAAATATAATTATTCAAAAGGAACCTCTTCTTCAGACAGGGCTTGTGGTGGAGCTATTTATAATGCTGCAATAATAACTTCTATAGATGGTGACTTTACTGGTAACTATGTAGAAAATTCAGCTAAAAATTCTTATGCAACAGGTGGTGCTATTTTGAATAGTGGAAAAATAGATAGTATAACTGGTGATTTTACGGATAATTATGCTTCTGTTTCTGATACTAATTCTTATGCACAAGCTGGTGCTATGTATTTATCAGGAACGAATACGATAAATAATATAAACTCTAATTTTACAAATAATTTTGCTAGTTCTACTGGTAATTATGCTCAAGGCGGTGCTATTTATATGTATTCAAGTACTGTTACGAGTTTGATTGGTAATTTTAAAAACAACTATGTAATTTCAACTTCTGGTAATGCAGAAGGCGGTGCTATATATATGAGTGGTGGCAAGTTTAGTGATTTGAAAGGTGATTTCATAGGTAATTATGTGAAATCTGAGTCTGGAAATGCTTATGGCGGTGCTATATATATGAGTGGTGGCAAATTTAGTGATTTGAAAGGTGATTTCATAGGTAATTATGTGAAATCTGAGTCTGGAAATGCTTATGGTGGTGCTATCTCAAAGAATCTTGGTTCTGCTACTTTTGAGTCAAGTTTTAAAAATAACTACGCTATTTCTGAAACTGGAACAGCCCTAGGTGGTGCTATTTACACAAAAAATGCTTATACAACATTCTTGGCTGATGGTAAAGCAAATGAGTTTACAGGTAACTATACCCAAGTAAATGGTGTAAAAGATGATAACGCTATTTATGTTGATTATAATCCATATAACCCTGCTGGAGGTAATTATACAAATGTATCAGCCATTACATTCGATATGAGAAACGGTGGTTCATATATTATGAACGACAATATTAAAGGTGACGATGGCTATACAATCAACCTTGTTGGTGACGGAACTAATACAGTATTTGATTTGAACAATACTATTTCTGGTAAGTTCAATTTGTCAATGAATAATACAACGTTAGATATAAACAACAATGTTATAGATAGTTTTACATTGGGTAGTTTTACATCTTCTGGAACTTCAAAAATTAAAATTGACCTTGATTATACAAACGGTCTTGTTGATAATTTTGTAGCTGATACATCATCAACAGGTACGTTGATTATTGATTCAATCAATACATTTGGAACTCAGACTGAAAAATCAAAAGTTTATCAAATTCTTAGTTTGCCAAAGGGTTCAACTTTAGAGTTAGTATTGGGCGATAATATTAACAAAATAAAAGATATGACGATTGTTGTAGCAGATACAGTGAAATCTACAGATGTTTATACGAGACCTGAGGGGTTTGATTTAGCTACAACAACTACTAAAAATGATTCTCTTATTTATTACTTAGATACAAAGATTGATTTGTTGGCTACCTTGAACAAAAAGGTTACACCAAACGAACGTAACTTCAATTTTGTAGACAACTCTATTTACACAATCTTTGATGATTTAGGTACAACGGCTGTTGGTACATTTAATATCAATGGAGTAAGAACATCTGGTATCAATTCTAAGATTGATTTAGACGGCAGACAAGGTTTCTATTTAGAAGCAAATACAACCTTGAACCTTGATAACGTTGATGTTGTAAACGGTTCTTCAAGCACTAATGGTGGAGCTATTTATAACAATGGCGGAACATTGACAAAAATCAACGGTAATTTCTCAAACAACACAGCAACTAAAAATGGTGGTGCGATTTATAACAATGGTACAATTGGTGCTATTACTGGTAACTTTGAGGATAACTCAGCTTCAGGTCATGGTGGTGTTATTTATAATAGTGGCGGTACTATTGGTAATATCACTGGTAAATTTGAAGATAATGTATCAATTAAATATGGTGGATCTATCTATAATGGTGGTGGCACAATAAAAAATATTGAAGCAGATTTTATAGGCAATCACTCTGGCGCTTCATCATCTCAATATGGACATGGCGGAGCTATTTTTAACGTAGGTAATTACGCTTCAATTGGTAACATTACTGGTGACTTTACTGGTAATTATTCTGGTTATTTTGGTGGAGCTATTTATAATACTTCAAGTGCAAAAATTGGTAATATTACAGGTGACTTTACTGGTAACTATGCTGGTGATGGAGGCGGTGCTATTGAGAATACTATTGGTAGTACTATTGCTGATATAGAGGGTTTATTCTCCGGTAACTTCGCAGGTCTTTGGGGTGGTGCCATTTTTAATAATGGTGGCACAATTGATAACATTATTAGTGACTTCGCAAACAACGGTACAACTATAGATAATAATAGTTCAAGAGGTGGTGCTATCTATAATTCTGGTCTCATAAAATCTATCGAGGGTGACTTTACTGGTAATTATTCTGGTTCTTATGGTGGAGCTATTTATAACAATGGTGGAACCTTGACAAAAATTAAAGGTAATTTCTCAAATAACACAGCAATGGAGCAAGGTGGTGCTATTAATAACTATGGAACAATTGGTGTTATTTCAGGTAATTTTAAAGATAACTATGTTGTTTCTTCAACCGCATTAGGTGGTGCTATCTGGACAAGTAAAGATATGACCTTTAGTGCCGATGGCGAAGTTTATGAATTCACAGGCAACTATGTTTCAAATGATGAAGGAAAAACAAAAGATTATAACGCTATCTTTGTTGCAAGAACCGGTTCAGAATCAAGTGGATATACATACAGCAATATCACATTTGACCTTAAAAACGGTGGTTCATATATTATGAACGACAATATAGCAGGTGACGATGGCTATACAATCAACCTTGTTGGTGACGGAACTAATACAGTATTTGATTTGAACAATACTATTTCTGGCAAGTTCAATTTGTCAATGAATAATACAACGTTAGATATAAACAACAACGTTATTGATAGTTTTACATTGGGTAAATTTACATCTTCTGGAACTTCAAAGATAAAAATTGATTTAGACGGCACAAATGGTCTTATTGATAACTTTATAGCTGATACATCATCAACAGGTACGTTGATTATTGATTCAATCAATGCATTTGGGGAACAAATAGAAAACGAAAAGGTTTATCAAATCCTTAATTTACCAACTGGCTCATCTTTACAATTAGTTCTAGGTGACAATGTAAACGAAGATGTCGATATAACACAAGAGATTGAAGACACTGTTAAAAACACGGATATTTATGCAAGATATAATTTCTTTGATTTAGCGACAACAAAAACAAAAAATGACTCAATAGTATATTATTTAACTAAAAATATCGATATTTTGGCTACCTTGAACCAAAAAGTTACACCAAACGAACGTAACTTCAACTTTGTAAATGATGATGTTTATACCTTGTCAGAAGACCTTAAAACTACAGCTAATGGGGTTTTGAATATCAACGGTATAATTACAAATGGTAACTACTCTGTGATTGATTTAGATGATAGAGGTGGTTTCTATTTGACATCTGGCACAACATTAAAATTAACTAATGTTACATTGCAAAATGGTAATTCAAGTGACTCTTTGCGTCAAGGTAATGGTGGTGCTGTTTATAATAATGGCGGTATAATCACATCTATATCTGGTAGCTTTGTAGGTAACTATGCACCAGCTTTTGGTGGTGCTATAAATAACAAGGGTACAATAGGTGATATAACAGCTAATTTTGAGGGTGATTACGCAAAAGGTTATGGTGGAGCTGTTTATAATGAGGGCAAAATCGGTGACATTACAGGTAATTTTGAAAACAACTATTCATCTGTCGCAGCTGCTATAGGTAACTACTCATCAACCGCTGTAATTGGTAATATTTCAGGCAACTTTACTGGTAACTATACAACTGGTGGACCTGCTGGTGCTATTTTAAACAAGGGTACAATAGGTGACATTGGGGGTGAATTCTCTTCAAACTGTGCTGGTTATGCTGGTGGTGCTATCTTTAATGAAGATGCTAAAATCAGCAATATCACAGCTTCATTCTCTGGCAACTATGGTTCATCTGGTGGTGGAGCTATTTATAACGTGAGCAATTCATCTCCATCAACTATAAAAGATATAACAGGTGATTTCTCTGAAAACTATGCTAATTATGGAGATGGTGGAGCTATTTATAATTATGGAAACAATGCATCTATAGGCAATATAAATGGTTCATTCACAGGAAACTATACTAATAATGGAAATGGTGGAGCTATTTATAATTATGGCAATTATGCATCTATAGGCGATATTACAGGTGATTTTACGGGTAACTATTCAGATTATAATGGTGGAGCTATCTATAATACAGGTAACTACGCTTCTATAGGTAATATTAAAGGTCTATTTAAAAATAATTATACAACGTATTCAAGTAGTTATGGTGGTGCTATCTATAATGCTGGTGGGACAATAAAAAATATTGAAGCAGATTTTATTAATAATCATGCCAGCGATTCTTCAAGTACAAGTTCATATGGTGGAGCAATTTATAACACTGGCAATTATGCATCTATAGGCGATATTACAGGTGACTTTACGGGTAACTATGCTGGTTATCGTGGCGGAGCTATTGATAATAGTGGTAAAATCGGTAATATAAAAGGCGATTTTACAAATAATAAAGTAAATTATGAAAATGGAAATGGTGGAGCTATTTATAATTATGGCTCAATCGAGGATATAGAAGGATCCTTCTCAGGTAACTACACTGGTTCTTATGGTGGTGCAATATGTAACTATGGCACAATTGGTAATATTATAGGTGATTTTACTAATAATAATGTATCAGTTGATAATTCATCATCTTATGGTGGTGCAATATATATTTATAATGGTAATATAAAATATATTGAAGGTAATTTTACCGGCAATTATTCTGCTAATTTTGGTGGTGCCATCTATGCATCAGGTTCATCTCCTAACACTATTGGAAACATAAAGGGTGATTTCACAAACAATTATTCTTGGTCAAAAGCATATCCTTATGGTACTGGCGGTGCGATTTATAATCAAGGTATTACAATTGGTGATATTGAAGGCTCATTTATTGGTAACTACACATCATCTATGGGTGGTGCAATTTATAACTATGGCACAATTGGAAATATCACAGGCGATTTCAAATATAACTATGTATATAATGAAACTACCGCTATTGCTATGGGTGGTGCACTTTATGGCGGTAATTTTGGTAACATCACAGGTGATTTTATTGGTAACTATACATATACAGAACAAGGTTCTCCATCATTTGGTGGTGCTATCTATCAAGGTTCATATGGCGATTTAGTTGGTAACTTTACAGGTAACTATTCTGTTGGTGCATCAAATACATACGGCGGTGCGATATCTTATGCTAATATAAAATCAATCACAGGTGATTTTACAAATAATTATATTTCATCTGTTGGTTATAGAATTTATGGTGGTGCAATTTATATTAGTAGTGGTGGTTCAATTGGATTTATCAACGGTAGTTTCTCTGGTAACTACGCAGTATCTGATACAGAATATGTATCAGGTGGTGCAATATATTCTGATAGCACATCAACAATTAATTACATTATTGGTGATTTTACGAACAACTATGTTATTTCAAACGCAACTGAACTAGCTGAAACTCAACAAGGTCCAACAATAATAAAAGGCGGTGCAATTTATAATATTGGTACAATCGGATATATTTCTGGTAGCTTTACAGGTAACTATATAGTATCAAATATTCAAGATGATTCAGTAACTCCACAAGGTGGTGCTATCTGGACAAATAAAACTATGACATTTAGAGCCGATGGCGAAAACTATGAATTTACAGGAAACTATGTTCAATTAAACGGTGTTAAAAACAACAACGCTATCTTTGTTGCAAGAACCGGTTCAGAAGCTGATGGATATACATACAGCAATATATTATTTGACCTTATGAACGGTGGTTCATATACAATGAACGACAATGTTGATGGTGATGTTGGCTATGGCGTGATTCTTAAAGGTGACGGTACTGAAACTTCATTTAATCTAAACAATGATATAATCGGTGCTAACCTAACAATTTCTAATACAAAACTAAATATAGCAAATGATGCAATAGAAGCTCGTTCATTTGAATCAATCACTGCACAAGACGGTGCAAAACTAGGTGTTGATATTGATTTGACTAACGGTGTTGCTGATACAATCTCAGTAAACGCTGATTCAACAGGTACTTTGACAGTCGAAACTATTAACTTGATTGAAAACCTTGAAAACATAATGGTTTATAGCAATTCTCAAGAAAAAGTATTCCAAATCTTAAATCTTACATCTGGTTCAACTCTAGAATTAGCTTTAGGTGAAAATGTTACCAAAGCTGAAGTAAGAATTTTGTCATCTGATACAGTTACAAACGTTGATGAATTCGGACAATTGGCTGGCTGGTTGCTTGCTACAACAAATACAACTAATGACTCATTGAAATATATTGAAGCAGATACATTTGATACTTTGGTATTAATTAATAATCGTGTATCTAATAACGATAGAAATTTCAACTTTGTTGATAATTCAATCTATACTTTATCAGACAATTTAGGAACAACTGCAACCGGTACCCTAAACATCAACGGTATGGCAGACGGTTCAACAATCGATTTGAACAACAAT
>DABG01000009.1 GCA_002103075.1 Candidatus Gastranaerophilales bacterium HUM_9 | reverse complement strand
GAACGTAACGCAATCAAACAAGAAATGGAAACATTGAAGACCGTTGCAAAAGAAAACGTAGAACGTACATTCAAACTATTCAGTTAATGGTTAAGTTGATAAACGAAATTTTCGAAAACGAGGGAGGAACTTTCTCCCTCGGGACTCGAAAGGTTGCACTAATGTGCTGTAAAACAAAAGATTGTCACCGTCGAGTAAAAAATATATCACACCAAACTTATCCCGATATGTAATAGTCAAGGGTTGAATGTTAAAAAATACCGAAATAAATTTGGTTTGATGTACGAAACGAAAAACATCAACAAAAAGTTTCCTAAAAATTCCTAAATTCCTATAATTCCTTTTCTTATTCCTAATAAGCGCCACTCTGTCCAAAACAAGTGGCTTTTTTTTGCATTAAATTATTTTAATCGTCATTGCGAGGAACGAAGTGACGCGGCAATCCAGAAGAACGGTTTTATTAACACTAAATGTCATTCAGAGTGGTCTGTAAGTATTTCTTTATGGTAAGCGAAGAATCCCTACAAAGACGTTATGGAGACCCTGAAACGAGTTCCACTACTGTCCATGATAATTTTAAACCGTCATTCAGGCGAATTTTCGGTAGGGTGAACGAAGTGAAACCCGTAAGGTTGAGCAAAACCACGCTTTTGCGAAATCCCGAATAATTCAAGACAGCGTGCTATAATTATTTTTGTAACGCAAGCGTGGAATCCCTATAAAGATATTATGGAGACCCTGAAACGGTCTTGGATTATTGTTTCACACTACGCAGTCGCTCATTTAATTTGCTCTGCAAATATTATTCGCTATGCTCCGTGCTACTTCGAGTTTCGGACTATGTCCTCACTCCCTCTCACAAAACAATACTTAATTGTTTTGTTCGGCAGAGTACAAAATCCGCAGTTCAGGGTGACTAGAACTAAATAATAGTAGTCATTCCGAACTTGATTCGGAATCCCTACATACATTTAATGTCTAAACTTTTTCTTTAGTACTTCAATGCTATATGGTTATTGAATTTGAAAATTTTTAAATATAATTATTCGGGACAGTAATGGAAACGAGTTCAGGGTGACTGTATTTGCCACTTCTTAACTTCTCTACACAATCAAATGACTGGCTGGCATGTTTATGATAAACTCTTACTATAATTGGGGGTATGAATGGCTACGACAACAACAAAACGTAATTCTGCTGAAATAGAACAGCTTATGCCACAAAATTTGGAAGCAGAAGAAGCTGTATTAGGTGCAATTTTAGTTAATCCAAGATGTTTAGACAAGGTAATTAGCACACTTAAGGCTGAATACTTTTATAAACCTGCCCACAAATATATATATGAAGCTATTCTTCATCTAACAAACACTAGTCAACCAATTGACATTGTGTCTGTATCTGATGAACTTAATATAAATCAAAGACTTGAACTTGTTGGTGGTAGAGCATTTATTAATGATTTGATTTTAAAATGTATTTCTACTGCAAATGTTCAGTATTATGCGAATGTTATTGAAGAAAAAGCTATTAAGCGTTCACTTATTCAAGCTGGTTCTGATATTACAACTTCTGGGTATGATTTATCCCCAAGTGCTGAATCATTAGAACAAGCTGAAAAACTTATTTTTGATATTTCTTCAAAGAAAACTTCTTCTGATTTGATACCAATTGATAATTTGGTACAAGATGTATATGACCAAATTTCAGAACGTTATAAAAATAAAGATAAAAAATCAGGTGTTGAATCAGGATTTTATGACTTAGACGAGATGACAAACGGGTTCCAAAAGTCTAACCTTATTATTCTTGCAGCTCGTCCAGCGATGGGTAAAACAGCGTTTGCGTTGAACATAGCTCAAAATGCGGCATTGAGATACAATAAAACTGTTGCTATATTTTCTCTCGAAATGTCAAAAGATGAATTAGTTCAACGTTTGATGTGTTCTGAAGCAGAGGTTGAATCTCAAAGGCTTCGTTCAGGTAACATGCAGTCTTCTGACTGGGAAAAACTTGTTACAGCAATGGACGTATTGTCAGATGCTCCAATATATATTGATGATACTCCAGGTTGTAGTTTAACTGATATTAGAGCTAAGTGTCGTAGATTAGCCATGGCTGATAAAAATTTGAGCATGATTATAATCGACTATCTTCAATTGATGGAAACAAGTGGTCGTGAAACGGATAGAAACCAACAAATTTCGCAGATTTCTAGAGGCTTGAAAATCCTTGCAAAAGAATTAAATGTACCGATTATTGCTCTTTCACAATTATCTCGTGCTACAGAACAAAGACAAGATAAACGCCCAATCATGTCTGACTTGAGAGATTCTGGTTCTATCGAACAAGATGCTGATATTGTCATGTTTATTTATCGTGGCGAATATTACGCAACAAAAGGTGAATCAGGTGATGAAGAAGCTGCCGAAATAGCTAAAAACAAAGGCGAAGCCGAAATTATTATCGCAAAACAAAGAAGTGGTCCAACTGGAACTGTTGAATTATTATTCCAAAGTAATATCACAAAATTCAAGAATAAAACAAAGACTACTACCGAGTTTTAAGGTTATGATTGCTTTTGCATGATATTTTTTATTAAATTTTGTAACAAAAAAGTTTAAATCATAACAAAAAATAAAATTTATACGCATTAAATTGAGAGAAGACTCATGTCAAATAGTAAAGTATCGAAAGGATAAAAACAATGACAACATCAATTTCAGCAAATGTAGGACAACAACCAGTAGCTGCTCCAGTAGCACAACCTGAATTCAAGCCAAGTTACAACGCTGTTCAGTTGAACTTAAGCCAACCTACATTGAACGTTCCACCAGCAGCACCAGCTCCATTACCAGCTACGGCAACTCAACAATGGACTGCTTAATTGGTGAAATGTAACGTATTGTTAATATAAAATATTGCGTTTACGCAATTTCTACAAAGTTAATTACTTTAATTAATTGTAGATATAGTTAGGAAAGGTATATAGTAATGATTCAAAATACACCAAATTACCCTGTGCAACAGCCGAATGTAAATGGTCAACAAGGTACACAAGCTACTCATAAGCCATCATTTGCACCAAGCTACAATGCTGTACAAATCAATTTAGATACACCAACTTTGAATGCGCCACAACCATCATATTATTATGATTATCCGCAAGCAAGTGGTCAACCATACTATCCACCAGTACAGCCACAACCACAGCCACAACAACCGCAACAACCGGTTAATGTTCCTCAGCCACAAACTGAGCAACCACAACAAACTCAAGGTACTCAACAACCACAAGCACCAGCAGATGTAAATGCACCAGTTGATGCAAACGCACCAGCAGCAGCTAGTGATGTTGATATTAACAAAGTTTTAACAAATTTGTCTGACCCAGATTATGATAAGCAAGCAGTTCAAATGGAAGAAATTGCAAAAAAAGGTTTGACAAATGAAGCAGACGCAGTTCCTTATGTTCAAGAAGATGTATTCAAAAAACTTTTTGACATAATTAACGTAGATTCAACAAAATTAGCAGGTCCAACTGAACAACAATTACAATTACGTGAAAAAGTTGCTCAAAATGATATGGCTATCTACAATGCTCAACAAGCTGGTAAAGATCCAAGCACAGTAGAATTACCAAACAAATTGACAGCTGATGAAGAAAAACTTGCTAATACAATCACTCCATTAGAACAAGCTGAAAGAAACAAAGAATATGCATTATTCACAACAGCAGTTCTTCAAAAGACATACGGCGATGAAATCGAAAAACGTTCAGGTAATGTAGTTCCACTTACTGATTTACCTGGAGCAGCAGTTGTAGTTGATGAATTAAAAGAAAACCAAAACCCAGCAATTAGATTAGCTGCAATTGACGCTTTGAGATATGTTCAACGTCCAGAATACAAAAATGATTTAGCTCAAATTTACTCAATCGCTCAATCTGACGCTGATGAAGGAGTGGCAGCAGCAGCTACAGATGCAGCAAAGAGCCTTGAAGCTCCACAGAAATAAATCATAAAAAATCTTTCCTTTCTATAACAAAACAGATTCATTCTTGAGTCTGTTTTGTTTTTGAAGTATTAATATTGTATGGATATTAATTTAATTAAAAACAATGTTATAGTATCAGTTCAAGCTATGCCAGATGAGCCTTTATACAAAGAAGAATGTATGAAAGCTATGATGCAATCTGTTATGAATGGTGGAGCAAAAGTTTTGCGTGTGGCTGGTACAAGAGATGTAAAAATTGCAAAAGAGCTTGGTTCAACAGTTATAGGTATTACAAAACCTGATGGTTTACCAAGTAATTGGAAAGAAATTGTTTATATCACTCCTACAACTGTGGAAGCTCAACAGTTGATTGATGCAGGTGCTGATATTATCGCTTTTGACGGAACCTCAAGACCTAGACCAAATGGTTGTAAATTGGAAGATATTATTAGCCTTATAAAGGAAAACGGAAAACTTGCAATGGCTGATATTTCTACATTAGAAGAGGGGATTCATTGTAAAGAATTGGGTGTTGATATAGTATCAACAACTTTATCTGGTTATACAATGGAATCTTTGTCAGACAGCATTGAACCTGATTATGAATTGTTAAGGTTGCTTGTTGAAAAAACAAACTTGCCTGTTATATTAGAGGGTCGAATTTGGTCACCAGAAGAAGTTACAAAAGCCTTTGAATTTGGTGCATATGCTGTTGTTATAGGTTCAGCTATTACAAGACCTCAACTTATTACTAAAAGATTTATAGAAAGATAGGAACAAATGAAAAAAGCACTTGCGTTTGATATTGGTGGAACAAAAATTTATAGTACAATTATTGATGAATTAGGAAACGTAATTGATGACATAAGAAAGTTTTCAACTCCTAAAACTCTTGAAGGCATAAAAGAGATTTTGTCTACAGAAATTTCTAATCATCAAGATGAAGTTGATGTTGTTGCAATTGCAACAGCAGGTGCTGTGAATAATGAAAATACAAGAGTTGTAAGTTCTACTGGAAATTTAGTCGAAAATTATAGAACAATAGATTTTCAATCTTTTTCTAATAAAAAAGTATTTCTAGAAAATGACGCAAACGCTGCTGCTTGGGCAGAATATAAAATTGGAGCCTCAAAAAATTGTTCAACTTCTGTAATGATTACTTTGGGTACAGGAGTTGGTGGCGGAATTATCATTAATGATAGATTGTTCAAAGGTAAGTCTGGTGCTGCTGGTGAAATGCATTTTAAGATGTATCCAGATAAACGTAGAAAATGTACTTGTGGTAGCTATGACTGTTTTGAGAGCTATGCTTCTGGTACAGGTTTGAAAATAACAGCAGAAGAAATGACAAATAATCCTGATGTGACAACTTATGATGTTATTGAGGGTGTTAATAAAAATGACAAATTGATGATTGAAGTATTTGACACTTGGCAAAATCATATTATTCAAGGTTTGATTGGGCTTGCAAATCTTTTTGACCCTGAATGTATCGTTTTATCAGGATCTATGGCACAATTTGTAGATACAGATAAAATGGAAAAAGTTGTTAATTCTGAAATTGTAACAGCTCCTACAAGTATTAGAAAAGCGGAAGCAGGAAATTATTCAGGTATGATAGGTGCTTCACTTTTAGCTATGGAAAAGGTTTGTTAATGGGAAAATCAAAGAAACGTATATTAGCTAAAGGAGCTCACAGTCAAATTTCTAAGCTATCAAGAAAGGAAGCAATTGAAATTGTTTTGAATTCAACTTCTAAAGATGAAATTGAAAACATTATTTCGTTGTTTGGATTAAAACCGGAGGAACTTCTTGAAGCCGGCATGAATTATGAATCAGTAAAACTTTATGAGGGGTTATTTTAATGCTTGCTAGAATTTGGTTCTGGCTTAAGTGTTCAAGAATTTATACTTTACCAATGACTTTTTTCTCTTGGTTAATTATTTTTTGTTATGCCTTAAAACATAATGGTAATTGGGTTTATGGAATAATTGCTTTATTTGGAATATGTTGTTGTCATCTTGCTACAAACCTTTTTGATGATTTTAGAGATTTCAAATTTTTAAAGAAGAAGTTTAAAGGTGATAAAATTATTTTACCAAATACTCAAAAAGGGAAATGTGCATATTTACTCAATGGTTCAACTACTCAACGCACACAATTATTTGTCGTATTTTTATATTTAACATTTGCCAGTTGTGTTGGATTATTTTTCTTTTATTTATATGGATTTAAACTACTAATTTTCATGACTATTGGTGGTGGAATTGTACTTAGTTATCCATTATTATCAAACCTTAGAATGTCTGAATTAGCTATTGGAACTGCGTTTGGACCATTGTTGTTTTTAGGAACATATTTTGTTATGACCGGAACAATTAGTTTTGAAAGTCTTGTTGTATCAATACCTTCAACCATATTTACATTAAATCTTATTTATACTGACACTTTGATGGACTACGATATAGATACAAAAGAGGGTAAAAAAACTTTTATAAGATTATTCTCTAAGACGAATGCGGTTTTAATACAAATATTATTACTTACAATGGGGTATTTTTCATTATTCAAGATTGTACCTATTGGGGTTTTAACACTTCCACTTGCAATTGACCTTTTGATATCTGATTACAAATTTGCAAAAGACTCTTCATATTTACCTAAAAAACATTGGTATCATTTTCCGTTTGAAGAGTTTGAAGAGATTAAACAAAATCGTTCAGTTATTTATATGTTCAGAATGTATCAGGCAAGAAATTTAATGATTTATACCTCTATTTTGATGGTTGTTTGGATTTTGATTAAATAAAGTTGTAAAGATTCATGAAACAACTAGCAAAAAAATCTAATTATATCCATTAATTTAAATATCAATAGAGTATACTAGGAGGTTAAGTATGAACGGAGTAAACAACACAAATATTAACACAGTAAAACCAATTAATTATTCTACAAAATTTAATACCTCATTAGATAAAAAAACAGAAGATAAAACACCCGTTTTTATTGATATGTCCGATAAATATTCTCAAGATGAGATTAAAAATATTCTAAAAAAAGTTGGGAATAAACAAATTGATAACACAATTTATCCATGCAAATACAGTATTAATTATTCTCCAGAAAGCAGAACAGTTTTAATCAATAATACAAATATGACAAATGATGCGACAGAAATATATGAAGATGGAAGTGTAAAACATTGTGGTAGCTGGGGTGATAAAGAACTTGCCCCTAAAGGTTCATTTAACGATATAATAAAAGAAGTAGAAACACGTCAGAAAGAAGGAAAGTAACCTTATTAAACCACTGTTTTGTAATAATGATAAGTGTGATATAATCGTTATATGAAACAAGCTACTATTAAAGATATTTTAGAAGAAAAAGAATATAAATATTTAAGAAAAGATGCGGCAAAAAGCCGTGAAGCAACACGTGAATTTGAAGACGATGTTCCTGAATACAGAACTAATTTTCAACGTGACCGAGATAGAATACTACATTCTAAATCTTTTCGACGTCTAAAACATAAAACACAGGTGTTTTTAGCACCGTTTGATGACCATTTCAGAACAAGACTTACACATACACTTGAAGTATCACAGATTGCAAGAACGATTGCAAGAGCTTTGAATTTGAATGAGGATTTGGTTGAAGCAATTTCTTTGGGTCACGATTTGGGACATACACCATTTGGACATTGTGGAGAAGGTGTGTTGAACGAACTTGTTACAAACGGATTTCATCATAATGTGCAAAGTGTGAGAGTTGTTAGACACATAGAAAAAATGAACCTATGTGAACAAACTATTGACGGAATTTTAACTCATACGTGGGGTTTTAAACCAAAAACAATGGAAGCTCAGATTGTTCAATATGCAGATAAAATTGCGTATATAAACCACGATATTGAAGATTCTATTAGAGCAGGAATTATTACAGAAGAAGATTTGCCTAATGAATGTAAATTATATTTTTCTTCAACTCCTTCTAAACGTCTTTCAAAGATGATTTCATCAATTATAGAAACTTCGTTGGACAAGGATTATGTGAAGATGGGTGAAGAATGCTGGGAAGAAACAAAAATATTAAGAGAATGGATGTTCAAAAATGTTTATGTTGATTCACCTGCAAAGATTGAAGAGAAGAAAGCTAGACATATTGTTAAAACATTATTTGAATATTATACAAATTACTTATCAGAATTTTGTGATAATGATAAAAAAATAGAATTATTGGTAACAGATTATATCTCAGGCATGACGGATCAGTATGCAATTGAAAAGTATAAAGAAAAGTTTATACCAAGACCAATAATTACAAAACCAAAAGATGAGAACTTTTTGAAGTTACTTTATGATAAAAATTATGAAGAATACGACAAATAAAGAATGATGAGGTAATATTATGACAACTGAATATATTCAATATGCAACAAGAGGAACTTGTTCAAAAATGATAGGAGTAGAAATAACTGATGATGTTATTACTAATATCGAATTTATAGGTGGCTGTCAAGGAAATTTGACAGGGATTTCAAAACTTGTTGTTGGAATGAATGTTGATGAAGTAATCAATCGTTTAGAAGGAATTGATTGTGGAGGTAGGGGCACAAGTTGTCCTGACCAATTAGCTAAATGCTTAATTGAGTATAAAAACAAGAAATTGATAAAAAATTAGAATAAAGATTGATGTAAATAATAAGAAAAGTCGGAACGAGAATTCGTTCCGACTTACTATTTACCTATTCTTATAGAAATTATTTAACCGTAATTTTTTTAATAGATTTATCTTCTTTATTTAATTTTGGTATAACTAGTTTAAGAACCCCGTGTTCAAGTTTGGCATCAATTTTATCGGTGTCAACATCTTGAGGAAGATAAAGAGTTCTAGAGAATTCACCATAAGAGAACTCTGATTTTTTATAAGTTTTTTCTTCTTCATTTTTTTCTTCAGATTTAGTAGCACTGATAGTTAGGTAGTTGTCATTTATTTCGATATCTAAATCTTCTTTTTTTACTCCTGGAAGTTCAGCACGAACATCGTATTCATCTTTTTTATCACGAACTTCAACTGGAATAGATAGATTTTCAGACATTTCATCGAAACCATAATCTGGATAAAGATTGTCAAAATGGCGATTTAGTATAGAGCTAATTTCGTCGTTAACAGATTTAATAAAATTGTTTGGTGTTTTTTTAATTAAGAATTTCATAATTTACTCCTTTCAATTTTGTTCTCATCAACAACACTATTATTATGGTACAAATTTCAAAAAAATGAAGAAAAATTAACCAAAAATTAACTTTTTTAACAAAAGGGTTGATTTTTAATATTGAAGTAGCATAATAGGGGTGTTGGGTATGTATAATTTAGCAATACTGAGTCGTGCATATCAAAAGACAATTAAATAATGCGGGATACTCTGCCGACGAAAACGATTAAGTATCGTTTGAGGAGAGGTAAGTCTGGGAACCGGACTGCGACAAAGGTAGAATAAAACGCAAATGATAATTAAATATCGCGGGATGGAGCAGTCTGGTAGCTCGTCGGGCTCATAACCCGAAGGTCGTTGGTTCAAATCCAGCTCCCGCAACCAATTAAAATAAGGGGATTTCAAGGATTTTGAAATCCCCTTATTACATATAAAAATATCTAAGTAATTCAACTTTAATTCAACTATACATAATTATTTAGTATGCTAATATATAAATAGGTCGTAAAATATGAGCATAAAATACAAACTTCCAAATAAAATTAAAAATAATTATCAAAGTTTTTCTTCTTTAATTAATTTGTATCAAGCATTGATGAAGTTATTTGTGGAGGATGTATATATTGATTTTTCAAACACTAACTATTTAGAAGCAAATTTATCAGCTTTAATGGGTGCTATATTTGATGATACTGATGTATTTGTAAATATAAATTTTGAAAATTTTCAACCACGAGTTCAAACCATATTACAAAAAAACGATTTTTTAAGCAATTATGGATACCCTAAATTAGATGATTATTATTCTACAACTATTAAATATAAAAAATTTAAAGCAACTGATAATCAGTCATTTTATCAATATATAAATGATGAATTATTAACAAAACATGACTTTCCTAAAATGTCAGAAAGTTTTAGAAAAGATTTTGCCAAAAGTTTATTGGAAATTTTTGTTAATGCTAAAATCCATGCCGATTGTGATTATGTTTATACTTGTGGGCAGTATTTCCCTAATAAAAAAGACTTATATTTTACAATAGTAAATACTGGAACTACAATTAAGCAAAATGTATGCAATTACTTTAATAGAAATGATATAAGTGCAATGCTAGCAATACAATGGGCAGTAAGAAAAGATACTACCACAAAACAAGGTATATCAGGAGGACTGGGTTTTGAAACTGTAAGAAAATTTATAAGTCAAAATAAAGGAACTTTGCAAGTAATATCAGATAATGGTTATTGGTATGAAAATGTTTATGATAGAATTAATGTGAAAGAATTTGATAATTCATTCATTGGAACTATTGTCAATTTGAAAATCAAAATGGATGACACTCAAGATTATATGACAGAGGATGAACAAATTGACGAGTTATTTTTCTAGGAGAAAAAATGTCAAACAATGAGATAAAAATTAATATT
Organism: Candidatus Gastranaerophilales bacterium HUM_9; assembly: GCA_002103075.1. GTDB lineage: Bacteria > Cyanobacteriota > Vampirovibrionia > Gastranaerophilales > Gastranaerophilaceae > UBA2883. The sequence goes on along the minus strand of DABG01000009.1, from coordinate 240,776 downwards.
TATAATGAAGTTGGTGGAAGTGCTGCTGTTTCAGATACTGATGGACAAAAAGTTTTTGAAAAAATTAATAAAGCGTTAAAAGCCGGAAATTCTGTTTTATTAGATTTTGTAAATATTGATATGGTTATTTCTGCTTTTTTAAATACGGCTGTTGGTCAATTATATAAAGAAGATTATAGTGTTGAATTTTTACGCAGTAATGTAAAAACAACAAATATGAAAAAAGATGATTGGGACATACTTGCAACTGTTTTAAAAAGAGCCAAAGAGTATTATCAAAATCCTGAATATAGAGCACAACTGGATGAAGCACTAAAAGAGGAATTAGATAATGGTTAAAGTTTGTAATTTATCAACTTATAAACCAAAATCTACTGATAAATTTCTCTTTGATACAAATATTTTAGTTTATTTATACAATAGTTTAAATCCGGATTTAAATGAAACAAAATCAGAAGTTTATAGTAATTTTATGGCTGAAATAGTTAAATCTGGAGCTACAATATATTTGACATCATTAAATTTGGCAGAATTTGTTAATGTTTTGATTTCAAGAGAATACAATATTAAAAAGAAATCTAAAGGTGAGAATTATCAAAAGAAGAGGGATTTTAGAAATTCTGATGATTATTCTTACGCCATAGAACAAATTAAGCCTATTGTAAGACGAATGTTAAGCACTTTCACAAAATTAAGTGATAATTTTAAAGAATTAGCAATTGATGATTTAACAGACAATATAAAAATTGATTTTAATGATGAATATTTTAATTATTTATGCAACTATAACGATATAAAATTAATTACAGAAGATGTTGATTATTCTTTATTAAATTCACCACTAGAAGTTATCACTGCTAATGAAAAAATGTTAGTTTAGTATAGTTTGTTTTTGTGAATTTTGCTTTGATAAAACATTTTCTAACATATTACAAGCATTTCTATCAGTATTATTAAACACAAGAGTATAAATGTTTGTGGTCGTACTTATATTTGAATGACCTAATCTTTTACTAATAGTAACAATGTCTACACCATTCTGTTCCAGTATAGTTGCTTGCGAATGTCTAAATTTATGTGGATATATATGTGGTAATAATTTAATTTTTGCCCCATCCGCTCTGTTTTCATTATTTTTGTTAATTATATCATTATATTTTTTAGCGAATTTTTTTGCAATAATCGGTTAAAGTGTCTGGGTGCATTAGTTTCCCGTTTTCTTGTGTAAATATAAAATCTGTCTTATACCATTTAGAGCCCAAAATGGTATAAAAGATTATAACCATTGCAGGTCTAAAAGACCTGATATAAGGTAGAAATGAATTGTATGAGAAAGATTTTTACAGCAATTTTTGTATTAACTTTATCAATTGCTAATTGCTATGCCGACAGTTTAGATAATGCTTTAAATGTCCAATCAAGAGCATTGAATGCAGGAACTGTATATGGAGGTATTAATACTGTTGCCGGAGTTGCAAATACTGTATCAAATATTCAAACAAATACCAGTATTAGAAGAAGCTTTGACACAGCAACTGCATTAACCAAGCAGCACAAGATGGTAGTGATTTAAGGGATAGTACAGATATTATGCGAGAACACAATGCACTTCTTCCTAAATCTAGGTACTACCTCATACATGCTAAAAGACAGGCTAAGTATGAAAATGATGAAGAGGTGTTAGCACTGATTAAAAAATGTTGGAAATGGCATAGTGTTGAAAGTGCAATATATGCAGAAGAAAAGGTAATTGAATTAAAAGAAAATCGACAAAAAGAGAAAAATAATTTATAAATCTTTTTGATATAACATGTAATTTAATTTTCTGAATTTGTATTTTCAACATAGTTCTTCAAATATTCAGAATAATTTTCTAATTTAGTTATTTCTTCTAATCTCTGCATTGTTTCTCTTGAATATTTCATTGAATTATTTTTAATTAGAAAAGTTACAAAAATTGCACAAGTCAATATTGTAGAAGTTGCTACAAATACCCCTTTTATTGTAAGCAAATTTTCTAATAATATTTGCGGAAATGCTTGAATTGTAATATATGTATCGGTAGGTAATACCAATAATGGAATGGATATACAAGTTATAATCAAAAACAAAGAAATATAAATAGAATTTGCAATTATTTTTGATGATTGTGGATTACTTGAAAGTCTGTTGTATAAATGTGCTACTTTTTCTTGGTGTAAGTAAACTTCTGCTAATATTTCGTTAATTTTTTCTTTTTCTTTTATTATGTTCTCTTCTAATTTTGCATTATACATTCGTAAAGGTTTCATTTTAGGAATAGAAATATATGTTTTTGCTTTAGCTAATTCTGGAGTTATACCTGCAATTTGTTGTAATGATTTGGAAAGTGAACCTAAATGGTTATTACTTAATAAAGAATTTATACGATTTATCCCTAAATTTTTTAATGAATTATTTATATCATTCATTTTCATGGTTGCCTCCTAATAATTTTTCTTGTTGTTCTTTTATGGCAACTAAAACTTCTGATTTTTGGTCAAATTCTGAAAACTTATACTCATTATATATAATTTCAGGTGATTTGTATAAAATATTGTTATCATCATAAGAGTTATCTTCTATTTTTTCAAATGCCTTTTCTCTTATTCTTGTATTATACCAATTAAAATACCTATCTTTTAACCTCATTTTTAAATTATTAGCAGTTACAATACAATCTTCAATTAAAATTTTATTTTCATTAAATTGTTGTTCATTATTTATAATTTTGGTAATAATAAATGCACCCAATAACCCAACAAATGCAGCCGTTGATTGTGCCAATGAACTATAAAAAACATTCCAGTCTGACATTCAAGCCTCCTAATACAATAATATCATAAAAATTTAGCTTTATAGTTCTGGGTTCAACAAAAATTCAACTTTTTTATAAAAATTCAACAAAAATTATTAAAAATTATAAAAAGTAAAATAGTTAAAATATTGATTATATTTAAGGTAATAAGAAATTGTAAAAAATATTTAACAATATAAACAATCTTGGCAATATTTCTTCTTTATGAGTATTATTACAACCATAAGTGGTGCAACATGAATACTCTTATCAACCAAGTATCAAATTTTAAATATCCTCAATCACAAAAGTATCAAAATCCAAGTTTTCAAAGTAGAAATAATCATAGAGCTACAAATGTTGATGATAATTCAACCAGAAACATTTTGATATCTTCTTTGCTTGCACTTTCTTCTATAATGGCTCCTTCTATAAATGCAAACACTAATTCTCAAATAAATACAAATGTTGATAATATCGAAATAGTTACAGATAACGTCAAAGCAAAGTCTGCATTAGATATGAATTTGTCAATTACTCCAAACAAAAATGTTTATCTAGATAATAAAACAAATACTTATTATCATTGGAACGACGAGAAACAAAAATTTAGAAAATTTAAAAACATTGATTCGGTCTTAAAAACAGGTTATATAAAAACAAAAAAAGGTTCGTATCTTGATCCAGAGTGCAACATGTTTATTGAAAATGTAAAAGGTAAAATTCTTTGTCCCACAAAGGATAGCAGATATAATCTTCCTTTTGAAATGGCAAAAGTTTTTGGATATCAAAAAACACCAATTTCATATTTAAATGTTTTTTATGATGATGAAAACGAACACTATCTCAGATGGAATGATGATTTACAGTCTTGGGATAGGACTAAAATAACTGATGTTTCACCAAATGGCAAATTTATTGCTGACGGTAAAGCCTATGAATCATTTAAGAATATTAAAAAAGAAATATCAAAAAAAGAATTTTATGCAGATAAGCAAAATTTATTTCAAACAGACATAGATACAATTTATGCAGACAAAGATGTTTTTAGTGATAAGGGGTATTTTGTTTGGCACAAAGATACTGAAGAATTTGAAGAATTTGGTTCTCGGATAGAACGTAAAAAAATGTTATCACAAAAGGTTGATGGTAAAGTAGATGATTTTATTCAAGGCAGTGTCGGCGATTGTTGGCTTTTATCAGCAATAAACGGTTTAAAAATGAACCCAAATGGAAGAAAAATACTGGAAAAATCACTATCAGTTGATGATAATGATAATATAACAGTAACTCTACAGGGTCCTAAACAACAATATACTTTCTCAAAAGAACAGTTAGACAGCACTTTGAATTTAAAAAATTATTATTATTCAACAGGTGATAGAGATGTTTTAGCGATTGAAATGGCAATAGAAATGTTTAAATCTGAAATAACAAATCAAGATTCTAGAATAACAAACATGTACAATTATTATATTCCGTCACAAATAAAAGAAGAGCCATTAGAGGGTGGACAAACCTATAATTCGTTACACCTATTAACTGGTATGCAATCAAATCGCATCTTCAAAACGTATGCACCAAACGTTATTTTGACAAATAATGTTGCAACAGTCGGACAGCTTGATGAAAAGAAAATACAAAAATTATTAGATAATCCTAATAATATAGTGCTTGCAGGTTACAAAACTGGCGATAATTCAGGTCATGCAGTAGTGTTATGTTCTATGGATAAAGATAATGTTTATCTTATAGATAGTGATCTTGCTCTTGATAATCCTGATAGAAAAATCAAACAAACTAAAATGAATAAAAAAGAGTTTTTCGATAATTTAATTGATGTTACATACACTGATTTATCAAAACCTATTACTGAAAAACAATCAAAGCCAGAAAATATAATGATTCATACAACAGAGGCTGCAAGACAAATTATTGGTGGCGATTTGTATATGTAAAATTGAATATCCAAAGTAATAAGTTACCCATCGTGCATTACTATTCAACAATTATCTCTGATTCATTTTTATAAGTTACATATCCTAAATTCGCTTTTGGTGGTTTTTTGATATATTTACGCTTTGTATAAATAACTCCAGCTTTACCACTATTAGCAGTAGAAGAATACTTTTTAGCGAGTTTACAACATTCGAATATTGTTTTATCATCAGGAGTCTTGTCGTTTGGAACTTTTAATAAAATATGTGAACCTGTATTATTCTGAACATGAAACCATATATCATCTGGTGCAGATATTTTAGATATTATTTTATCATTTTGCTTATTGTTTTTTCCTATATAAACTTCAAAACCGTTTATATCAATCTTTTCAACTTCAACATTTTTAGGTTTTTCTTGTGCTTTAGAATTTTGTATAAGGTTATTTTCCCTACATTCTAAAAGAATTTCCTTTAATGATAAAATATCATTTGAAACTTCTATTGAAAAAATTAATTGTTCCAAATATTCTACATACAATTTGTCTTCATCAATCAAATTAATAAGTTTTTCTTTGTCATTTTTTGAGTTTGAAAACTTTTTATAATAGATTTGAGCGTTTTCTCTCAAGGTTATTTTTTTATCCAATGGAATTCTTATATCAGTTTCTGATTCCCAGTCTGTGACAGTGATTTCTTTTATATAATCTTTGTTATTATAAAGATTAGACATAATCAAATCTGCATATTGTTTAAACTTGGTTGCAGATGTTTTCTTTCTTAACTGTTGTTCTAGTTTTCCTAAAGATGTTTTCAACCGTTTTAGTTTTGGTGACACTATATTTCTTAGCTTTAACTTGAAGGCACGTATAAGAATTTTTTCTTGCCAATCAGAAAAATAATTATCAATCATATCATTTACACTATTTTGTAATACCGGTGATTTCAATAGTTCAGCATAAACACTGAATTTTGTTCCTTCTATAGCTGGCGAGTAGACTACATTTTTTTGCTCGATATAATCTTTTATAGTTTCAAGTTCTGTATTATTTTCCTTAAACAGTTCTTGATAGGATTGAGAAATACCTAAGAAATATTCGTTCAGTTCATCGTAATCTAACTTGCCAAAATACCTAAGAATATCTGATTTGTTTTGTTTTGATGGATAAACATAAGGTAAAGTTCCTGCAAGCTCTCTTTCTCTACTTTTTTCTGAACCAACATTATGCGCACAACCTAAAATAACTTTTGTATCTGTATTGTATAAAATAACATTTGAATATTTGCCCATAAGTTCTATTGCAAGACATAGAGTGATTTTTTCATTGAGTTCATTATAAGAATCAAAATAAATCTCAAAAATACGTTCATAATGAGGCAGACAAACTTTTGTAATCCTAGAACTTTCAAGGTATTTTCTTAAGAGCATACAAAACATTGGTGGTTTTTGAGGAATTGTTATACCACGCTTTTCATAAGTATCATCACTCATAAAACATATATGATAAATTTGAGGATCTATATTAATATAAAGTTTTTTTGTTCCTTGTTTATTTCTTATTGTGAAAATAAATTCACGTCTTGTAGGTTGTTGAATTTTTTGTAACCTCGCATTTTCAAAGAACTCCTTATTTTCAAGGAAAAACGCTTTTAATGTAATATAATCAAGGGTGAACATTTTATTTTAACAACTCATCTTTTCTTGGAACTCTGCCACAAGATTTATCTTCATCACAATAACCCAATCTCATACATTTTGGTACAAGATAATCTTTTAACCAAGGTTCTGATTTAACAAGTTCATCACACATCATCTTAACCATTGTTCTAATCTCATATTGAGCTCTTGTACAAAGTCTAAGGTTTGCTAAGTGAATCATTTCTCTAAGATTAAGGCTTGCAACCATAGAACTTGCTGTTGCATTAGGTAAAACAGCTCTAGCATCCTCTGCTGGAATTCCTGCATCAACAAATTCTTGATATTTTTCAGAAATTTGTCCCATAAATTCTTCAAACTTTGCTTTTAATTCAGGATTACGTTCTATTGTTGGTGGAATCAAATAATCAAATTGACCTTTTTCTTTCACATATCTTTGTGATTTTTGAGAGAATGACATGTGTCTATGACGCACAAGTTGGTGGGTACAAGCTCTTGAAACATTTGAAATTGCAAAACTGATTTGAATATGTTCAATGGTTGAATAGTGACCTGATGAAATTACACGATTGATTAGCTTAAGCATTTTTTCTTCGTCATCTGTGCTTTGAAAAATTTCATAAGGTGTGTCTGCACTATAACAAGTTCTGCAAGCAGAATAAATTGTTTTTAGTAAATTTTCAGGCTTTGCTAATAAATGTACTTCTGGTTTATTGTTTGTCATACTTCTAATCCTTATATCTCTGTTTTTTCTTTCTTTTTATACGTCATTCCGAACTTGTTTCGGAATTTTTTGATACTGTATCTTAGTCCCTGAAATAAATTCAAGGTGATATTGTGTACGTCATTCCGAACTTGTTTCGGAATCTTATTGAACACTTGCAGGGATTCTTCGCTTTCCTTGTATAAACATTTATTACACGCTCTGAATAACGGAACAAAATCCCCTTTGTAAATTTTCTAGATTTACATTGTTTCTATTATAAATAAATCTATAATAAAGAGCAACTCCTAAACATTTCTTTAGGAGTTGCTTGTAAAATCTTAACGTTTGAAAACTATCATTAGTTCTTTTTGCCGTAACGTTTGTTAAATCTTTCAACTCTACCTTCAGAGTCAAGGATTTTTTGTTGACCTGTGTAGAATGGGTGACAGTTGTTACAAATTTCAACTGTAATATCATCTACAACAGAACCTGTTTCAATTTCGTTACCACATACACATTTGATAACAGTTTTTTTATAATCTGGATGTAATCCGTCTTTCATAATGTTACCTTCTTTCTTTTCAAGATTCCAAACTTGAATATATATTTTCGACTGGTTCTATTTTACAGTGCTAAAAATTATATTGCAAGTGAGTTAGTGAATATTTTACAATCTTAACAGTTTTGACCTCGTTAATTCTAACCAATTTTATCCTTGTAGAATTGAATTAAATCTTCCCTTGATTTAATAGACATAGCTAATTTTTCTACAGCGTTATGCCAAGGTAAATATGAACAAGTGTCAGGTAAAACTTTAAGTGCTGTCATAGGAAAATCTTTGCAGATATCAGGTCTATTTTCATAGTCAGAACACAAATCATCAGCACCTAGTTTGCTGCAATAGTAAAAATATAGCCTTTCATCAGGGTCCATAATATCGTAAAGTTTATCATAATATTCAGGACAAATAGCTTTTGCCATATCTTCTGATTCGTAAGGTACATATATTTGAGAGAACTCTTTTGCGAACTTATCACCTCTAATTGCACGTTGTTTTAGTTGTATAGGTGAATATTCACTTACTGCAAGTTTACAACAAGCACCACATTTTCCACAAGTATACTCATTTTTCTTTTCCATCATAGACTTTTTAGCAATTTTTAATTTTGCTTTATACTCGTTTGTTAAAAATGACAATGCCTTAATCTGCCAAGCTCCATAAGGACAGTTTGGTGGAAATACCTCAAATATATCTACTTTTTTAATATCACAAGGAATTGTGCAAGTTTTACAGTTGAAATTAGGTTTAAATTTATCAATTTCATGCCTAATAACTTTTGCAGATTCCATAAAAATTTCTTTGTATTGAGCTTCTAAACGCTCTGATTCAGAATTATAGTCAGTCATACTTTAAGAATACCATAAATCGCCGAACAGGACAATATCAATAATCTTTCATCTTGTAGATACTTGTTAAAAAAGGAGGGTTTATGACTAAAAAATTAGAATTGTATAGATGTAGCATCTGTGGGAATTTGGTACAAGTAATGATTGAAGGTGAAGGTGAACTTGTTTGTTGTGGAGAACCGATGAAACTTATAACACCACAAAATAGTGAGGTTGATGAACAATTATTAGAAAAACATACTCCTATTATAAAGGTTGATCCTATTATGACAAAAGTTGTTGTACCTGAACACCCTATGGTCAATACACATTATATAGAATTCTTGCAAACTGTTTCAAATGATAAAGATGAGGTTTGCACAAAATTTTTATACCCAGGGTCTGAAGCTGTTATGAGAGTGGAAACAACTAATAAAAACATAAAAGCACACTCTTATTGTAATATTCATGGACTTTATGTAAGCGAACAGGATTGTGGTTGTGGAACTTGTAGTATGTAAGGTGGCATTTATTAGGGTTTAGTCACGTTGAACTCATTTCAACTACTGTCCATGATAATTTTAATCCGTCATTGCGGCGGATTTTGTACTCTGCCGAACAAAACAATTAAGTATTGTTTTGTGAGAGGAGCTGACCGAGTGAAACGAGGGAACGCCGAAGTAACGCCGAAAAAATGAACGATAGTTTTACGAAGTAAAACAAAGTGAATGACTTGAAGGCGTGAAACAATAATCCAAGACAACGATAGTGCGGCAATCCATAAATCAACGGTTCTGTAAATTGTAGGTTGGGGTTTCCACCCCAACAAAATATGTTTAGAGGGATTCTTCGGTCGTTACACTCACTCTGAATTACAATTTCGAAATTCCTGTGTACAATTAATTAAAAAACGGGTATAACTTTATTATATCCGTTTTTTGTGCTATAATACCTTTTGAAAGAGGTACTATGTTAATTTTAAAACGTAAATGTAAAATAACTTTTGTAGCACACGGTGCGACTATTCATTCACAAGAAGGTATAATTTCTGATTCAGAAAAATACCCACCGTTGACAGAACACGGGCATGAAGAAATACAAAAAATTTGTGAATATATTAGAAAAAGAGGAATTAGAGATAATAAAATTTTCTGTAGTCCATCATTAAGATGTATGCAGTCTGCACAAGAACTTTCAAATGTTTATAAACAAGATTATGAAGTTTTAAATGAATTGAGTGTTAGAAAATGTGGTGTTTTAAATGGTAAATCATTTAAAACTTTGATTGACAAAAATGCTACAAATCCGTCGTTTGCGGCTCTTGATTTTAAAGATGGGGAATCTTTAACCGATTTTAACGCAAGAGTTGCAAAAGTTATTGAAGATTTAGTTGAATCAAATATAGGAAATAGATTGATAGTAGTTACTTATCCATCAGTTATACAGTCTGTTGTTGCACATATTTTGGATATTCCAAAAGAAAGTCAGGCAAAAGTTTTAATTAAAACAGGTAGTATGACTCAAATTAGTTGTTTTGATGGTTGGTCTAGCTTGATTTATTCAGGATATGTTCCACTATAGAGTTTCAATTAACAAAAAACACTTTATATGCACGCAGGGATTCTTCGCTTGCCATAAAGAAATACTTAAAGCACGCTCTGAATGACGTACCCAATTTGTCATCCAGAGGGAGTAAAACGACCGAAGGATCCCTTTGAACATGTTCACAGGGATTCCGAAATAAATTCGGAATGATTGTATATATTTGGGTTTAGTCACCCTGAACTTGCGGATTTTGTGTAGAGTGAGGACGCAGTCCGAAACTCGAAGTAGCACGGAGCATAGCGAATAATATTTGCAGAGCAAATTAAATGAGCGACTGCGTAGTGTGAAGCAATAATCCAAGACAGTTTCAGGGTCTCAATGAACACACGAAACTGTTGATTTATGGATTTGTCTAGCTTGATTTATTTAGGATATGTTCCATTATAAAACTTCAATTAGCCTGTAGTATACATTATTTATAGTTAGTTGTCTTATAGTTTTTTATTTTCTAACTTTTAAAATAAAGTTGTAACAATTAAGTTGTGTTTAACTTTTTTAAAAAAGGAGAAATTATGAAAAAAACACTATTAGCAACATCATTATTGATTGCTTTATCTGCGACAACTTTGTCTGCAAACGCATTTTGTTGGAGAAATTTAAACCCTGCAAACTGGGGAACTTGTCCTAAATGTGAAAAGACAGCGTCTTGTAAATGTAAAGACAAATGTAAACCTACTTGTGAAAAGAAACAAAAGGCTTGTCCTGTTGAGAAAAAGACTTGTTGTCCAACAGAAAAGAAACAAACTTGTTGTCCTACAACTCCAGCTCCAAGTTGTAATACCTGTCCACCTGCTACACCATGTGATCCTTGTGACAAATTACAACAAGAAACAGAAAGATAGTTTCTTTATTTATTATTATTTGAAGAATGTCGTTGTGATGATTTGCAACGGCATTTTTAATGTTTATAAATTCAATCGTTAAATTTTAACAATTTCTCTATATCTATTTCAAATGCTTAGTTTTAATGTATATATTAATAATAACTTTTGGAATATTAGTTTATTATTTGTATGAAGTTCCTGTTCATAGATATTTAAAACGATTTATAAAATAATAGTATTTTTTATTGTTAGTTGAACTATATTCAAGATAACTTTTTTCTGTTATAATAAAACTAAAATTGTAATTTAGTAGAGGTGATATATGAATAAAAGTCAATCGGTAGGTATGTACATCGTTTTAGGGATAATGGTTTTAGCCTTTGTTTCAACATTAATGGCTGGACCTACTACTCAAAGTAGAGATGTTACTTATTCTGAATTTGTTCAGATGGTTAAAAAAGGTGAAATTCAAGCAGCAGAAGTTGATAAAAATTCTGTTATTGCAATCCCTGTATCTCAACCTAAAGAGTCAACTAAAACCTCTCAATCAAAGATGATAAAATCATTAGTAGGTTCTCAACCAACAGTTAAACTTCAATATAAAGTTGATGTTCCTGAACCTGCTTCATATACTTTGATGAACGAACTTGAAAAAGCAAACGTTGATATTAGAGCAAAGAAACCTAGTGAATCATCACAAGTTATTGGTATATTAGGCTCATTAGTTTTACCATTATTATTTGTTGTATTTTTGATTGTTATGATAAAAAGTATTCAATCAGGTGGTGCACAAGCTATGTCATTTGGAAAATCAAAAGCAAAAATGCTTTTAGATAGCAAGGTTAAAACAAAATTTGATGATGTTGCAGGTATTGATGAAGAAAAGAAAGAGCTTGAAGAAATAGTAGATTTCTTAAAACATAGTGAAAAATATATCAAATTAGGTGCAAAAATACCAAAGGGTGTTCTTTTAGTTGGTGCTCCTGGTACAGGTAAAACTTTAATGGCAAAAGCTGTTGCTGGTGAAGCTGGTGTACCATTCTTCTCAATCAGTGGTTCTGATTTTGTAGAAATGTTTGTCGGTGTTGGTGCTAGTCGTGTTCGTGATTTATTCGACCAAGCTAAAAAACATCAACCTTGTATTATATTTATTGATGAAATCGATGCCGTTGGTCGTCAACGTGGAGCAGGTCTTGGTGGTGGTCACGATGAAAGAGAACAAACTCTTAACCAATTACTTGTTGAAATGGACGGTTTTGACAAAAACACAAATATTATTGTCATCGCAGCTACTAATAGACCAGATATTCTTGATAATGCGTTATTAAGACCTGGTAGATTTGATAGACAAATTGTCATTAATAAACCTGATGTATTAGGTAGAGAAAAGATTTTAAATGTTCATGCTAAAAACAAACCTTTAGCTGATGAAGTAGATTTAAAAGTTTTAGCAAAACGTACTCCAGGATTTACAGGTGCTGATTTACAAAACTTGTTAAATGAAGCTGCATTGTTGGCTGCAAGATATAATAAAGCTAAAATTGATATGCCTGATTTAGAAGAAGCTATTGATAAAATTATGGCTGGACCTGAAAAGAAAAGCCGTATTATATCTGACGAAGAAAAAGAAAACACTGCTTATCACGAAGTTGGTCATGCTTTATTAGCAAAATTATTAAAAGGTTGCGACCCATTACACAAAGTTTCTATTATTCCAAGAGGTATGGCTTTGGGTATTACAATGACTTTGCCTGAAAAAGATTATTTGACAATGAAAAAATCTCAGTTGTTAGATAGAATTACAATGACTTTAGGTGGTAGAGTTGCAGAAGAATTGATTTATGGTGCTGATTCAGTAACAACAGGTGCTTCAAATGACTTAGAAAAAGTTTCTAGTCTTGCTCGTAAGATGGTAACGTCTTATGGTATGAGTGAAAAAATGGGCAATTTAACTTACGGTAAATCTGAAGAACACGTATTTATGGGCAGAGATTTCGGTCACAACAGAGATTTCTCAGAAGAAATAGCAGCTGATATAGACAAAGAAGTTAAGAAAATAGTTGACGAGCGTTACGAAATGGCAAAAGAATTGCTTTCTTCAAACAGAGATATGCTAGAATTCATCTCTAAGGCTTTGTTAGATAGAGAAACTCTTGATGAAAAAGAATTTGACGAATTGATGAGTGTAGTTTATCAAAGACGTAATGAAAACCAAGGTTAGTTACTTGCTATTGAAAGGTTGTAAATATGGAAGATAGAGATTTAGTTTTTCAACAATATAAGTTATATTCTGAACAAAAAGAACAGTTTATTTCAAGAAGTTTTGCGATAAACAGGTTCTATCTAGGTGTATCCATTTTATTATTGGTTTTAACAGCATTTACAAAACCTGCACCTTTAATGTACGATGTTTCATTGTCTGCAGTTTTGGCAATTGTTGGTATGTGTACATCTGCTTTATGGTGGACAAATATGGATTCATACAATATGTTGATTAAAATAAAGTTCTCAAAAGTTTTGGAAGAGATTGAAAAACAACTACCTATTCAACCATACGCAGAAGAATACAAAGGTATTCAAGATTTTAGAACTAATAAAAAAATGTTTTTATTTTCTGATATACAAAAATTCTTTGCAGTAGTCGTTTTTATTGTATTTTTTATAGTTTTATTGGAAGAAATTATTCCTTTAATTTTAAAACAAGTTTTATAAAAAAGTACTAGCTGAAAATCCATGTTTAAGGTATAATCTTTCTATATAGTAAAAGAAGTATTAGAAAAGTTGTCCGGCTATCGAGCAGTCGGAGAAAGAAGGAAAAATGATACCTGAAACAAAAACAATGCAGATTGAAATCGGTGGAAAGACAGTAACGATTGAAACCGGTAAATATGCACAATCTACTAATGGTAGTGTTACGGTAAGATGTGGCGATACAATGTTATTTGTACATGCTGTAGTTAGTAAAGAACCAAGAGTTGGGATTGATTTCTTCCCACTATTAATTGATTATGAAGAAAGAATGTCTTCAATTGGTCGTATTCCTGGAGGTTATAACCGTTCAGAAGGTAAAGCAAGCGACAAAGCTATTTTGGTTTCTCGTTTGATTGATAGACCAATTAGACCACTTTTCCCAAAAGGATATAGAAACGATATTCAAATCGTTGCACAATTATTCAGTTATGATCAAGAAAATCAACCTGATACATTAGCAATGTTAGGTGCATCTTGTGCCTTAATGCTATCAGGTGCTCCATTTGAAGGGCCTATCGGTGCAGTTAGAGTTTCAAGAGATGCAGAAGGCAACTTTATTGCTAACCCTACTCACAGACAAGCAAAAGAATCAGATCTTGATATCGTTGTATCAGGTACTCACGATTCTGTTATCATGGTTGAAGCTGGTTGTAAATTCGTTACTGAAGACGACATTATGAACGCTGTTGAATTCGCTCAAGCAGAAATTAGAAAACAATGTGATGCTCAAGTTGAATTCGCTAAACAATGTGGTGTTGAAAAAGAAGAATTTGTAAATCCTTATGATACAACTGAATTGAAAAATATTATCAACGAAGTTGCTCACGATATGATTTTCGATGCTTATCATAATTTCGACAGAAAATATAGACAAGAAAAATTAGAAGAAGCTAAGAAATTAGTTAAAGAAAAAGTTGAATCTTTACCAGAAGATCACTATATTCATAAAATCATTGAAGAAACTGGTATTGACTTTGTAGCAGAAGAATTCAAAGCTGCTGAAAAGAAAATAATGAGAACTATGATTTTAGAAGAAGGTGTTAGAGCTGACGGACGTAAAAACACTGAAGTTCGTCCTATATGGTGTGAAGTTGGTGTTATTCCAAGAGCTCACGGTTCAGCTGTTTTCACAAGAGGACAAACTCAAGTATTGTCAGTTGCAACTTTAGCAGGTCCAGCTATGAAACAAGAACTTGATGGTGTTGACCCTCAAACAGAAAAAACATATATGCACAAATATATCTTCCCTGGGTTCTCTGTTGGTGAAGTAAAACCTTTAAGAGGTCCTGGTAGACGTGAAGTTGGTCACGGTAACTTAGCTGAAAGAGCTAATATTCCTGCACTTCCATCTCAAGAAGATTTTGGATACACAATCAGAGTAACATCAGATGTATTAGAATCAAACGGTTCAACATCAATGGCTTCTACTTGTGGTTCTTCAATGGCTTTGATGAACGCAGGTGTACCTGTTAAATGTATGATTGGTGGTGTTGCAATGGGTATGATTAAAGAAGATGGTCATGAACCTGTTGTACTTACTGATATCCAAGGTATTGAAGATTTCTTAGGAGATATGGACTTCAAAGTTACAGGTAATGATGATGGTATTACAGCATTACAAATGGATATGAAGGCAAAAGGTATCCCTAACGAAACTCTAAGACGTGCATTAGGACAAGCTAAAGAAGGTAGATTGCATATCTTAGGTGAAATGAGAAAGGCTATTACTCAACCTGGACCAATGTCACCATTTGCACCAAGTATTTCTACAATGACTATTCCTGTAGAAGATATCGGAACAGTTATCGGACCTGGTGGTAAACAAATTAGAGCTATCATTGAAGCCTCTGGTGCTGAAATCGATATTCAAGATACTGGTATTGTAACAATCACATCAAATGACCAAGAGGGTGCTGAAATCGCTAAGAAAATGATTAAAGAACTTACTTTTAAACCTGAAGTTGGCATGGTATTGAAAGGAAAAGTTGTTAGAATTATTCCTATCGGTGCTTTTGTTGAATTAGGTGGTGGTAAAGATGGTATGGTTCACATCTCTCAAATTTGTAAAGAAAGAATCGATACTATTGAACCACATGTAAACGTTGGCGATGAAGTTATTGTTAAGATTATCAAAATCGACGAAAGAGGAAGAGTAAACTTGACAATAAAAGGCGTTTCTGAAGAAGAAAAAGCACAATTTGCATAAGAATTGTAAAGAATTGTGAAAAAAAGGGCGGATTTTTTAAAATCCGCCCTTTTTCATGGCAAATATTATTTTTACAAGTGTTTTATATACACAGGAGGTTCGTGTAACATGAAAGTAGTCAATCAACAACAAATTTATCAAAATTATCACAATAACAATTTAAACTCACAAAGTGTAAGAAATAATAGAGCTGGTGTTATGCATAATACAATGGCATCAGATACAGTTAGTTTTAACGGTCTTTTTACCCCTAATAAAATGAGAAAAATGGACGGTTGGTTAAAAGATGCTTTAAAATTTGCTCCTGCTAAAATAGATCGTTCTGAAAGAACAATTAAAAGAGAATTAGATGGTAAATCAGTTATGCAAAAAAGACTTTTTGCAGAATTAGCTGAAAATTATAATAGACACAATTTTGGTGTTGCTCAAGACAAAAAAGAAAATGCAGATTTGATTTTTGCAGTTGTAAATAAAGTTAAAAAACCAACAAAAGAACATTTAAGACTTGTTAATTCAACACAAATGAACATGTCAGATATATCAAAATGTGTTGATAAACTTGGTGATAGTTCTAAAAAAGTTGAACAATTTAATAATGTATATCGTGATTTGATTAATGCTCCAACTGATTATAATATCTCAAAAAAATCTATTATTGGTATTTTAGATTCAGAAAATTCTGATAAGATTTTAAAAGATTATCAAACATATAGACCATATTTGAGAATGCATTTGTCAGAAAAAGATTGTATGAAAAATCTAGATGAACAAATTGTAAATGGTACTTATGATGCTAAATTGCAAAAAAATATTTATGGTATTAAAAAATTGGTTCGTGGTGAAAGTATGCAAGAAGTGATTGATGCTGAAAAAATGGCTCCATTTGCTTCACCTGAATCAAATGCAATTTTAGTAAGATTTGCTGATAAATTATCACCAATGCATGTTGAAGACAAATCAAACTATAAAAAGAATTTGATTGATATTTATACAACAACAAACAAAAAGAATTTTGAAGCTCGTGCAAAATATCTAGATACATATATGAGAGGTTATGGTGTAGACAGATATAAACCAGACGAAATGGATAATATTGCAACTTTGTTTAATAAGATGGACGAAGATAAAAGTGCAAAAAAATTCATTGAACATATCTCTTTAGAAAAAACCAATACAGTAGGTGCTGGTGAATATCTAAAATTGATAGACAATATTAGTCCAAAAAGAAGAGAAGCGTATGCAGATAATATTACATATATCATGACAACAGGTGGTCAAGATGCTGCTGACAAAGCTGTTAGATTTGCAAATATTAACCCTGGCACAGCAGAAGGTAGAGTTGCAAAGAGATTTAAAAACTTTGTAGCAAATATCTTTAAACCAGAAAATAAAGAACAAGCAGAAATAAAGAGTCATAGAAGAGCCTTAAAAGGATTATATAAAACAATTAATATTCCTGAATCTGAATCATTAGCTGCAAAACAAGCTGTAAAAGCAACTGAAAAAGTCGAAACAGCTGCTAAATCTGAAATGACTCAAACTCTTCCTGCAATTAGACGTGATGCAATTAATTTACCAAAAATGGAAGAACTTATTGGTAGTAAAAATAAAATCAAGTTTGTAATTCCAGCTCCAATTGAAGCTGCACCGAAAGTTGATTCAAATAAGTTACCAGCACAAGTATATAGCTTCCCTGCAATTAACAGTTTGGAAAAAGCTGTTAAAGCAACAAGCGTTGAGGCTTCTAAAACAGAACCAGCTAAAGAAACAAAGGTTCTAAGACGTGGTATCTTCGCTAACAAGGTTGCCAAACAGCCATCAGCTAAGAAGTTGGCAGTTATATCTGATGTTAATAACATTATTGAAAAGAAACTTGGTAAAAATACTTATGCTGATCAATCTAAAGTTTATGCAAACAACGCAACTAAAATGAGAGCTGGTATGTTGCCAGAAATCTTTGCTTCAATCAAAGAAACAAGAGCTCAAAAACGTGCTGCCGGTACATTTAATAAACATAAATCAGAATCAAATGCAGATGCCTTAGAATTATTCCAAAAAATCAAAGGTAACAATAAACGTTTAGTAAACTATATGTTAAAAGTTAGAAATGCAGATGGTACAAGAATGTACACAGTACGTGATATTATTGGTAAGATTAATGAAACAGAAGCTACAATAAGAACAGCTAAAAAATCTGCAACAAAAGATGCTCCATTTATGGCAAAAGATGCAAAGGCATTGTATAACAATGTATTAGAAGAACAAGTTTCTCAACACGGTGCTTTGCCAAGAGCTAAAAAAGCATAATTAAATTAATTATGAACAAATGTAAAAAACTCAGAATTTGCTAGCAAATTCTGAGTTTTACATGGTTTGAACTTAGTGTGTGTATAAGGAAGGACTAGGAAAATGAGTTTAAGTGTTTCTTTTAAACCAATGGTAAGTAACTTTGCACCTTCTTTCAAGAGCAACGATGCGAAGGATTTGAAAAATCAGTTAAGTGAATTGAAGGAAACTTCACAAAATCAAAAAATGAATGACTTAACTGTTATGTCAAATCGTATGAACTTAGAATCAAAATTAAATGATACTAAGACATCACCTGTTCAATATGTTGAAGATGTAAAACCAACTAAACCAAACGAAGCTACCAAAGAGGTAGAGAAAAATTCTTATGTCACAGCACCTACACTTGATTCAACTGTAAAGAAGTTTCAAGAAGGTAAAGCTCCATCAAAGGTTGACCAAGATAGAGTTTTGACAAATCAAATGTCATATATGGCTGTGAATAATAGAGTTTTGCACGGTTTAGTATAAAAACAATCTTATCAAATGAGAAGTGGCGGAATTGATGAAATCAATTCCGCCACTTTGTTTGCAAATGTTCTTTGTAACGCAAAAAATATAATATAAATTATTGTGTTGCATTTGCAACATTATTATATTAAAATATTTCCTAAAGAGGTTTTATAAATGGGAAATGAAGAAATACAAGAAACAGAAGTATGGATGCCAAAGAAAAATCCATGGATTATATCTATTCCATTGATGATTTCTATGTTTATGTTTGTATTAGATGAAACTATCTCTAATGTTGCATTACCTTATATGGCAGGTACTTTTTCAGTTAGTCATAACGAATCAACATGGATTTTAACATTCTATTTGATTGCTAGTGGTTTAATTATACCTTGTGTTGATTTTTTGTGTAAAAAATTTGGACGTAACAATTTCTTTATGTTCAGTATTGTTTTGTTTACGGTGGCATCATTGTTATGTGGTTGCTCTAGATCTTTAATGGAGATTATTTTTGCAAGATTTTTACAAGGTTTAGGTGGTGGTGCGATTTTACCGTTAGCACAATCTATTATGTTAGAAAGTTTTCCGAAAAAAGACCGTGGTAAAGCTATGGGAATGTTCGGATTTGCTGTCGTTATTGGTCCTATTTTAGGTCCTGTAATTGGTGGTTGGATTACTGAAAATTGGTCTTGGCCATTTATTTATTTAATAAACTTACCTTTTGGTATATTCGCATTTCTTGCGTCTAAAATGCTTTTAGAAGATTCTCCTTATGGTAGAAAAATTGATGGAATTAAACTTGATACCTTTGGGGTTATTTTTCTAGTATTTTGGATTGTAACTTTACAGGTTGTATTGGATAAGGGTAATGATGCTGACTGGTTCGGTTCAACATGGGTATGTTGGCTGACAGCAATCTCTGTAGTTTCTTGTATATTATTCTTTATCAGTCAGTTTAAAAACCATAAAAACGCATTGATAGATTTAGAAGTAATGAAGGATAGAAACTTCTTCTTTGGTACAGTTATTCAAGTTGTATTAATGGCAGTTTTGATGGCATCATCAGCGATTTTGCCATCAATGTTGCAATCATTAATGGGATACACTTCTTTCCTAAGTGGTTTGTCAATGATGCCACGTGGGGCTGGTTGTATGACAGGTGTTATACTTTCAACAATTTTAGCAGGGAAAGTTAGTGAACGTGCTCAAGTTATGTTTGGATTATTTACAATAGGTATCGGTGGTTTGTTGTTTGGTGAATTGAATACACAGATTGCATTAGTAAATATCGCTATTCCAAACTACTTGTTTGGGGTTGGGTTAACATTTTCTATGGTTCCAATTATTAACCTTTCTATGATAACCTTGAAAAACTCCCAGTTGACAAATGCAACAGGACTGCAAAATATGTTAAAAAACATTGGTGGTGCAATCGGTACATCTTTAGTTACAACGATGATTTCAAGATTTTCTCAAAAACACCAATATATGATGGTAGGATTTTTAGCAGGTACAAATGAGCAGTTTGTTCAAAGAGTAAATGCTTACGCAGGCTCGTTCTTGCCAATGACTGTTGACCCTGCTACTGCGACAACAATGGCTCACAGTTTGTTGTATAAACAATTATTACAACAGTCAACTTTATGGGCTTATATTGATACCTTTAGAATATTTGCGGCTGCTTGTTTTATTATTATTCCACTTTTACTATTAATGAAATCAATAAAATCCTTGATTGCGGAAGGTATTTTAGAAGAATAGTAGTTCTAAAATTCTTCTAATTGTTACATTTCAAGCGTGTTCTTAACAATTCAATACATGTTTAGTTGTGTTTTTAATATACTAGTATTGTTAGATGGGTTTTTAAGAGAATAAATTTATATATAGACATGAAAGGTAGATTGAATGATTGAACTGAATTACAAATATGCAGATGCCTTAGTAATTGGTGAAGAAAATGGTTTAAATCTTGAACAAGAATTTGCTAATTATAAAGAAACAATAGCAAACATAATTACTGACTTAAATCAAAGAAAAGACAAACCTGGACAATGGTTACAATGGATGAATCTTGGTTATAACGAGGAAACTGTTTGGTATGTAAAAGAATTTGCATCTATGGTAAAAGGAAAGTTCGATAATATATTAGTTCTAGGGATTGGTGGTTCTGCATTAGGTGGAATTGCTGTTACAGAAGCGTTACTCAAACCTTATTGGAATATGCTTACTCCAGAACAACGAGATGGAATGCCAAGAATTTTCTTCTTAGATAATATTGATCCTGATTCAATAACAGGACTATTAGAAATGTTAGATTTGAAGAAAACCTTAGTTAATGTAATAACAAAATCTGGCTCAACTGCTGAAACAATGTCACAATATATGATTGTTAAAAACCTATTAGAACAAGAATTAGGTGATGAGTATAGAAAAAATATTGTTGCAACTACTGATAAAATGACAGGGGTATTAAGACAACTAGCTGACCAAGAAGGCTATAAAACATTTGTAGTTCCTGATGATGTTGGTGGAAGATTCTCTGTATTTTCAGCTGTTGGACTAGTTCCTTTTGCACTAGTTGGATTGAATATTGATGAAATAATTCAAGGTGTAAAAGATATGGACTTGGCACTTAAAAATACTGATATAAATAACAATATTGCTGCGCAAAATGCTTTAATCCATTATTTAATGGATACTAAAAAAGGAAAGAATTTATCAGTTATGATGCCATATTCTTCTAGATTAAAATATGTATCTGATTGGTATGTTCAATTATGGGCAGAGTCATTAGGTAAAGAAGATAATAAAAATGGAGAGAAAGTACACGTAGGACCTACTCCTATAAAAGCTGTTGGCGCTACTGATCAACACTCTCAAATCCAACTTTATAACGAAGGACCAAACGATAAAGTTATCAATTTTATAAGAGTTGGTAAGTTTGAACATACATTAGAAATTCCAAAGATTTTTGAATACACAGGTATTGGATACTTAGGTGGTAAGACTGTCAATGATTTGATAAATGCAGAAGCAGATTCGACAAGAGTTGCTCTTTCTGATTACCAAAGACCTACAATAACAATTACTCTACCTGAGATTGATGAATATAATGTAGCACAGTTACTTTATATGTTAGAAGTTCAAACAGCGATTGCTGGCGAATTGTATAATATCAATACATTTAATCAACCAGGGGTTGAACAAGCAAAAAATTATACTTATGCATTGATGGGTCGTTCAGGATATGAAGATTCTGCGAAACGAATCCAATCAAAGATGGCTACAGTATAGACTTAGGGAGAAGTTTTTAAAGAGGCGCTCATCTTCGATGAGCGCCTCTTTATTATATAGTATTGACAATATTATCATATTGCGCTAATATGATAATATGATTAAAACATTTGATGATATTGAAGCTGAAAAGATTTTCAATGGTGATTCATCTAAAAAATTCAATAATATTCAAAAAATAATTAAACGAAAATTAGATATGATTCATTATGCTTTTTCAGAAAATGATTTAAGAGTTCCACCAGCAAATCATTACGAACATTTAAAAGGTGATTTAAAAGGGTTTAGTTCAATAAGAATTAATGACCAATACAGAGTTGTTTTTAAGTTTGAAGACGGTTTTGTATACAATGTACGAATTATGGATTATCACAAATAGGAGTAACAATGAAAAATAGACCATATACACATCCAGGGGAAATATTATTAGAAGAATTTGTTAAACCATACAATTTAACACAGAAAAAATTGTGTGAATTATTGGGTGTTGGCATAAAAACAATAAGTGAATTGTATAACAAAAAACGTGGTATCAGTCCTGTAATGGCACATAAGTTAGCTAATCTCTTTGGAACTACGCCTGAGTTTTGGATGAACGCACAATGTTATTATGATTTGTATATTGCTTACGAAAAAGAAAAAGAAAGTATTGATAAAGTTACTAAAATTGCATAATCAATAAAAAAGAGGCGCTCATTAAAAATGAGCGCCTCTTTTTATAAATCCAAAACTTTTACAAAAATTCATACGTTTATGTGTTAAATTATTATTATGTCAAAGTTTATACCACTTCACATTCACACAGAGTATTCACTATTAGATGGGGCAATTAGAGTTAATGACTTAGTTGATTTTGCCGTAGATAATGACATGCCTGCTATTGCGATTACTGACCACGGGGTTATGTATTCAGCGATTGAGTTTTATGAATATGCTCATAAAAAAGGTATAAAACCTTTGATTGGTTGTGAATTTTATGTGCACGATTCAGATATTCACGTTAAAGATTCTAGCGATAACCCACTTTATCACCTTGTGTTGATAGCAAAAAACTCTGCTGGCTATTTCAATTTAATTAAACTTGTATCAACTGCTTGGTGTGAAGGGTTTTATTATAAACCACGTATCAACTGGGAACTCTTAAAAAATCACCACGAAGGATTGATTTGTTGTTCAGCCTGTTTAGGTGGTGAAGTACTACAAGATTTATTAAAGGGTGATAAGGCAAAAGCAAAAGAGGTTGCAAAACAGTATCAAGATTTGTTCGGAGAAGATTATTATATTGAGTTGCAAGATCACGGATTAGAAGAACAAAAACGTACTAATCCTGATTTGATTGATATAGCAAATGAACTTGGTATAAAAATGGTTATCACAAATGACTCTCACTATTTAAGAAGAGAAGATGCTGATATGCATGATACCTTGTTGTGTTTACAAACAAACTCAAATAAAGACGACCCTAATAGATTCCATTTTTCAAACAACGAGTTTTACGTTAAAACAAAAGAAGAAATGAGAGATGCGTTCAAGTGGATGGACGCAGATATGTTTGAAGAATGTGTCAAAAATACTGAGGATATCGCAAACAAATGCGATTTAACGATTGAACTTCACAACGCACCATTACCTCATTATGAAGTTCCAAAAGGGTTTACCATACCTACTTATTTGAACCATTTAGTAATGGAAGGTTTAAAAGAACGCTACGGAGAAGACGTACCAGAAGCTATTTATGATAGAGCAAAATATGAGCTTGGTATTATTGAACAAATGGGATTCCCTGCATATTTCTTGATTACTTGGGACTTTATCCACTTTGCTAAGACCCACGATATTCCAGTAGGTCCAGGACGTGGTTCTGCTGCAGGGTCTGTTGTTGCGTATGCTCTAGGAATTACAGATATTGACCCTATCAGACATAAACTCTTGTTTGAAAGATTCTTGAACCCTGAACGATTTACGATGCCCGATATTGATATTGACTTTTGTATTGAACGTCGTGGTGAAGTTATTGATTACGTTACCCAAAAATATGGTGAGGACAAAGTCTGTCAGATTATCACATTCAGTACTTATGCTCCAAAAGCTGCTTTTAAGGGTGTAGGTAGAGTTTTACAAGTTCCGTTTGCTGAAAGTAACAGACTTACTGGATTAATAGAGCCTGCATTAGATATTGCTAAAAATGATAATCCAAAGGCTGAATGGTTAAGAGATGCAGTTAAGGCTGAAGGTTCAGAATTCAAACAGTTATATGACGATGATTATCAAATATCAAACCCCGAAACAGGAAAAGAAATCAGTTTCAAGCGTTGGGTTGATATGGCGATTGCTATTGAGGGACTAAAATGTGGAACGGGTACTCACGCAGCAGGGGTTATCATCTCTCACGCACCACTTGATACAATTTTGCCTGTACAACCTGCTAAAACGGGTATTGTACAAACAGGTTATCCAAAACACGAAGCTACAGAAGTTCTTGACCTGTTAAAAATGGACTTTTTGGGTTTAAGAAACCTTACAATGATTACTAAGACGGTTAAACTTATTAAAAAATACCGTAACATTGACGTTGATATTAATAACATATCCTTAGATGATAAACCGACTTATGATATGTTGACAAAAGGTGAAACAATTGGGGTATTCCAGTTAGAATCACAAGGTATGATGAACCTTGTTAAACGTCTAAGACCTGACGTTTTTGAAGATTTGGGTGCGTTGGTTGCTTTGTTCCGTCCAGGACCATTGGGTTCAGGCATGGTTGATGATTTCGTTGCAAGAAAACACGGTGAACAAGAAATTACTTATGCTCACCCGTTACTTGAACCTGTATTGAAAGATACTTACGGAACGATTGTATATCAAGAACAGATTATGCAAGTTTTTCAGGTTTTAGCAGATTATTCGTTGGGTCAAGCTGACCAAGTCCGTCGTATGATGGGTAAAAAAGATTTAAAAACGATGGAAGAACAAAGAGGTAAGTTTATTGAGGCTTCTGCAAAACACGATATGTCAAAAGAAGCTGCTGAAAAACTCTTTAACCAAATTCTTGCGTTTGCTTCATACTGTTTCAACAGGTCGCACTCTGCTGCTTATGCCTTTGTAGCCTATCAAACAGCATATTTAAAATGTCATTATCCTGTTGAATATCTATCATCATTATTGTCAAGTGTAAGCGATAACAAAGACCAAACACAGTTGTATATTGAAGAAGCTCAAAAGTACGGTATTAAAATTCTTCCACCTGATGTTAATAAATCTTATGTTGAATATTCTCCTGATGGAAACGATATAAGATTTGGTATGGCAGCTATTAAACAAGTTGGGGTGGCTGTTTGTGAAGCTATTATTAAAGAAAGAGAAGAAAACGGCGAGTTTAAAAACATCTTTGATTTCTGTAAACGATTAGATCCAAAATATGTTAATAAAAAATCTTTAGAAGGCTTGATTAAATCAGGTGCATTTTCTAATATAGAAAAAAGCCGAAAACAGTTGATGGAGAATTTAGAATATATCCTTTCATCAACAGCTAGAGCATCAAAAGAAAAAGCTATGGGGCAAGTTAGTTTGTTTGCCTCATTACCAGAAAACAATGAATTTGAAGCTATTCAGTATCAATTAGGAGGCTCTGACGAGGAATACCCTGATAAATATATTCAACAATTTGAAAAAGAATTTTTAGGGTTTTATGTCACCTCACACCCATTATTCTCTATCAGGAAGAATTTGCCATTTTTGATGACACATAAAATTTCTGAATTAAAGAATATGAAGGAAGAATCACCAGTTACTATATGTGGCTTGGTTACTTCTGTTAGAAAAATTCCTACAAAGAAAGACCCTTCTAAGTTTGTAATGATTGCGATGATTGAAGATTTGACTGATAGGGTTGAGGTTGTAATGTTTAATCGTCAAGTTGTTGAGTATGGCGACTTTTTGGTGCTTGAAAATAAGGTTATTATTTCAGGTAAGGTTCAACATAGACAGGAAGATGCGACAAGCGTTATAGTTGATAGTGTTAAACCTGTAGAAAACTCTAATTTGGTTACGATTGTTGTAAATAATGAACTCAAATATGAAGAACTTTGTGGAATAAAAGATTTATTAGCTCATTTTAGTGGTTCTGACCCTGTAATGTTTAAGATTCCTGCTACAAATGATAAAATTTTGACTTCTTCAACTTTTTGGGTAAATGCTTCAAATGATTTAAAAACAGTTATTACAAAAAATTTCCCTGATAAAGTTGATGTTTTGATTAAGTCTATGGATTAGATTGAATTGGTCTATAAATTAACGGTTCTGCATGTTCAATGAGATTCTTCGGCAATTCTTTACAAAATGTTTTACTTGCCTCTGGATGACAGTCTGGGTACGTCATTCAGAGTGAAACGAAGAATCCCTGCAAACATCATACCGAAAAGTATAATTGCCTTTGGAGTTTTATTCATTATAATTAAACTATGAAAAGAATTTTTGTACTTATAGTGGTTATATTATTATCAGCATTTGTCTACAAAGTATCTGCTGAAACAGTTTTAAAATCAGGTGTTTCTCTTGAAAAGCTACCAAATGCTATATTTGGGACTTGGCAAGTTAATGCACAACTTGATAGAACATCTAACTATTCAGTTTTTAAAGTACAAACAAAAGATGTATGGAACTTATCTAGGTCTGGCAACGTCATAACTTTAGAGAACCCGTTTACAAAAGCAAAGGCTGTTGTAAAAGTAAATCAGATTGAAGGAAACGTAGTAGTGTTTTCAAGAGGTTCAACCTGTGACAACCGAGTTCTTAAAGACACAGTAACGATAAGGATTGAAGGTGACAAGTTCGCAGGTTACGATGATTTAGTTTACGAAACATTGTCTTTGCATGACGGACATGTTATGAAACGTGATACTGCAAAATACTTATTAAAAGGAACAAAAATTTCAGGCATGTCGATTCTCAAAAAATAATATATTTTGGAGGATTGAATAGTGAAGAAGTACGAATTTGATGCCGTTATACTAGGTGGTGGACCTGCTGGTTTATCAGCTGGGATTTATCTTGCAAGAGCCAATGTAAAAACTGCAATCATTGAAACAAGTATGATTGGAGGTCAGCCTGCTAATTATTTAGAAATTGAAAACTATCCAGGGTTTTGCTCTATCGGTGGTTATGAATTGATGGAAAAATTTGAAGAACACCTTGATAAATTTGGAGTAGAAAAATTTGAAATGCAGGAGATTATCTTTGTAGATTTATGTTCTGAAAAAAAACTAATCAAAACTACAGACTACATTTTTGAATCTAAAACCGTTATTATAGCCTGTGGTGCAAGTTGTAAAAAACTTGGTATAAAAGGTGAAAAAGAATTCTTAGGTCGTGGGGTTAGTTATTGTGCAATCTGTGACGGAGCGTTTTATCAAGACAAAACAGTTGCTGTTATAGGTGGTGGTAACTCAGCTTTAGAAGAAGCTCTTTATTTAACAAAGTTTGCTAAAAAAGTTTATTTAATTCATAGACGAGATGAGTTTAGAGCAGATAAGATTGTTCAAGAAAGAGTCTTTAATAATGACAAAATTGAGGTGGTTTTAAATTCTTCACCACTAGAAATTTATGGAAATAATACTGTTGAAAAACTTATTTTAAAAGATACACAAACCTCAGAAGTAAGTGAAATAATTGTTGATGGAGTATTTCCATATATTGGTTATTCTCCAAACATTGAATGTATCGCACATCAACTTCAACAAGATGTAAATGGGTTTATTATAACAGATGAAACTATGAAAACCTCTGAAAAAGGTGTTTTTGCAGTAGGTGATGTTAGAAAAACTCCACTTAGACAAGTTGTCACTGCAGTTTCAGATGGTGCAATAGGTGCAGTTTATGCAGGTAGATATATTGAAAGTTTACAAAAATCTTGTGCTTAATATAAATTGGTTAGCTAAAAATTAGTGAGTGTACATTGTTGATTTATACTGTACTCCCTCAAACTTTCCTTTTCCTGTATACGTATAAATGATATCTTTTGATTGAATATATGCTGAACGCTTTAATTTACCATCTATTCCATATTTTTTTATATAACAAGGACAGTTTATTAAATCACCATATCTTATATCCACGAATTTTAGATTTCCTAAAACACTATAGTAATAGGTTTTAGTTAAATCGTTTTTATATTGAAGTGCGTACATATAGATACAGCCTGTGTTTTTGTAATAATAAGGCTCAAGTTTTACGTTTTTGTAATCCTTATAGCCTGCAACCATTGCATCATAATGGATTTTTGAATCTTTATCTTTTAAATGTGTTTTGAATTGGGTTTTAAACTCTTTTCTTGTATAATTTGTAATCGCTCCATCTGGGAACATTATTTTATAGATTTTGTCTACACGTTCTGTTTTTTCTTTTGGAGAAAGAATTGCCCAATCAAAATCTTCACCAACATATTGAAAAACTTCTGCAAACACAGTAGCAGAAAGCGTAATAACAATTACAAACGTCCAAAAAATTCTTTTTATCATAAAGGTATTTTAACATAAAAAATGGTTTGATGTATAATAATTGTATGGAATATTTAAAAAACGAATTTGATGTAATAGTAGTAGGTGGGGGACACGCAGGCTGTGAAGCCGCAATATCTTCTGCAAGATTAGGTGCAAAAGTATTGTTGTGTTCATTAAACCTTGATAATATAGCTTTGATGCCTTGTAACCCAGCTGTTGGTGGACCTGCAAAATCCACTTTAGTTAGAGAAATCGATGCACTTGGTGGGGTTATGGGTGAAGTTGCAGATGCGACTTATGTTCAGATGAAAATTTTAAACTCATCAAAAGGACCTGCTGTAAGAGCTTTAAGAGCACAGTCTGATAAAAAAGAATATATGCATTATATGAGAAATATAATCGAATCAACAGAAAATATATTCTTAAAACAATGTTGTATAACTGATTTAATAGTAAAAGATGGTGCAATCTGTGGTGCAGTTGATGAATATGGAAACGAGTATAAAACAAGAGCAGTTATTCTCACTACTGGTACATCTTTAGACGGTAGAATATTCATTGGACTAAAATCATATCGTGCAGGTAGATTAGGAGAAATGCCAGCAATCGGCTTATCTGATAGTCTACGTTCTTTAGGTTTTAATGTTAAAAAATTAAAAACGGGTACTCCTTGTAGAATCGATAAAAGAACAGTTGACTATTCAAAAATGACTATTCAACCAGGGGACGAAAAACTACATTTTTATTCGTTTAAACCAGACAGACCTGTTAGAAAACAGATACCGTGTTATTTGACAAGAACAACAGAAGAAACACATAAAATCATTAAGGCTAACCTTGATAAATCGCCTATGTATCAAGGATTGATTCACGGAGTTGGACCAAGATATTGTCCATCTATTGAAGATAAGATTGTAAGATTTGCTTCTAACCCATCACATCATATATTTATTGAACCAGAAGGAATTGGAACTTATGAATTGTATATTCAAGGGTTCTCAACAAGTTTGCCATCTGACGTTCAAACTTTGATGGTTAGATCACTTCCAGGATTAGAAAAAGCTCATATAATAAAACCTGCTTATGCTGTTGAATATGACTATATTCCTGCAGTTCAGACTTCTCATTCTTTGATGACAAAACTTGTTAAAGGGTTATTCTGCGCAGGTCAAATAAATGGTACAAGTGGTTATGAAGAAGCGGCCGCACAAGGTTTGTTGGCAGGTATAAATTCGTTTAATTATATTAACGGTTCAGAAATGCTAGAGCTTTCAAGAAGTTCTTCTTATCTTGGAACTTTGGTTGATGATTTAGTAACAAAAGATATTGAAGAACCTTATAGAATGTTGACATCTCGCTCAGAATATAGATTGTTATTAAGACAAGATAACGCTGATGAACGCTTAACAGAAATTGGTCATAAAGTTGGTCTTGTTGATGATGTTCAATATCAAAGGTTTAGAGATAAACAAGAAACTATTAAAAATGAAATCGAAAGATTGTCTAAGGTTAAGGTGTCTGCAACTCAAGAGGTTAATGATATCTTGGCTAAATATGAAGAACACATTGATCGTGGAATTAGATTATCAGAACTTTTGAAACGTCCTAATATCACTTATGATGTGATTAAACAGTTAGATTATGAATCAGAAGTAATGAACTTGTCAGAAGATGTGTTTGAAGAAGTTGAAGTATTGGTGAAATACGATGGATACTTAAAACGTCAAACTCAACAAGTTGAACAAGCTAGCAAGTTAGAAAAATATCGAATTCCTGAAGATATCGATTATTCAGAAATCCAACATATTTCTACAGAAACTAAAGAAAAATTGGCTAAGATTAGACCAAAGACACTTGCTCAAGCATCAAGAATAGGTGGTGTAAAACCTGCAGATATTTCTGTCTTGATGGTTATGTTGTCTAGGTAGTTATTAAGTAATTTGTATTTTAGATTGTTTTTTTATCTGAAAGTTTTACTCTTTTTTTATCCTATGATATTATATAAAAAAGGATAAAAGTATGTATAATAATTGTTTCCAACTTAATGATGAGTATAAAGATAAAATCAATAGTCATAGACCTTTATCAGAGGACGCACTAAGACAAATTAAAGAATATTTTAAAATAAGTTTTACGTACAGTTCAAATGCTATTGAAGGGAATACTCTTTCTTTAAGTGAAACTAAAATTGTTATAGAAGACGGTATAACTATTGGTGGTAAACCCGTTAAAGACCATCTGGAAACACTTGGTGGAGCTTGTGCATACGATTTATTATTTGATTTATCCAAGAAATTAGATATAACTGAATTGGATATTTTAAATATTCATAAAATGCTTTATAAAAAAATAGATGACGAAAAAGCTGGTAAATATAGAAATTGTAATGTTATTATAACCGGAAGTGAATTTGAATTACCAACATTCAATGAAGTTCCTAATTTGATGAAACAATTTGTTCTATCTATTCCCGATAAAAAATCTAAATTACACCCAGTAGAATTTGCAACGTGGATTCATGAAAGATTGGTTAGTATTCATCCTTTTGTCGATGGTAATGGTAGATGTGCGAGATTATTAATGAATTTAGCGTTACTTCAAGCAGGATATAATATTGTATCGATACCTCCTGTTGTAAGAAATGATTATATTTGTGCATTACAAGAAGCACAATTAAATAATAATATGATACCGTTTGTTAATTTTATTTCTGAAATGGTTTTAGAATCACAAAAAGAATATTTAAAAATTATTAACAGGTTTTAAAGTGAATTACTATATACCTTTAATCTCTCTTTCTTACCTAGCCACCTTGTCGGATTATTTAAAATTTTGTTTTTATTAAACTTCTTTTGTAGACAAAAAAGGAGTTTATTATGACATTTAATCCATTAAAAGAAAAAGGTATTCCTATAGATAAACAGTTGAGAAACTGGCACGATATAGCAAAAAGAAAATTCAATAAATACGATGTTAATTGTTACACTAGAACCCGTCAAATCTTAATGAACGGTATTGAAATTGAGGCTTGGAATTTTAAACATTGTTTTTCTAGATGCTGTCAAGATGAAGAAACAAAAAAGTTCTTAGCTATGACAAAGAAAACAGAGGATCAACAACAATCTACAATAAATTGGATGTCACCAGCCGATCAATCAGTACTTGAAACAACACTTGGGTATGAACAAGTAGCTGTAGATTTGACTGCTTGGTTAGCACAAAATGAACCTGATGATTATGTACGTGAAACTTTTGATTTCGGATTATTAGAAGATTTTGATCATTTATACAGATATAGCCAATGGGCATATATGATGCACGGAATTAATCCTGATGACATTGTTCAACATCAAACGGATATAATGATTAGTAGACCAACTCAACAACATCATAACTGTAATGTTTTGAGATTGAGAAAACCGTATGACAAAAATACTGCATCACCTCAAACCAAAGTTAATATTTTAACCCTTGTATCAGGAGAGCAACAAACCCATAACTATTACGCAGAACACGGTATGAATTATGGTAACCATACCTTAAGAGAAACTTATGCAGAAATAAAAGACGTTGAAGAAGAACACGTTAATATGTATGAATCACTGATTGACCCAACAGAATCTTTTTACGAAAAACTACTTTTACATGAGTTTACAGAAGTTTGTAACTATTATAATTGTTATCAAGATGAATTAGACGATATGATAAAACCTGTTTGGGAACTTTTCTTAGAACAAGAATTAGGACATTTACACGAAGCTGTTAAACTATTTAAAACCCACGAAAAACGTGACCCAGAAGAAGTTATTGGTAACGAAATAATTTTACCTTGTCATTTCGAATCACAAAAAGAATATGTTAAAAATATCCTTGAAAACGAAATTGATAAACGTATCGGGGTAGACAAAGATTATTTAAAAATTGATGAACTACCAAATGATTGGGCAAGTTATGAGGTTCAAAAAACATTAAATGAAGATGGTTCTCCTACCGAAAGAACTATCAAATTAATAAAAGAAGCTAAAAACCGTGATATTGTTTTAGCTGATGAAAAACTTATGAAGGATATTCCAAAACTTATGAAACGAGGACTTGAGCAAAAAGCTCTGGCATGTGATAGTGTAACTCAAGAGGAGTACAAAGAAATGGCTTCTAAAGAATTTGAGTTCTAGATTTAAATTATATGACGGCAGGTGCATTTGCACCTGCCGTTTTTTAATGATAAAATAGCAGTGTTGAAAAATAATTAGAGGTGAGTTCAGTGGCTTATAAAATTTTATCAAAAAAAGAGTTGTGTCCTAACCAATACGAAATAACAATAGAGGCACCTTATGTAGTAAGAAACGCAAAAGCAGGTCAGTTTATAATCTTTAGAGCTGAAGAAAACGGAGAACGAGTTCCTTTGACTATCGCTGATGTTGACAAAGAAAAAGGCGAATTAACTATTGTATTTATGGCTGTTGGTTATACTACAAAGAAATTAGCAGAACTTGAAGTTGGTGATGAATTAGTTGATTTAGTTGGTCCATTAGGAAAACCGACCCATATAGAAAAATACGGTACTGTTGTTTGTATAGCAGGTGGATACGGAGCCGCTCCTTGTTATTTGATTGCAAAAGCGTTTAAAGATGCTGGTAACAAAGTCTATATGATTATGGGAGCAAGAACAAAAGATTTAATCTTCTGGCAAGATAAAATGAAAAATGCTTGTACAGAGTTATACGTTACAACTGATGACGGTTCTTTAGGCATCAAAGGGTTTGGTACAACTGTATTAAAAGAAATTATGGACAGAGAAAAAGTTGATTATGCAATCGCTGTTGGTCCTATGCCAATGATGAGAGCTGTTGCAGAGATGACTAGAGGTACAGGTATAAAAACAGAAGCATCTATGAATCCTATTATGGTTGACGGTACAGGCATGTGTGGAGCTTGTAGATTGACTGTTGGTGGCGAAACTAAGTTTGCTTGTGTTGACGGGCCTGATTTTGATGCTCATCAGATTGATTTTGATGAAGTTATCAACAGAACAAGAATATATAAAGACGAAGAAAGAAAACGTAGTGAAAACTGTAACCTTTTAAAACAAGGCTAATTTCACTTTATAAAAATATAGAAAAACAGGCTATTGCTTTTTATAGTAATAGTCTGTTATTTTTTGTTTAAAGTTATATAAAAATGTTGAATAAATTTTAAATTTAGTAGTAGAATATCACTTAATAAGTGTTTATTATTTATAATAAAAGAAAGAGAGAAAGGAACAAAATGAAAAAGACAGAAAGGGAATTGATGTCTATTTTAGAAGAACGCTACGACCAATTCCAAAAAGAAGATTTACGGATTTTTGAAAACCTTCCTATAGATAAACGAACAAAATTGAATGATATTATGAATCGAGGCGAATTTTTACAAATAGAATTTAATAAAGCTTATTTTGAAAAAGATGAAAAAATGATTGAAGTTTTGTCTAAAATAAATCTACAACTAGGTAAAGAACTTGATGAAATTTTTGGATATTAAATAAACAATCGATTGTAAATAAATGTAACGAATTAAAATAAAACCCTAAAGATTGATAAAAAAATGTCGTTAATTAGAGAGTTGAAAAAATCAATCAGGGGTACGTTATGTCAGTCAATTCTATAGGCGGTTTAAATAATTTCAATTATGGTTGTCAATCAGACGCTATCAAACCAGAAACATTGAATAAATTAAAGGCTTTAGGAATTGATGAGAATTCAGTAAGAACAGAAACTCAAGCACAAAACAAAATCAATCAAAAAGTAGCTGAATTACAACAACAAATGACAGAACGTGTACAAGCTGAAGCAGCATCACAACACGTACAAGTTACAGATATTTCACAATTTGTACAAGGTTTGAATTCAATGCCTGCAACAATTCAACCAGCAGGACAAATGCAACAAGTTGATGGCTTACAACCAACTCAACAAATTCAACAACCACAAGGTTTGGAAGCACAAAACGGTGTTCAAAACAAACAAGTGCCAGATGATCAAACACAAGCGTTTGCTGGAAGTGCTAATCAACAAGTACAACAAGCAAAACCTTTTGAATTGAGTAGTGAAATCATCGCACTTCAAAACAA
The DNA here is from genome assembly GCA_002103075.1 of Candidatus Gastranaerophilales bacterium HUM_9. Taxonomy (GTDB): domain Bacteria; phylum Cyanobacteriota; class Vampirovibrionia; order Gastranaerophilales; family Gastranaerophilaceae; genus UBA2883. The sequence continues at coordinate 206,187 of DABG01000009.1, read as the reverse complement.
GTTAAAACTTGGCTTAGCATTATAATTTAATGTAGCCAAAAATTAGTCTATCGTTAATTTTCCCTATAATTTCAAGCGTTCAGTTCTCAAGAACGCTTTTTTATTTTGTGTAAGTTCGCAGGGATTCCGAAACGAGTTCGGAATGACGAATTATATTGGTTTTGGCGTCATCCTGAATTCATTTCAGGATCCCCTTGAACATGCAAAATTATTGATTTACTATAATTCTTCTCACACCCTCTGGGTTGATTAATCTTCAAAAAATTCGTATAATCTAATATACATCTTGGAGATATAAAATGTTTAACTTTATTAACAACTTTATGAGAAACGCAGAGCAGGCTAAAATAGAAAACTCTGCTTCTAGTGATGAAGGTAAGCAAAATAAGGAAGAACAGCAAAAGAAAAAAGAGAAAAAATATCTTGAACAAGAAGAAACAGATGAAGTAAAAATCGGTGGAAAACCTGAACTATCAGAAGAGGAAGTTTATTCAATGGCTGTTGAATATATTAATAAATTAAAAAGAGCTAATGCTGATAGTGAAAAGATATTAAAAAAACTTGATAAATATATAAATGATTTTAATGTTAAAAAGTTTATGAAGAACAATCCACACATGACTCCACCAGATTTTTATATGGTAATGTTTAATGAAACAGAAAGATTAGTAAATTAATGGATATAAAAGTTTCAAAAGATAAAGCTAAAACAGGATTAAATGGTGAGTTTACAATACCAGCAGACAAATCTATTTCCCATAGAGCTGTAATGTTTAGCTCTTTAGCAAAAGGGACTTCTATTATTAAAAATTTTTCACTTGGAGCTGATTGTTTATCAACAAAATCTTTGTTTGAAAATTTAGGTGCAAAAATTGAGTTTTTAGATGAACGAGTCCTAAAAATCACATCAAATGGAACTTTGATAAAACCAACGTCACCTTTGAATTGTGGAAATTCAGGAACGACTATGAGGCTGTGTTCAGGAATTTTGACAGGACAAAATTTTGATAGCATTTTATTTGGTGATGAGAGTTTATCAAAACGTCCTATGAAAAGGGTTATTACACCCTTAGAAATGATGGGTGGACAAATTGAATCGGTGGATTATAAAGCTCCTTTGAAAATTTTCGGTACAAAATTAAACGGGATTACTTATAAATCTCCGATTGCATCAGCACAAGTAAAATCTTGCGTTTTGCTAGCAGGGTTAAATGCAGAAGGTAAAACCTCTGTGGTTGAACCATATTTATCAAGAAACCATACAGAATTGTTGTTAAAGTATATGGGAGCAAATATTACGACTGGAACTTGGGCAAATAAAGAGGAATTAGCAGGCATAGATGGTACTGCAGTGACTGTCGAAAAATCTGTTTTAAATCCTGTAGAGATAGATGTTGCAGGTGATATTTCTTCTGCGGCATTTTTTATCGTTGCAGGTTTAATTGTTCCAAATTCAGATATAATAATTAAGAATGTAGGCTTAAACCCTACTAGAACAGGTATTCTTGATGTTGTAAAACGTATGCAAGGTGATATTGAGATACTTTCTCAATCAGAGGTTTCTGGTGAACTTGTCGGAGATATTAGAGTAAGATATTCAAAGCTCGTTGGTTGCGAAATATCTGGTAGCGATATACCTAGATTGATTGATGAATTACCTGTAATCGCATTATTAGCAACTCAAGCAGAAGGTGAAACGGTTGTTAAGAATGCAGAAGATTTAAGAAAAAAAGAGTCTGATAGAATTTCTACGATTGTTAATGGACTAATTTCTATCGGTGCTAATATTGACGAAAAACCTGATGGATTTATAGTTTATGGTGGCACAAAACTAAAAGGTGATGCAGAACTTGAAACTTTTCACGACCACAGATTAGCGATGACATATTATGTTGCAGGGCTTTTGTGTGAGAAAGAAATTTTGATAAAAGGATTTGAATGGGTAGATATATCTTTTCCAGAATTTTTGCAAATCTTTGAAAATCTTTGATAACCTGTTCTATTAAAATAAAATCCATGATATTATGTAATAACAAAGTGAAAGGCTATTACAAATGGGTGATGAAGATAAGCAGTTTGATGCGACCCCCCAAAAACTACAAAGAGCAAGAAAAGAAGGTCAAGTTGTAAAGTCAAAAGACGTTTCAACCGCTATTTCTATGTTGGTTGTATTTACGTTTATTTTGTTGATGGCTCCAATCACTTGGGACTTAATTTGCGGGTTGTTTAAGAACCTGTATTCACAGATACCTAATCAGCATGTCGATTCTATTGGTTACGTTTATATTTTGACAAGTGCATTAGTTCCTTGTCTTGTTATTATTGGTTTGACGTTGGTTGTAGCAGCTGGAATTGCTGCGTTGGCTGATTTTATACAGGTTGGTCCATTAGTTGCGATTGCACCTTTGATACCTAAACTTGATAAATTGAACCCTACAAAATATTTTAAGAACTTGTTTACTGTAAAAACAGTGTTTGAGTTGTTTAAGAACATTTTGAAAGTTTGTATTTTAGGCTTGATTGGTTGGGTTGTTTACTCTGCACATTTAAAAGGTATTTTGATGCTCGCAGCGATTGATAATAACTTTGCAGTAATGAATGAGTTTGGGTCTTTAATAAAAGACTTTATATATAAAGCTTGTTTGGCGTTTTTTATAATTGCCGTTGCAGATTATGGTGTAACAAGATGGAAGTTTATGAAAGACCAAAAAATGTCTTTTAAAGAAATCAAAGACGAATATAAAAACTCAGAAGGTGACCCTCATGTAAAATCAGCCTTAAGACAAAGACGTATGCAGATGTTACAAAGAGGAGCTATGGACTCAGTTGCTGAAGCAGATTTTGTAGTAAGAAACCCTACCCACGTTGCGTGCGCTTTGAAATATGATGCACAAACAATGATGTCACCAACTTTATTGGTTAAGGGTGCTGAGTTGATTGCAAAAGAAATTATTAGGATTGCAGAAGAAAACAATGTTCCTGTTGTTGATAACGCACCTGTAGCGAGGGCACTATATAGAATGGTAGAAATAGGGCAACAGATACCTCCTGAATTATTTAAAGCTGTTGCTGAAATACTACTTTTTGTTTACAACTTGAAAAATAAACAAAAGTAAGGTATTATAAATTTGTATTATTGAGTATGATTCGATGGATAACAAAACTCGTTTAAAACAATATGTAAGCATAGTACAGAGAGTGGCAAAGATTGAACAACGCAGAGTACCCAATCACATGATAGAGTACGAGGAGTTGGTCAGTATTGGCATTATTGCTGTGCAAGCAATGATTAAAGATAAAACAGAAGAACAACTTGCAAAATACAACGACTCTTATATGGGTACTGCTGTTAAATGGGCTATTAGAAACGAGCTTAGACATCGTTACAAATGGTATTCATTAAAACATAAGCCAGAAAACGATGATGAAGATCCAGATAATCCAAACAAGGTTAAAGAAGCTGTTTATGAATCTATTTTATCCATCGATAGTTTAGCTGCTGCCGCTTCTGATAACGATTCGCCATTCGATTTTATTAAAGACCCACATGCTTTGCCTGATGAAAAAGCAGAAATTGTGGAAATGAGTCGTTTGATAAAGGAAGCTATTGCAAATTTACCTCAAAAAGAAAGAACTGTTGTTGAATATAGATTCTATAGAAACATGCAAGCAAAAGACATCGCTACTATGATTGGGCTTTCACCTTCTAGAATTACAAGAATTATTCAAGGGGCTTTGGTTCAAATCAGAGAGTATTTAAAAACTAAAGGCAGAAACGATTACTAAAAATTTTCGTGGTTTAGAATACTTGAACACTTACGTTCATAAATTCAAAATCATCATAATCAATATAAGCTGTTTGCATAAGATTTATACCTGCTTTAATAGAAATTGTATTGTTTTGATTCCATTTAATAAGGCTCGTTGGAAGTTTTATTCTTTGATTATCACCATTTACTTTTATTTCTGCAATTTTAACTCCGTTTAGATACACTGATGGTGGGCTTGCAAAAGAGTTTGTTATTTTATTTTGTCCCATGCCTCTTGCTATTGCTGTATCAATACCGATAATTGAACCTATTACTAAGTAGTTTTGTTTTGTAAAATTATTTCTGCTTATATAAAAATTCTTTTTATAAACTGGTCCAACTGCACGGCTTTTGAATTCACCTGCGTTTGCAGAATATCCTGAATAATTATTATCCCCAAGATGACATAAGTCTGAATCTATTTTAATATCGAACGTATTTGATTTTTCTATGCTAAGTGTAAATGGCTGAGTAGTTGAGTGTCTAGAGATTGTGACAGAAAATGGTTTATAGTTTTGTTTTTCAACAGATAAAAATGTTGGTTTATAAATAGACGTGTTTAGTTGAAATTCACCGTTTTTGTTTGAATATGTTGTGTAGTTTTGAGAGGGAACTGTTATTTTAGCGTTCGCTATAGGTATTTTTGTTGTTTTATCAATTACTTTGTTATAACGAGTATAGGTTTGAGATTGAGAAACTCCACCTTGCATAACAGTAGCATTAGCAGGAATAGTTACAAATAAACATATTACAATACTTAAAAACACTTTTTTCATATAGATATTTTTACCTTGCCTGAGAAAATTTAATACACCTTATAATTGTTTTTTAATGATAATTTTTTAAAAGTAAAATAATATTTGTAATTTTAATTTTTTTTTGCTATGATATTTTTGTTGAAAATTTAATAAGCCGATGTGATGGAATTGGTAGACGTGCTAGACTCAAAATCTGGTGTAGGCAACTACGTGTCGGTTCGACCCCGACCATCGGCAATTTTAAAAAACTTCTCTAATGAGAAGTTTTTTTTATTTTATATAATTTTTGAGGTATAATAATGCTAATAAAGAGGTAAGTATATGCGTATTACTACAAAGAATTTAGTTAAAATATATGGAGATAGAAGTGTTGTAAACGATATCTCTTTTTACATGGATAAAGGAGAAGTTGTATGTTTGCTAGGTCCAAATGGTGCAGGTAAAACAACAACTTTCTATATGGTTGTCGGCTTAGTTAGACCAAACAGTGGTCAAATATTCCTTGATGACCAAGATGTTACAGCATGGCCAATGAACGAAAGAGCAAAATCTGGTATTGGTTATCTGCCACAAGAAAACTCTATCTTTAGAGGATTGAATGTTGAAGACAATATCAAACTCGTTCTTGAGATGAACGACAAACTAACAGAGTGCGAAAAAACAAGAATGTTAGAAGAATTGTTAACAGAGTTTGGGGTATTGAAACTTAGAAAATCACCATCTGTTGCACTATCTGGAGGTGAACGCCGTAGGGTAGAAATTGCAAGAGCGCTTGCAGCTAGTCCTGATTTTATGTTGCTAGATGAACCATTTGCTGGTATTGACCCTATTGCGATTGGTGAAATTAAAGATAACATTAGAAAGATTTCAGAAGAAAAAGGTTTAGGGGTTTTGATTACAGACCACAACCCTAAGGCTACACTTTCTATTACAGATAGAGCTTATGTAATTTTTGATGGTCAAATCAAAATTCAAGGTAAAAGTAAGGACGTTGCAAACGACCCTACTGCAAGAGAGTTCTATTTAGGAAAGGATTTCCAATTATAATGAAACTCACTGTTTACGACAAGTACATATTCAAACAAGTTTGTATAACTACAATTGTAGCAATTTTATTGTTCACGATTGTATGGATTGCTCCTGAAATGCTTTTGAACACTATTAAGAAAGTATTGTCTGGTGAAATGACTCCTCAAATGGGGTTGGTATTTTTGACTTGTCAATTACCATTGATTTTGAGTAAGGCATTTCCTGTAGGTTTGTTGTTAGGTTCTTTGTTTACTTTTGACAAGCTTAGTAAGGATTCAGAGTTGACAATTTTTAGAGCAGTTGGCTTACCATTCAGAAGAATTGTTGCACCTGTTGTTGTGTTGAGTGTTATTATTTCTTGTTTATGTTTTGTAACAATTGATAAATTAGTGCCTTATTCATCAGCTGTTTTGTCAAAAATTAAGGATAGAAACCCTGAGTCACAATATATTTATACTCAAAAAGATGAAAAAGGAAAGCCTACTTTGAGCGTTGTTGTATCAAAATTCAATCGAACAGATATGACTAATGTTATCGTTTTAGATTTTGCTGATTCAAAATATACTGATTTACACGGAATATCAACAATTTACGTTGCAAAACATGGTAAATTCATGCCTAACTGTTGGAAGTTAACTGATATCACAAGATATACAATTTCTCAAGACGGAATTTTTGATGATATTGATGAACTTAATGAAATGAGTATCTTAAATGGACACTGGGCTGGTGATATTCAGTTTATAATGAACTATTCGACAAAGAAAGAACGTGAAATTTCCAACAAAAATTTACATACTTATATAAAACTTTTAAAAATGATTAAGAGTGATGAAACTTATAATCTTATGTTAAATAAGTATTTCCAAAGATTTTTCCACCCATTCATTTGCGTATTATTAGCTGTTTTGGGTTGTTTACTTGGGTTTAGCAAACCTAGAGAACAAAGGATGGTAGGGTTTGCTATCGCAATCGGTGCAATATTTGTTTATTATATTACATTACCGTTTTTTGATTTGTTAGCAGAAAAATCTATATTGAATCCATTTGTAACGGCTATATTTCCACCGTTTACGTTCTTGTTATGTATTATAGCGTTTTATAAATCAAAGGAATTATAATGATAAAAAAATTTTTAGTGGCATGTGCTTTGTTTTTGATTGGATTTGTACCAGCTTTTGCAAACGATATTAAATGTGAATTTAAAGACGGGATATATCATATAGTAATCCCTGAGGATACAAATATTGAGTTTGTTTCTTGTGAAAAATTAAAAACAAATAGACAAGTTTTCAATGAACTAAATCCAAAACTTGTAGTAAATGCAGGTTTTTTCGATCCTAAAAACGAAAAAACCATTTCATTTGTTTACAATAACGGAATGCTATTAGAAAGCCCTATTGATAATGAAAACTTGGTTTTCAATGAAACTATTATGGAGAACTGGTTAAAAGTTTCTAATAGAACAGAGTTTAGGGTTACATCAAAAGGTGGTTTGTTAGTTTATGATATAACACCACATAATACTGTTTATGCAGGTAGATTGATTGCATCTGCTCAAGCTGGACCTATGTTACTACCAAAATTACAATTAGAAGAAGAATTTTTTGTAGTTAGAGATACAAACGGAAACGTAAAAAGAGAGTCAGCGTCTGTTTTGTCAAAGACTGCAAGGACTTTGATTGGTATAAAAAATGGTGAAGTTCACATCTTCATAGTTACAAACCAGCACCCAATGAATATTTATGAAGCACGAGATTTGTGTTTGAAACACGGAATGGAAAAAGCTATGGCATTTGATGGTGGTAGCTCAACTTCTTTTGACTACAAAAATGGTGATGTAGAATACCACGTAACATCGATTGGTATCCCAAGTGATAACACAGGAAGAAGATTAAAATCATTCCTTGTTGTGAAATAAAATTATACTTATGTACACAGAACTGTTGGTTTATGGATTACCACATTTAATACATTACAAACCGTTCAATCGTTCACAATAACTTCTAAACCTATAATTAACTTCTTTTGTAAACAAATATTAAAACAAATTTTAATTCTCTGAAACACTGTTATAATAGGTTATCTGGCATAATATAATATGATATAATAAGTAAATTCTACTTTTTATAAATTCTTATTAAATATATGGGAATTATAGGAGTAGAATAAATGGGAATTAATGCGATTAATCAGAACATTTATCAGAATAATTATTCAAATTTAAAATCCTTAAAAAAACAAAAAATAGATAATCAACCATATACTAATACTGTAATAAAAAATAAAAACTTGGAAGAAGATTCTAGTTTTTTAGGTTTATATGATTTTGGTTGTAAAGATGGAGTTGATGACGGTTCAATTGGTTTTATTGAAGCATCAAAAAATGTTTTAAAAGGTGGAATTAAATTCTTTACAGGAATGTTTACTGATGAAAATGGAAATTTTAGCACTAAACAAACCTTAAAAACACTAGCAATAGGTGTTGCGATTGGTCTTGCTACAACAATACCTATAATAGGACCTTTGGTGTTGCCTTCATTATGCGCTTTTGGATTGTGTCATGGTGGAGCAGAAGTAATTTCTGGTATTTCAAATGCAATGGATGCAAAAACTGATGAAGAAGCACAAAAGGCTTGGCAACAAGTTGGTTCTGGTACTACAGAAGGAATTGCGTCTTACACAGGTTATAAAGCCTCAGGTGGTTTTAAAAAATCTTGGGCTAAATCAAAAGCTGATTATATAGCGTTAAAGACTAAATTTTCAAATAATTCTGTTAAGGGAAATAGCGCTGAAATTAAAACAGATGCTGAGCAAAATTCGACTACAGAACCTGAAATAAAACAAGAAGCAAATATAAATGCAGAAGCTGAAGCAAAGGCTAAAGCAGAGGCTGAAGCAAAAGCAGAAGCTGAAGCAAAGGCTAAGACAGAGGCAGAAGCAAAGGCTAAAGCAGAAGCTGAAGCAAAAGCTAAGACAGAGGCTGAAGCAAAGGCTAAGGCAGAGGCAGAAGCAAAGGCTAAGGCAGAGGCAGAAGCAAAAGCTAAAGCAGAGGCTGAAGCAAAGGCTAAGGCAGAGGCTGAAGCAAAGGCTAAGGCAGAGGCAGAAGCAAAGGCTAAAGCAGAAGCTGAAGCAAAAGCTAAGGCAGAGGCTGAAGCAAAAGCTAAGGCAGAGGCAGAAGCAAAGGCTAAGGCAGAAGCTAATATAGAATCTGAAACTATAGCAGATACCAAAGTTGGAAATGCAATTGAAGAAAATAATGTTATGGATCTGAACGAAAAATGTTTAGATGCTCTTGATAATGGTGACATAGTGACTGCTAATGAATATACAAAAAAAGCAAAAGATTTATATGAAATAAGATTAGATAAATTAAGATCAAATCATATTCCTGAAAATGAAGTATCAATAACTCGTATTAATTTGACTAAAAAAGAAGAAAATTGTGTTGCTCATTGGGTTGATTACCAAATTGATGGATTACGAGAAGGTGGAAAAGTTCCTAAGTCAGCAATTACTTTGGATGGTATTATTGACCGTTGTCCACCATTAAAAGAAGATGCAGTTGTTTATCGTGGAATAAGTGGAGGTAGTAAGGCTAATAATGCGTTCATTCGTTCAATAAAAGAAAATACAGTTATTTCAGATAAGTCTTTTGTAGCAACTGCAAAAGCACCAGATGCACAATTTGCTAATTATGCATCTTATTCAGGTGGATTGGCATTAAGGATAAAATTACCTAAAGGAACAAAATGTTTTTCTCCAAATTTCTCAGAAGTTATTTTACCAAGAAATACACAATTAAAAGTTGTATCGATTGATAGAAAATTAGGTATTGTTGACTGTGAATATATTCTTCCAAAATCATAAGCTATTTTTAACAGAATTCATAAAAAGGACTCAAAATAGAGTCCTTTTTTATGCTTAATAATCTATTACAAATTAAGATTAACACTTGATTATCAACTTTTACGTGGCACAATTAATAGAGAGGTAATTATGTCTGATGATAATCTAGTTTATATACTTGAAAACAAGGTTTATATCAACCTTACAAACAGTTGTACTAATGACTGTATCTTTTGTATCCGTAGACTTAAAGACGATGTTGTTGGTGCAGAAATGTGGCTTAAATCTGAAAAGTTTGAAACAAAAGATGTTATAGAACAACTTGAAAAATATTCTGATAAAATCCCTAATGGATTGACTTTTTGCGGTTATGGTGAACCAACTATTAAACTAGATATCTTAAAAGAAGTTGCAAAATACGTTAAAACAAATTATCCAAACACACATATAAAAATCAATACAAATGGTCATGGAAACGCTATAAATAAACGTGATATTTTACCTGAACTAAAAGGTTTGGTTGATGAGTTATCAATAAGTTTAAATGCACAAGATAGCAAGTTATACGATGAACTTTGTTTACCAAGAGTAAAGAATGCGTATAATGAAATGCTAGAATTTGCAAAAAAATCTGTTCAAAACGGATTTAAAACAACAATGTCTATTGTTAGCGGATACAAAGATTATCCTGTTGACGTAGAAAAATGTGAAGCCATTACAAAAGAAATCGGTGCTGATTTTAGAAACAGAGAATGGCTTGAAAACGGATATTAATACTCGATAGATAAAATATAAAGAAAGGATTAGACATGCAAAATTTAGACAAAATTATGAAACCAAAATCAATTGCAGTTGTTGGTGCTTCAACCAAAGAACATACAATTGGTTCTGATATTATGAAAAGATTACAAGAATATAAATTCAATGGAAATATTTATCCAGTAAACCCAAAAGGTGGTATCATTGAAGGTTTACAAGCATATACTTCAGTTTTGGAAATTCCTGAAGAAGTTGATTTAGCAATCATCGTTGTAAACGCTAAGTTTGTATTATCAACAATTGACCAATGTCACGAAAAAGGCATCAAAGGTTTATGTATCATCACAGCTGGTTTCAAAGAAACAGGTGCTGAAGGTGCTGAAGCTGAAAAACAATTGTTAGCTAAGGTAAGAGAATATGGTATGAGATGTGTTGGCCCTAACTGCTTAGGTGTTGTAAACACTCACCCAGAAATCAAAATGGACGGCTGTTTTGCAGAATCATTACCAGAACGTGGTAACATTGGTTTCGTATCACAATCAGGTGCTTTAGGTGGCGGTATTTTGAACATCTTAAAAGACTTGAATCTTGGTTTTGCACAATTCATTTCAATCGGTAACCAAGCTGACGTAAACGCTGAAACAGCTTTAGAATATTGGGAAAATGAAGAAGACGTTGAACAAATTCTTCTTTATATGGAATCAATCCAAAACCCAGCAAACTTTAGAAAACTTGCTTCAAGAATTTCAAAGAAAAAACCTATCTTGGCTTTAAAAGCTGGTCGTTCAGCAGCAGGGGCTTCTGCAGCATCTTCTCACACAGGTTCATTAGCTGGTGCTGACAAAGCTGCTAACGCTTTGTTAAACCAATCAGGTGTAATCAGAGAATATTCATTGAAAGAATTATTTGATACAGCAAAAGTATTTGCTAACTGTCCTATTCCAAAAGGTGACAGAGTTGCTATTATTACAAACTCAGGTGGTCCTGGTATTATGGCAACAGATGCTATCTGTGAACACGGTATGCAAATGGCTAAAATTACTGATGAAACTAAGGCTAAATTGAGAAGTTTCTTACCTTCAGCTGCATCAGTTAAAAACCCTATCGATATGATTGCATCAGCTCCTATCGAACACTACAAAGAAACTTTAAAAACAGTTATCGCTGATGAAAACGTAGATATGATTATTACAATCTATCTTCCATTCTTGGGATTGAAAGACATTGATGTTGCAAAAGCATTGATGGAAATCAAAGCTGAACACCCAGAAAAACCAATCATTGGTGTATTCATGACTAAGAATGATTTCTTCACTAAATTGTCAGATATGAAAGTTAATATGCCATTCTTCATGTATGCAGAAGAAGCTGCTGACGGTTTGAACAGACTTAACCAACAAAGATTATGGATGGAAAGACCAGTTGGCGAAGTTAAATCATTCGATGTTGATAGAGAAAGAGCTAAACAAATTATCAAAGGTTCATTAGAAGAAGGTAGAGCTCAACTTACTACAAGAGAATCTATTGATGTTTTAGATGCTTATGGAATCAGAGTTTGTAAATCAGGTTTTGCAACAACTGAAGAAGAAGCAGTTACAATCGGTAATTCTATTGGTTACCCAGTAGTTATGAAGATGACTTCTAAGACAACTTCTCACAAAACTGATGTTGGTGGCGTAAGAGTAAACATTCAATCTGAAGAACAATTAAGAGCTGAATATCAAGACTTAATTGCTAAATTAGAAGAAAGAGGATTGTTAGAAGGTCTTGAAGGCGTAATCATTCAAGAAATGGTTAAGGGTAACAGAGAAATGGTTTGTGGTATCGCAACAGACCCTCAATATGGACCAATGATGATGTTCGGTCTTGGTGGTGTATTTATTGAAGTTATGAAAGACGTAACATTCAGAATTGCTCCATTGACTGACGTTGACGCTAAAGAAATGATTAAGTCAGTTAAGGCTTACAAATTGTTAGAAGGTGCTAGAGGAACAACTCCTGCACAAATGGAACAAATCGAAGAAACATTGTTGAGATTATCTCAATTAGTAAATGACTTCAAATTCATCGACGAATTAGATATCAACCCATTGTTGATTTCAGAAAAAACTGGTGAAGGTATCGCAGTTGATGGACGTATTAAAGTAAGATTAGAAGAAGCAAAAGAATCATTAGGTTGTGAATGTGGTTCTTGCTGTGCTTGTCACTAATCAAAGTCTTTAATAAGATAAAATTAACGAGGTGCTATTTTAGCACCTCGTTTTTAATTTGAAAGTTGTTAAGAGAATGTACACAGGGATTCCACGCTTGCATTACAAATCATTTACAGCACGCTCTGAATGACATATACATAGACGGTCATTCAGAGGGAGTAAAACGACCGAAGAATCCCTGCAAACATATGCAAAACGCAAAAAAAAAACGACCCTTGTGGGTCGTAAAATTTTTCCTAATAATTATCCCTATCCTTTAAATTACCCTTAGATAATTGTCCCTGTCCAATGAACTAAACTTTAGGCTATAAAGTTAGTTCCAAATCTGTTAGAACCGTAGAAGAAAGACTCCTGCATAACTTGTTTAAAGTTTTTCTTTCTAACGGCTTTGTTGCCGATTTTTGTGTTGGCAATATCTTCAATAGCTTTTGAATAATACTGAGAAGCAACTGATGCAACGAAAACTCTTTGAGGAGTGTTTTTAGGTTGTTCTTCAACTTCAAAGTTGAAAACAGAGTTGTTATCAGTTTTTTCGTCTAATTCAATACCATCAAGGAAGTCAACAACTTTGGCTGATAATTCGTTAGAATCTGTATTTTTTTGCATATTGTATTTATTGACAACATCAGAAAATAATAGTGCCATAAGTTGCTCTCCTATTGTTTTAATAAATTTAAAACTATCGTTAAATCTCTTTTGAAATTCTTATTTAATCTCTATGTATATATAAAGTATATACTTATAGAAAAATTGATTTTTTATAACGATAAAATTGTTAGTTTGTTACATTTGTTTACAATTGTCCACTTAGACATCAAAAATTCGTCAAATTATAGACAAAAAGGTTATATAATAAGCCCATTTGTCTAATATACTCAATGAGGTTTTTGTTATTTATTATATGTGTAGAGGTTAATAGGAGAAAAATTGATGGTAACGGAAACAAAAACAAAAGAGATTACAGTTGTTATTGTGGAGGATTTTAAATTAACAAGGGTTGGTTTAAGATGTGCATTGAATGAAAACAAAGATATAAGGGTTGTTGCAGAAAGCGATAATGCTATTGAAGGATTAGAATTGATTAGAAAATATCGTCCTAACGTTGTCTTGATGGATTTAGGTCTTTCTGGAATGAACGGAATTGAAGCTATTATGAAGATTGCTGAAATGGATAGTTCTATAAAATCTATCGCTTTGACTTCTCATGATAGAGAAGAAGAGGTTATTGCAACCTTGGTTGCAGGTGCAACTGGCTATTGTTTAAAGGATATTGACCCTGTAAAACTAGCAAATGTAATTAGAGATGTCAATGACGGTGCTTGCTGGCTTGATTCTGATGTTGGTGTAAAGGTATTAAAATCATTTCCAAAACAAGAATGCATGAACTTATTAAAAGATAATGGTTCAAAAGAAAATGAAATCCAGTTGACAGAAAGAGAACGTGAGGTTTTAAAACATCTTGTTGAGGGTAAAAGTAATACAGAAATCGCAAAAGAATTAATTGTAAGTGTCCATACAGCAAAGGCTCACGTATGTTCAATTCTACAAAAGATGTGTGTAAGTGATAGAGTCCAAGCTGCCGTGAAAGCAGTTAAGGAAGGGCTTGTATAAGTTTATAATTATATTTGAAAGTACTACTATATTAATTCTTGATAAATAAGGGTTTTAAGTTTTTTGAAACCCTTTTTGTATACAAAAAGGGCGGTTGTAAGAGTTCTTACAACCGCCCTTTAAAAAACAACTAAATTAGAATCGATTAAGCGATAGCTGCTTTAGCTTTTTCTACAACGATAGCAAATGCTTCTGGTTCATTAACAGCAAGGTCAGCTAACATTTTTCTGTTTACGATGATGTCAGCTTTTTTGCAAGCGTTAACGAATCTTGAATAGCTCATACCTTGAGCTCTAACAGCTGCATTGATTCTAACAATCCAAAGACGACGCATGTTACGTTTAGTGGTACGTCTATCTCTGTAAGCATATTTAAGAGCTTTCATTACTGCACAATTAGCAACTTTAAAGATTCTGCTTCTAGCGCCTTTGAAACCCTTAGCTAACTTTAATATTTTTTTGTGTCTGTTACGACATACATTTCCACGTTTAATTCTCATTGTTCAACACTCCTATCTTGAATACTTCTTGTAAGGTAACTCTTTAGAAACCAAGTCAACATTTCCTTTTGCGATTGTTACATCACCAAAGATTTTACGTTTTCTTGATTCAGACTTGTGTTGAAGCAAGTGACCAATACCTGCATGTCTTCTTTGAATTTTACCTGTTGCTGTGATTTTGTATCTTTTAGCAGCAGATCTGTGTGTTTTCATTTTTGGCATTTTGTTTCTCCTTTATGTTTTCTGAGTAAGGCATACCAACGCACTATACTTCATTAACTCCAGTTTACTATATAAAGCTTAATATTCAAGCGGTTTTTTAAGTTTTTTTAAGTCTAAATCTTTATGGGATGTTTATGGTAAACTAAAATTGTTATGAAACTTGATGAATTAGGGAAAATAAAAAACATTTTAGAGGCTAATTTGCCTTTAAAGATTGAAAATCAAGGTAAGATGTTGCGTTCAAAAATTGGATTATTATTTTTGAAGATGTTTGATATTGTAATTGAAGAAAAATATTTAAAGTTTTTAGCAATAATTGAACTTATTCATAATGCTTCTTTGTTTCATGATGATGTTATTGATGACGAAACCTTTCGCAGAGGTCAAGATTCTTTAAATAAAGTTTATGGAGAGAAAAAATCTATTTTGTTTGGCAATTTGACACTCTCTAATACGCTTTCTTTGTTATTAGAATTTGATAATTTAGACTTGATAGCAGATATGAATAATTGTGTTAAGAAAATGTGTTATGGGGAATTGTTACAGCAAGATAAATTGAATAAAATTCCTACAATAAATGAATATATAAAAAAAACTAGACTTAAAACAGCATCTTTATTTAAGTATATGATGTCAGGTTTGGTCGTCTTGTCAGGTCTAAAATTCAAAGATGAGTTTGAAAGTTTTGGAGATAACTTTGGTGTAGGGTTTCAAATTAGCAACGATTTAAAAGATTATATTTCAGGGGTAGAAAACTCTAGTGATGTGAAAAACGGTGTTTTTACTGCACCTATTATTTATGCAAAATCTGTAAAAATGGACTTTAGCGCTATTGCTAAAACGAAGGATTTAATGGATAATTACTTAAAAAGAGCAAAAAATATCGTTGATAATCTTGGGATAAACTCAAATAAAAAAGTTAAATCAGAATTGATTGGAGTAATAGAATGTTTAAAAATTTAAAAGAAAAATATAATAAGTTTGGTGAAGCACACCCAGCTATAAAAGAATGGTTTGAAACCATTGTATTCGTATTAGTAATGGTTATTATAATCAGATATTTTTTGTGTGAAATTCGATGGATACCATCAGGCTCTATGCGTCCAACATTGATTGAGGGGGATAGAATTGTAGTAGAACGTGTTTCTCATTTCTTTTCAAAACCTAAACGTGGCGATATCTTAGTATTTTATCCACCATTTGTTAAACCAAACAGAACTGTTTTAGGAATATTGGCAAGAAGAACAGGGATTGGTTGCAGAGATGTTGCGTTCATTAAACGTGTAGTTGGTATGCCTGGAGATAAAATTGAAATCAAACAATATCCAGATGGGAAATATGCAGTATTAATCAATGACAAACCTTTAAAGGAAAGCTATATTTTGAGTGAATATGACTCTATTCCTTGCTCACCTAATATGTATTGTGGACCAATGATAGTTCCTGAAGGTAAATATTTTATGATGGGTGATAATAGAGGTAACTCTGAAGATAGCAGATTTTGGGGATTTTTACCAGAAGGCAGAATTGTAGGCCGTGCTTGTTGTGTGTTCTGGCCTTTGAATAGAATTAAATCGTTGTCATTGAAGTAATTGAGTTATTCAAGTGACTAGATACCTATAATAAATGTATGCAGGGATTCTTCGCTTGCATTACAGAAATACTTGCAGACCGCTCTGAATGACCAGCTCTAGACTGTCATCCAGAGGGAGTGAAACGACCGAAGGATCCCCCTGAACATACAAAATTGTTAGTTTATGGATTGTCACTGCTTTCTAAACATTAAATAAAAAATAAAACCTTATTATTATTCCTAATAATAAGGTAAAAGGTGTGTACGTGTATCAATAAATGGATTATATTTTGTATACTAAATTTTGTCTGAACAATGATTCGAAAATCCTTATTAAGATAAGGTTTAGGCTGCTTTCTAGCCTCCACTGAATGTTTTGAATGTGGTTTCGACGTTCTTTGAAATAACTTTCTTTACAGCTTCCATTTCGGTTTGTAAAGCGTTTTGTTCAGTATCTAACTGTTTTAATCTCAATTCTAAGGTTCTATCTTCCTGTTGAATAATCTCTGTTTTTGCGTTGATATCTGCAACGAGTTTTTCATATTTTTGAACATCGTGATAATATTGATTCATTGCGTTTTGGTAAGTTTCTTCATCAGTTACTTGTTCACAATGCAAGTTATAAACCACACTATCATCTTCAAGTTTTAATGATACAAATCTACCTGAACCATCAGTTTCAATCATTGCGTGTTGTTTATCTCTGATTTTAGTTTTGATATATGTTGCATCATAATATTGAAGTTTGTCTTGACCTTCAATTGGTTTACCATATTCATCATAAGTTGTAGAACTGTTGATAAGGTCTTTGAAAGTTGTATATCTAGTTGCACCATTGTATTCAAATGAATAGATACCTGCACCGAAGTATTCAAATGTACCATCTGGCTTACGTGTAATATAATCAGATATAGTTGAATCAGGCAAGTCTGCAATGATTTGAAGCAATGCTGTTTCATCACATTTTGATAATGGAGCAGTCAATTCTGTTAATTTGCAGTTACCAACGTAAGTAGGGTCATAACTTGTTTGATAAACTTCAAGTCCTGTACCTTTACCGTCTGGATATGCTTCGGTTTCATCTACAGCAGTTAAGAATGTTGTAGTTTCACCCTCAGCTGTTGTTGTTGAGTCAACTTTAATGTATCCGGTATCAAAAGCACCGTTTTGAATAGCCGTAAGAATATCGTTTTCATTGATATTCAAACCTTTTTCTTGAAGTGCTGGGGTTACTGTATTGTTAATGTAGTCTGTATCCCAAGTAGCTGCATTTTCATAATCAATACCTAATGCTTTTAAGTCATAGTATCCGTTAGCTAGACCTTTTGTATTGTCTTTTGCATTTTCAAGATTATCTTTTGTCGTAATGTGCCAAATATTACTAGCATCTTTGTAACCATACAAATTTGTATAGTCAACCTTGCCACCTGGTAATTTTAAATAACCATCAGCTTCAAGGTCTTTAATTGCGTTTTGCATTTCTTTAGTATCTTGATATTCAGATAATGCTTTGTAGCTAGTGCCATTAACAATATATTCGTTAGGAGATTTTTCGATTGTATCAATTTCAATATTTTTTGGGGTAACATTATGCTTATAAATTACCTCAGGGTTTGACATTTTCTTTTTAGAACCAGTGTAGACATCATCATAGTAGTAGGTATCAACAACATAATTGTATTCTTTATTTGAATTAGACAATTGATGCCATTGTTCAAGCACAGTATCATTATAACCATCACTATAAGAATATTGAGTGGTAGTATAATCAGTTGTATCAGGACAATCAGGAACCTTACAGTTTAGCAACTGGTTAAAGTAATCAGCTGTTTGGTTCGCTAATGCCGTACGTGCTTGGTTAATCTGTTGACCTTCCCATTCACAGTTCGTTTTTCTTGCGGTTAGGGCTAAGTACCTAGCCTGTGATGCTGCCATACCCATGACAAACTCTCCTATTATATGTTTTCTTCTACATGGTCTTATTTAATTATTTTTTTGAATAAGTCAAACATGAAATCGACATAAAAGTTTTTAACTTAAATAAATACACACAAATCTCATCTATATGGTTGAACAAATGTAAATATATATTACTAAAAACCTTTGATTAGTAAGGGTCTCACGAATATTTATTTGACATAACAACATGTTTCTAATAGGATTTAATTATTATGGATAATAATCTGTAATAAGATGTATTAGATAGGTAAATCGTTTTAAATACCGAAAGGTTACGATTCCTCAAAAGAAAGGACAAAAACATGTTTGCAATTATTGAAACAGGTGGAAAACAATATCAAGTAGAAGAAGGTCGTTATATCGATGTTGAATTACTTGGTGCAGAAGCAGATGAAAAAGTTGTTTTTGATAAAGTCGTAATGTTAGTAAACGGCAAAAAATCAAAAGTAGGTCAACCTTACGTTGCTAATGCTAAGGCTGAAGGTGTAGTTCTTAAGAATGACAAAGCTAAAAAAGTTATAGTTTATAAACAAAGACCTAAAAAAGGTTATAGAGTAAAACGTGGCCATAGACAAGAATTTACAAGAGTTATGATTAACAAAATCAGAACTACAGCATCAAAAAAAGCAGCAGAAGAAACAGCTGCTGAATAGAAGTAACGCATGCTGGTTATAATATATAAGCATGTAAAACTTCAAAGTTAGTAAATTTAGATTAAAACAAAAGGAGAATAAAAATGGCACATAAGAAGGGTATGGGTTCAACCCGTAACGGACGTGATTCAGAAGCTAAGCGATTAGGCGTAAAGAAATTTGGTGGCGAAATCGTTAAGGCTGGTAATATAATTGTTAGACAAAGAGGAACAAAAGTTCACCCTGGTAATAATGTAGGTATCGGTAGCGATGATACATTATATGCTTTGATTGATGGACAAGTTAAATTTGAACCTCACAGACGTGATAGAAAACAAGTTAGTGTTTACGCTGTATAGTTTGTCAAATGTTTAAATAATTCAAGGCGGTCTGATTTAAAATAAATCAGACCGCCTTTTTATTATTAATATATTCTCAATTAACTTTATTAAGCATTGAATGTTTTGAAAGAGTTATCAATGTTCTTACTCATAACTTTTTTAACAGCTTCTAATTCAGTTTGAATAGCTGTGTGTTGAGTATCTAGAGTTGACAATCTCAATTCAAGGCTCTTGTCTTGAGCTTGAAGTATTTCAATACTTGCATTTATTTCGTTTTGTTTTTGGTCATATACATATTGATTGTATTCATATTGGTTATAAGCATCATCATACGCATCGTTATCAGTTTCTGTTGTTGCAGTTGTTGTGTATGTGTTGCCTTCTTCATCTGTTATTGTTGAAATTCTACCAGATGCGTCGAATTCAATTGTTGCATTGATTAAAGTGTTGTTTGTTGTAACGTTTACTGTACCAACAGCTGATGTCATAACTGTTACTGATTGATTGTTCAAGTTGCCTTCAACATCTTCTCTTTTTACAAATCTCATACCAGAACTTGTTTCGTATTGGTAGTATTCGTCCATGTTTAAACCAGCGTTTACGAATGAATCAGCGTATTGTGGGTCAACTGTTGTGAAAGAACTACCGTTTGATGATTTGTATGTGTAAACATCTTTTCCAGCGTTGTTTTTGTCTTCAACGTAAATAGAGTTTCCAGTTTTATCGCTGTAGTAATTGAAAGAATTAGCATTAGCGATTTCTGTGTATGATAAAGCATATTTTTGAGCAGCTGTATCAGTTGTGTCGTTTGCTTTTCTGTAGATTTTGCAAAGTTCTTGATCTTCTTTAGACATTGCAGCATATTTATCTGCATCAATTTGATATCCATTTTTACCAATAACAACTAAGTTAGCAGGTTTAGGATTTGGTATAGAATCAAGCATAACGTATTGTTCGTCTGCTGCTACAGTTGATGTTGCATCAAGTCTGTTCATAGCTGCTAAGTAATATGATTTGTTTTCATCATAAGCTGCATTACCGTTTGAAACAATGCTTTTAGCAGTTTTAGAAGAACTAGCTGAAGTTTTGTAAGCACTGTTTTCTTTGATACCGATAGTTGAAAGATTAGTAGTGTAGCTCACAGTATATGTAGCAGTACCATTCTTTTGGTTTTCAGGTAATGCTTCTTTAACAGTAGCTTCGTTACCACCAATTGTGAATGTATAAACAATTTTTGTATAATCGTCACTTGATGGAGGTACAGGAACGTCCATTTCAAGTAAGCTGTTATAATAATTAGAAGACTGATTTGACAAAGTTGTTCTTTGTTGGTTAATTTGTTGTCCTTCAAATTCCAAATTTGACTGTCTTGCTGTTAAACTTAGTAATCTAGCTTGTGATGCTGATAAACCCATAATTTTAATCCTTTATGTTTTCCCTATACTTCTTTCTACGGCATTTTTTCTGAAATCTTTAGGGTTTACCTTGATTTTAGGGGTAAATGTTTACAAAAGTTTACAAAACTAACATTGTTACATTTAGATTAGACACAATAATTTTATTTAAAATTTTTAAATATTTAATATTGATTTAATTTTGTCGATAACGAATTCAAGAGCACCTTGTTGGTCTTGAAAAATGTTTTTACAATTTTCTTTTGTGTTCTTGTAAAATTCAGAATCAGAAAGAAATTTGTCTAAGGTTTTTTCTAACTCTGATTGATTGTTCACAAGAACTGCTGCTCCAGCTTTTGTTAGGATAGAATAAATATCTCTAAAGTTTTTAATAGAAGGACCTGTTATTGTTGGAACGTTATAAACTGTTGCTTCTAGGGGGTTGTGTCCGCCCGTTTTGTTGAAACTTCCACCAATAAATGCGATATCAGAAAATGCGTAAGTCTTTTTAAGTTCACCTAATGTATCTAGAATGATTATATCAAAATTTGTAAAATCGTTGTTTTTAGAACGATATCCAAAGGTGTAATTGTAGTTTGATAGAATTTGTTCAATTTCTTTTACACGTTCGAGGTGACGAGGTGCAATAATAAATTTTAGATTTTTGTGAGATTGCCTTAATTTATCAAACGCACTTATTAGTATTTCGTTCTCGCCAGAGTGTGTGCTACCTGCGATAAGGACTTTGTTTTCACCTTTTTTTAAGTCTATATCAGATGGAGTTTTATCAATATCGAATTTTAGGTTTTTCATAACTTCAACTTTTTCAGATGATGTACCAATCTCAATAAATCTTTCTTTATCTAATTCACTTTGGGTATAGATTTTTGAATAAAGGTTAAGAATCGGTGAAAAAAATAGTTTTAAGTTTTTATATGAACCCAATGATTTATCAGAAATTCTTCCGTTTATTATAAGTAGTGGAATGTTTCTTTTTTTGAATTGGATAGCGAAGTTTGGCCATAGTTCTGTTTCTGCTATAAGAACTATTGATGGGTTAATTTTGTTTAAAAAATTATTTATAGCAAATGATATATCAAATGGGAAGTAGGTTATGAAATCTACTATTTCAGAGTATTTTTTATGAGCAAGTTCTTGACCAGTTTTTGTACCTGTTGTTAGAACTAATTTATAATTAGGGAACTGTTCTTTAGTTTTCTTAAGCAATTTTTCTAGAGAAAGTACTTCTCCAACAGATACAGCATGAAACATTATTACGTTTTCTTTTAGTTCAGGTGATTTGAATAGTCCAAGTTTTGTTAATCTTGTACCAGAATCTTTTTTAGTATGAAGTCTAGTTAGAAAGACTATTGGATAAAAAAGAATGAATGAAATAGTTGCTAGAATATCAAAAATTGTTGAAAAAAAGTTAAACATAATAATCCCCATAAAATATACTTTATAAATTTAGCATAAAAAAGGTTGAAGTACAATTATAACCCTTGAAAAAAGGGTAAAGATAGGTTATACTGTAGGTATAGCACAATGAAAATAAAATATGGGGATGTTCTGGATTTGACAGGGTGATTGTTTAAATCAGGCTGCGGGTTCGAGCGCTGTTCTCGGTTATCAACGAGCAAACAAATTAAACGCTAAAAATAACGTTGTAGATGCAACTGCAGCATTCGCTGCACGTAGAGCTCCAGAAGCTCTTGCTGCCTAATTACGCAGTATGCTACCCGATAGTATTCCAACTTGCCGATGCTATTGGGCCATCATGCAAGTACAGTACCTAGATAGTGGTATAGGTATCAAGTTAACCACAAAAGGTTTGTTCTTCCGCAAAAAGAACTTTGTTTGCGATATCGGTTATGTTTCTTTCCGGTCGTAGACGAGATAATAAGGAACTATATTCGTAGACGCTTGCTTTATTCCATTTTGGACGTGGGTTCGACTCCCACCATCTCCAAATAAAAAAAAGGACTCTTTGGGGAGTCCTTTTTTTTATTAATGTAGAAAGAACCCACACAGGACGAAGTCCTGTCAAATGGGTTCGGCGCGAGTGAGCTGAGGCTGGAGTGTTTTTGCCAAAGATTGAAAATCTGTCGGCAAAACACGGAACTGCCGTTAAACGCGAACGAGCAAGACACTCCCACCATCTCCAATAATTAATAAAAAGACTGCTCCGGCAGTCTTTTTTAATAATAACCCACACAGGACGGAGTAATATTTATTTTTTCTTAGGTGCGTAGTCTTTCATTTCCTTTATAGTACCACCAGATACCGCCCAAATATACAAACTCGCAACAGAACAATATGGACTAAATCGTCTTCTATATTTTTCAAACAAAGATCTAGTTATCTTTCTATGATGATATATCATTCTTAGCCCTCTTTGAATAGCCAAGTCATCATAACTAAACACATTTTTCCTGTTCATACAGAATAATAACAACATTTCTGCTGTCCAAACTCCAATACCTTTTAAACTAGAAAGCTCTTTGATAACCTCTTCATCATCTTTTTCCCAAATACTCTCTAAATCAAATTCCCCAGAGTTTACTTTTCTTGCAAAATCGTAGATATATTCCGCTTTTCTAACTGATATTCCTAATTTTTGTAAATTCTCAATTCCCGCTTTTACAACTGATTTTGCATTAAAAACTTTGAAGTAATCCTTGAACCTATTCCAAATAGTTTCTTGTGCTTTCATAGAAATTTGTTGTCCCACAATATGATGAATAACCGCTGAAAATAAATCTGTATCAATCGTTCTATTAATCATGCCGACTTTATCGATGACTTCTTTCATCTTATTGCATTTGTTTTTTAAATATTTAATTTCTTCTTCACCATATTCAAAATTCATATTTTTAAATCCTGACGCAAATTATTAATTCATTAAACTCATTTCAACATAAGGAACTTTATTAAATCCGCATTTTTTATAAACATGTACTGCGTGTGAGTTTTCAGCTTCAACTTCCAATTTTATCAAAGTGTCAGGGTATTTTAATTTTATATATTCAATAAATTTAGGAATAATCCCCTGCCCTCGATATTCTTTTTTGACATATAAATCTTCTGCCCACAAACAAACTTTTCCAAACTCTGTTGAAAAACTTTTTGCAATCATTGAATAACCTAGTATTATATTATTTTGACAAAATACATATCCCTCAAGTAAAGGAAAATCTGTAATGCATTTATCAAAATCTTTCTCAAAAATTTCTCTACTACCGTTTGTAGAAACTGCATCAGAGCTATAAAATTCTTCCATCATTAAAAGAATTTCTGGTTTATCTTTTTCTTCAAATTTTCTTATTTCAAATTCCATACTATATATTATATCTGAAACTAAAACGATTTTTTACACATTTTTATGTTAATATTAATCCCACAAAGAGTGTCAATTGATTATGGATAAAATATTAAACAATAAAATTAACTTATTCAAAGCTATTGCAATACTTATTGTAGTATCAGGTCATTTAGAATTTTCATTAATTCCAATGTTCCCG
This sequence comes from Candidatus Gastranaerophilales bacterium HUM_9, assembly GCA_002103075.1. Taxonomy (GTDB): domain Bacteria; phylum Cyanobacteriota; class Vampirovibrionia; order Gastranaerophilales; family Gastranaerophilaceae; genus UBA2883. Next base: position 182,018 of record DABG01000009.1, on the reverse strand, counting down.
CCATACTCTTTTCAAGTTATACTATTTTTCTTTATAGCTGGAGTTTTGTTTAATCCTAAATATAATTTAATAGAGTATCTAAAACGTAGATTTAAGAGTTTAATGATTCCATATATTTTGTATGCTGTGTTTTATTTAGGTTTAACGATTGCTGTGACTCCTTTAATACACAAGTTTTGGGGAATGCCAATTACCTTGAAAAATGAACTTTTAATGCCGTTTTTGACAGGACATCAAATAGATTTGATCTCTCCTCTTTGGTTTGTACCGTGTTTGTTTATTACGTTAATTATTTATAAACTTTTTAACTATATAAAATGTTCACATTGGGTTAGGCTTATAGTTTATTTTATATTCTCACTTATTGCTATTCAGTTGCAAAAATATTCTTCAAATGTAAGTATATTATGGATTTTAAGAACAATGTTTGCGTTGTTTTTTGTTGAACTTGGATATTTTTATAAACAAAAAATTGAAAACAATATTAATATTTTTAAACCTCAAATTTTATCAGGGGTTGTTGTCTTGCAATCAATTTTGTGGTTGACTAATCAAGATTTTACGGCACAAGATGGCGTGGGTTTACATTTTTTGCTTGTTTGGGGGCAGTATAACAATTTTATTGTACCTATCCTAACGAGTTTGACAGGAATTTATATAACACTTTTTCTTGTAGAAATTTTGTATGACAAAACAAAAGACTGGAGTTTTTTACATAAGATTGGTCAAAACAGTTATCATATAATGGCTAATCATTTGTTAGTTTTTAATATAATGACTTATTTATTTTTAGTGTTAAAGGGTATTGATTTTGGTATAAAAAATAGTTCAGATATTTATTGGTTTTATTTTCCATTAAAAACAACATATTTTTATTTTGTTGTAGGTATTATTATAACAACGTATTTAGGTGAGTTTTTAAAATATTTGCATGAGCTAATTATTAAAAGAAAATAAAATTTCTATAAAGGTTTTAATAGAAAGGCTGTTTGACTTTATTAGTCAAACAGCCTTTCATAAAATAAACCGAAATCTTTTTATAACATAGTTTTTCTTAATTCTTCTGCTGATTTTGGACTCAAATAAGCAGGTGGAATATCAAACACAGTTTTACAACCAGATTGACCCTCTTTGTTCATTCTGTAAGCTGCACGTGCGTAAGCTACAAGTACAGATGAAGTGAATTCTGGGTTTGAATCAAGTTTTAAGTTATATTCTATAACGTGGTTATTTTCACCGTTTACACCGGTTTTGCCTGTTCTGAAAACGAAACCTCCGTGATTAATTTTTGAATGGTTCTTTTTTAACTCTTCTTCAGAGATAAAATGAACAGTTGTTTCATAATCTGCAAAATAATTCGGCATAGTTTTTATTTCGTTTTCAACTCTTACTGGGTCTGCACCATCTTCAAGCACAACATAACATTCTCTTGTATGTTTTTCACCAGTTGAAAGAACTGGGTTTTCGCAGTTTTTAACAGATTCTAATGCTTTTTCAACAGGTACTGTATATTGTTTAGCATCTTTTACACCCTCAATTCTTCGAATTGCATCTGAGTGACCTTGGCTAACACCTTTACCCCAGAAAGTATAATCAGAGCCATCTGGTAAGATAGAGTTTGCATACAATCTGTTCAATGAAAACATTCCAGGGTCCCAGCCAACTGAGATTATACCAATTTTACCAGACTCTTTTGCTGATTTATCAACGTTTGCAAAATGTTCAGGAATTTTTGCGTGGGTATCAAAACTATCAATAACATTAAATATTTTGGCACATTCAGGTGTTTGAACAGGTAAATCTGTTGCACTTCCACCGCATAATATTAATACATCTATTTTTGATTTATAGTTTTCTAACTCGGATACGTGAACAATTTTTGCGTTTGAATTTATTTTTAATGATTTTGGGTCACGACGTGTAAATACTGCAACTAGTTCAACGTCTTTATTTTGTTTAACTGCCAATTCAACACCTTTTCCAAGGTTTCCATAGCCTAAAATTCCTAATCTCATTTTTGCCTCTCTTTTATTATATGTGTGATTTAACTATATAAATATATCACAAAAGATAGAGGTAATTATTTTTTAGAAAAAATTTTTGATTTTGTTTTTTCTAGATTTGCTTTGTTAACACCATAATCTTCTGCTAATTTTAGAGCTTCATTTAGAAATTCTTTACCTTTTTCATGTGTTTTTATAATTTCAACTTGATTTCTAAATGTTCTAGTTGCTTTTTTGTTTGCATAAATTTTTCCATTACCAAATATTAGCATTTGAACAAGGTTACGTTTTGCAAGTCCAACAGATGCTTTGTCAGATGATGCTTTTACATTGAATTTTGCTTGTACCATTCCTTTTTCACCATCTTTTAAATGTTCAAAGAATGATTTTCCAGAAGAACATTTTTGAAGAATTCTTGGTTGTACATTGTAAAGAAATGATAGAACTGCATCTTTTTCATTCTGTTTAAGTTTTTTATATGCAGAAGCTCCTATGCCATTTTTTATTATATTTTCTTTATCTTTGATTGCAAGATTCATTAAGCTGTCAACAGATTTTGCACAAATGTAGTCATTTTCTCTGGCTTTTAAACCACCGGCTAATGTTATAGCTTCTTCTTGTGCAACTCCTTGTCCAACAGTTACCAAGTCTGTTTTTATACCTTTTGCTTTTCTAATCGCTTTATCAGCTTTTCCAACATATACTTGATAGAATAACTCGCCGGTATTTCCATCTGGAATATATTTAGAAATTTCGCTTGCTTTAATTACTCGAGTATCTTTAGGGACATTTGATAATGTTACAGCATGTCTGTCACCACGTTCTAGCATAGAAAGAAGTTTTATTGTTGATGATTCAGTTGGTACAGATTTTGATGATTTTATGATTTTTTGTGCCGGCACAATTGCAGGTTCTGGTGAATGCGTACAAGAGGACAATCCAATCATTGCAGCCATTCCCATATTTTTCATATTAGAAAACATATTTTTTGACACACTAAACATAACACTTATGCTAAGTCATCTCAATATAAAAAATTGCTTATTTTGTAATGAAATGTTAAATTTTGCGAACAATTTTACATGGATTTCCAACTGCAATTGAATTGCTTGGAATATCTTTTGCTACTACGCTACCAGCACCAATTGTGCAATTATCACCTATTGTAACACCTGCAAGGACAGTCACGTCTGCACCAAACCAAACATTGTTCCCTACTTTGATTGGTTCAGCTGTTTCAAGTCCTTTGTTGCGTTCTACTGGATTAAGTGGGTGACTGGCTGTGTAGAATCCGCAGTTTGGACCTATGAATACATTATCACCAAAGGTTACTTTTGCTGGGTCTAAAATAACTAGGTTATGGTTCGAATAGAAGTTTTCACCGATTTCAATATTGTAACCATAATCACACCAGAAATATGGTTCTATTAAAAAGTTGTCTTTTGTTTTATTAAAAATCTGTTTTATTATATTAGTTTTTGTTTCAAAATCGTCATAAGGTGTATTATTAAACTTTGAACAAAGTAGCTTGCATTTTATTCGTTCTTTATTCAAATTTTCGTCTGTTGCTAAATATGATAAACCTAAAAGCATTTTTTCTTTTTCGTTCATAGTGAACCCTTTCTTTATACGTGTTGATACGCTAAACGTTCAGAGCCATCTTCTTTTTTTATTACATCATAATATGTAAACCTATTTTTAAGGATTGTTTTTTGCAGTTTTTAAATTATCCATAAATTTTTTTGCTTTAGCATAAATTTGTTTAATTTTATCAACTTGATTTATTTTTGCCAATTGAATTTCCATATGATTATAATATCATAAATTTTAAAGCTAATTAAGTTGATAAAAAAATAATGCCGCTGGGCTATTACTGTTGGTTCTCGCCTCAACCTTAAATAAACACAAAAAAAAATACTCCCCAGGTTGTCTTGAGAAACTCGCGTTAAACGGGTCTACGGTTTTTACTTCAAGAATTTCATTCTTTTGTAAAATACCTACGCCCTCTGCTCGTTTCTCGCTGGGCTCTCACAGTTGGTTCTCGCCTCAACCTTAAATAAACACAAAAAAAATACTCCCCAGGTTGGGCTCGAACCAACAACCTACCGGTTAACAGCCGGTTGCTCCACCATTGAGCTACTGAGGAATATTTCTTTTAAACTTTTTATTTAATTGTCAAATTGTTACTTTTTCAGCAATCTCTATTTATTGCTCCGCTTTTTATGCGTCAGAGGAATATCTCTATACTTATATACTACCAAATAATTTTTTTTTGTAAAGTACTTTTTTTTATTTTTTTTTAAATCTTTATTTTTACAGTCATCATATTTGACTTGAACCTTTTTTTAAGGTATTTTTATTCCTAGCTAGGATATATTTCCGGCATGATGATAGATAGTTAAATAAGAAAGATTAGGGATAAGTCATGGATTTTATAAGTTTAACAATAGAAGCTCTTAGAGTTTTATCAAAATTAACGGGTAGTTATGGGTTAGGTATAATACTTCTTACAATCATTGTTCGTCTTGCTATGTGGCCACTAGGCGTTTCTCAACAACGTTCAATGAAACAAATGCAAACACTTCAACCTCGTATGAAGGCTATTCAAGAACGTTACAAAAACGATCCTCAAACTATGCAACGCAAAATGATGGAATTCTACAAAGAACACAAATTCAACCCAATGTCTGGTTGTCTTCCTTTGTTAATCCAAATGCCAATCTTCATCTTGTTATACTCAACTTTGATGAGTCCTCAATTTATTAAAATGGCAGGCAACGCACCATTCCTATTCGTACAAAGTCTTGATTCAACACTTCGTACAAACGCTGGTATCTCAAAAGATGGTGTCATGGGTGTTTCTAACACTGCTAAATTCATGGCTGGAAAAACAGCTACTGTTTATCTTAAACAAGAAACTCTTAATAATGTAAAAATCGATAAACCAAATTCAGCTGTTGCTATCCAAGGTTCTGTAACCCCTGGTCAACCTCTTGAACTTAAAATGAACATAGATTCTCTTAAAGATTTAAAATTCAGCCAATTTGATAAACTTGAAAAAGCTGAACTTGATGTAACTAACGTTATGACCAAAGAAACAGAAACAGTTACTTTCGTTAAAAAAGGTTATCTTCTAACCGCAACTGTTCCTACAAAAGCAGTTCAATCTCACTTCCATTTTGATGTTCTTGCTTTAATCGTATTATTCGGTCTAACAATGGTATTTACTCAAAAAGCAATGATGGCCATGAACAAAGGTCAAGAATTAGACCCTTCTCAAGCAGCTATGCAAAAATCTATGAATTTATTCATGCCTGTTATGTTATGTGGTACTTTCGTTCTTATACCAATCCCAGCAGGTGTTTTACTTTACTTGATTTCAAGTAACATTGTTCAAATTATTCAAACAATCGTTATTAACAAAAAATTAGATATAGAATTCAATGCTAAAAAAGAAACTGTAACTGATGAAGAAGTTGCTGACGCAAAACAAATCAAGGCTAAGGACTAATAAAATGAAAGTATCTGAATTCGATTATGATTTACCTGAGGAGTTAATTGCACAAACTCCCTCACAAAAACGTGACTATTCAAAGATGTTAGTAGTGAACCCTGCTGACAACACACTAGAAGACAAGCACTTTTTTGACATAGTAGATTATCTTGATGATAACTGTGTACTAATCTTGAATAACACAAAAGTTATTCCTGCAAGATTGTATGGTTACAAATCTACAGGTGCTAAAATTGAAATCTTTTTACTTAAACAAAAAGATAATAAACAATGGGAAGTCTTAATCAAACCCTCAAAACGTGTAAAAGTAGGTACAGAAATAACTATCTCTGACAAACTTTCAGCTACTGTAATAAAACCTTTAGAAGATGCAGGCAAATGGCTTGTTCAACTTAGCTATGAAGGTGATATATATGGTGTCCTGTCAGAAGTTGGCAATGTTCCACTTCCACCTTACATTGAACGTAAGATGACATCAGAAGAATTAAAAAAACTTGATTACGAACGCTATCAAACAGTTTATGCAAAAAATGAAGGTTCTGTAGCTGCACCAACTGCTGGTTTGCACTTTACTACAGAAATTCTAAATAAGCTAAAAGCTAAAGGTGTTCAAATAGGTTATGTAACCCTAAGTGTAGGGCTAGGTACTTTTAGACCTGTTATGTGTGACGATGTTTTAGATCATAAGATGGATTCTGAAGAATACGAAATTTCTGAAGAAACAGCAAAACTAATAAATGATGCTAAGGCTCAAGGTAAAAAAATCGTTGCGGTTGGTACGACATCTGTAAGAACTCTTGAATCAGCATACAAAGAGTTTGGTAAAATTCAGGCATGCCGTTCTGCTTCAACTTTGTTTATTTATCCACCTTATGAATTTAAAGTGGTTGATAAACTCATAACAAACTTCCATTTGCCAAAATCAACACTATTAATGCTTGTATCTGCACTAACGTCAAAAGAATGCATCTTTAATGCATACAAGCATGCTATTGAAAACAAATACAGATTCTACAGCTATGGGGACTGTATGTTTATAAATAAATAAACAAATAATTATGAAACTAGTCGAATCTAAATACATAAAAGAACTATTTAAGTTGGCATTACCAATTATTTTAGGAAATCTTGGTGTTGTCATGCTCGGAGCTGCCGACTGTTTGGTCGCAGGTCGTTATTCAACCTCAGCTCTTGCTGCAATCAGTATTGCAAACTCTATTCACTCTATTCTTGTAATGTTTGGAGTTGGTCTAACAGTTGGAATATCTCCACTTTTATCTAACAAACGAGGTGAACGCCAAAACGCAAAGCGATATTTTTTTCCATCTTTAAAGTTTGCGACAATTATTTCTATAATAATGACTATTTTAACTCTTGCATATATTCCTGCTCTTGATTTCTTGCACTATAACGCACAATTATTAGCAGATATAAAAATTTATACAATAATCGTTGCATTCTCAATTCTTGGTATAGAGATAAATGTTGCTTTAAAAGAGTTTTTACAATCCTATGAAATAGTTGTTTTTCCAAATGTTTTAATGATATTATCTGTATTTTTAAATCTATTCTTAAACTATGTTTTTGTTTTTGGTATGTTCGGTATTCCAGAAATGGGTGTAAAAGGATTGGCTATTGCAACAACACTTGTTCGATACTTTACTGCAATTGTTTTATTGGCATTTTGTTTTTATAAATTTAACTTTAAAAAGTATTCTGAAAAAGATTATTATAAACAACTTATCAAAATTGGATTGCCTATCTCTGCTGCAATCATGATTGAATTTATTTCATTTAACTATATAGCAATACTTCTAGGAAAATTTTCAGGGGTATATGCTGCAGCGCACAATATTATGTGGGTTTTAACAAGTACAATGTATATGGTTCCTTTTAGCGTATCAAACGCACTTGCTGTAAAAGTGGGGTTCTCAAACGGAGCAAAAAATTACCCTGAGATGTTTGCGTACATCAGGCATGGATTACTAATCACAGTATGCTTTATGTTCTTTGCTAGTGCTATTTTTGCATTGTTCCCTTATCAATGTGCAACAATCTTCACAAAAGACCCTGTACTGATTAATGTAATCGTTCCTATTATGGTAGTTGTTGCGATTTTCCAATTAACAGATGGGCTACAAACTACACTTGGTGGTGTTTATAAAGGAATAAAGAAAACTAAATTCATCTTAATAGCAAACTTTATTGCCTACCTTATAGTCGGGGTATCTTTAGGAACATATTTGAGTGTCTATAAAAAAATGTATTTAATAGGTTCATGGATAGGGATAACCGTTTCCTCTTTAATTTTGACAATAATTTTATCAATTTGCTTAGCAAAAATTTTAAAACAATATAAGGTTAAAATGCAGTAGATTGTTGTTAAATAGTTATTTTTTAGTTATTTAAGTAGTGCAAAATTTTTCAATGTTTAAAACTCTAGAGGTTGAAACATTTTGCTCTAAAATTTACCCAACAAATTTCTATAAAAAACTTAATTATTCGTTACGTTTAGTCTGCTTGTAACTTCTTTTTTGGTATAATTATTTTAGGAGTTATTATGGGACAACTTTTAGGTAGAAAAAATATCACAGAATTTGTAAAAAAATTACACGATGCAGGAAAAACTGTAGTAGCAACAAATGGTTGTTTTGATATTTTACACGTAGGACACGTTAGATATTTGCAAAAAACAAAGACGTTTGCTGATTATTCTATTGTTCTATTAAATTCTGATAAATCCGTTAAGAGTATAAAAGGAGATTCACGTCCAATAAACAACGAAAATGACAGAGCAGAAGTCTTAATGGCTTTGAGTTGTGTTGATTTTGTAGTAATGTTTGATGAGGATAGTCCAGCAGAATTACTTGATGAAATTAAACCTGATGTTTACACAAAAGGTGCTGATTACACAATGGATACTTTACCTGAAAGAGATATTATGATTAAGAATGGTACAAGGGTTGAATTCATAGACTTTGTACAAGGAAAATCTACAACAAATATAATAGAAAAGATAAATAATAAGGAGTAGAAAATGAAATCTTTTACTTTAGAAGAACTTGCAAAAATTACAGGTGGTATGTTAACAAAGAATGCAAATGTTGCGATTACAAATATTGCTCCACCATTATTGGCTAATGAAAATACATTAGCATTAGCATTAGGTGAAGAAGAAATTGAAAATCTTTCAAAAACAAAAGCAAAAGCTGCACTAGTGCCGTTTGGTGTTAATATTGATGGCTTTACAACTATTGAGGTTGAAAGACCAAGATTAGCAATGATGAAATTGATAACAATGTTTTATGAAGCACCTGAAACAAATGAGGGTGTGCACCCAACTGCAGTAGTTCATCCTGAAGCAAAGTTAGGTAAAAATGTTTCATTAGGACCAAATGTTGTAATTGCAAAAGGTGCAACAATAGGTGACAATACAAAAATTCTTGCAAATTCTTATATCGGTAATAACGCAGTTATCGGTGAAGATTGTTTCTTCCACCCAGGTGTTAATATCGGTGATAGAGTAAAAGTTGGTAATAAAGTAATTCTTCACCACGGAGTTTCTCTTGGTGCAGACGGTTTCAGTTTCGTTACTGAAAATCCAAATAACATTGAACAAGCTAGAAAAGATGGCAAAATTCAAGACACATCAGCTGCGGAACACGTTATCTTCAAAATAAATTCAATTGGCTCAGTTGTAATCGGTAACAATGTTGAAATTGGTGCAAACACAACAATCGACAGAGGTACAATTGAAAATACAACAATTGGTGACAATACAAAAATTGATGACTTAGTTATGATTGGTCATAACTGTAGAATTGGTCAAGGTTGTATGATAGTTTCACAAGTTGGTATTGCTGGTAGCTGTGTGATTGGTGATAGAGTAGTTCTTGCTGGTCAAGCAGGTCTAGCTGATCATATCAAAATCGGTAATGATTCAATTGTTGCAGCAAAAGCTGGTGTAACTAAGAGCTTCCCTGAAAAATCAATTGTTGTTGGTGCTCCAGCGGTTCCAAGAAAAGAATTTATTAAACAATTGAAGATTATGAAAGATGCTGGTGAATTGATTAAGAAGTTCAAAAAATATGAACCACTTTTGACTTCTTTTGAAAATTCTCAATCAGAAGAGTAGGTTATAAAAATGACAACGATTGCAAAAGAGATACGAACAAAAGGAAATACTTTGATGAAGAATTATGACTGTGAAGTTGTAATTAAACCTTCAAATAAAGGTGTTATCAGGCTGTTTGTTAAACAAGAAGATAAGAGTTTTGAGGCTTGTGTTGATAATGTTATCGCAACTGACCATTGGGTTCAACTCGGTAGCAGAAATAATCGTACTCTTTTGGGTGGTTATAAATATAAAGTAGGTTTATGTGAGCACTTTATGGCGGCTTGTTCATTCTTAGGACTTAATTCTATTGATGTTTATCTATCAGAAGAAGAGTTTCCTGTATTTGATGGCAGTTCAAAAGAATGGGTAAGACTTTTTAACGAAGCTGGACTAGTTGATAAACCTAAAAAACGTCAGTTTTATACAGTAAAAGAACCTGTATATTACTTAAACGGCAAAACAAGTATGGTTATTTTGCCAGACAATGATTTGAATATCACTTATTCAGTAAATTATGACCACGATGATTTACGTCATCAATGGGTGTCTTTTGATAAAAAGAACGCAGAAGAAATAATTGAAGCAAGAACATTTGGGTTCTATAAAGATTTGAAAAAATTCCAGATGCTTGGTTTTGCTCAAGGTGTGACTATTGATAACACAGTAGGGTTAACAGATGAAGGTTACACAACAGAGTTGCGTTCAGAAAAAGAACCTATTAAACATAAATTATTAGATTTGTTTGGGGATATTTTCCAAACAGGAGTATCACCTTTAGATATGAAATGTCAAATTCTTGTAAAAGAAGCTGGACACGCTGTTCATATCAAGGTTGCAAAAATATTAAAAGATAAATTGGTAAAGGTAAAATAAGGAGTAGATGATGACAGAAGTTAAAGAAGAAACTATCAGTATGAATGTTATGGAAATCATGGAAATGATTCCTCATAGATATCCATTCTTGTTAGTAGATGCTATCACCGAATGTGTACCAGGGAAATATTCAAAAGGTTATAAAAACTTGACTATGAACGAAGCATTCTTTCAAGGACACTTCCCTGGAAACCCTGTAATGCCTGGTGTATTACAATTAGAAGCGTTGGCACAATGTTCAGCACCTATCTTAATGAGCATGCCTGAATACGAAGGAAAACTAACTTTGTACGCAGGAGCTGATAATGTAAGATGGAAAAGCATTGTTAGACCTGGAGACAAATTAGAAATGCACGTAGAATTGACTAAAGTAAAAGGTCCTATCTGCAAATGTCACGGTGTTGGTACAGTAAATGGTAAAGTTGCAATTGAAGCTGATATTACAGTTGCATTGAAATAGTTAGATTTAAAAATTTAATTAGAAATAAAAACAGGTTTTCAAATATGAAAGCCTGTTTTTATTATAATGATTTTATTCGTCATTACGAGCGATTAAACAGTTTGCAATGACATCTTTTTACGAACAAATATTTTCGCAAATGTTTGTATTTGGTGTGAATTCACTATCCCTTGTCTTAGATGCGTTCTTTTCTGCTGCACGTTTTTTTCTGTACAACATATCGACAAACGCTTCTAATCTTGTAATAAATCCAGCTTCACCTGTGTGTTCATCAATTGTAAGTGTTAAAATAGGTTTTGAAAAATCTTTTGCTTTTCTAACAATCTTTTCAATCATTAATGAATCAGGTCCACAACCAAAAGAGTTTACTGTTACAAGACCATCTATTTTATTATCTTTTAAATAATGTCCTGCTGTACCTGTCATATCAAGCTCATTTGCCCAGTACATACGTTGTTCAAGTGTATTCAAACCTTCTATTTTTTGCTCATCTGTAAGTTGATAAGTTGAGTATACTTTTACATTCATCTTATCTAATTTATCAAATATCTTCATAGATGCTTGATCATCTAAAACGTCGTATCCATGTGCAACCAAAGCTACAGAAATAGGATAATCTTTTTTTGAGTCGTTTCCTAATACAATTTTACCATTCAATGCGTTTGATAAAGCTGTTTTATAAGGAATACCATTTCTCATCATTGTATTAAAGTTATTAAAAAGTTTCCAACCTTCTTTTGAAGCGTTTCTTATTGTGTTAAAATCTGTAATACCAAAGCACTCAACACTTTCTTTTAAGAACTGGTAAAATCCTTGATTCTTTGCAGATTTATCCATAGTTGGTTCAATTAGTTCAAAATCTTCTTTAATAACATTTCTAACTAAATCAGGAAGTCCTCTGATTTTAGAACAGTTATAAATTTTAGGAGCAACTGATTGGATAGATGGTACAAGGATTCTTTTGATACCTTTTTCTAATAGTTCTACAACGTGACCAACATAAATTTTAATTGGTAAACAAGTTTCTGTAACTACAAGTGCTGCACCTTTTGAAACTGTTTGTTTTGTAGTTTTTCCAGAAAGTACTACTTTTATTCCTAAAGCGTTGAAAAATCCATACCAAAATGGATAGTGTTCAAAATAAGACATACCTCTAGGGATACCAATTATTTTTTCTTCGTTGTTATTGTTAGTCATAATATTCTCCTCAATACCTATTGTATTACTAACATACCGCTTTGTCTATTTATTCATCGTTAGTTTGTAAACCTCGTTTTTATTAAGGTTAAACAATGTTGATAGTATTGTGGCAATCTCTTTTGATTTAAACCCTTTTGATTTAAGTTGCTCAATTTGTGCTGATACATTCACCTTTTCAGAGTTTTTATCAGCATAAATCATACAAACTATTTCGCCTTTTATTCCATCAGAAAAATGTTCAATAACTTTTGATACATTATCAATAACTATTTCTTCAAACATCTTTGTAAGCTCACGTCCAAGTGCAATTTTTACTTCACCTCTAATCTCTTTTATAAAAGCTAATGTATCTAAAATTCGATTAGGTGACTCATAAAAAACTGTGTTTGCTGATGCGTTTTCTAATATAAGTTCTTTTGCCGTTTGTGAAGTTTTTGGGAAAAAACCTACAAAAGTGTATTTTTCTGTATCACGTGGAACTTGTGATAAAAAGGTTGATACCGCACAAGCACCTGCAAGTGAGGTTATCTCAATATTTCTGTTTCTCAACTCTGTAATCAAAACATTTCCAGGGTCACATATCATTGGTGTTCCGGCATCTGATACAAGTGCTATTTTCTTACCCTCATTTATCAGTTTAAGCATTCCTTCAAGACGGCTTTTTTCATTGTATTTGTGATAAGAAATTAGTTTGGTTTTTATATCATAATGATTTAATAATTTTTGAGTAACCCTTGAATCCTCGCATGCAATTATATCAACAGATTTAAGCACCTCAATTGCTCTAAGTGTGATGTCTGATAAATTCCCTATTGGAGTTGGAACTATATATAATTGAAATTCTCTGTTCATAAAATTCTCTTTTTGTTGTGATAGTTTACTTTAACTAAAATCTCCAGTTAATCTTTTAAATTTTTAAAAGAGCCTGTTTTCACAGGCTCTTTTTTAATTATTTTTTAGTGTTCAATGAATCGTATAGAACACCCCAAGAACTCAAACCGCCAGACATTTTGTATTTAGCGATATTTGATCTTCTGATTTTTTGTTTTTTTGCTTGTTCTTTTTTGAACTTAGATAAACTCTTAGCATTAGCATTTCTCTTTTCAACGATTGGATTAGCATAAGTTAAGAAGTTTCTGTATTCGTTACAAGCGTAACCTGCTTTAACTTTTGCAGGATAGCTATAAGTCAAGTAATTAAATGCTTCCATCGCTCTATCAGCGTTACAAGGTCTGCCAACAAGTGCGTCCATTGTAGACCCTGGGTATTTAGTTATAAGAACAACCATCGCCAATGGATTGTAACCTGCATTAATCATTAAGTCGATACCAACAAGGTCTGCTTCTGATTCTTCTTTTGCAGAAAGTTGAGTAGATGCTAAAGTTGCAGCAGAAGTTGTTGTATCAACACCAAGTCTGTTTAAAGCCATTTTTCTAATTTTAGCTTTGTCTGTATGATTACAAATAACGTGACCAAGTTCATTTGCAATTACTGCAGCAACTTCATTGTCGTTTCCTGCATAAGAAAGATTTGTTGAACTTACTTGAACAGTTTTTGTTGTAACAACATCTGAGTTATCAACAGCACCATCTACAACTTTAAAAGTAATTTTTGCAGTGATACCACTTTTTGTAAGAAGTTTTAATCCTACAGTCGAAACTCTATCTGCTGGAACCCATGTCGCAGCAAAAGATTGCAAACTGAACGCAAATAAACATACGAATAATGCGATAATTTTTTTCATGGCATATCTCCTTTAATAATATTTGATTACTTAGTCGTTTGTATAAACAAACTAATTAAGTCATTAAGTGCATTGTATTGTTTTTGATAGTTTTGTACTTGTTTTTCAAGACCTACAATTTTTCTTTTGTATTCTTGAATCATCATTTGGCATTCTTTAGATGAAACTTGCAAGTTGTTTTGAACCTCTTGAGCTTCATTTAAAACACTTTTCATAGAAATACCAAGAGCTTCCATCGTTTGTTTAATAATCTGAGCCCCTGTGTGTCTAGTTACACCGTTTGGCAATTGAGAGATAAGTTTTTTAAGAATAATAATGTTACTTGGCATTTCTGTAACATCTTCTGATTTTTCCGGTTGAGCCATAAAGTCGCTAAATGAAGATTTTTGTTCTGACAAGTTGTTTAATTCTTCATCATTAAAGAATTCATCAAAGTTAGGAATTTGTTTGCTTGAAAAATCTTCAACTGGAGTTTGTGTAGAAATATCGTTTGATTGCAAGCTATCTAATGCAGAAATATCAATACCTAAACCTGTGTTGAATTGTTCTTCTTCTTGAACAGGTTGTGATAAAGGTGTGTCAACTTCACCTGTTGATTGTTTCTTCAATGCTTCTACAATTTTTTTACCTACACCGTCATTCAAATTAGCCACTTTTAAATACCTCTCCTTAACCATTTACTATTATAGAAATTATAATAAAAACATGTTATTTTATCAAGAAAGTAAACTTATGTGAATAAATAAAACTGAATTGCTTAACATTATTTGTAATTATAAAGTGTTAGTAATACAATATAAATAATGTATGTATACCGGGTCGGAATTAAAAACCTTACCGGTCAGATATAAATTAAGGAGAAGGTTATGAAATCAAGAAAATTTTTATTCACTTCGGAATCAGTTACCGAAGGACACCCAGACAAAGTATGTGATCAAATATCAGATGCTATTTTAGATGAATTTTTAACAAAAGATACACAAGCACGTGTTGCTGCTGAAACTACTGTAACAACAGGTATGGTTTTAGTATCTGGTGAAATTTCAGCAGATTGCTATGTTGATATTCCACAAGTTGTTAGAAACACAGTAGAAAATATTGGATATATTGGTGAAACAAGTGGTGGGTTTGATGCAAACACATGTGCTGTTTTAACAAGTATTGATGAACAATCTACAGATATTGCAGGCGGTGTAAACAAAGCATTGGAAACACGTTCAGAAAATGCTGATACTTCTGCAATGGAAACTGAAGAGTTAGGTGCAGGCGACCAAGGTATTATGTTTGGATATGCTTGTAACGAAACACCTGAATTGATGCCATTACCAATTAGTTTGGCTCACAAACTTTCTTATAGACTTGCTCAAGTTAGAAAAGAAGGCTTGTTGACTTACTTAAGACCAGACGGTAAATCACAGGTAACTGTTGAATATGTTGACGACAAACCTGCAAGAATTCACACAGTGTTGTTATCAACTCAACATGACCCAGAAATCAACGGCATTACTAACAACTCAAAAGTTCAAGAAATTATCAAAAACGATTTACAAAAATATGTTATTGATTATGTATTTGAATCAGAAGCAATCAAACCTGATAGTGAAACAAAAATCTTAATCAATCCATCAGGAAGATTTGTAATCGGTGGACCACAAGGTGATGCTGGTTTGACAGGTCGTAAGATAATCGTTGATACTTACGGTGGATACTCTAGACACGGTGGTGGTGCATTCAGTGGAAAAGATCCAACAAAGGTTGACAGATCAGCAGCTTATGCAGCAAGATATGTTGCTAAAAATGTTGTTGCAGCTGGCTTGGCTGACAAATGCGAAATCGAATTGGCTTATGCAATCGGTGTTGCAGAACCTATTTCAGTTTTTGTTGATACTTTTGGTACTGGTAAAATTTCTGATGATGAAATTAGCGAAATCGTTCAAGAAAACTTTGAACTTAGCCCAATGGCTATTATCAGACAGTTTGACTTAAGAAACTTGCCTGCTAAAAATGGCGGTAAATTCTACCAAAAATTAGCAGCTTATGGACATATGGGAAGAACTGATTTAATAGTTCCTTGGGAAGCAGTTGACAAGGCTGAATTGCTAAAAAAAAATCTTAAAGAATTAGTTTGTTGCTAATTTTTTTGATATAACAAAAGAGGTCAAAATATTGACCTCTTTTTTATTTATTTGAAAACAACTTTCGAGGGTTAAGATGTTAAAAAATTACTTAGAGTTTTTAGATTATTTTCAAGGTTTATTAAACAAGGATTTCGAGGATCAAGCACCTTATATCAAATGTAAGATGGGTTGTGCAAAATGTTGTCAAAACGGAGATTATCCGTTTTCTGAAATGGAATTAGAATATCTTAAACAAGGTTTTCTAAAACTTCCTCAAGAAACTAAACAAATAATCTTAGATAAAATCCAAGAGTTATTAAAACAACACCCTAAACATACAGAAGAAAACTTTACTCACGAATGTCCGTTTTTGATAAACAATGCTTGTTCCGTTTATGAAAACAGAGGTTTGATTTGTAGAACATTTGGACTTATATATTATAAAGACGACTCCAAAGCTCAAGTACCTTTCTGTGCGTTTGAAGGTTTGAATTATTCTGACGTCCTTGATGAAGAACAAAATATGATTACTCCAGAAAAAGTGGAAGAATTTGGTGCAGGAGTAGAGCCAAAATCGTTTAATGTTTATTATCACTTTATAACAAAAGATAAAATCGCAAATATTTATAACTTTAGTTATGGTAGAAAAGCTCCACTTTTAGATTTATTGAGAGATGATGAGTTATTTAACACTAAAAATTAAATTTCTAACCAAACACTTGCCATAAAATAAAAAATATGTAATAATACTATTACTTCATACAGGTGTTAATTTTGTTCCTACATTTTTAACAAAAGGGAGAATTGACTCAGCGATATTTGAAGTAGACCTGCCAATTGCAAAAACAATTGCCAGCAGGAAACGGATTTATCAAGGCGTTCACCCACCTGCGAGTTCCTGCAGGTAACAAAATCCATCTGTGTGAAGTTTTATTTTGCCTATTGTTTATGTTTTAATATACTTATGGAAAAGAAAAAGGTTAGTTTATGGCAACTTTTTTGTGCTTGTGCAAAAGTTGGACTTATTTTATTAGGCGGAGGGTATGTTATTCTTCCTGTTATGCAGTCAGAATTCGTTGAAAAACGTGGTTGGATTACCTATGACGAACTCGTTGAATACTACGCTCTTAGTCAATCACTTCCAGGGCTTATTGCCATAAATACATCAATCTTTGTTGGATACAAAATTCGTGGCAAATTTGGTGCCCTAACCTCAATCATAGGGCTCGTTTTCTATGCATTCTGGATGATTGTGTGCCTTGCATCAATTCTAACTAAATTAACTACAAACTCTTATGTTCAAGGTCTTTTATGGGGTGTTGGGGTTGCAGTTATCGTTCTTATTATCGAATCTGTTCGTGAGATGTGGGGCAAATCTATGACCTCAAAATTTTCATACCTAGTATACATATTCGCACTTATTTTGATGCTGACTCTAAATCTTTCACCTGCATTAACTATAATAGTAACAGTAGTAGTTGGACTTATCTATAAAGCCTTAGAAAAGAAACGAGGTGAAAAGAATGGTAACTAGTCTAGCTACATATCTTCATCTTATAAAAGAATTTGGGAAGATAGGAATATTTTCATTCGGTGGTGGATATGCAACTTTACCATTCCTTATGGATATATCTCAACGTTACCATTGGTATTCAGCACAAGATTTAACCCAAATGGTTGCCGTTGCATCTATTACCCCAGGGCCAGTAGGGATAAATGTTGCAACATACGCTGGTCTTAAAGTCGGTGGCATTTTAACAGCTTTTGTTGCTACAGCTTCAGAAATCTTGCCTGCTTTATTTATCGTTATTTTTATCTCAAAACTCTTAAAAAAATACAAAGATAATTTTTATGTCCAAACAATTCTTTCAATCCTAAAACCTACTGGCTGTGCGTTATTGAGTGTCGTTGCACTAAGCCTTATCCAAGAAAGTTTATTAACAAAAAATCCTAATCAATTAAGTTCATTTATTCTGTTTTTAACACTTTTATATGTTAGTTTAACCAAGAAAAAAGACGTCCTATGGTTCATTATAGTTGGTGCAATAGTTGGACTTGCTTTTGTAAAATTTAATTTTCTTGTTATCTAACATAAATATATTATTTTATAAATTTGTGCTAAAATAATAAGTATTATGGAACATTTATTTGAAGAAAAAGTTTATTACGCAGACACAGACGCTTATGGAGTTGTCTGGCATGGTACATATTTAAGATGGCTTGAAAAAGGTAGAGTCCTTTTTTGTGAAAAATTAGGGTTAAATCTTCCTGAACTTACAAAAAACGACATCGCACTACCTGTTGCAACAATCAATGTTAAATACAAGGCATCTGCGAGATTAGATGATGAGATTGTTATTTCAACAAAGGTTACTAAAAAAACTCCGCTTGCAATAACTTTCACTCAAACAATAACAGATAAAAATTCAGGAAAAGTCTTTATTGTTGCAGAAATAGTAATTGTTGCCATCAGTAATGCCGGCAAGCTATATAGACGTTTACCAGAAGTTATCACAAACGCATTCAATGAGGATATTGTATGCAACGCTTAAACAAGTTTATCGCATCATCAGGACTTTGTTCTCGTCGAAAAGCTGATGAAATGATTGAAGCAGGAAAAGTTCTTGTGAACGGTAAAATCGTTAAAGAACTTGGATTTCAGGTTGGTCCAAAAGATAAAGTCGTTATTGATAAACAACTAATAAAACCTCAACGTCACGAATATTATAAATTTTATAAACCAGCAGGATATATTACAACCGCTGATGATGAAAAAGGTAGAAAAACTATTTATGACGTTTTACCAAAAGAATTACGTCATCTTAAACCTGTTGGCAGACTCGATAAAGACTCTACAGGTCTTTTGATTTTAACAAATGATGGCGAATTGATTAATCAATTAACTCACCCATCAGTCAAGGTTACAAAGGTTTATACGGTTAGTGTTGTGGGCAAAATAACAATAAATGACTTAGAAACATTGGCAAAAGGTATAGAAATAGAAAAAGGTAAAATAGCTTACGCTGATGCTAGAGTAATTGAGTTTGACAAAAACGAAACAATGTTACAGGTTGTTCTTACACAAGGATTAAACCGCCAAATTAGAAAAATGTTTGATTATTTAGGTCACCCTGTTGTTTCATTAAAACGTATTCAACACGCAACGATTGGCTTAGAAGGATTGAAACGTGGTCAAGTACGTATGATAAAATCCTCTCAATTAAAAGATTTAAAAAAATATATCGCAAAACTGGAGAAATCAAAAAATGATTAAAGTTGCAATTGTTGGAAACATAGCATCAGGTAAAACTGAGTTTGGAAAATATTTATTTAAAAATGATTATGTAGTCTTTGACACTGATGTAATGGCCCACGATATATTAATTGATAAACCAGAAATTGCAAAAGCATTTGTTGATTATGATGTTTTTGAACACGGAAGATTATCTAGAGAAAAACTAGGCAAACTTGTTTTTGATAACGAAGAATTAAAAACAAAACTTGAAAACCTTGTCCACCCAATGATTTTAGATGATATGAAAAGAGTTTTTAAAACTTATGAAGATGAAAAATTTGTATTTATATCCGTTCCATTGCTATTTGAAGTTGGTTGGGAAAAGTTCTTTGATAAAATAATCTTTATCAAATCTGATGAAGAGCTTCGCTTAAAACGTTTAATACAAAGAAATGGTTATACAAAAGAATACGCACAAAAACGTATAAATTCACAAATGAAACAAGATGAAAAAATAAAAAAAGCAGATTTTGTTGTAGAAAATAATTCTACAAAAGAAGAGTTTCATAAGAACATAGCCTATTGTTTAACTCAATTATAGTTTTTGTAAACTTTTTGTAATATATTCCTCAAAATAGCAATTTTCTCAAAAAAAACTACTTTATATAAACAAGAGTTAAGATTGGGATTATTATGTTTGAGGAAATTAACAACAATATAACTTCAAATACAAACATTACTCCACAAAAGGAAGTAAAAAGAGTTGCCTTCAAAGGTAACCCTAATGCTGTTGACACTACTCCTACAGCAGATACTTACCAACAAACTCAGTCTGCTCAACAACCAACACAACAATCAGTTCAATCATCGCCTCAACAAGCACCTAAAGACGACAGTATGTTGAGATCAGCTGCATATATGATACCAACTTGGTATGCATTAAACAAAGGTACAGATTTGTTTAACAAAGGCTGTGGTGGAGAATATGAAAAAAGTATTGTTGGTCGTTTAGGCAAATTTGGTGATTATTTATCTGGTACAAAACTAGTTGATAACAAAGTTGTAAAAGGAATGGGTTCTACTTGGGCATCTTTCAAAACAAAAGCTCAAGCATACATAGATAAAAGTCCTATGCTTAGTGCAATGCAAAAGACTCCGACCAAACCTGAGTGTTCAATGGTTACAACTTTTATGGAATCACAAAATGAATGTGACGTAAAAGAAGCCATGAGTGAATTGAAAAATTTTACAGAAAAAACACCAAAATCTTTAAAAGAATGTGGTGCTACAAAAGATGAAATTGATGCTTTAAAACAAAAATACGGAACAGGTTTATTTGGTAAAATAAAAAATGAAAAAGCTGCAATTCAAGAATTTCAAATGAGAAAACTTGGTGGTGACAAACTTACTGACAGAATCTTAGCAAAAGAACAAAGATTACCACAAGTTATTCAATGGTACGAAAATAGAATTGCAGGTATGAAACCATCAGACCCTGCTTATGCTAGTGCTAGTCAAAGATTAGAAAACTTGCGTGAGATGAGTGAAAACTATAGAGGTAAACAATTACAACAAGTTAAACTTAATAAACTAGGTTTATCTGGTGGAGTCATGGACGTTGTTTCATCAAACCCTATGGCTCATTCTTCAACTATAGAAGCTGCTTTAGATAAAGCAGCAACTGTTTCACCAAAATTATCTCAAAACGTTAATAAACTAAAATCTATGACAAAACCTGCAACAAAACTTGGAAGATTTTTGCCTAAGATGGCAAAACTTGGAATGAGAGGTTTAACATTTGGTGGTGGATTATTCAATACATTATTTGTTGCTCTCCCATTAGCAAGTTCTATAAAAAACACTGTTGATGCACCAAAAGAACAAAAAGCTGGTACATTAGTAGAGGGCTTTGTTGATGCTCTATCTTGGGTTGTTTCAATGCCATTAGCACTTCTTGGTATGCATGGTGTAAACGGTTTGAAAAATCAAGGTTTATCAAAAGATGCTTATAAATCATTTAAAGATGAACTTAAGGTGTTTAATCAAAAAGCAAAGAATGGTGGATTTGCAACATTAGCTGAGTGGACTGCTGAAAAGAATAGAATTGAAGCATTAAAAACCGTTGCAGCTCCAACTACTAAGTTTGGTAGGGTTATGAAAAAAGTTGGTGAAGTTTTGAGTGTTGGCTTAGAACAGTTCCAACCATTTAAACAATCTACTGATGGTTTAACAGGAGCAGCAAAAAGAACCGCTCGTATGGGCAATATAAAACGTATGTTACCAAACTTTGCAAGAAACTTAGCAGGTTATCCATTAAGATTTGGTTTGTATATGGCTGTATTTGCACCGATTGTGGATAAGGTTCTTTCATTGGGAACTCATGCAATATTTGGAAAACCTTATGATCCAGATGAAATAAAAGAACAACAAGCAAAAGAAGAAGAACGTCGTGCACAGTTATATTCTGGCCCAAGAATTTTACCAAACCCAGAAGCTGTGAAAGGATTAGACAAGGTTGATGTTAATTCTTTATCAAACAATAACTTAATAAAACAAAAGTTGTTGGGCGTAAAACCAGATACGACACAACAACCAAGCACATTGCCAAACGGTGGATTCAATGCAGCTCCACAAACAATGGTAAAGGGTGAACCATTTATGCCACCAACTTTTCCTCAACAACAAGGTGGCAATACCCCTAGTCAACCTGCACAACCTGATGTAAATGATCCAAACAAAAATACAACAGATACAATCCCTAGAAGTTTTGTTCCTAAAGTTGATGTAAATGGACCTTTGCCTTATCAAAATCCATTACAAGACCCAACTCAACCAAAGAACTATCAAATAGCTGATGCGATGTTGGATAAAATTGATAGAACTACTAAAGATTTAGATAACTTCATTGCAAATGGTTATAGAGATTAATTAAAATAATAATTTGTGTATTCAGGTATTTAAAAAAAATAATTCGTAGTACTTAATATGTAATCAAGAATTACGGTTGACAATCTCATCAAATAAGTATATCCTTGTACTAGAGAATTATGAAGATACTATTAATGAATGGTCCTAACTTAAATTTGTTAGGTACGAGAGAACCAGAAAAATACGGAAATCTTGTTTTAAGCGATATTGAAACTTCGCTTGTAAAACTTGCTTCTGAAATGGGTATTGAATTGGATTGCTATCAATCAAACCACGAGGGCGATCTGATTGACACCGTTCAAAACGCAAAGGGGGTATATGACGGTATCATTCTTAATGCGGGTGGTTATACTCATACAAGCGTAGCTTTGAGAGATGCAATTTCAGGTGTTGCTGTTCCGACAGTAGAAGTTCACATGACTAATATCCATGCAAGAGAAGAATTTAGACATAATTCGTATTTATCAGGTGTTTGTATTGGACAAGTTGTTGGATTTAAAGAAAACTCATATAAGTACGCACTTTTAGGATTAATAGATTATCTTAAAAATAAAAAGTAAATGAGGAGCTAATGGGTTTTTGGGACAAAATAAGCGAATATAAAAACAAATTAAACGACGTAGAAAACTCTATTTATGCAACAAGAAAAGATTTCTATGAAGTTTATGAAAAGAATATTCAACTAGAAGCAGAAATCAAAGAGAGAACAGAAGAACTAAAAGTTGCAAATCAGCGATTAGTTACGGTTCAACACATCTGGGAAATGATGAATTCTTCGCAACCATTATCTAATGTTTTATATTCTATTGTAAACAGTCTACAAGGTGAATTAGGATATTTATACAGTTGTATTTTGCAGAAAAAAACTGATAATGATGGTTTGTATTTACAAGTTTTAGCTGATTCAAAATGCCAGTTTGCAGACGATATCATAAAATATTCTGGTAAATCAATTCACGATTTAAGACTTTACTGGAGTTCAATACAAGAGGTTGAAGAACATATTGAGTCAAACAAGATTTATCATAGCAAAGACGTTCGTTCTGCTATTGAATATACGTTAAGAGATATAAACAAGGATTCTGTACAAGAACTTTGTCATGAAGCTCATATCTCATCATATATTTTAGTTCCATTAAAAAGTAATGGAACACACTTTGGCTCATTGATTGTGTTGTCATCAAGAGCTGATGCAAAAGAAGCAGAAATAACATTTTTAGAACTTTTTGCGAAACAAATTGAACTTGCAATAACTATCGCTAATTTGTTTCAAACAGTTAAAGAACAGGCGATTACTGATAGTTTGACAGGCTTGAATAATAGACGTTATTTTGAAGAAGAGTCACAAAAAGAAATGCTAAGAGCTGCACGTCAACATCAAAAGTTTACGATTATAGGATTAGATTTAGATCACTTAAAACAAATTAATGATAAATATGGTCACTCTTGCGGGGATATAGCGATTAAAACTGTAGCTGATGTAATTAAAAAGAATGCTCGTTCTATTGATATTGCAGCAAGAATGGGTGGTGAAGAGTTTAATATATTGCTTCCTGGGGTTGACCATAATGGTGGTTTGATTGCAGCAGAAAGAATTAGAAAAGCTATAGAAGAAACTCGTATTGAGGTTATAGGAAACGTTACAGCAAGTATTGGGGTTGCAACCTATGGTGAACACTCTGATAATTTAACAGAGCTTATGGAATTAACAGATTATGCTATGTATACTTCAAAGAAAAATGGTAGAAACAGAGTTACTATTGCAAATCCAAAAACTATTGATTCATGGAAAGATATTGCAATCAAATCATTGAGTGAAATTTTGAAGAATAAAAATATTCCGTTTGATGAGGGAAAATTATTAGAAATGAAAAAAGTTTTGGATAGTAATTCTTCCGAAAGCCATAAAGAAACTTTGTATACACTATCTGATATGTTGTCTTTGACATACAATCCTAACCATAAAAATGGTTCTACAAAGAAAAAAATTATGGCTGCGAATTTGTTGGCAAAACGTTTTGAACTATCAAAAGAAGATACTGATAACTTGAAAGTTGCGATATTATTATATGATATTGGGAATACAATGTTGCCAAAAGAATTGTTGCAAAAACGCACACCTCTAACAGAAGAAGACAAGGCAACAATAAAAAAACATCCTGTGATTGCAGCAAGAGAAATTTTAGAACCAATTTCGGCTATACATAGTGTTATTCCAATAATTGTACATCACCACGAAAATTGGGACGGTACAGGTTATCCATATAATACTGCTGGAAATAATATTCCATTATGTTCTCAAATTGTTTTAATTATAGATGCGTATTTTGCGTTAATTGAACCTCGTCCATATAGACAAGCAATGACAAAACAAGACGCAATTGAGATTATCAAACAAGATATTGATAAAAAATGGAACGCAAAAATAGCAAGTGAATTTATTGCAATTTTGAATACAGATTCTGAATTATAGATTCTGAATTATAGATTTAAATAATCGCTAATCGTTATTGCGGCAATCCAGAAATAATTATGCATGTTTTGGGGGATTCTTCGGTCGTTGCACTCCCTCTGAATGACTGTCTGGGTATGTCATTCAGAGCGTGCGATAAATATCTTTTAGGGCAAGCGAAGAATCCCTGCGAACACAGAAAAAAGGCAGGACGGTTCTTCTAACCGTCCTGCCTTTTTATATAAAACTTGTTATGCGTTATAGTTATTTGTGTGTGGGTTTAATCCTTGTAAATAACTGCAAGTATCAGCTATTTTGGCAGTTGAACCAACAAGAGCAGTTGCTGCTGACAATCCACCAAGTACACCTGCCGTTCCTTTTACAACAGGATTGTTAGCAAATTTCGCAATAGGTTTGCATTTAGATATAATTTTTAAAATTTTAGCTTGTTTGTCAACTTTTATTGCCTTAGAGTTTTCGATTGCTCTAACAACATTGTTACCGATTTTACCTGAGTTTCTGATAGCTCCGAAAGTTGCTAACCCAGCAGAACCATCGATTGTCATTTGGGTTGAGTTATCGTGAACTTTTTGTTTTACATTGTGATAACCATTGTTTGTATAATATCTACCAGTACTTGATGTTACAGCGTCCATATTTTTATCTCCTACACACCTGCTGCTAATTCAGTAGCAGATTTTTCATCATTTCTGCCAGCCAAGTCATCAACAATTACAGAACCAGTTGTTGTAACTGCCATTGCATTTTCTACGAAGTTTTGAATTTTCTTTCCATCAATTTTTGTGTCTTTGATAGAGTTGATAGTGTTTTTTAATGGTTCTGCATATTTAGTGATTTTTTCGTTTTTCATAAGTTTGTCAGCCATTTCACCAACTTTAACTCCAATTTTTGATGATTTAACTTTGTTGAACAAATCTTTAGCAGCTGGAGAATCTGCAACTTTTTTTGCACCCTCTTTAATCATATCAAGAGTTTTCATTGCAGGTTCTTTCATTTTTTTAGCACCATCAATAACAGATTGTGCTGTTTTACTTTTTGATAAAGATTTTAGGGTTTCAATTGTAAGTCTTGAACCATATTTAGCACCAACGAAAGCTGCTGCAACACCGATTAAGGCTGCACCAAATCTTACAACTTTGCTAGCTTTCTTGGCTACTTTGCTATTAGAGTTTTCTAGGTTGTCAGCAAATTCGTTCCAATCCGCCTGATCTCTAGTATATTGATCTACTTTTTCATCTCTTTCGGATTCAATATCGTATTTAATATCCGAAACACCACCCCTGAAAGCTACTCGTGGCGTCATTACATTTGGTTGACTTTGAATACCTAGCATAACACTAACTCCATTTTTCTATCACACACATATATATAAACACACAAAATTAACTAATTTTGCTAATTTATTAACATGTTTTTACGTATTTTTTACAAAACTTAATGAAAAATGCTTCATAGAATATTAAGAAATTTGGTATAAAATTTTTTGTTGTATAATTATGAAAGTAAGAAGATTGGGGGAGAAATGAAAGAATCTTATTTTCCACAGGAATTAGAAAAAAGATGGCAAAAGTATTACGAAGATAACAATACTTTTAAAACTTATGATGACAATGACAAACCAAAATATTACGCATTATCGATGTTTCCATATCCATCAGGTAAATTGCATATGGGTCATGTTAGAAATTATACGATAACAGACGTAATTGCTAGATATAAAAAAATGAACGGGTTCAATGTATTGCATCCAATTGGTTGGGATAGTTTCGGTTTGCCTGCTGAAAACGCAGCTATGCAACACGGTGCTGACCCTGCTAAGTGGACTGATGAAAACATTGCTTATATGACTGGACAATTAAAGAGGCTTGGTATCTCTTATGACTGGGATAGAGAAGTTGCGACTTGTAAAGAAGAATATTATAAATGGACACAATGGTTGTTCTTGCAACTATATAAAAAAGGTTTAGCATACAAAAAAGAAGCAGCAGTAAACTGGTGTGAAAAGTGTGGGACTGTTTTGGCAAATGAACAAGTTATTGACGGCAAATGCTGGAGATGTGACAGCGTTGTTGAAAAGAAATACTTGTCACAATGGTTCTTTAAGATTACTGATTATGCTGAAACTTTACTAAAGGATTTAGATTTGCTTGATGGTTGGGGTGATAATGTAAAAACTATGCAGGCTAACTGGATAGGTAAATCAACAGGTGCTATTTTTAGATTTAAAGTTGTTGATGCACCAAATGGTGAAGAATTAGAAGTTCCTGTTTATACAACAAGACCTGACACAGTTCACGGTATTACATATTTGGTTGTTGCACCTGAATATAAAGATATTGATAAATTAACAACTCCTGAAAACAAGAAATCTGTTGAAGAATATAGAGCAAATGCTCGAAAGATGTCTGAGATAGAACGTCTTTCTACTGATAGACCAAAAACAGGTGTTCCATTGGGTACACATTGTATTAATCCATTCACTGGCGAAACATTCCCATTGTGGACAGCAGATTATGCTCTTGTTGAATATGGTACTGGTGCTGTTATGGCTGTTCCTACACATGATACAAGGGATTTTGCGTTTGCTAAAAAATACAATCTTCCTATGAAGATAGTTATTACTAATCCTGATAATCCATCTGATTGCAAAGAAGAAGCATACACAGATGAGGGCGTATTAATAAATTCTTGCGAATTTGATGGAATGAAAAATACAGAAGCTAAGAAAGCTATCATACAAAAAGCTGTAGATGGTGGATTTGGAGAATTCAAGACCCAATACAGACTAAGAGATTGGTTGATTTCTAGACAAAGATATTGGGGTGCTCCTATCCCTGTTGTTTACTGTGACAAATGTGGTATTCAACCAGTGCCAGAAGATCAGCTTCCTGTAAGATTACCAAAAGATGTTGATTTCTCTGTTGTTGGTAAATCACCTATAACAACATCACCTACCTTTAAAGATACAGTTTGTCCTGTTTGTGGTGGTCATGCTGTTAGAGAAATGGATACTATGGATACGTTTGTATGCTCAAGTTGGTATTATTTAAGATATGCAGATGCTAGAAATCCTGAAAAATGCTTTGATAAAGACCTTGTTAACAAATGGTTGCCAGTAGATCAATATGTTGGTGGTATTGAGCATGCTATTTTGCACTTGTTATACTCAAGATTCTTTACTAAGGCTTTGAGAGATTTAGGTTTGTTAGATTTTGATGAACCATTCAAAAACTTACTTACTCAAGGTATGGTACTGAAAGACGGCTCTAAGATGTCAAAATCTAAGGGTAACACTGTTGACCCTGATGAAATATTTGAAAACTATGGTGCTGATACAGCAAGATTGTTTATTCTTTCTGATAGCCCACCAGCAAGAGATTTTGACTGGTCAGATGCTGGTGTTGAGGGTTGTTACAAATTCTTAAACCGTGTTTGGAGATTAGCATCAGTAAATCAAGAAAATATTGTTTTTGATTATAAACTTCCTGAAAAATTGGCTAAAGAAAATGACGATTTAGTAAGAGTTGTTCACATGGCGATTAAGTCTATCTCAAACGATATTTCTAACGATTTTCAATTCAATACAGTAATCTCAAGATATAGAGAATTGACAAATTCAATCTATGACTGGGTTGGCAAGAAAAAAGAATTTTCTGATGAAGATAAGAACGTATTCAG
Source organism: Candidatus Gastranaerophilales bacterium HUM_9 (assembly GCA_002103075.1). Taxonomy (GTDB): domain Bacteria; phylum Cyanobacteriota; class Vampirovibrionia; order Gastranaerophilales; family Gastranaerophilaceae; genus UBA2883. Next base: position 153,676 of record DABG01000009.1, on the reverse strand, counting down.
TTTTGCAGTTCTTTCATTGATTAAATTGATGTCACCAGTTACTGTATTTATGTCTGATGAAATCTGGCATGAGCTAGGTGGAAAGAATTCTATCCATGAAGAACCATGGTGTAAATATGATGAAAACTTGGCTAAGATGAGTTCAATAACTTTGGTTGTTCAAGTTAATGGCAAGGTTAAGGACAAGATTTCTGTAGACGAGGGATTAAGTAACGATGAGATGAAAGAAGTTGCTTTGAATAGTCCGAAGATTAAGGAATTAACTGCTGGAAAAGAGATTGTGAAAACGATTGTTGTACCAAAGAAATTGGTTAATATAGTAGTTAAGGGATAAAATTTAAGGGGGTGTAATTCACCCCCTTTTAAATATATTGAGTGGGTGTGTTTGTATGACTAAGAATGTTTTGTGTTTTGGGGATAGTAATACTTTTGGGTATATAGCAGAAAGTGGTGAACGATATTCTAAAGATGTTAGATGGACAGCTTTGTTAGGCGAATTGCTTGGTAATGGATATAAGATTTTTGAGGGTGGCTGTAATAATAGAGCGTGCTTTGTAAATCACCAAGACGGTGAAAAATTTATAGGAAAAGAGTTTGTAAAAAAGTATTCAAAGTACGGTATTGACCTTATTGTGTCTGCTATTGGGACAAATGATTTACAGAAATTTTACAATCCGAGTTTAGAAGACCTTGAGGCTGGGTTTGAAGAATATATAGATGTTATTAGAACGAATTTCAATACAAAAATTTTGGTAGTTGCACCTTCTATAATCAAACCGAGCGTTTTAAATTGTCATTTTAACTATTTTTTTGATAAAGAATCTATTGAGAAATCAAAACATTTGGCAGATATTTGGAAAAAGGTTGCAGATAAAAAAGGGTGTTATTATATTGACTTTAGGAATAAGGTTAATGTATCGGAAATAGATGGATTACATTATGATAAAGTATCACATAGGGTTATTGCAGAAGAACTTGCAAAGGCTGTCAGGGAAGTTCTGTAGGGTTTTTCAAAGTTTCCGCAGAAATTCCACGCTTGCGTTATGATGTATCTAATTTGTCATTCAGAGGGAGTGAAACGACCGAAGAATCCCCCTGAACATGCAGAACTGTTGATTTATGGATTGCCGCACTTAATACTTTACAGATTGTTTAATCGTTCGCAATGACTGTTATTATTTAGTTTTAGTCACCCTGAACTTGTTTCAGGGTCTCTAAAGAATATTTTTGCACGTCATTACGAGGAGCGAACAACGTGAGCGACGTGGTAATCCAGAAAAAGCCATTTTCAAGTATGCAGAACTGTTGATTTATGGATTGCCACACTTAATACTTTACAGATTGTTTAATCGTTCGCAATGACGGTTCCAGCCTGTCATCCAGAGGCAAGGAAACAATTTTATAAAGATTTGCCGAAGGATCCCCCTGAACATGCAGAACCGTTGATTTATGGATTGCCGCACTTAATACTTTACAGATTGTTTAATCGTTCGCAATGACGGTTATTATTTAGTTTTAGTCACCCTGAACTTGTTTCAGGGTCTCAATTAAAGTGTACGCAGGGATTCCACGCTTGCGTTAAAGAATACACACAAACCGCTCTGAATGACATAACTTAGTAGCCTCACCCTATGAGAACAACTTGAATGTTCTATCTACGTTTTCTTTAGCAACGGTTTTTAGGGTTTCCATTTCTTCTTTGATAGCATTTCTTTCTGTTTCAAGTGCTGCAAGTTGAGAATCGTATTTTCTATCTTTGTTATCGATTTTCTTCATATCAGCTTCGTATTTTGCTTCTGCTTTTTTAACTTCGCTGCTATCTTCAACTTCATTAAGGTTCGTACTTGTAGCTACTGATGTATCAGAGAAACCACCCTTTGATTTGTCATAGACTTGGAATAATACAACACCAGATTGAACAGCATTTGTAATCCAAGTATTGTCTTTTAATTTTGCATCATCAATTACAATATAGTTGTCGTTTTCAACTGCATTTGAGAATGGGTTGTTACCATAAGTAGTTAAAGATTTGTTTCTATCTTGAACACTGTAGATAGCTTTGTTTGTATTTGTAGCATCATCGTGAACGATAGTTTCTTCAACGCTTGGTGTGTCGTTTAAGCCTTCCATTTTGCACCAAACATTGATATACCATTGAGCAAGATCTTTGTTTGAGAATGTAGCGTGATTAACTACTTCGTCCCATTCCTTAGTTTTATTTATACCAGCAATGTAATCGTCTAATTTAGGTTCAGCTCCAGGGTCAGCAACGGCTGTAGGTCTAGTTGGAGCAGGTCCAGGGTTAGCAACTACTGTAGGTGCAGTAGGTTCAGCCCCAGGAGGAGCAACAACTGTAGGTGGTGTAGGTTCTGTTGTAGGTGCAGCTACATAAGTTGGTTCAACAGGTTCAGCTCCAGGAGCAGGTGCAACTGTTACTGTAGGTTCAGCTCCAGGGTCTGCTACAGGTGTAGGTTCTGGAACTCTTCTGTTTTCCCAATCTGTAACTGCTTGATTGTAAACTGGTTCATTAAATCTTGTTAATGATCCAGACAATGTATTTTGAATATCTGTGATACTTGTACAAAATTCAGCATCAGATGGATAACCGTCTATGCTTGATTTATTTTCTGTAATATAATATAAATCAACAATCCATTGTTTTAAGCTCTTCGCTGTTCCATCAACATTAAATTTACTCAATAATTTTTCATAATTAGATGAAGAACTTGTAACTGTACAAGTTGAACCTGTAGTATTTACTTTTGCTCCTGCATCAACAACATCTGATACTTCTTTAAATGTTTGCCTATATTGTAATGCTGTTTCATTATGTTGTTCAGAATCCAGACCTATCTCTAAACCACCATAAGTAGAGAATCGTATATTATCACCAAGTGATGTTTGGTATGTAAGTCCTTTATGGGTAACACCATCAAAATCTACCATGTTAACAAGTACGTGTCCGTAACAGCCAACACTATTATTATTTGCGGCTTGGTTGTAGCAAAATGCACCTGCTGTAACGAAGTCTGATGCCAATGAATTGTCAATTTCACTAGTTTCCCACCAAGGTTGATCAGGATCACCTTTTACATATTCAGGGTTTTGTGCTTCCCAAGCATCGTAAGCTGCTTTATCACTTAGATATTGGTTATAAGCATTTTTATCAATTACCCATTTATCGTGAGCAGCTTGTTGAGTTAAGTATGTGTTATATGCATCTCTACGAGTAACCCAAGCAGCGTGGTCAGTTTCCCATTGAGTGTGAGCTGTCACATAGTCGTTATAGTTGTTTGCTGAGTTTTCCCAAGCTGCGTGTAATTGGTTATATTTAGCCAAATCAGTTTGATATTTATTATAATCGTTAGAATTAGCAACCCATTGAGCGTGTTCTGTGTTGTAGTTTGCTAAATCTGTTTGGTATTGAGTGTATGCAGCATTTTGAGTTTGCCAGTTTGCATATCTTGTGTTGTAGCTATTCAAATCTGTTTGATAGTTATCAAAAGCTGTCTTGTTTGTAGTCCATTGTGCGTGGTCGTTTTGATAGTTTTGAACGGCGTTTTGATAAGCAGGGTTTGGGTCAGAATGGTGAACTGTTTGTTGGAATGTGTCATTGATTCCAATGTTAGCCAAGAATTCTGATAAGGAATTAGTATTTTTATATTTTTCGTGTAATTCTGATGAAATCAATGTTTTGTTGTCTTTGGTAACAAGAGCGTATTGGTCACTTAACCCACCATATTGATAAATCATATCAGCTGTTATTGGTGTGTTTGTGATTGATGCATCTTGACCTAAGATGTTTACGTTGATTGAAGTTTTGTCTAGGGCTTCAAGGTATTCGTTGTATACACGAGAAGATTGATTTGCCATCTGTAATTTTTCAGCTTCAAGTTTTGCAGCCTTGTATTCAATCTGGTGCATTCTTGAGGTCAAATTCAATAATCTAGCTTGTGAAGATGACATTCCCATAACTTGAGCGATTTTCCTTTACGTTTCCCTAATACTTGCACTAATATATATAGTGCTTCAATAAAGGTAACGACATAAGCTATAATAACTTTAATATTAAGGGGTAGATTATTAGAAATTGTTACAAAAGTACAAATAAGTTTACGAAATTGTTACAAAAATGGGCGTTTTGTTAAGTAATGTTAAGAAAAGTGTACGCAGGGATTCTTTACACGTCATTACGAGGAGCGGATTTTCGGTAGGGTGCCGTGTCACGAAGTGACCCAACCCGTAAGGTTGAGCAAAACCACGCTTTTGCGAAATCCCGAATAATCCAAGACAGCGAACAACGTGAGCGACGTGGTAATCCAGAAAAAGCCTTTTTATGTACGCAGGGATTCTTCGCTTTCCTCAAAAAATATTTATTGCACGCTCTGAATGACTGTTCTAGCCTGTCATCCAGAGGGAGTGAAACGACCGAAGGATCCCCTTGAACATGCAGAACTGTTGGTTTATGGATTGCCGCACTTAATACATTGCATACCGTTCAATCGTTCGCAATGACGTTCCAAACTGTCACCTACTGATTACTTTTTCTATGTTGGTCAATAAAAAACTTTTGCATATTATTCGACAAACCAACGCTTTGTATCATTAAATTATATTTCTGTATATCTGCAATCCCACTGGTTTCGTCTAACAAATCTCTCTGTTTTTGTTGTGGCATCTGAATCTGCTGTTCAGTAGTTCCGCCACTTACCTCTTCTTTATATTTTTCATCAAGTTTTGATATAACCAAATCAATATCAGAATCAGTCATAACTGAATACTGAGCTGCAATCTGTCTAACAGGTGTAGCAGGAGGTAAACAATATAAACATTGAATTGAATATGCGTCGTTTCTTGATAAACTAACAATTCCATACTGGTGCGGAGTGTACATTATATCTGATTTATAAGGACTATGTCCTAATCCCAAAGCGTGTCCAATCTCGTGCAAAATCGTATGATAAACTTCGTCTTCTGAATCATATTGTTGGTGAATTGTCCCATCTGTTAACCCTATAGAAACATCTGCACCATACAAAACTTGTTGGTTGTTATAGTTATACGTACAATGTCCAAGAGCTTTTCTATCAACTCTTCTCCAGTCAATATTAATCTGTGAATCGTAAAGAGAGTTTACAATTCTAAACTTTACCAAACCCTCACTAGCTCGTTCCCATGCTTCTAAAGCCTTGTATACAAGTTTGTTGTAAACCGCACTCTCACTACGTTTTGAGTAAAATTTCATAGGTGCAATATATACCGCTAACGGCATTCTACTCCACCTCAACATATAACCGTTTTTTACACTTTCGTTTAAATATGTACGATTTTTCATAATTTTATTGTATAATAAAAAAGCTAAGGGGTAAAATTAGGATAATTTTAGGGAGGTAATGTTTTATGAATATTATGCAAATGATGCAACAAGCACAAAATATCCAAAAAAAGTTGAAAGATGTACAAAATGAATTGACTAACACAGAAGTATCAGGTGAAGCATTAAATGGTGCTGTTAAAGTCGTTTGTGATGGTCAAGGTAAATTCAAATCTATCAAACTTTCTGCTGAACTAATTAATCCTGAAAACCCAGAATCAGTTGATGAAGATACTATTGAAACTTTAGAAGATGCTATCATTACTGCTATTACTCAAACTTCTAAAAAAGCAACTGATGAGATGGAATCAAAAATTAAGTCAGTTACTGGTGGTATCAGTATTCCTGGACTTTGCTAAATGATTTATCCAAAACCAATTGCAACATTAATTGAACATTTGAGAAAGTTTCCCTCTGTTGGTCCAAAATCAGCACAGAGAATGGCTTTTCAAATACTAAAAATGTCAAATGAAGAAGTAAAGAGCCTTGCAGAAGCAATAGTTAATGCAAAGGCTCAAACTTGTACTTGCGAAATCTGTTTCAATGTTTCAAATACCTCTCCTTGTGAAATATGTAGTTCTTCTTCACGTGACAGGTCTACTATTTGCGTAGTTGCAGAAACTCGTGATTTAATTGCAATTGAAAAAACCAATGAATACAAAGGTTTATTCCACGTTCTTCAAGGTCTAATCTCTCCAATGGACGGAATTGGTGCTGATGATATTAGAATAAAAGAGCTTTTAAACAGGCTGGTTGATAGTGAAGTAAAAGAGCTTATTCTTGCACTTAGTCCATCAGTTGAGGGCGAAGCAACTTGTCTATATTTATCAAAACTGGTTAAACCATTTGGTATAAAAATCTCAAGAATAGCGTTTGGTATTCCTATCGGTTCTGATATTGAATACGCTGATGAAATTACTATAGCAAAGGCTCTAGAGGGTCGTAGAGAATTATAGTAAGTTGTTGGTTGTAAAAACTTTTTTATATTAAATAATCAAATTATGGCTAATCCTATTTTAAAAATTGAAAATCTAAAAGTTAGATACAAAGTTGCAAAAGTCGGCTCTGAACGAGTGATTAATGCAGTGAATGCTTTGTCTTTAGAAATTAATGAGGGTGAAATCTATTCTATAGCCGGTGAATCTGGTTGTGGTAAATCAACTCTTGCAAAGGCAATTATGCAACTTGTTCCAATCGCTGAGGGTAAAATATATTATAATGGTCAAGATATCTCAAAGTATTCTAAAGAAGAATTAAAACAATACCGTCACAATGTGCAAATGGTGTTTCAAAACCCTTATTCAAGCCTTAACCCTAAGATGAAAATAAAGGATATTCTGCAAGAAACATTAGATATAAATACAAATTTTTCAAAAGAAGGAAAATTATCATTAATAAACGAAATAATAGAAAAAGTAGGTTTGAAACCATCTTGTTTAGAGCTTTATCCACATGAGTTTTCAGGTGGACAACGTCAAAGAATAGCTATAGCAAGAGCGTTGATTTTAAAGCCAAAACTAATTATAGCAGATGAGCCTGTAAGTGCATTAGATGCAAGCATTCAAGCACAAATTATCAACTTATTAAATGATTTAAAAAAAGAATTTAATCTAACTATACTTTTTATATCACATGATTTAAGCGTAATAAAATATTTATCTGACAAAGTTGCAGTTATGTATCTTGGTGAAATTTTAGAACAAGGTTTAACTTCAGAAATTTACGATAACCCAACTCACCCTTATACAAAAGCATTATTAAACGCTGTTCCAAAGTTTGGGAAATCATCTACTGAACTCTTACAAGGTGATTTACCGCTAGAATTACCTGAAGGTTGTAAATTCTTTTCACGTTGCAAATTCTCAAATGACGAATGTGTTTTAAAATGTCCTAAGTTTATTGAATTGTCTGATACTCACAAGGTTCGTTGTATCGTTTAGAATAACTGTCTGCTTGTTCAGTGGGATCCTGAAATTGTCTTGAATTTGCTCCACGCTCACAGAGTTAACCTTTTGTGACGTTGTCACAGTCGGTTTAATCTGTTCGCTATCCGGACTAACTTCGTGTCGTCCGTCCGCAAATTCGCAAATTCAGGATGACATTAAAACAAGAACAATGCGTCATTCCGAACTTGTTTCCACTACTGTCCCGAATAATTCTGTTGAAAGTTATTCAAGTTCAATAACTGTTTAATATTCAGGTATCAAATAAAAAGTTTAGACATTAAATGTACATAGGGATTCCACGCTTTCGATACAGAATATTTACAGCACGCTCTGAATGACGTACCCAAACTGTCATTCAGAGGGAGTGTAACGACCGAAGAATCCCACTAAACATGTATAGCACGTCATTACGAGGAACGAAGTGACGTGGTAATCCAGAAAAAGTCTTTTTATGTACGCAGAACCGTTTGTTTATGGATTGCTACACTTACTAGATTACAAACTGTTCAATCGTTCGCAATGACGGATTAAAATTATCATGGACAGTAGTGGAACTTGTTTCGGAATCCCTATAAGGTACTTTTTTTAACTATTTTCTTTCTTTAATAATAACGTCTTATATAACTTTTAACTTATAAAATTTGCATGGTATAATATTATCGGATAAATAGATAATATTATTGGAAATTAGGAATTTTTTTATATGTCAAAAAAAGCTAAGATAAACCTTTTTTTAGGACTACTTGTATTTGGGTTGATTGCAGTTTTCTTGGTTATTTATTTATATCTTTTGCCAAAAGCTGTTGAATCAGAGGTTGTACAAAACTTTGTTAGAGATGAATTCTTCAAAATTACAAACTCAACTCTAGTTATAGATAATCCAAAGCTGAAAACATCATTGTCGCCTACAATGGAGTTTTCTATTAACAATTTAGCAATCAATAAATCACAAGATAACCTTTTAAATTTAAACGATTTAGATGTAAAATTATCTTTTGTAAAACTTTTTGAAAAACGTATTGAATTGAAACATTTAAAACTTTCTTCATTATTTATTGATGTAACAAAATTAATAGACATATTTCCTAAATCAGAAAAGAAAGAAGAAAAACCTACAGATTGGAGTTTTGGGTTCTTTAATTCAGATATTGATATATCTAAAATACAGGCTTATTATAAGGCAAATGATGTGCTATTTGATATTAATCTAAAAAACATCTCTCTATCAAAAGGAGAAAAAAGGAATTATCTACATTTTGATAACACAATCTTTGTTAAAAAAGGTATTCATACAATTACTGTATCATTATCTGATGAAAACAAAGTTTATATAGAACGTAATAAACTTGCTGTAAATAAATGTAATTTGAGATTAAACGAATCTGTTGTAAACATTGATGCGATGATGGATAAGAAAAATAGGTTTAAAGCAAATGTTTTTTCTAAAAATTTTCGTGTTGAAAATGTTATAGACATAATAGAATCAAATATTATTATTCCAAATGGTTCGCAATTATTAACTAATTTTTCAAATATAAAAGGACTTTTTGATTTAAATTTTTCAATAGATAATAAAGGTCATAAAGGAAATATTGATATAAAAAGAATTTCTTTAGGACTAGTTCCAATAAATAATATCCCGTTAGTAATAAAAAAAGGTAATGTTAAAATTACCGGAAAAGATATCTTGTTAAACGATTTTGTTGGGTTCTATGAAAAACACCCGAATAATGATATCAAAATGCACGGTGTGATAAAAGATTACATGAAATCGTTTTCTACAGATATTGATATAAAAGCTATTGTGACAAACGATTTTATGAAAAACTACTTATCTAAGATGATAGGATATTCAGTAGAACTTGTTGGTGATGCAGATACAACTCTTCATTTTGCTATGAAAGATAACATAATGAATATGAGATGGATATTCTGGATAAATCAAGATGACGACATTTTGATAGGTGGTCAGCCATTGAGTAAATACAAACTCCAAAGAGCATTAGTTGCTGATATGCAAATAAAAGACCAAGTTTTGAACATCAAAAAACTTGATTATTATGTAACTATTCCTGATCCAGCAAAGAAAATTTATAAAAAGATTCTTCAACTTACAGGAAAAATTGAGTTTGCAAATGGCGTGGACTTTAAAGAAATGGGATTTGATATCTCAGAACCTTTGCCTAGTGAATTTTTGAATATGGTTGCTCGTGCGGATTTATTCAAAGGAGGTACTGTAGTTGGTAAATTAAAAGCCGTTGATGGACCAAAAGGTGTTAAACTTTTTGGAAAAATAAACTTAGCCAAAATACGTGTACCGTCACAAAGAATTTATCTTGAAAAAGCTACTTTGGCAACTGATTTTGACAAAATAAATATTGACGCAGTAGGTCGTTATAGAAAGACAAAATATACATTAGATGGTGAATTTGTAAACAACATCGCCTTTCCAATTATTATAAATAACCTTAACCTTGTAATTGATAGAATCAATATCGGCAAAATGCTTGAATCTATGAATAAACAAGGTCAAGAAACGACTCAAGTTGCAGATTTGTCAAATGATGATGATGAAACTCCAACTTTTGACATGTCTAATTTGATTATCAAAAACTGTACATTTAAAATGACTAAAGGTATTTATAAAGAACTAACTATTGATGATTTATTAGCAACTCTTACATTAGATGAAAATTCCGTTCTAAACTTGCGTTCAAATAGATTTGGATTTGCAAATGGAATTTCTTCTTGTAAGGTAAATTGCGATCTTAGAAATCATCAATACAAAGTAAAATTAGGAGTGAAAGACGTTGATTCTAATTTAATTGCATCATCATTACTAGGTTTGAAAGACGAAATTTGCGGTAAGGCAAAAGGTATTATTGTATTAAACTCAGATAAGTCTTTAAAATTAAACGGTGATATGAAGTTTGAAATAAATGACGGTAGAATTGGTACAGTAGGTTTCTTGCAATATGTTTTAAATGTCGCATCTATATTTAGAAATCCTCTAGCGATGGTTTCACCTGTTACAATCTGGGATTTAGTAAATATCCCAAAAGGAGAATTTAATAGAATAAGAGGTTCTATTGCGATAAAGGATAACATAATAGAGCAGATTAAGATAAAATCTACAGCACCTCAATTGAGTTCTTATATTGCTGGTAGGTTTGATTTAGAAAACAGAGATGCGTCATTGAGAATCTATACAAAATTATCAAACAAGCATAAAGGTGTTTATGGTTTCTTAAGACAAATTTCATTGAGTAGTTTAGCATCTCATCTTCCATTATCAAGCAAGACTTTGTACAATTTATATAATGCAGAAGTAAAAGAAATTCCTGAAATAGATACAAGTGACAAAGACTGTCAAATTTATTTTACAAAGGTTGAGGGTGATATTGAACACAATAACTTTATATCTTCATTAAAAAGAATAAAGTAATTTAGTTTCATAAGAGTTTTTTGTAAGGACTGGTTCAATAATTTTCCGAGTCCTTGTTATGATAAAGCAAAAATTGCAAAAAAAAGAGCCTAAAAAGGCTCTAAATTTGATAATTAGAATAGATAATAGTACTTCTTTTCACAATACATTCACATATTTATTTTAATTACAAAATTGAAAGATTAAATCTTAAAAGACTAGCTTAAGATTTGAACGTGACCTTTGTCAGCTGTGTTTTCTAAAACAGCTTCAGGTTCTTGCTTAGTAGGTACTACTGAATTGTTGAAACTAGCTTTTCCTAATGTTTTAAGAATGGTATTCATACCGAAATCATTTGAAAGTGAAAAAGCGTAAGTTGATGAATTTGTTTGACTAACTAATGTACCGAATTGTCCTAATGCCATAATCCTATATCCTCTATATTCTAATTATCCTAATTATCCTTCGAGATTTTAGTTATCTCTTATGTATATATAAAGTATATCTGGACATAAAAATTGCCTTTTTTATTTTCTTTTCTTAACATTTGTTTACAATATCCCTTTGTTTAATGTATGTCTATATTTTGAGAGTGTTGTTACGTAATAAGTGTATAAATGGGGTTTTATATTTTACGTAACAAGAGCACCTAACTAATGAGCCGAATTAAAAATTCCGACAATTGTTAGTTATATTCTCCCACATACTATATACCACATTTTGATAATTTTATAACATCAAAGCACAAAAAAGAGAAAAATTTTTACAAAAATTTTCCTCTTTTATTATTTGTGACACTAACTTTAATTTATTCTGTTAACAATTTTTGTGCCAATGGTTCTTCTACTCTGCCATTCAATGATTTTGAAACCTTTTTGATTTTTTCAGCAATCAAATCCATTTCTTTTGTCCATTTAAAATTGTTAAGAACATATTTTTCACCATTGTCAAAATTACCATCTATTTGAATTCTAATGATTTCTTTTAACATTTTTTGTGCTGTAGGAATCATTTTTTCAATATTAACAGTCAAAACCCCGTCTTCAGATATACTCAAAGCACCTTCTTTTAAGAAATAATAGTTTTGCATAACTGAACGTACTCTGTGTGCTTGGCTTAATGTAGGTTTTGATTTAAGCATGTTATCAGCAGCGTATGTTACAATAATTTGTTCTTTTTGTTCTTTTGTGTACATGCCATTTTCTTCTAAAACATCTAGCATTGCTAATGATGTAATATCAGCTTTGTTTTCTTCAATAATAGATTTATATTTTCCTAACGCTTCTGTTCCAGAGTTTGGTCCAAGAGAGTGTGCATTTTCATGACCGATTGTGAACCAATGATCAGCTTCGTCATTATAATATTTGTGTTGTTCTTTATTCAATATTGCATCTAATCTTTCTTGTAACTTTTTCTTTGAATCTTCACTAGTTATAAGTCTTATCTGTCTATGATAAACATTTCTTCTTCCACCACCAATAGTTAGAGATAATTTATCATCATTTGGCAAGTTTTCTGCTAACGTAATTCCTGCTCTGAATTCTCCAACATCGCCTGAAACAGTTACTAAATCGACATCAACCATTGTTTGTTTTGATTCTTTATCTGGAGAAATATTTTGTACATATTCATCTTTGAAAGGCATATTATCAGCCATAATAGGTAAAAATTCTTTAACTTTAAGTATAGCTTCTGTCCCTTTTTTGTTAACGATACCAACTCTACCGCCTAAGAAATCTTTTCCAATTGGTGAAATATGGTGTTTTTCTAATAATTCTTTCAATTCATTATTTTCAATTACACTTTCAGTTAACTCATCTGAATAATTTTCTCTTGTAATCGTGAATTCTAACGGTGTATCTTGTAAAGTTGCCCATTTTTTATCAGCATAAGCATCTAACATAGAATCAGCTGTTCTTAAAGCCTTTGCTTGAAGCTCTAAGTATTCATTGAAATCAGCGTTTGTTGAAACTTTTGAAGCCAATTCTAATTCATCAGCCATACGAGAAAAGTCTTCTTTATATTTATCAATATAGTCTATTGCACGAAGTTCTTCTCCACATCGTTCAACTACTGATCTTTGATTAAGAATAGTTTTTACTTCATCAATCTTTCCTGATTTAATCATCTTAAGAATAATTTCTTGAAATTCTTCTTTTCCCAAATCTTCTGGATAAACACCCTTTCCAGCTGTAACGTGAACTCCCTTAGCTAGTTCAATAATATTTGATTCTCTATCTAATGCACAAACACCTTTTTGTGCATTATAAAGAATTTTAGTTAGTTCTGCTTGTTTATTACCATTTTTTATTTCTTCGTTTAGAAATTTTTCGAATGGCAAATTGTGTACATTGTCTAACTGTTTGTTTATTTTTTCTAGAATATAAGCAGCTTTAACAAGATGCGCAAGTGCCTTTTTATCACCTTCTGCAAGGTTCAAATATTCTGGAGAATCTTCTTTTAACATTGTTTTTGTTACAAGATAATCTTTATGCGTACGTTTTTCTAATTCTTCCATTGAAAGATTTAATTCATAATTTCTCATATTTTTTGCCCTCTTAAAATCTTCTGCAAGTTAATTATACATAATCTTTCACGATTAGTCTATAATTTCCACGTACGAAATCTATAGAAGTTCGGGTTGACAAATTTTTTTATTCTTGTTTTAATTCTCTTTGAAAAGGTGTATTATGTACAATATGAATAAAATAATCAGAGTTAATTTTTATTGTTGTTGCTGTAAGTACCGTAAATAGGAACTTACAACAGTTGTGCTGATTATAAAAATAGTTTTAGATATAAAAAGTTCCTATTAAATTTGTTAGTAGGAACTTTTTTTATGGGGGAAATAATGAGAATTCAACAACAACAGTTAAACACTAGAAATTATAACAATGAACAAAAATCTAAAAATAATAATCCAAAGTTTAAAGGTTTACTTGATGGAGCTTTAACAACAACTCTTATGACACTTGATACAAACCCAATGGCAAACGCTGTAGGAATAGATTTGTTTGCCATGGTTGCACCAAGGACCTATGTTGACACAAAAGAACGAAACAAATACGCAGGTGCTGAAACATTCTTTAGAGAATTTACCGGAACATTAATTGTTTGCTTATCAGCAAGTTATTTAGCTAAAGGCATCGCAAAACTTGCCAATAAAATTATCAACCCTAAAACACCTATCAATCCAAAATCTTGGTATTCTAAAGATAGTTTGATGTTTTTAGATACTGCAAGCAAAGAAATTAACTCTACAAAAGATTTTGTCGCAAATGTATTTGAAAATGTTTCAGGTCGTGATAACAAAAACATTAACAAATTCAATGAAATCAATTGGCAAAACATTGAATGGATTGATGAAAACAAATGGAATAAAATCAACTGGGATAATAAAAAATATACCGGCGTTCATAATAATTTAAAATCAAAAGATAGCATCATAAACCTGACTTCAGAACTAATTAATGATAAAACAATTTCTAAAAAAGATAGAAAAGACCTTTTACAAATTATTGAAAGTCGTATGATAAACGCTCTCGGTGCTGGAAATGTTTCAACAGAATACAAAGAAAAAACTCTTTCGACCACAATTGGTAATTTGTTGCGTGATACAGTCGATTTTGGACACGATATTTTAACAAATAAAAATGTTGAAAAAGGTTCTGCAATAAATAAAATTTTAAAAATAAATAAAATTAAATCTGTCGGAGCTTTGGTAATAGCGTCTACATTAGGTTTAACAAATCAATACATTAATAGAAAAATAACTGAAAAAAGAACTGGTAAAAAAGGGTTCGTTGGTGATAACAACTTTGCACAACAAGTTTCTAATAACACAACACCAAAAACTACAACAGAACAACCTAAAAAAGACAAAAAATTCATAGCAGAAAAACTTATCGCAAGTTTAGGAATGATTGCAATGGCAGGTGCTGTTATGAAGGTTAAATCCCCAAGAGATTTCGTTAAAAAACTTGAATTTACAGGCCCTGTGACTAGTGGCAATGCGATAAAGACAGTTTACGCTTCAACTCTTATAGGTCGATTTTTAGCTTCTGATAACAAAGATGAATTGCGAGAAAGTACAACAAGAGATTATTTAGGGTTTTTAAACTGGCTTGTTTTAGGTGGATTTGCTTCAAAAGGGGTCGCAAACTTACTTGATAGAAAAAAAGAAAGTTTGTTCAATGTTTCTAAAGAAGGTAAAGGGATAAAACACTGGCTAAACGATATATCTTTAAAAAGTCACAAAGAAATTGCATCAAAAGGTTCTGAATTTGCAAAGAGAAATATGTGGAAACTTAACCTTGCTCATATCTCGGGATTAGCTTATTCAACACTTGCTCTTGGGGTATTGTTACCAAAGTTAAATATATTTATAACAAATATGAAAAACAAGAATTCTGCTAAATCCTCAAATGCGTCAACTAAACGTGTTTCTCATTTTGAACAGTTTAAAAATAATGTTTTGGCAGATAATTTTGATGCATTGAATAAAACTGTATGATAAAAGGGCGAAGATATGAAATATCTTCGCCCTTGAATTTTAAAAGGTTTTATAAAAACTATATTCTGTTTTTCCAAACGCCACCTTGTCTATCAGCAACTGCATCATAGCAAGACCAAAATCTAAAAATACCGGTTAGACCCAAAAGAGCGTGAGTCATATTTTTGTCATAAGTTTGTCTGTTTACAGCTTGTCCAATTCCTGGCCAAATCAAAAGAGACAAAGCTCCAGCACCAATAGAACGTGCACTAACTTGACCGTTTCTGCCGTGTGTTCCTGCAAAAACAGGTGTTGCCATTGTTAAAAGTGATAATAGCGTAATTGATAAAAGTATCTTTTTCATAATTTCTCCTTAAATTATAATTATATTATATTATATCTAATTTCTTATAAAAATAAAATAGTTAATGAAATTATGTAAAATGTTTTATTTTTTCTTAAATAAATTTCTTACTTTTTCAAATACGTTAGGTTCATATTTTACGGGTTTTGGATTCTTTGGAAGATACATTGTTATATCTGGGATATCTTCACTGAGTCTTTTGTTCTTTTTTATTGCTTTATCAATTAATTCAATTGTATCTGTATATTGAGAATTGAACCCTAATTTTCTATAAAAAATATGTGCTGGGTGCTCTGGATCAAAACAATTACTTGCTTTTAAATGAACTCTACCTTGACCGCCGTTTTTTCTGCTTTCAGATTGTGCTAATTTAATAAATGCAGTACCGTGACCTTGACGCTTTTTGTTTATTTTTAATAATTGAATATAAAATGAATTATAAGGCTTTAAGGTTGGATAATATATCGAAAAAGAATTTTCTCTTGCCATTTTACCTAGCATTTCCCCTACATATTCACCAGTTTTGGTATCTGCCATTTTATACATTGTATTTATTTTATTGTTATGTGCATATATCAACCTTTGTGGAAATTCTTTTATTGGTTTTGTTGTTAAATATCTCATATTAGTTCTAAAACTTGTAAAAAAAATTTTTTGATAGTTGATAGCAAATAATTTTTTTTAGGTGTGTTATATACAATATATGGGAAATATATGGAGGATTTTATGCCAATTAATACGGATTATAGAGAAATAGATTTTATAAAACTTAATGCTATGGTTAGTAATGGTTTATTAGATTCAAGATATGAAGCAAATCCATCACTTTCAAAATATGCAGAATTTCATTTAGAAGATTGTAAAGAAAATCCAACGATTGGTTTGTTAGCAAGACAAAATGAAAGAACAAATGATTATCCTAAAATGAGAAAACATAATTTAAACATCTTAAATAATGTTGATTCATTTAAAAAAGAAGATAAAGAATTTAAAGATATGTATAATAATATGTATCCTAAAACGGGCAAGGTTAGAAAACAGTTGATTAAACATGAATCAATTGTGTTAGATGAAGTGAGACCTATTAAAAAAGATTTTACTAGAACTTTTATAAAATTGTTCGGTAATATAATAAAATAATAAAATTAGAAAAGTGGAAATCTGAGTAATATAACATTGAAAACTTTTGCTTCAACAAATGGAGCGAAATATCCCTTAAATCAAGATAATTATTCAAAAAGGATAAATAATTCACAAAAATCTTTGAATTTAATAGAAAATAATTCAGATAAATCAAAATATCAAAAAGAATATGTTATATTAAAGAAACCATCAAAGTTTTTGAAAGAATAATGTTTAAATTATGTATATAGAGAGGCGAATTTGCAAAGCAAATTCGCCTCTCTAGTTTGTACAACTGAGTTATTGTATCTTGTTTTATTCTTGTGCTAATATGATATGAAGAGAGTGTGTTTATATGAATAAAGAATATGAAAAGAAATTTGCAGCAAGTTTATCAATTATATCAAATGGATTGATTATAGTATTGAAACTAATTGCGGGATTTGTGTCAGGAAGTATAAGTATTATATCAGAAGCGGTTCATTCAATGAGTGATTTTCTGGCATCTGTATTGACATATTTTGCAGTTTTGCGTTCTTCACAGCCGGCAGATAAGGATCACCCTTTTGGACATGGCGGATACGAAGATGTTGCTGGGTTTTTAGAGGGGTTGTTGATTGTTGTTGCTTCTTTTTATATTGTGTATGAGGCTTTTAGAAAAATTATGTTTGGAGGTCACTCTGAATTTGATTCTACTTTGGGCATAATTGTTATGGGTGTTGCAATCTTGGCCAATATCATTGTTAGCAGATATTTGTCAAATGTTGCTAAAAAGACGGATTCTGTTGCTTTAAAAGCTGACTCTAAACATTTGGGTACAGATGTTTATTCTTCTTTAGGAGTTTTGTTGGGATTGATTTTAATAAAGATTACGGGAATTGTTTTATTCGATTCAGTGATAGCTTTGTTGGTAGCAATAATAATTTTAAAGACGGGTGTAAAAATTACAAGAGAATCATTAAATAATCTTGTTGACGGAACTTTACCAGAGGTTGATGTAAAGAAAATTAAGCAAATTATCGAAAGTTGTGAAAAAATATATGGGTACAAAAATCTAAAGAGCCGTAAAAGTGGACCTAATAGAGATATTGATATAACTATATTGTGTGATGGAAATATGCCTTTAAAATCTTGTCATGAAATATGTGATGAATTAGAGTTTAAAGTAAAAAATGTTCTTCCACATACATTGATAACGATTCATTGTGAACCATATAAGAATAGTACTTATAGATAATTTTACGATAAAAATATTTTGTAAAACTTATATAAAATTAGTATTAAGCATTAATTTTAAATAGAATATTTTTGCAATAGATATATACAGCACCAGCTCTACTTTTTGTATTAAATTTTTCCATAATAGCACAGATATGAGCTTTTACTGTGTGTTTACTGATGAATAGAAGTTTGGCTATTTCATTGTTAGTCAAACCCTGACAGATTAGTGTCATTATTTCATTTTCTCTTGATGTTAATGCAAACATTGTTGCGTCCTTTCTAGATTGTAGCCCAGAACAAATGAATAAATATAAAGATTTATATTTATCATTTGCCTGTTTTGTATTTTAGAAAATGTAAAGTGATTTTAAATAATTAAAAAATTAGTTTATTTATTATTAACTTTATGGTATAATTATTGCACGTCACAATAAAATGTCAATAGAATAGGACTACCATGTCATTAAATATGGACAAACGAAATACAATGGTTTAGCTGGTAAAAAACGCAAAAATTGCCATGTCTAACATTATAGACGGAAAATTACTAAAATGTCATGGATATAACTCAATGAATCTAATCGGAGGTTTTAATTGTCAGAGCCAATAAAATTTTTAAACTTTATAAATAACTTAAAAGTTCTAAAAGGTGAGAATATCACCTATAGTGAATTTGCAAAAGCACTTGGAATTAAAACTACTTCTATTAGCAAAAGATTATCAAGAAACTCTTATATTAATGAAAAAGAAATGAAGCTATTAGAAGACTATTTTAAGATAGATGCTTCTTGTTCTTTTGATAAAGATAGATTTATTAAATTACATTATTATAAGAACGAAAATCTTAAACATATTATTGAAAATCCATTAATCTCTGAAATTTATATGGATAGAGAAGTTGTCAAAAATATGTGGAATGTTAATGTTGAAAACTTAAGACTAATTGCTATGCCTGGTGATAAAATGGAAGGTTCGCCTTCATACCAATTGCACATTAGAAATAGAGATGTTTTATTGATGGATATATCTGCTACAGATATTAATTTTAGTGGGATTTATGCTTATGAAACATTAGGTGGTACAAAGATTCAAATATCAAATGTATCTACAATGACCGATGGAAATGTAAGATTTTATTACACAAACAAAGTCTACAGTGATGAAATTAGAACCCAAAACAGATTGAATGACCTAGGCTTTAAAGTTATCGGTAGAATTATAAAAAATTTGAGTTTTATACATATATAAAATTTATTTGATTGAAATTTTGAAAGGAGTTTTTATGGAAATTAACTATAATTGATTGAGTAAATGGTTTTTAGTGTTAGGGATTTTAGTGTTTATTATTTTTCGTTAAAAAAATAGGTAATTTTTCTAATATCCATGAAGGTATTATTGGTGTTTAATATTTTCATAAAATATATAGGAGAAATAAATGGATACAGTTTTATTAACAGAACAAAAAACAATAAAGATTGTAATTGTTGAAGATTTAAAGTTAACAAGATTAGGTTTAAAAACAGCATTAAATAAATACGAGGATATGAGTGTAATCGGAGATGCAGAAGATGCGATAACTGGTAAAATGATGATTGAAGTAATGAAACCGGATATTGTGTTAATTGATTTAGGTCTGTCTGAAGGAAATGGAGTAGAGGTTATATCAAAAATTAGAGCAAAGAACAAATCAGTAAAGATAATAGCATTGACATCAATGTCTGACAATAATGAGGTTTTGAATGTTTTAATGAGTGGTGCAAATGCTTATTGTACAAAGAATATTGATTTAGAAGAGTTTGTAAATCTAATTCGAGATGTTGCAGATATTACAGAACATGTTAACCCATTGGTAAAAACATTAGAAAAAGTTGTTGTTTGATTGAATATACTGCGGGAATTTTGGATAATTCCAAAATCCCCGTTTTTTTTATTTTTTTTATTTAGTATTTAATCTTAAGAGAATAATCTAAATGTTCTTTCAACATTTTCTTTTGCAACTGTTTTTAGAGTTTCCATTTCTTGTTTAATAGCGTTACGTTCAGTTTCTAAAGAAGCTAAATCAGAATCGTATTTTCTATCTTTTTTATCAATCTTTTTCATATCAGCTTCATATTTTGCTTCTGCTTTTTTCAAGATTGAAGTATCAGAAACTTCTTGTAGATTTGTATCAGTAGAAACGCTAACTTGAATAAATCCATCTTCAGCCATATTATCAGGTTTGTAGATGTATAAGTTACCAGTATTAACCATATTAGTTAACCAAGTTACATCATCTTCGTGACCTGTAGCAGGATTAGCTTGGTCACCTTCAAGAATATAACCGTGTTCTTGGATTGAGCGGAATAAACTTGATGAACCTTTGTTATCAGTAACAGTAGTAGTTGTTGAAATTGATGGACTTGTTACGCTGATTGAATTGCTATTAGGTGTTGCAGATTCGTTTATTGTATCAATACTTGAAGTTTGAGTTACGAAAGGTTTGTTACTTGATGAATAACAATTATTGATTACGTCAGTCATAGTATCTGCTGCTCCTGACATGTTGCTATTCACAAAACCTGCACATTGAGAATCTCCACCAGCACAGTTTACATTGCTAAATGAATTACAATTGTTGAATGTAGCTCCAAAACTAGCTGATGCAAATCCTGCAGTGTTTACCTTACCACCGTTTTGAGCAGCTGCTGTTACTCCGCCATTAATATTTGAAGTTACGTTTCCATAAGCATTACAGTTTGAAACAGTGGTTTTTTGGATAAGTCCACCAAATCCACCAATTACACCTCCTTCAGATTTTACTTCTCCTCTTGCTTCACAATTACTGATTGTTGAATCACCTACATATCCAACAAATCCACCACCAGCATCATCTGCATCGTGTTTTCCATCACCAGTTGCTGTAGTAAGAGAAGATGCACTAGATGAACAATTTGTAACTGTACCATTTGTTAAATATCCGATAAAACCACCAACTGTATTATTGCCTTGAACATAGCCTTTAGATGAACAGTTAGTTATTGTTACACTACTACATTCTAAAGCACCTGCTAATCCACCAATACTACTACTAGATGATATTACGCTTGCATCAGTAGAACAGTTTTTAATAGTAATATTACTACCAGAACCATAACCAATAAGAGCACCAACGTTGCGATCATTAGAATTTACAGACCCTGATACAGAGATGTTTTCAAAAGTAGAACCGGCGCTAGCCGTATTTGCTAAAATTGCATTTGATGTTGAATTACCTTGTACGTTTAAGTTTTTAACAGTACCAGCTACTGCGCTAAATAAGGCAGTTTTTAATCCTGTAATTGAATAACCATTACCATCAAAAGTTTTACCACTGCTTAAATATTTAGAGGTCCAGTTCTTACCAGTTAAATCAATGTTTGACATCAAACGGTAGTTCTTTCCAGAGCCCATAGCCATTAATTGATCAGCTGTATAGATTTCATAAACACCGTCATCTGCTTGGTTGTTAGTTGGTGTTACTCTTCCAGATTCTAGTGCTATGAAATAATTTTCATTTCCATTTGCTGTATTAAAATTAGCTTCTGTATCAGCAGAAATAACTACTCTGTCATCGCCTTCAAATTTAAGTTGATATCCTCTATCTAATAACATTTTGTATGTTAAATCTGTATATGTTATAGAGCCATCTGTTGTTAATATTTTTCCTTGAATTTTTGTTTTGTCTAGGGCATACAAATAATCTTCGTAAACTTTAGCTGATTTGTTTGCCATTTGCAATTTTTCAGCTTCAAGTTTTGCAGCCTTGTATTCAATCTGGTGCATTCTTGAAGTTAAATTCAATAATCTTGCTTGTGAAGATGACAAACCCATTGAAATTTTCCTTTTTTTGTTTCCCTAAATAACATCTATTTCTAGAGTTACATTTACTATAACGACATATTTCGCCTAAACTTTAATAATTGAAAGTAAAAAAGTTAAACTCGTTACAATTCGTTACATATATAACGTCTAATATTATCGTCTTTTTAGTTGGTTTACAAATATCAATTAAAACAAGTGAAGACCCCATGTATAGATAAAATGTTTACTTTAATTTAATAACAGCATTGTGTCGGTTACTTGTGCCATTTTCTTTTCTATAAGAGAAAAACATGTCGTTCCTACAACTAGTACAATAAGGGCAAATATCAATATGGCTAATAGGAACACCCATTTCCTCAGCCTGTCTTGCATTAGTCGATTTTAAATCAACAAAAATATTGTCACTATTTTCTCTGAATAAATCTGAACAATCGTTAACTGAGTTTTTAACACCCTCAACGACTTCATTTCCAACATTATAACAACATTTGTCAATCGCAGGACCAATAATTACATATATATTTTTATAATCTTTTGAGTTTGTTAATTCACACATCTCTTTTATCGTATTTGGGACGATTCTTGCAACTGTTCCTCTCCAGCCGGCATGAGAAATTGCACCAATATTATGTAATTTATCATACAAAATAACAGGAACGCAATCAGCAAATCTTAAATATACCCCTTGAATTTTATTTGTGAGAATAAGTCCATCTGTTTCAGGGTAACAATTGCACCCAATTTCTGCAACAGCAACATTAGAACTATGAGTTTGTGCAGGGTTAATTAAATCTTTTACATCAATTTCTAAATATTTTGCAGTTAATTCTTTTACAGCATCAGAATTAATCGAAGATTCTCGTGTAGTAAAAAAATGCTCAAGTTCAGGTATTATATCAGAATAAATAACTTTTCCACTATCAATAATTTTTTCTTTAAACATTATTCTTATTTAAACTCCGGAAATACGAAATATTTACCTTCATAAGTTCGCCACTCAATATATCCAGTATGAATCGCACCTGTTATATCAAGGATAGAAACTAACGCCCAATTCCCCTCTAACGAAGTTAATCTAATCCTTATAGGTCGTTCAACTCGTGCCACAATCTGAGAGTTTTCACTTGCTTGCGAGTGCAAATTGTAAATATGTTTTTCATTTGTCTTGAGTTCTGTTAGTCCATATTTTCTACCGTACATTCCATAAAAATTAACCCAAGGCAAAAATTGAAAGATATCATCTTTTTTTACCCAGCCTATAGCATTAGTTGACTTATTATAAATAACTTCAACCCAATCATCATAACAATCTGTTGCATACAAATAGCTAAGGTGGTGTTTAGGTAAAACTACGCAATAGACAGGACTTGCAGTCTTATCAAGATATTTTGAATAGTCGATTATTTCTTCATAGACAACTTTTGCATTGTCATCAGGTTTATTATAAACAGTTAGTTTTGAACTGCTTACTTGATAAACCCCAATTGATTTTGCAGGAATTTCCGAGCTTGCAAATGGCATAATTTCTGCAAAACATATTTTGCAAATTCCTAAAATTGCTATAAATGTTAATATTAACTTCTTTATCAAGATTAACCCTCTCTGAATGAAACCTCATTGAACGCTTTTTTCAATGCAGCTCTAACGTTAGCCATTTGTGCTTCAACTGTTTCATCAGTTAAAGTGGAATTAGTATCTTGAATTCTTATTCTGCAAGCAATACTCTTGAACCCGTCTTGAATGTGTTCACCTTGGTATACGTCAAATACTTCACAACCTTTGAATAAGTTGTTTTGTACTCCTTTTTGTATTGTTTTTTCAAGTTCCATATAGCTAACTTTGTCAGGTATAATAATCGCAATATCTCTTTGTACTTCTGGATATTGTGGTAATTTTTTGTATCTAACAGTTTTTTCATTGATTGCAGAAATCAACGCATCAATATCAAGTTTAAAGATAAATGAATCTTGTTTGATTTTTAATTTATCTCTTAATTCAGGGTTGATTTGTCCATAATAACCGATAACTTGAGGAGTTTTTCCCAATAAAGTTAAAACGGCTGCTCTATATGGGTGCAACGCTCTGTGTGACTCAGCTAATGCAGAATCTTTAATAGGAAGAACCTTTATTCTATTGATTACCCCAAGTTCTGTTAACAAGTTATCAACAATACCTTTGATAGTATAGAAATCAGTTCTTGCAGTGTGTTGCCATTTAGAGTTTTCAATTTCACCAGTGATAATACCTGCCAAAACTTGAGTTTCTTTTACTCCTGAATCTTTTTCAGTAGCTTCTCTAGCTTTAATATAGGTTTTACCTAATTCATAACCCCAGAAAGTTTTTTGACCGTTATCGTAGTTATATTTTAAGCAGTTTAACATACTAGCAGCCATTGTTTGTCTAAGCATAGTAAATTCTTCACTGTTTGGGTTTTCAACACATACTGCATTTGCTTCATCATAAGTCATATCAAACTGTTTCAATAATGGTTTACCAATCAATGATGATGTTACCATTTCATTCAAACCATAAGCTCTCATAAATTCATGGATTTTGTCTTTAGTTCTTTCTTCAAGAGTGATAACAGGAGTAGCTGTTTTGTTAGGCAATGTAGGTGTGATTTTATCATAACCATTAATTCTTGCTACTTCTTCAATTAAGTCAACTTCTCTTGTAACATCACCTGCTCTGAATGATGGAACTCTGAATTTTGCAGCTATTTCGTTGCCACCAAGATATTCAAAACCAAGATGTTCAAGGATTGTTTGACATTTAATAGGTTCAATTTCGCAACCTAAAATTTTGTTTACTTGAGAAAATCTTAATGTAATTTCAGGTAGTTCAATTTCGTTTGAACCAGTTTCAACAATACCTTCTACTTTTGCATCAGCAAAATCAACAAGAAGTTGCAACGCACGTCTTAACCCTGGAGCAACAGCGTTTATATCAACACCGTGTTCATATCTTGAACTTGCTTCTGAACGGTAACCAATACTTCTTGCACTCTTTCTAATAGCTTGTGGTGTAAAGTAAGCTGCTTCTAAAGCAATATTTTTTGTGTTGTCATCGATTTCAGAATTGTATCCACCGAATACACCACCAACGCAAACACCCTCTGTTTCAGATGAAATCAAAACGGTATCAGTTGTACAAGTTCTTTCAACTTCATCAAGAGTAGTAATTTTTTCACCTTCATTAGCTCGTCTTACACACAAGTAGTTGTTTAATTTGTCATAATCAAATGCGTGTAATGGTGTGCCATATTCAAGCAATACGTAGTTTGTAATATCAACAACGTTGTTAATAGAACGAATGCCAGAAGCTAATAATCTTTTTTGCATCCATTCTGGTGATTGCTTGATAGTAATATCTTTGATTAAACCTACTGAATAATATTTACATACATCATTATCTTTTATTTCAACCTTAAATCCATCTGTTGAAAAATCTTTTGTAGGTTCAAGGTATGAAAAGTTAAGAGGTCTTTCAAATATAGCAGAGATTTCTCTTGCAATACCAACAACAGAGAATTCATCACCTCTGTTCGCAGTTGGAGCAACATTTAAAACTGTGTCTTTTTCAAACCCTAATAAGTTTTCTACATCAACTCCGATTTGAACATTTGGAAAAAGTCTGTTAAGAATAAGAATTCCATCTTCTTCTTGATAGTTTCTGTCAGCTACACCAAGTTCATCAGCTGAACATAACATACCTTGTGATTCAACTCCTCTGATTTTAGCAGGTGTAAGTGCGTATTGTTCGCCAGTGTGTCTGTCTAAAACCTTGCTACCTACAGAAGCGTAAGGGATAATTTGTCCTTCTTCTATGTTTTGAGCTCCACATACAACAGTTTTTGTTTCTTTGCCGTTGTTTATGGTTACAAGATGTAATTTATCTGCATTTGGGTGGTTGTCAATTTTTTCAATTCTTGCAGTTACAATATTAGAAAACTGTGCTTTAACTTCTTCTATTTCTTCTACTTCTAATCCACTCATTGTTAGTTCATGAGCAATTTGTTCAACTTTTAATCCTGATAAATCTACTAATTCATTTAACCAATTTAGTGAAACTTTCATTATATACCTTTCTTTTTATTTAATAATTTTCAATCATTTACTATTTTAAAACTTAAATATTATATTTAAACCTTTATTCTTAAACACAGGTAATATCGTGCATAACGATATTTCTAACGTAGTTGTAATAAGTGTTGTTTTTGTATTTTTCAATCTTTTTTAACAAATCTTTTGCAGAAATAAATCCTTGAAGATAAGCGATTTCTTCTAAACAAGAAATTTTAACACCCTTGTTTAATTCCATAGATTGAACAAAGTTGCTAGCTTGTAACATTGAATCGTGTGTTCCTGTATCAAGCCAAGCAAATCCACGTCCTAAAATTTCTACATTAAGCATACCTTTTTCAAGATAAATTTTATTCAAATCAGTTATTTCTAATTCACCTCTAGCTGATGGTTTTAGCTGTTTTGCATATTCACAAACATTTTTGTCATAGAAATACAAACCAGTAACTGCATAATTAGATTTTGGTTTTGTCGGTTTTTCTTCAAGAGATAGAACTTTTTTATTTTTGTCAAATTCAACAACTCCAAATCTTTCAGGGTCTTTAACCGTGTATCCAAAAACAGTTGCACCGTGGTTTGTTTTTAGAGCGTTTTTCATTATTGTTGAAAAACCGTGTCCGTGGAAAATGTTATCTCCAAGAATAAGAGCTGAATCTTCTCCGTTGATAAAGTCTTCTGCAATTATAAATGCATCAGCAATACCTCTTTGTACATACTGAATTCTGTATTCAATGTTTATGCCAAATTGTGAACCGTCACCTAATAATTTTACAAAATTATCATAATCTGTTTCGTTAGTTATGATTAAAATATCTTTAATCCCAGCAAGCATGAGCGTTGAAAGAGGATAATATATCATAGGTTTATCATATATTGGTAATAAAATTTTAGAAATGGGTTGTGACGCAGGGTATAATCTAGTTCCTGCACCTGCTGCTAATACGATACCTTTCATAAAATGCTCCTTCTTCCACGCAAAATCCATTTATCAATAAGTATATTTTATCTGAAATAAGATTATTTTTCAATAAATACGTGACGAATTATTAACTATGCAAGTACGTATACATTATCTTTGTCTAGATTTCTTGATTCAAGTTCTTCTGGGCTACATTGTAATACAACGCCCTCAACTTTAGGGTTATAAACAACAAATTCATTAGTATATCCGCTTTCGCCTAATTCTTTTGGTCTAATGAGTTCTCTTTGTATATCATTGATTGTATGTTGAATGGTTTCTTTTGAAATTTCTTCTCCATTTGATAATGTAACATCTTTGATATCTCCAAGAGATTTTGCATTACAAATTTTTGAGAATAATTCTGTATATTCTTCTCGAGATAAGTTTAATCGGTTTCTTATCTTTGTTGGAATTTCTTCACGTCTTTCTTTTGGATAATTTGGGTGGTCATAGTTAGTCATTTCTTTTGCATATTCATATCCTCTATGACCGCCAGTGCAAGCTAAGTCTTTGCCGCCTAAAATAATGTTTGCGTTGTTACCGCTTACAATATAATCTCCAAATGAGTTGTAACCGGTTGAAAAACGTTTTCTGTAGTCAAGTAAACTTGTACTTAAACAAACTTCTTTGCTGTCATCACACAAGGTCTTGAAGTCTGATTCTGTATCGTTTGAAGAATGACATAAAAATTTAAGGTCTTTTACTCTTGTCCCAACCGGATAACCATATTTTTCAACATGCATATCAGGGTCACGTAAATCTAAGTAACGTATGCCAGATGGAGTTTTGTCAAAATATTTATCTTCTGTTGGCAAATCGTTCGCAAAAATAGGAATTCCAGTAGCATTGATACGTTTGATTTTGCCGTGAATTCTTTGCATTCTATCTATTGGTGGATTATATTCAAATCCGGCTGAATTGCAATCTGCTCTTTCAAAAATTTCTGCCATTTCAAAGTCTTTTGGACGTCTGAAAGCAAACGCTATATCATCAGATGTTGAACCATCTACAAGCCAGTGACTGTGATTGATTAAATTATAAATACGTTCTTTATCATCAAGTGAATAATTAGTTTTTTTAAGGATTTCTTTTGCGGCTATGGCACTTTTTCTAGCGTGACCTACATCTAGAACGTCTTGGACTTTCCCAAAATCGTGGAATAAGGTTGCTGTTGCTAATATTGTTTGTTCTTTTTCTGGTAAATTTTGAAACTCTGACGTGTTAAATTCACGTTTCATATCGTCCATTGTATGAAAATCTATACTATCACCTCTATGTTGAATTTTTCCCATTACAGAGATGAATTCAGGATATGCTTTGATTAGATTGTTTAATTCTACTTCTAACATTTTATCTTTTTTATCAAGTTTAACCTTGTTCTGAAGCATGAATTTTTCAATCAATTCTTGACCTTTATCTGTGATATCTAAAATGCTTTCGTCAATGTCGTTATCATCTGTATTAGGGTTTGGAAAATTGATTATATCGTTATCTGCATTGATTTTGAATTGAAAATAATCAAAGACTTTTTTCTTTTTTTCAATAGGTAAATTTTCAATTAATTTATTAAAATCATTTATGAAATCTTTTCTAGGATATTCTAATGGAAATCCTTTTTTATATTTCGTTAAATCTGTTTGATAAAGTGCTTCTGTAAGGTTATCAATGCCGTTTTTTGAGAATACTTTATCAATGGCTTTTTGATTTACAGGAATTGTTTTACAAGGAATATTTTTTCTACGTTCGTTAAGAATTGATTCTACTTCTTTATTAGATTGTGTTGATTTTAAATCATTTATAAAATCAAATTTCATTAAAGAAGAATCTTCTGGAATGTTTTCAGCTTCTTCAGCAGTGATACTGTTATAACTATAGTTATCATAGCCAACAGAGTTCATTAATCGTTTTTGCGTGTTTGCTGGTAAAATGTCAAAATGATCGTACCAATCTAGTGTTTTTGTAAAATGGTTTAAATCCAATCTTTCAGAAGAAGGAGCTTTTTGGTAATTAGGTCTGGAATGTTTTATTTTGTATATTTCATTGATATCTTCAGCTTCTAGTTTTCTGTAGAACAATGGGTAACCGATTTGAGATAATTTTATATCAGCTTTATATTGTTGAGGTTTTTTGTTCCCAGATTCGTCTTTTATATTATTGATGATGGCTTTGTATTTTTTTGAAACTTTGTTGAAATCTTGTTTTGATAAGACTTCAAGCAATTCACCATTTTTTGAAATCTCGGAAATAGACATTGAACCATTTTGTACAAACAATTTGGTAAGTCTAGCTTTGTTTATTTTTTCCTGGGTTTCAGGTTTTGAAGAATGTGTTGCAACATCTTTTATTTTACCAAAAATTTTACCCCAAAGACCTGTCGGATTTGTTGCTACAGCATTTGTACTTGAAACAAATTCGTCAGGTTGTTGTTCTAATTTTACAGCAGGCTGAGTTGAATAGCTCTTTTTAGTGGTTGTTGAAGAGTTATTTTGAGCACGAAAAGTATTCTGCGACCTAACTGCATTTAATTCCATACTATATTAAAGTCCTCTAAATTCGAAAATTTGCCTAATTTTTACTAATTATTAACATATTTTGAATTGTTGTTAAAAAGTGTTAATATAAAAGTATGGTTTCAAATTATTCACAATATATAGAAGCAATAAAACATAAAGTTGACGAAAAACTTGATAATACACAATTGTATCAATTCAAGGGAACCGTATCAAAACTTTTGGGTTTGACGGTTGAGGTAAAACTTCCTGGATTGAAGATAGGTGACTTATGTTATATTGAAACATATAATGGCGAAAAGAAACCAGCAGAGGTAGTTGCTTTTAAAGGTGAAGTAGCACAACTACTATTATTATTAGATGGAGCAGGAATTGGTCAAGGTAGTCTTGTAGAGTCAACAGGAGCACCTATTTGTATTCCGGTTGGGGATTTTTTGTTAGGTCGTTTAATTACGCCTATGGGGGAACCAATGGACGGGAAACCTATGAATACAGAAGGGGCGATTTGGCGTAATATCGAGGGGCCACCTCCTGGGCCTTTTGAAAGACCTATTATTACAGAGCAATTTTCAACAGGTGTTCGTGCTATTGACGGTTGTATGACTATGGGTTGTGGACAGCGTCTAGGTTTGTTTGCAGGCTCTGGAGTAGGTAAAAGTACTCTGCTTGGTATGATTGCAAGAAACTCTGATGCGGATGTAAACGTAATAGCACTGATTGGTGAACGTGGTCGTGAGGTTAAGGAATTTATCGAGGATTCACTTGGTCCAGAAGGTATGAAAAAATCTGTATTGGTTTGTTCTACAGGTGACCAACCGCCATTGATTAGACAAAAAGCACTTCTTACAGCTACTGCTGTTTGTGAATACTTTAGAGATAAAGGGAATAAAGTATTCTTAATGACAGATACAGTTACACGTTGTGCGATGGCAGGTCGTGAAGTTGGTTTGTCTATTGGTGAACCACCTACTATGAAAGGTTATCCGCCATCAATATTCTCTTGGTTACAAAAAGTTTTGGAAAGAGCCGGAAATAGTCCAAAAGGTTCTATAACTGCTTTGTATACAGTACTTATGGAAGGTGATGACATTTCTGACCCTATTGTTGATATTGTGCGTGGGATTGTTGATGGTCACATTTTCTTATCTAGAAAAGTTGCTGAAAGTAACCATTATCCAGCGATTGATGTTTTGGGGAGTATCTCCCGTTTGATGTCTGCAATTGCTTCTCCGGAACATAAGGCAGCTGCTGCTAAAATGCGTACAATGTTGTCTTTGTATAGGGAAAATAAGGATTTGATTGATGTCGGCATGTATCAACCAGGGAGTAACCCTAAATTAGATATTGCCATTCAGATGATGCCTCAAATAAATGCGTTTCTCCAACAACGAACTTCTGATAGCGTTACGATGGAAACAACTATTCAGGCAATGGTTGACATGATGTCTGGTGTTGATATTTAAAATTTTTACTTAATATTTTGTTATACTTGCATGACAGAATAGTTGATTAGTATTAGAATAGTTATACATGTCAAACGCAACTATGAAAGGGATTATTTAATAATGGTACTTGAAATGACTTATCCTGATTTGGAAAGAGCTGTAAATCCAACTCACGATATTAAACTTTTTGCAGGTCGTTCTAACCCAAAACTAGCTCAAGAAATAGCAGATTATCTTGGTACAACGGTTGGACCAATGGTTATAAAAAACTTTGCAGATGGTGAAATATACGTTCAGGTCAAGGAAAGTGTCAGAGGCGATGATGTATTTATTGTACAACCGTTATGTAACCCTGTAAACGAAAATTTAGTAGAGTTATTAATAATTATTGATGCATTCAAAAGAGCAAGTGCAAAAACAATTACTGCAGTAATTCCTTATTATGGATATGCTAGACAAGACAGAAAAACCTCTGGACGTGAAGCTATTACTGCAAAATTAGTAGCAGATTTGTTGACTACAGCAGGTACGGATAGAGTTCTTGCAATGGATTTGCACACTGGTCAAATTCAAGGTTTCTTCAATATTTTGGTTGACCACATTTTTGCAACTCCAATTTTAGTTGATTATATAAAAGGTTTAAATATACCAGAAGAAGACATGGTTGCAGTTAGCCCTGATACAGGTGGAGTTCAAAGAACAAGACACTTCGCAAAAAGTCTTGGTTGTCCACTTGCAATCATTGATAAACGTCGTGACAAACACAATGAAGCTATTGCTGCACACGTTATTGGTGATGTAGAAAATAAAGTTTGTTTAATGTTTGACGATATTATTGATACAGCAGGTACTATTACAGAAGCTGCAAAATTATTGAAATCAAAAGGTGCAAAAGCTATTTATGTAGGAGCTGCTCATGCTGTATTCTCAGGTCCAGCTTTAGAACGTATTAAAAACGCACCAATTGAAGAATGTATTGTTTCTAACACAATTCCTTGGGATAAAGAAGATTTACCATCAAATATCAAGATTCTTTCAGTTGCACCTCTTTTAGGACAAGCAATTTCAAGAATTCATGACGATGAATCTGTAAGTTCTTTGTTTGGGTTTGAAAAAGAAATGAAGGTTTAATAACTATTTTTTTTTAAGTTCTATGTAGTTTTCTATATTTAAATTCTTGAAAATTGATGTTCAGGGGTTTAAAATATTAGTGTTAAATTTACACTAATGAATAGGAATAGCATTATGAATAAAGAAAATATTAGAAATATTGCGATTATTGCTCACGTTGACCACGGTAAAACTACGTTGGTTGACTGTATGTTGAAACAAAGTGGCGTTTTTAGAGATAACCAACAGGTTCAAGAACGTGTACTTGATAGTAATGATTTGGAAAAAGAAAGAGGAATTACAATTCTTTCTAAAAATATTTCAATCAACTATAAAGGTACAAAGATTAATGTTGTAGATACTCCAGGTCACGCAGATTTTGGTGGTGAAGTTGAACGTGTATTGGGTATGGTTGACGGTGCGTTGTTGATTGTTGACGCAGCAGAAGGACCAATGCCACAAACAAGATTTGTGCTTTCAAAGGCATTGGAATTAGGTATCAGAATTATCGTTGTACTTAACAAAATTGATAAACCTGCAGCAGATCCAGATGGAACATTGGATAAGGTATTTGATTTGTTTACTGAATTGACAGATAGAGATGATTTGATTGACTTCCCTTATGTTTATTCAAGCAGTTTAGCAGGTTTTGCTATAAAAGATTTGAATGATGAAAGAAAAGACATTACTCCATTATTGGATTGTATATTAGAAAATATTCCAGCACCTACAGGTGATGACAGTAAACCTTTGCAATTCCAAGCAACAACACTTGATTATAATGAGTATGTTGGTAGAATCGTTGTTGGTAGATTGATAAATGGTACTATTAAATCTCAACAACAAGTGTCTTTATGCAAGGCTGATGGTTCTATCGAAAAAGGTAAGATTGCAAAATTATACGAATTTAAAGATTTAGGTAGAGAAGAATGTGAAGAGGCTGAATCTGGTGATATTATTGGTATAGCAGGTTTTCCAGATATACAAATTGGAGAAACTATTTGTGAAGTTGGTAAGGAAGATCCATTACCATTGATTAAAATTGATGAGCCAACTTTGCAGATGAATTTCTCTGTAAATGATAGTCCTTTTGCTGGTCAAGAAGGCAAGTTTGTAACAAGTAGACAACTTAGAAAAAGACTTTATGATGAACTTGAAAAGAATGTAAGTTTGAGAGTTGAAGACACGGATTCAACAGATTGTTTCAAAGTTAGTGGTAGAGGTGAGTTACACTTAGGTATCCTTATTGAAACAATGCGTAGAGAGGGTTATGAATTCCAAATTTCTAAACCAGAAGTTATTTATAAGGTTATAGATGGCGTTGAATATGAACCATTTGAAAACTTGATTATTGATACACCAGAAGAAACTGCAGGTTCTTGTATAGATAGACTTTCAGGTAGAAAAGCTACTATGTTAGAAATGAATAATGAAAATGGAAGAACAAAGATGAAGTTTTCTATTCCTGCAAGAGGTTTAATTGGTTTTAGAACTGAGTTTATAAGAATGACAAGAGGTGAAGGTATTATGTACCATACTTTTGATGATTATAAAGAAAAAGCTGGTGATATTCCAAAACAAAGAGCAGGTTCTATTTTGGCTCACGAAACAGGTGAAGCTGTACCTTATGCATTGGCTCAATATGAAGATAGAGGGGTATTCTTTATTACTCCACATACCAAAGTTTATAGAGGTATGATTATTGGTGAGGGTAATAAGGCTCAAGATATCGCTGTAAATATTTGTAAGACAAAGAAACTTACAAATATGAGAAGTTCAACAGCTGACGTTATGGTTACATTACAAGCTCATAAGGAATTGTCATTAGAGGATTGTATGGAATACATCGCTGATGATGAGTTAGTAGAAATTACACCTGAAAATATCAGAATGAGAAAAGTTGACTTAGTTAAGTTTAGAAGTATCTAAGTTTATAAAATATAAAGAAGTAAAGCGGCGAGGTCATTGACCTCGCCGCTTTATTTGTTAAAGCAAATGTTTGCAGGGATTCCACGCTTGCGTTACAAAATACTTACAGACCGCTCTGAATGACATTTCTAATTCTATGAGAACAACTTAAATGTTCTTTCAACGTTTTCTTTCGCAACTGTTTTTAGTGTATCAACTTCTTCTTTGATTGCATTTCTTTCAGTTTCACAAGCAGCCAATTGCGTATCATATCTCTTATCTTTTGCATCGATTTTTCTCATATCTGCTTCGTATTCAGCTTCTGCTTTCTTTAGGTTTTCTTCGTTTGAAACTTCTCTTAATTCAGTAGTTGTTGCAACGCTTGTATCAATCCATTGATTTTCTGACTTGTTAAATTGTTTAAGATAAACTGCACCAGAATTGATTGCATTAGTCAAGAACTTACCACTATTAACCATATCCCCAGGGATTAGTTCATAATTATTAGAAGCAATTGCTTGACCGATTATGTCATAAAGCTCTTTGTATGAATCTGCCATTGTTGACGTTGTACCTTTATATGAAAGTGTTATAACAGGATTTTCTACTGAGTTGTTGTCTGATTGTGTATCAGTTTCACTTAATGTACTACCATCATTGTTTTGAAGTTCTCCTGTTACTACGTTTGTTAAGTAATCGCTTGAAGTATCACCATAAACAAATGTCATATCAAAATATTGTTCAAAATCATCCCAGCTTAGTTTTAACTTGTCTTCACTGTCCCAAGGGTTAATCAAAGTGATATAGTCATTTCGAACATCTGCTACTGAATATGAGTGATTATTACAGATTTGTAGTGTATCACTGTATCCATGATCTCCTGTGCTAACTTCAAGGTTTGATATTTTACCTGATTTATATTTGTTCCATAGGTTTTTGATAAGGTTTCTATCCATTTTGGTTGTGCTATCGTGTTTAACAGTTGCACCTGATACAGAAACATTTCCAGAATATCCTGCTAATGAAGGGAATGCATTTTCGTTTAGATATAAACTTACATTAGAATTACCGAATAAATAGCGAGAATATTCTTGGTAACTAGCATTTTCTAGAGTTTTCCCAAACGTATTTTGCATTGATTTGTTTGCTGCTAATTCAACAATTCTTGTATCGATATCACCTTGAGCATATTTGTTAGAAATACCAAGGTTTGTAACTCCACTTTGACTATATGATGGATAAAGTTCTGATTCTGAGATGTTTACGGTTTTTGCACCTCCAGGGTAATTGTTAAATCTAACGTTATAGCTTGTTCCTGATTTAGTAATTCTTATACCTAAATCAGAGAATGATTTACCTTGTGCTTTTAATGAAGCTAACAATGACAAGAATCTACAGTCGCCTAAACCACCTTGACCGTATGAACCAATTTGGTTATCAATTGAGGCTGTTTTCATTGATTCAGAATTAACATTCGTTTTAATTCCTGTTATGGTGTTGCTGTCAGTAAAGTATCCGCTATCAGTGACGCGATCAGAGTTTGTATCTCTGCTGACAAATTTAACAGATTCGTTTCTGTATACATCATCACCAGAACCACCATTGATAGTGTTTCCTTGGTAGTTAGAAGAAGAAACTCTGCCTCCAGTAAAGTCCATTATATAGTCATCACCAGCACCTGCATTTATTGTGTTGTTGTAGGTGTTGTTTTGACAGCTATTTTTTACATCTGTTAAGTATGCACTGTTATATGAATTGTTTTCACCTGTTATACAGCCGCTTTCATCAATTGTCATACCTAAACGTATTAGGTCGTTTTTGTCACCAGTATTAATTATGTTGTTGTGACCATTGATAATTAAGTCGTCTTCTTGGTTATTCTTTGCTTCAAGTTCAAAGTTGTTACCTGTGATTTGTAATCTTCCGTTTTTAAGGAACTCTAATTTGATTGCTTCTCCAGTGTTTGACTTGATTGTATAGTAATATTGGTTCCCATTTTTATCAAACGCATTAGTTAAGCACACAGTAACTCCATCAGCGGTTGGAGTTATTGTTCTTTGTTGTCCTCTAGAAAGAGTGTAATCCGCCGTATCAGGAACATCAGGATCTGGATCTGGATCAGGTGTTGGATCAGGATCTGGGTCTGGATCCGGCGTTGGAGTTGGATCAGGATCTGGATCTGGTGTTGGAGTTGGCGTAGGTGTTGGCGTAGGATCAGGATCTGGTGTTGGAGTTGGAGTTGGTGTAGGATCCGGTGTTGGTGTCGGAGTAGGAGTAGGTGTAGTTGTAGGTGTTGTTCCACCAGTAGTGTTTCTTCCACCAAAGAAGTTAGGATCTCCGGCACTTCCTTGACTTCTGTATTCTTTCAATTTTTGAACAAAGTCATCTGCATTAGCAGAAGAGTTGTAAATGTTTACTAATTCTTCAGCTAAACATACTTTGTTGCTAGTTGTAGAATACATCAAGTATTGAGAACCTGGACGTCCAACCATCAAATCCAAGTATGACGCATCTTTGTATTCAATATTTCCATCTGCCGTCAAGGTGTTGTATTGAATTTTAGTTGCATCAAGCTTCTCTAAATAGTTTTCATACACTCTGTCGCTATCATTAGCCAAGCGCAATTTTTCGGCTTCAATCTTTTGAGCCTTATGTTCAATGCTATGAAGTCTGCTTGTTAAGGTTAGCAGCCTTGCTTGTGATGACGACATACCCATTTGTTCGAACGATTTTCCTTTTCTTAAAATTTCCCTAGGTATGTTGTTTAACGGCTATATTCAAGCTAATCTTTAATTATTAATAGATTTTTA
This sequence comes from Candidatus Gastranaerophilales bacterium HUM_9, assembly GCA_002103075.1. Lineage (GTDB taxonomy): Bacteria > Cyanobacteriota > Vampirovibrionia > Gastranaerophilales > Gastranaerophilaceae > UBA2883. Next base: position 117,067 of record DABG01000009.1, on the reverse strand, counting down.
CCTGAAAATCGTTACAAAATTTTACAAGAAATGACCCTTTTTAATTGAAATTGTTACAATTCTTAATGGTAATTTGTTGCAAAAATTAATAATAAAAAGCCGAGATATAAATCTCAACTTTTTAGTTTTTATTTAAAATAAATTGAAAACAAGGTTTTGTTTATATAATTTTATATGAAGTTAATGTAACGCAAATTTGTGGCAATCCATAAACCAATAGTTCTGTAAATTGTAGGTTGGGGTTTCCACCCCAACAAAATATGTTTAGTGGGATCCTGAAATAAATTCGGAATGACCTTATATACTTAGGTGTCATGCTGAACTTGATTCAGCATCCCTGCGTACACCTTAGTAACGCAATTACGATTCAATCTATGAGAACAACTTAAATGTTCTTTCAACGTTTTCTTTAGCAACTGTTTTTAAAGTATCAACTTCTTCTTTGATTGCATTTCTTTCAGTTTCGCAAGCGGCCAATTGAGTATCATATCTTGAATCTTTTTTGTCGATTGCTTTCATATCAGCTTCATATTTAGCTTCTGCTTTTTTAAGATTGATGTCATTAGAAATTTCTTGTAATGATGTTTCAACAGAAACGTTTGTTCCAACCATATTAAAAGAACCATCTTCATTAATTGAGAATGTTAATAAAGATGCACCAGCTTGAGTGATGTAATTGCTTACAAATTCGTATTTATTGCATAATTCTGGTTTTACGATTTCGAATTGATATTCTTCTAATGTTTTTAATTTTTGATATTTAGCATACCAAGTTTGGTAGTTTTCATCGTTTTTCCAGTGCCAAGTACCAGCAGGAACTTGAGTTTCAGTAGTTCCATAAGTAACATTTGCAACACCTAAATCAGTTCTTTTAGCAACAAATTTATCTGCTGTATAAGTTGAAGCTATTGTCAAAGCTGAACCGTTATAGATGTTGTTATAGATATTGTCGATACCAGCGTTGTTGCCATTTGTTAAGTAATCACAAACAACTTCATTGATGTTTGCTAAAGTTAGATTGTTAGTATCGTTATCTGTACCGTATTTTGCTTCAAGTTTTTGTCTAAGTTCAGTTTCATCAATTGTTTTACCAGCTTTTCTGAAAGCTACAGCTAGGTTTGAAGCGATACCTTTGATTGTTGGAACATTAACTCTACCTTTTGTAGTTTCTTGGTGGCTGTTTGGAGATTCATTGATTGTTACATCATTTGATGTTTTGTATGTGATGTTGTAGCCATCATATTTTGTAGTGAAAGCTGAAACAGAAGCCGCTGTCATATTGTTAGATAAGTTATTTACGATTGTGTTCCAAGAACCGGTGCCGTAGAAAGAACTTAAACTTGCTAATTGTTGGTCGTTTAAAGCAGTTCTTAATTGAGTTTTAATTGTGTTAGGGTTACCAGTTGAACCTTGTTTTGTGTAAATATCGTAAGCTAATCTATCTAAGATATCATCAGTGTTTGCAACAGTAACGTTGTATGATGCAGCAGTTGAAGTATTAGTTACATTGTAGCTGTTGCTATTAGTTTGGTTTAAATTATAGTGTGTTGAATCATATTTTGTTAATGATGATTTTAGGTTATTACCTGCAACTAATTGAGTTTTGTAAGAATCAAAATTTTCAACCAATTCAGCTAATTGGTATGCGTTGTAGCTTTGACCTTGAATGCTTGCTAAGTAGTTTTCATAAGATTGACCATTGTTGTATTGGTATAATTTGTAAGCTAAATATTTTTCCATATCAGAGTTGCTACCAACAGTTAATGTACCAGGGTTTTCAGTTTGACCATCATTAACTTCTGTTGTGTTTGGAGTGATTGAAACATTTGAATCATTGAATGTGTAAGTAACATTGTTTACAGTCTTGTTGATTGTAATTGTTTTATTATTGTTGTTTCCAGTTTCAGTTCTTGTTTCAGCACCATTTTGAGCGTATTTATCAGATGTAATTGTTTGACCAAGTTTTGCTAATGCATTTTGAATTTGAGTTTTGTTGCCAGAAACCAAAGCTGTTGATAATTCTTCGCTGAATAATGTTAATTGACGTTTATTTTCATTAGTTGCGTAACCATTGTAAGCATTTTGCATTTCTGTAAGAATAGCGTTAATAGATGTAGTGTGATTAGCGTTATAATCATAAGCTTTTGTACCGTTTACGATAGAACGAGCTAAGTAAATATTTTCTGCAATAGCATTTCTATTTAATTCTACAGAAGTAGTATTTGTTGTAGTTTTTTCATCTGTAAGTTCTCCATTAACATCATCTAAATATGTCAATTGTGCAATTTTATAGCCGTTACCAATAGATGTATGAACACCTTCTGAATCTTCCCACCAAGTAAAACCAGCTGCTTTTAACTCAGGGTCTTCTTTTAAATAATCTAAATATTGAGCATAAGTCATATTATCATCTGGTGTGCTAGAGCTTTTGTGCTCATGAGTAGGATAATAAGAAAATGTACAGTCTATTGTTTTTCCATTTGGATCATAAATTCTAAAGTCACCATAGGTGCCTCCTGAATTAGTACATAATAAATCTTTAATCTTTGTACTAGAAGAAAGTGTTATTTTATCAGAACTTGTTATATCGCTATGGGTACAATGATTTAGGTATGTTTCTAATTGATAACTAGGAAAAGTTCCAGGTCTTGCATCATCATTGCTTGAAAATTGTAATTCTGTATTATTTGCAGTCAAAGTACCATTTCCATCATAAGTTACATCTGAAGATAAACTTGCAATATGGTTTAATAATTCTGTAACAGTTGTGTTTGCAGAGTAAACAAATTTATCAGTACTGATAGTTTGTTTATGGTTTAAACCATAATTATGAGATAAAGTAACATCATTTAAGGAATAACCATAAGTTGTTAATTCATTCAATTGTTTACCTTTTTCATCTACTGTATCATCGAATTTCCAGTTCCAACCATATTTATCAGATAGTTGTTGCATAGTCATGTTTAATTCATCTTCAGCGAATGAATATGTTTTGCCAGTGATTTTATTGAATGATTGGTTTGCAGGGATTAGGTAGTCAAATTTTGTTGTTTCTGTTTTGCTGCTTGAAGTTACGTTCATTGTTTTGCTAGAAGCATCAACACCAGAAGTAATAACTGTTTTTTTGTTTAGAGTAGGAACGCCAGCAACAGAAGAAACGCTAGGTGCAGTACCTGTAACATTGTAGCTTGTTGTTGCTGCTGATGATGAATCAACAGGTTTAGATAAGTTTCCGCTTATAGTGTATGAACTAGGGTCAATTACTGTTGAAGTGCTTGTGTTTGAAACAAGTTGATTTCTAACAGGTGTAACTGATTTGATATCAGAATAGTTTGTGTTGATGATAGTGTTCATATCTTCAACTTTTGTGCAACCGTGATCTGTTAAGTAGTCATCAAGAGAACCAAGTTTTTGTGCATTACCACCAGTGATACCGTATTCATCAGCAAATTCTTGTGTGATAAGAACTTTGTTGTTAGCACCATCATAAAGTAAAAAAGTATTTTTTGAAGTTTCGCCGTTATATGATGGAACAGCACCGTTTTCAAGAGCGTTTAGGGTAGCGTCTATAAATGTCATTGTGCCATTTTGAGTTAAAGCACTGTATTGGATTTTAGTTGCGTCTAGGGCATTTAGGTAGTCTTCATAAACACGTTCAGAATCATTAGCCAAACGCAATTTTTCGGCTTCAATTCTTTGAGCCTTGTGTTCAATGCTATGAAGTCTGCTTGTTAAGGTTAGCAGCCTTGCTTGTGATGATGACATACCCATAAGTGAACGTTCCTTTTCCCTATGGTTATATCTACGTCATTATTAATGATTTCTTTAGAAAAATGTCAAAATTCGCGCATTTTTCGTTACAAAATTTTACAAAAAATGCCTATTTTTTATTAAAATTGTTACAGTTCTTAATAATCGTTTGTTACAGAAATTAATAATAAAAAAGTCGAGAAATTATTCCTCGACTCTTTTAATTTTATTTTTAATAAATTATAAAGTTATTATTCTGCTAATGCTTGAGCACCAGTTTTATATGATTTTAATGTAACACCACGTTTAGATGTTTGAACGAATTCAATCATATCTTCAACAATGCTGTTCACTTTGCCTTCTTCTCTAATTTTTTCAATAGCTTGAGTTGTGTTGTAGTTTGGAGAAATCAAGTATTTGAAAGCATGACGAGCAACGTCGATATCAGCCATAGAGTAACCTCTACGTTTTAGAGCTACAACATTTAGTCCTCTAGCAACAGGTGGACGACCTTCGCCTTTTGAGTAAGGAAGAATGTCTTGTCTTGCAGCAGAGAAACCACTGATAATTGCCATTTTGCCAATTCTGATGTTTTGATGGAATACACTCATTCCCCCAACAAAAGCACCAAATCCAACGTGAACGTGACCACCTAATGTTACAAGGTTAGCTAAGATAACTTCGTCATCTAGCACGCAGTTGTGAGCAACGTGAGAACCAACCATTAACAAACATTTGTTACCAACTCTTGTTGTGAAATCGCCACAAGCTGCACCTCTGTGGATTGTTACGTTTTCTTTGATAATTGTACCGTTACCAATTACAACTTTTGTTTCTTCACCTTTGTAACCTAAATCTTGAGGCTCAGAACCGATTGTTGCAAATGGGCTAATAGTACAATCTTCGCCAATTTCTGCGTGTTCAATATATGCGTTTGCAATAACTCTTGTTCTTGCACCAATTTTTACGTTTTTACCAATAATTACATTAGGACCTATTATAGCATCTTCTGCGATGACTGCTGAAGGGTCTATAATTGCAGTTTTGTCAATCATTTTTATCTCCCATCTTATTCTAATCTACCTTATTAGTATAATATAAATAAATTGAAAACAAGGTTTTGTTTATATAATTTTAATATGAAGTTAATAATCTGTCATTGCGGCGGATTGAACGGTTTGTAATGTAGTAAGTGCGGCAATCAATAAACCAATAGTTCTGTAAATTGTAGGTTGGGGTTTCCACCCCAACAAAATATGTTTAGTGGGATCCTGAAATAAATTCAGGATGACTAAAATATAATATAAACAGTCATTCCGAACTGCGGATTTTGTACTCTGCCGAATAAAACAATTAAGTATTGTTTTATGAGAGGTAAGTGAAACAATAATCCAAGACAGTTTCGGAATCCCTGCGTGCATTTTAGATATAAACTCTCTTACCAAACAACTTTTTCGATAAGTTCAATTTCGTATCCATCTGGGTCTTTTACAAACGCAATCTTTGTACCTTTTCCTGTTAAATCAAAAGGTTCATATAAATATTCATAACCTAATGAATGAAGTTTTTCACCGAATTTATCAAGGTCATCACAGCTAAATCCAAAGTGTCCAAATCCATTACCGTTTTCATATCCATTTTCAGGAGTTTCGTCGTTATGAGTCAATTCAATCTGACAAGTGTTTTCTTCGTCAGACAAAAAATACAATGTGCAATCTTCTAGTCTTTTCTTGTCTGCAAGTTTCATATTTAAAAGTTCTGTATAAAACTTTAGAGAAGCATCGATATCTTTTACTCTTATCATTGAATGTAAAAATTTCATTTGGAATCCTTTCTATATTTTGTAAAGTAAAACAACTGCGTTCGTTTCAATCGCTAGTTTTTCGCCTACTGAATCAAGTTTTTCTTTTGTTTTCGCTTTTACAGAAATTAAATCAGCATCAATCTTCATAACCTCTGCAAGTTTTTGTTTTATAGCTGGAATATGTGGCATCATTTTAGGTGCTTGTGCGATAATGTTTGAATCAATATTTCCTATCTTATATCCTTTTTCTGTGACAAGTTCCATTACCGATTTTAATAATAAAGTGCTATCTGCTCCTTTGTATTTAGGGTCTGTATCTGGAAATAATGTCCCAATATCTTGTAAATTCAAAGCTCCTAAAAGAGCATCTATTATTGCGTGAATAAGTACATCTGCATCAGAATGACCAAGCAAACCTTTTTCATAAGGTATTTTTATTCCACCAAGAATTAAATCTCTGTTTTCAACAAGTCTGTGGATATCATAACCTATTCCAACTCTAAACGGTAACAAAGTGTTTGTCATTATGCTTCAGTCCTTTCTAAAACAAATTTTTCAATCGCTTTAACAAATCCGTCGTTTTCTACAGTATCTGTTATATAGTCTGCATATCGTTTTAGGTTGTTAGAAGCATTACCCATCGCAACACTTATTTCACCAGCTTTTAAAAGTTCAATATCGTTATCTTGATCGCCGATAGTCAAAATCTCGTCATTGTTTAAGCCCCAATATTTTTGTAAAAATTTTACTGCACAATATTTTGTCGCATTTTTTGTTGAAAATTCGCAGAAAAATGGAGTCGATTTTACTATACTTAATTCAGGAAATTCTTTCTTCATTTCTTCAACCCAACCTGTAACTCGGTTTGCATCTTTGAAGTCTATACCAAGTAATTTGTGAACATTGTTGTGAGGAAGCTCACTGAATGACTTAATTACGTAATCTAACTTTTGATATTCTGCATAACGTTGAATTTCATAATTATCATTTTCAGCGTATAAAGTTTCATTAGCGTAAAAATTTAAATGGACATTATTTTTATGTGCCCAATTTATAATTCTGTCAACAGTTTCTTCCGGTAAAAGTTCTTCATATAAAACTCTGTCATTTGCATCAACAATATATCCGCCATTATATGATACAACAGGTGTTTTTAGTCCTAACTCGTTTACAATTCTTTTTGCGGCTGTGTGCATACGTCCTGTTACAAGTACAACTTTTATACCGTTTTCTTCAAGCTCTTTTAAACAATTTAAAAGACCTTTTGTAAAAACTCTGCTTTGTCCAAGTATAGTTCCATCAATATCTGTAGCTACTAATTTAATCATTTATGTATTCTCTCGCTCTTAACAATGCACATAATGTTTTTGCATCGTTTATTTTACCGTTATCAATCATTTCAAAGACTTCTTTTATTGGATATTCTTTTGCTTCAATTATTTCATCTTCATCAGGATTAACTTGTTTGTATTCTAAATCTGTTGCGAGGTAAAGATAAAGTTTTTCATTACAGAAACCAACAGAAGTGTAAATATACCCAAGTGATTTCCATTTTTTAGCAATATATCCAGTTTCTTCTTCAAGTTCTCTTTTTGATGCAAAATCTGGATTTTCACCAATTTCAAGTTTTCCAGCAGGAAGCTCGATAGAAGTAGTTTTAATTGGGTATCTAAATTGGTTTACCGTCAAGATTTTATTATCTTTTATTGCAAGAATAACAACTCCGCCAGAGTGTTCAACCACCTCTCTGATAGACTTGTGACCGTTAGATACAAGTATGTCGTCACGTTTAACGTCAATCACTTTTCCTCTAAAAACGTATTCTGATGATAGTGTTTTTTCTTCAAATTCCATACTATTATTTTATCATGAAATATTTGAGTTCGGATTAGAATTTTTTTGAGATTTTTGTTTTAGTTTTTCATCAATACGTTCACAAATTTGGTTTGTTATAAGTGTTGATATAAGACCTAGAGCAAGAGATTTTCCGCCTGATACTAGTTTAACAGTTGCAATTGTTGAGGTTATGGCACCTGATATAATAGGGATACCGTATTTTAGTGCAACTGATTGTTTTTTCTCTTTTGTGTCAGCAGCTGAAACTGCAATTGATGTTGAAACAAGCGGTAATGCCATACTTAGAACAACATCAGTTAGTGCTGAACCATCTGTCAGGTCACGAACCTTGTCAACGTATTCTGAGCCTTCTAGTTTTGTTGCAGAGTTTAGGCTGTTTACAGCTTTCTGTGCTGTAGATTTTAGTTTTGCATATTCTTCTGGAGGAAGAATTTCTTTATATGTTGTTAAAAGTTCTTCTACAAGTCCTTTCTTGTCGGTATTAATTACGTTTCCAATTTCATTTATGAGTGATTTTATTTCTTTTGCTTTTTCTGGTGGATAGTTTACATCTTTAGAAATAACTTTTCCGCTTTTTAAAATTTTGTTGATTTGGGCTGATATTTCTTTTCTCATAGCAGCTTCATTTGCTCCAGAAATACCTATGTAGCTTTGAGAAAGTGTTTTTAGATTTTTAATGACATCTCTAGATGCTTTATCTGTTGGGTCTATTGTCGTTTCTAGTTTGAAGATTGCGTTAGAAATTCGTTTAAAGTTATCTTGTGGATTGTTTGTGATAACTTGTTTTTTGGAAAGTATAGAGTTGAAAAATTTGTTTTTATCTTTTTCTATCAATGCTTCTGGTATAAAAGTTGTCCACGATTTTACATCTTTAAGAAAAGTCTTAAAGTTTCCATAAATTTTATCATAAACTCTAGAGTTTAGGTTTTTACATATTTTTGATACAGCGTTGTTTCTTGTGTTAAGAGCTTGTTCTGTGAAGTTTGTATTAAATTCTGTACTAATTTGAGAAGTTCTTTTGTTTAGTGTATCAATCACTTCTTGAGAAACAGGTTTAGCTCCTGCAATTTTCCCTGATTGAAGAGCTTTGTTTGTTTCCGTAAATAGATTTGTCATTTCTGACATATTAGTGCTTGCTTTTTTATAAGTGTTTTTAACTGTTGAGAAAGAAAGGTTTCTAAATCCTTTCGTTATAGCATTACAAGGTTTTCTTAAATGAAGGAAATCACAAACAATCTTGTCAAAAAGCACATCTTTTAAGGGTGTAGTATTAAATACAAGACCTCTAGCCATCATTAAACCTTTGCTAATATTTTGTAACAAGGTTAATTTTAGTGTTGATTTATTTGCAAATCGAGGATTAGATTTGACAGTTTCAATTATTTGATTAATGGTTTGTGATTGTTCTGTTAAGAATGAGGTAAGTTTTTTAGTAGTTTTACCTTTTGTTAAAAATAGAGTAATTCCACCGATTATACAAGCGGCTCCTGCAATTATTCCGGCTGCTTTTAGTTTATCACTGTTCGTTTTAGGTTCAGTTGTTACTGTATCAACAATGACTTGGTTTGATTTATCAACAATAGGTTTAAAATTATTCTTGTTTAATGAATAATAGCTACCTAAATATTGATTGTTGTATGGGGTAGTTTTTTGTTTTTCTGAAGTTAAAGGCTCTCTATTTGTTGTATTATTGGATTGTTGCAATTGTGGTTCTTGTTTTTGATGAAGTTGATTGTTTTGAGCATTTTGAGTGCTTTGGGTAATTTGTTGTTGTGATTGTTGTAGAGATGGGCTTGTAGGCTGATTTACCTGTCCAAGAGATTGTCTTTGTACAGGTGGATAGTGCCTAAATGCATTATCAAACGTTGAACCTATCTGTGAAGAACCTACATTACCCATACTGTTTTTAAGGTTTGTAAAGGAAAATAATTGCTAAATAATCTTTAAATTTTTACATTTTTATCCTAAAATTTTACAAAAGAAGCAAATATATTTAACAGAGGGCAAAATGGTAGAAATAAAACATATAAGAAACGGCTTGATTGAAGAAGAACATTCAGGATATGCTTTGACATTAAATAGAGGTGAATCACCTAATACTTTGTATTATTTAAGGTCTTGTGCAAAACCTTTGCAAGCATCTTTGATGATTGATTATGAGATTGATAAAAAGTTTGATTTGACAAGTGAGGAAATTGCTCTATGTTGTGCTTCTCATGCCGGTGAAAAATGTCATACAGATATTGCTGAACGTTTGTTGAATAAGTTTGGTTTAAAATATGATGATTTAAAATGCGGATTGCATAGACCTCTATCAAGAACAAGACAAGATGAGATGTTATTGAATAATGAAGAATATAATTATTTTCATAACAATTGCGTGGGAAAGCATCTTTTGTTTTTAGCTTTGTGCAAAGTTAATGACTGGGATATATCGAATTATGACGAATACAATCACCCATTACAAGTGTTAGTAAAAGAAAAAATTAACAGATTGTGTGAGGTAAAAGAGGATTATCCTTTAACAAAAGATGGTTGTGGAGTGCCTATTCTATCAATGCCTTTAAAGAATATGTTAAAAGGGTTTATTAATCTTTTTTGTGATGAGAAGTATGCAAAGATTAAAAATGCGTATTTAGAAAATCCATATATAATTGGCGGTGAAAATAGGTTAGATACAGAAATAATAGAAAATTCAAATGGACTTGTTGCAAAAGTTGGTGCAGGCGGGCTTTGTGTAGTTGTTAATCCTGAAAAGAAAGACGGACTTGTTGTAAAAATAAACGATTGCAATATGGATACAAGAAGATTAGTTGTATTTGAGTCTTTAAATAAACTTGGTTGGTCTGATTATAAGCCATCAAAGTTGATTAAGACTTTGCACGGTGAAACCGTAGGTGAGATAGTGATAGATTTAGGTTGGGGTGAATAAGGTTTTCTGTATATGACCCTGTAAAGTATTTAGGGGAATGTTGAATCAACTTCGTCTTACTCGTATAAACAAATGTTACAAACTGGAATTAGCTTGAATGCTTGATATAATTAAAATGTATGCAAGATTTTACTTTTAAAAAAACAGTAACATATTCTGTATATAGAGCTTTTAAAACGCAGTTTGTCAACTTGGTTTCAACAATAGGTGATATAGTGCGTTATGCAACTCAAGTTTTTTTGCACATTATAAAATTAAACATAAGAAAAGATGAGTTGATATCTCAATGTTCAAGGTTTGGTGTGAGTTCATTACCAATCACATTATCAATAGTCGGTATGACCTCTATAATCGTTTCAATGCAGGTTGCAGGTGAAATGGTTAAACAAGGTGGGGGAAACTACGTTGGGCTTTTGATGGCTATGTTGATTGTTCGTGAAGCAGGAATTATTATGTCAGGTTTTGCGATTATATCTATGATTGGTTCGTCATTAGCTTCTGAGATTGCGACAATGCGTGTAACTGAACAAATAGATGCGATAAGAGTTTTAAAAGTTGATCCGATTGAATACTTGTTTGTACCAAGGGTTTTGTCAGGTGTGATTATGATGCCACCGGTTTTGGTTGTTGCATCACTTGTAGGAATCTTGTGTGGTGCAGTGTCTTCTAATCTAGCATCTGGACTTAGTTACAAAGCTTACTTCGATTCTGTATGGCAAGGGTTGTATCTTAAAGATATGAACGTAGCTTTATTGAAGGCTGTCGTGTTTGGTTTTACGATTGCATTGATTAGCTGTACTTGTGGTTATCAAGCTAACGGTGGTGCAAAAGGTGTTGGTATTGCTACAACAAAGGCTGTTGTTTGGTCGTTCGTTGCAATAGTTATTTGGGATTTGATATTCTCAATAGTGTTCTTCTTTTAGAGGTAAAATAGGTTTATTTATGGGTATAAAAGTCAAAAATTTAATAAAAACATTCGGTAAAAATACAGTCATTGATGACTTGTCGTTTGAAGTTGAAAATGGTAAAATTCTTGCAATTGTTGGCTTTAGTGGGTCAGGAAAAAGTACTGTGTTGAAGTTGATTAGTGGTTTGATACCAAAGGATAGTGGTGAGATTATTACTACAGGTGATATTGCTATGGTATTCCAATATTCAGCTTTAATCGATTCACTGAATGTTTTTGACAATATCTCTTTTGCATTGAGAGAAAGAAAAGATTTAAGAAAAAAATATACAGATGAGCAAGTTAAAAATATAGTAAGAGAAAAGCTAGAACTAGTTGGATTATCAGGGATTGAACGGAAATTCCCATCTGAATTGTCTGGTGGTATGCAAAAACGTGTAAGTTTCGCTCGTGCGATTGTGACAGAACCTAAGATAATTCTTTATGATGAACCAACCGCTGGGCTTGACCCAATGTCATCAACTCTTATAGAAAATTATATTGTTCGCTTGAAACAAGAAACAAACGCAGCATCAATTGTTGTAACTCACCAAATGTCAACAATAAAAAGAACGGCAGATGAGGTTTTGATGTTGTATGGTGGAAAAAGTGTGTTTTATGGAACTCCTGATGAATTGTGCAAAGAGGAAACTCCATATACGAAACAATTTGTTTCAGCAGACTTAGAAGGTCCAATGAAAATGATTAGGGAATAATTGAGAAAAATAGAAATTAAATAAGAAAAGGAAATATATATGAAATTATCATCATCGTTTAAAGTAGGAATATTAGCATTATTAGCTTTATTTATATTCTTTTGCACAGTTTTATGGGTAAAAGGTAGAGCTTTTTCTAACGCTGAGAGAATAGAGGTAATGTTTAAGGACGTTAACGGTATCCGTCCGGGGTCAGCTGTTCAAATGATGGGTCTAAGAGTTGGACAAGTTGAAGAAATTAAACCTGTTGTAACGGGTGATTCTAGTTATATCAAGTTGAAATTCGTTATAACAGAAAAAAATATCAAAATTCCTAGAGCATCTATGATTTCTATTCAACAATCAGGTTTGATTGGGGAACAATTCTTGGAAATTACTCCTCCAAAGTTGAAATCAGTATATATTCCTGATACAAGAATGGCATTAAAAAAAGGTGCTAAAATTGAAATAAAACTAGATGATAAGTATTATGATGTAGGGATAGTTAAACGAGCACAAATTTTAAGCCGTTCAGTGTTGCCATTAAATGTTCAACCAAGAATAAACACTCTTTATGCCTATAAGTATGATTATATTATTGATCTTCCAGGGTTGATATTACCAGAGTTTATGGAAGGTGAAATTGTTAATGATAACGGAGAGATGAAGTTAAGAATTAGACCGTTAGATAATATGCCAATACCTTATCCTATCCAAAATTCGCCATATACAATATTAGAACCAATGAGGATAGCTGATTTTCTTGATTTACAATATCAAGCTGCTGAGTCATTGACTGAAACTAATAAGAAAATAAATGAAATCTTAGACGATAGATTGGTAATGGATTTGAAGCAGTCTGTTGAAAATATCAAGCGTTTGACAGCACAAGCAACATCAACTTTGAGCAAGGCTGAATTATTGATTGATGATTCAAGAAAAGATTTGAATTCAGTCATGAATATGATGAACACGGTTTCTAATAACTTTAATTCATTGTCAAGTAATGTTAATAATATTATTGGTGATCCTAAGTTTAAACCTACAATGTTGCAAACAGCAAATTCTATGAATAATTTAGCTGATAAATTAACCCCTATTTTAGGTTCTGTTGATGCTCAAAAATTTGCATCAGATTTGAATGTGACAATGAGTAATGTCGCAGAAATCAGTAATTCTGTAAACAGAATGTCTAATGATACAAAATTGAAGAATAATTTATTAGTTACAATTGATAACGTAAATAGAGCATTATGTAATATCTCTGCAACGTTAGAGGTTGTAAACAGCACAAAAGATAAAGCTAATATTAAACAAGTTATGGAAGATACAGCATCAACCGTTCATAACTTGAGAACCTTCTCTGAAAAATTGAATAAGAGATTCTTGATATTTAGACTGTTGTTCTAATATTGAGTAAATTGTTTTTAGAGGCTCAAACACAGTTTGAGCCTCTAAATATAAAAGAGTCAACACTGATGATTGATTGTCGTTATCTTCAAGAACCTTTAATCTTTACAAAGGGGTGTCTTTTATAAATTCTATTTCTTAACTACGTATGAAATCCAAGGCTCCATATAATTTGTCTTTAATATAGTTAAATTATTCTTTTCAATGGCTTCTAGAACAACATCTTTTTTAGTTTCCAAAATTCCAGATAACGCAATAACTCCGTCGTCTTTTAGAATTCGTTTTAAATCAGGCATGATGTCATATAAAACATTGTGCAAAATATTTGCACAAATAAAATCGTATTGTTTTGTAATCTTGTCTGCTGAACCGAGTTCAAATGTACACTCAACGTTATTTTTCTTTGCGTTTTCTTTTGCAACTTCTATAACTGTTTCATCTATATCACAACCATAAACAGATTTTGCACCTTTTTCCTTTGCAATAATAGATAAAATTCCAGAACCCATACCGATATCAGCAACTTCTTTGTCTAATATGTTTTCAGGGTATTGTTCCATAGCTACAACACAAAGTTGGGTAGTTTGATGTGTACCTGTTCCAAAAGCACACCCTGGGTCAAGTGACACAGTCACTTCGTTTTCTTTTTTGTTATATTCAAGCCAAGATGGAACTATTACAACGCTATCAGTGATATGTGTAACGTCCCAGTTCTCTTTCCATTTTTTAGACCAATCTTCGTTTTCTTTTTCTAATAAAGCACAATCCCAACTGCCAAGCTCATCTTCTGTAAACCCAGCCTCAAGAAGTTCTTGTTTCTTAGCTTTGATAAACTCACAAACTCCTATATTATCAGGTGAATACAAATCTGTTAGAAAAACTTTCAATGTGCCTTTTGATGTTTCTGTCATCTCAAGGTCTTTGAATTTTTGTTCTTCTAATAAAACTCCTTCGCAGTGAAAATTTTCAAAACAAATATTTGCAACATCATCTTCCATAATTGGATTGATATTGATATATAGTTCGTAATAATTATTGTTGCTCATTGGTCTAGACTCTATTGTTCGATAAATCTGCCCATAGCTCTGAACTTGTTATAACGTTGGTTTTTAAGTTCTTCTGCTGACATACCTTCAAGTTCTTTCAAAGAGTCAAGAATAGCAGTTTTCATATTATCACTCATTTCTGAATAACAAGTATGAGCTCCACCTACAGGTTCTTTGATAGCTCCATCAACAATACCTAATTCAATTAAGTCATCTGATGTGATTTTTAGGGCTTGAGCTGCATCAGGATATTTTGAAGCATCTCTCCAAAGAATTGAAGCACAACCTTCAGGTGAAATAACTGTGTAATAGGCGTGTTCAAGCATAAGAACTTTGTTTGCAACTGCAAGTCCTAAAGCACCACCACTACAGCCTTCGCCCATAATGATTGCAATAACAGGAACATCAAGTTTAGCCATTTCTCTAAGGTTTACAGCGATAGCAACACCTTGACCTGTTTCTTCAGCACTAATTCCTGGATATGCCCCTGGGGTATCAATCAATGTAACGATTGGCATTTTGAATTTGTTTGCGTGTTTAAATAATCTCAATGCTTTTCTATAACCTTGTGGTTGTGGCATACCGAAATTGTATTCTAAGTTTTCTTTTGTTGATTTACCTTTTTGAGTACCAATCAACATAACTTTTTTATCACCAATTTTAGCAAGACCACCAATGATAGCTCTATCATCAGTACCTTCTCTATCCCCGTGAAGTTCTACAAACTCATCACAGATTAGTTTTGTATAGTTCAAGAAGTTAGGACGTTCTTGATGTCTTGCGATTTGTAACTTTTGGAACGGTTGTAAGTTTGAGTACAACTCTTTTTTGTAATCATTCGCTTGTTGTTCAAAAGTTTCTATTTCTTTATTTAGGTCCATGCCTGACTCCAAACTTATTTTCTTTAGTTCTTTAATTTTTTCTTGTATTTCTACTAACGGTTTTTCAAAATCTAAAACTACCATATTACACCTCGTGCATTTCTAAAATTGATGACAATGTATTTCTAAGCTCTGAACGTTTTGAAACGATATCAACTTGACCATATTTCAAAAGATATTCAGCAGTTTGGAAATCAGCCGGCAATTTTTGTCTAATAGTTTGTTCAATAACACGTCTGCCTGCAAATCCGATTCTAGCACCTTGTTCTGCAACGATAATGTCACCTAGAGTGCCGAAACTAGCAGTTATTCCACCAAAAGTTGGTTCTGTTAAAAGGTTGATGTATAGCAATCCAGCTTCATCAAGTCTGGCAACTGCACAAGAGGTTTTTGCCATTTGCATCAAACTCAATGCACTTTCTTGCATTCTAGCACCACCAGATGATGTGATTACAAGAACTGGTAATCTTCTTTTGATAGCTTCTTCAATAATACGTGTAACTTTTTCACCAACTACACTACCCATTGAACCACCCATAAATTCAAAGTCCATAACTGCTGTTGCAAGTTTGTGACCGTTTATTGATGCGATACCAGTTATTACTGCTTCATCTAAACCTGTTTTAGCGTGAGCTTGTTCAAGTCGGTCTTTGTATGAAACCGTATCAACAAAATCTAATGGGTCTGTTGGTAAAACATTTTTGAATAATTCTTCAAAAGAATCTTTATCAAATAATTGACAGATTCTTGTTCTAGCGTTTATTCTAAAGTGGTAGTCACAAACAGGACACACCATCATATTTTCTTCAAGTTCTTTTTTTGTTATTTGAGATTCACAATGAACGCATTTTGTCCATAAACCAGTGTTTACGTCTTCTGTTCTAGTTTCCATTTGTCTGCGTTGAATTTGTGCTTCTTTACGTTTTTCAAACCAGTCTTGTATTGTCATAAGTTATATTATACAGTTTAAAAACTGTCCTCCTATTCCCTAACTCACTAAATGTACACTTCATTATATTTCAAACAAACCATAAATTCCATAATTGTAAAGAAATCCTTAATATTTTTACACTTGTTTACCCTCGGTTTGTATGCTGTATTGTTTGTATTATAATTGTTTCAAAAGAGTATAAAAGAGGTTTAAAAATGAGTAAATATTTATTAGAAATCGGGGTAGAAGAACTACCATACAAATTTATCACATCTGTAAAATCACAATTAGAAACAAGTTTTAAAAAGTTTTTAGATTCAAATAATGTTGGTTATTCAAATATTGAAGTTCTAACGACTCCAAGAAGATTAACAGTGATTATTGATAACATTGCAGATTCTCAACCTGATTCTACTAAAATATTCAAAGGTCCTATTAAAAAAATTGCTTATGATGAAAATGGTAACTTGTCAAAAGCAGGTGAAGGTTTTGCTAAGAAAAACGGTATTAATCCAAAAGATTTATATGTTGATGGCGATTATGTTTATGCAAAAGTTGAAGTAAAAGGTCAATCTACAAAAACTTTGATAGCAGAAAATGTTCAATCACTTGTTCTTAAACTTCAAGGCTCTCACTTTATGAGATGGTCAACAAATGATGAAAAATTCTCAAGACCAATCCGTTGGGTTGTATCTTTATACAACAACGACGAATTAAAAGTAAATATATTAGGAATTGAATCTTCAAGAGTAACAAGAGGACATCGTTCATATAAAGAAGAAATTGTAATTAACACTCCTGATGAATACAAAGAAAAGTTGAGAAAAGGTTATGTCATTGTTGATCAAGACGAAAGACGTAAAAAAATATTAGAATTAGTGAAAGTAGAAGCTGACAAAATCGGTGCTACAACCAGAATTTCTGATGATTTATTAGAAGAAGTTACAAATATTTGTGAATGGCCGGTTGCTGTATTGTGTAATTTTGATGAAAAATATTTATCAATTCCTGACGAAGTTACTATTACAGTAATGGAAACACATCAACGTTACTTTGCTTTATTTAAAGATGGCAAATTAACAAATAACTTTATTACTATTGCTAACTATATTGGTGATGAATTTGAAAATATAAAAGCCGGTAACTTAAGAGTTATTAAGGCTAGACTTGATGATGCTGTATTCTTCGTTAAAAACGATACAAAGAAAAAATTAGAAGAATATGTTGAAAAACTAAAAGGCATGACTTTCCAAAAAGGTATGGGTTCTGTTTACGATAAGACTCAAAGAATTATCAAAATTTCTAAGTTATTGTCAGAAGAACTTAATGTCCCAGAAGAAGATGTTATTAGAACTGCATATCTTTGTAAGGCTGATTTGGCGACAAATCTTGTGTTTGAATTTACTGAACTTCAAGGATATATTGGCTCAGATTATGCAAAATTGTCTGGTGAAAACGATAAAGTTGTAGAAGGTATCAAAGAACACTACTTCCCATTGAATGCTGAAAGCGAAATCGCAAAAGGTATAGAAGGTCAAATTGTTGGTATTGCAGATAAAATTGATACTATTTGTGCAGTGTTTGCAGCAGGTAAAAAACCTACAGGTTCATCTGATCCATTGGGTGTAAGAAGAGCTGCTTTAGGTATTATTAAAACAATTATTGAAAACTCTTTGAAAATCAATGTTGTTGATTTGATTAAGACTGCTGTTGCTGAATTACCTGTTGAATCATATTGTGAAAAAGATGTTGAAGAGTTCTTTGTTCAAAGATTGGTTATCTTCTTAGCAGACAAGTATTCAAAAGATGTTTTAGAGGCTTGTTTGAACAAAAATCCATTAGAAAACATTAGTGATTATCTAAAACGTGTTGCGGTTGTTTCAAAATTTGATAATCAAATGACTATTGAAAACGCAAACAGAATTTCTCGTATATTGAAAGATAATTCTTTTGATACAATCGATGAAGCATTGTTTACCACTGATGAAGAACGTAATTTGTTCACAGCTGTTGCAGAAGTTAAAGATGTCGACTCTTATGAAGAATATTTGCAACAATTAGTTGGTTTGAATTCAAAAATTGATGCGTTCTTTGAAAAAGTTTTGGTAATGGATAAAGACGAAAAAATTAAAAACAACAGAATTGCTTTGTTATCAGTACTTAGACGTTATTATGATAAAGTTGCTGATTTTAGTAAAATTAAATAAAAATATTTTGATAAACTAGCAAAAAATACTTTTTACATGTTTTCTATTAATGAATTCATGAATAAAGGGGAACTTATGTTATCTGGTTTATCAAATAATAATGCGACGAACTTTAAGGCACTTTCAATAAAGCCAAAGGCTTCTGAATGGAACAAAGAGGTTTTAGATGCAGCACTTGAATCTAGAATTGTTCAAGATTTTGTAAAGCATAGTGCAGATAAAAAAGAAGATGTTGTTATGTCATTATCTGATACAATTCCTGATGGCTGTATCCCTTATGGATATAGAATTTTGAACTTTAAACTTAATAGTAAAGGTCAATCTATGTCTTTAAAAAGTGTAGCAAAACCTATGATGAAAAAGCATGAAGTTGTATATACAGATATTTATGGCGAAAAAGAAAAAGATGTTGTAAAAGATATGGCAGAACAGTTGAGAAACTTTGGTGTTGTAAAAAGTGGTGACACAGAAGCCGAAAAAATTAAAAATTTGTATATTTTAGGTGCGTTTAAAAAATAATTATTGCATGACTATTTAAAAACGAGTATGATTAATCCATAGATATATTTTAATGAGAGAGGTTTGTTATGGATTTAATTCAAAATAGAAAAACTATTCGTAGGTATTTAGATAAAAATATCCCAAATGAAGTTTTAAAACAAGTTTTAGAGGCTGGTAGATTAGCACCGTCTTGGGTAAATGTTCAACCTTGGCACTTTATTATAGTGAGAAAAAACAAAGAAATCCTTTGTGAACTTTCAAACAATCAACCACATGTAAAAAATGCTGATGTAGTAATTGTTTGTGTCGCAGATACAAGTGCTTGGGATAAAAAAAGGTTTTCAGAAGTTCTAAAACAAAAAGGTATGAATGATGCGGGAATTGAGTCCTTGCTTCAATTACCTGTTTTGTATCCACCTTTGTTGGGTGAACAAACAACTTTGTTAAGAACAGTCGAACAAGTTACTTATGCAATTGCATATATGACATTAGAAGCTGAAAAACAAGGTCTTGGTTCTTGTGTTGTTGGAGCTTTAGGAAATGAATTGACTCAGATTTTGCCTGAATTATCGGAAAAAGTTAAACGTGAATTAAACTTGAATGATAGACAAGTTATTCTTGCAATGTTAACTTTAGGTTATCCTGACGACAATAGAGGAACTGTTAAATTAAGAAAAGACTTTGATGAAGTTGTTTCAGAAGAAAGATTGGGGCAACCTTTTGTTGTATAAGCTATGTCTAGAGTAAAAATATTTGTAACGTATCATAATGACAATTATCCTATTTTTAAAAACGAAGTTTTTGAACCAATTTATTGTGGATTGGATTTGTATGATGGCAAAACAAGTCTTTTAGGCGATAATACAGGGGATAATATTTCAAAGAAAAACAGAATGTATTGTGAAAATACAGCTCATTATTGGGTTTGGAAAAATTATCTTGATAATGCAGATGAAGATTATATCGGGTTCTGTCATTATAGAAGATTTCTAGATTTGTCAAAAATATCGGCTTCAGAAGAAGTTGGTATGTATGTGTTAAAGTATGAAAATCTTAGATACATCTTTGATAGATTTAAGGGTGATTATTATGACAATATGAAAGGTTTTGACTGTATTGTTCCAGCTAGAGATTTTTATTATGAGGGTGGTATAACTACTCCGAATAACAAAAATTTACCTCATATTACTTGTATAGAAGAATTAAATATAACGAGAAAACCTGATGTATTAGATGCGATGATTACTTCTATTGAAACATTGACACCAGAGTTTGTACCTGCAATGACAAGAGTTTTTTTGAAAGAGTATGCACATTTGTACAATATCTATATTCTTAAAAAAGACCATTTGAAAGAATATTTGGAATGGAAGTTCAAAATATTTGCTGAAATGGAGAAGAAAACAAACTATTGGAATAATGGTCTGTATAAAAGGGAAGCAGGCTATTTTGCTGAAAAGTTTATAAATATTTGGATAGAGTATAAAAAAGAAAAAGACCCAAGTTTTAAAGTTGGCTATTGTCCTGTTTATACCTATGATATAGTGAAAGAGTCAATTGAACGCTTTAAGCTGTTTAATTCACTTGGTCGTTTTGATTTAGAAACAGATGTTATGGAGTATTTAACAAAACTTATTCCAGAACAGGCTTCTTTATATCGTATTTTATCTCAGGCTTATGCAAGACAAAATCTTTATGATAAGGCTTATAATACACTTTTGAAGTTTACTGAATTAAACCCAGATGAAGATGTATCAGCAGAATTAGAACGCCTGATGAATTTGAGATAGTGTTTAAATCTAAAAAAGAGCAGCTCCTTTGGGAACTGCTTATATAATTTCTCCCATAATATTTAGATTATAAATCCTTAAACAATTGTTACTCTGCCTGTTTGGTTAATATCAATTGGTTTGTTTAAATGTTTAATATAATCACAGACTAGAGTGTCTTTATCGAAATCAAACACTTTTTCTTCTTTTCCAACATAGTTTAAAGAAGAAACTTTGTCTCCACCTCTCATAACGAATGAGTCAGCAGATATTCTGTAAGTTTTTGTATCGCTAGGGTTTTTGATATCGATAGGTGTTTCTTTTCCGTTATTATCTACTTTTGTTAGTGATAACAATTCTCCATCAGATTTTCTTACTGTATATTTGAGTCCTGATACTGCAAATAATCCAGGTCTTGTATTAACCATAGTTTTACAAGTGAATTTGAATGCATCAACAAGGTCTTTTTCTGTAACGTTTGCAATAACCATTTGGTTGTGGAATGGTGAAATCATCTTTGCATCAAGTCTTGTGAATGTTCCTGGTTCAAATGATGAACGAAGATTTGCAGAGTTTAAGAATGCAATTTCAACACCGAGTTCGTTTTTGATAGCGTCTGCAACGAAGTTAGCTTGTGGATTTTCTTCAATAAGTCTATTTTTAGGTTGTGGTAAAACAGAGTTTATGTAGCCAACTTTTTCGTTTTCGTCCATATCATCTTCAAGAATTTTTGCATAAATAAGGTTTCTACCGAATTTGTTAGTATTAATAATATCGTTTTGTGCTTCCGTGATAACACCGTTTTTGTCAAATTCAACACTAAGGTTGCCAAAGTGTTCACCGTCTTTGCCGCCGTTTGTGATAATTACAGGTTCACCTGTTTTTGATTTAAGTAAATTTTCACCCTCTGTAAGTCCTTCAACTAGGTTATGAGAGTGTCCACCAATGATTACATCAACACCAGAAGTTTTTTGTGCCATTTCTTTATCTAGTTTGTAACCAAGGTGTGATAATAAGATTATTTTGTTGATGCCTTGTTTTTGAAGTTCATCAACTTCTTTTTGAACATCTTTGATTGAGTCGTCCATTGTATCAACTTTGCAGTCATCATAGTAGTCTGCATGTGTGTATCTGTCATTCATATCGACTGGTGATACCCC
Organism: Candidatus Gastranaerophilales bacterium HUM_9; assembly: GCA_002103075.1. Classification (GTDB taxonomy): domain Bacteria; phylum Cyanobacteriota; class Vampirovibrionia; order Gastranaerophilales; family Gastranaerophilaceae; genus UBA2883. The sequence goes on along the minus strand of DABG01000009.1, from coordinate 95,178 downwards.
GATGATACCGTATTTTTGACCTTTAATTTCTTTTACATAAGAATTGATAAATCTGTCGTTTATTGGAGCTTTGTTTGTTTCGTTGTAAAGTCTTTCTGCTTCTTTTGGATCATCAATAATTTGTCTGTAGTTGCAATCAACTAATTTTGTATTAAGTCCTTTTGTGATATCCATAAAAGTTTTTTGGTTCATATCAAGTTCGTGGTTACCAACAGGAGATGCTTCAATGTTTGCAAGGTTCATATATTTTGCAACACCTTTGTTTAGGCTGACGTTACGTTCATCACCTAAAAAGTTGTCCCCACCTGATAGTCTGATATCACAGTCTTGAAGAGGAATAATTGTTCTTTCCATCTTAGTTAATTGACCGTGAAAATCGTTTATGTATCCTATTTTGATTTTTGTTGAACCATCATTTGGATTATTTGATTTAGGAGCATAAATACTTGTAAAATTATTATTCCATAAAGACTTTACGTTTGAACTTGCTGGCATGTTGTTTGGTGCAGAAGTTTGATTTGTATTAGTAGTTTGTGGCTGAGAGTTAAGTCTTGTATGGTTTGGAGAGATTACATTAGAAGAGAAATTTATCATACATCACCTTTTCTTTATGTTTGATTAATGTACATGAAGAAAAATTTTTGCTAGTTATACTCCGTTTTATAAACAAATTGTTACATTGATAAATACTTTAATGATTCTCTTAAAATTTCTTCGTGGTCATTAGGATTATCGCACTTGTTGAGTACAATTGGAAGTGCTGTATTGATTTCTTCTTCTGTGTATCCAAGCGATAACAGAATTGCTGTTGTTTCTTTGCATGCTTCTGTATCTTTTGTTTGAGGCATGTTATCAGGTACAATTGATATGTTTGCTTTGATTAGTTTGTCACGAAGTTCAAGAATGATTTTTTGAGCTAGCTTTGTCCCGATACCTTTTGCAAGGGTTAACTCTTTATAGTTTTCGTTTATGACAATAGAAATTAGTTTTGATGTATCAAACTGTCCTAATAATCCAAGTGCCATTTTTGAACCAACTCCTGAAACAGAGGTTAGGTATGAGAAAATGTCACGAGTTTCTTTTCTTAAAAACCCACATAATGTCATTGAATCTTCTTTATGAAGAAGTTTTGAATAGATTTTTATATCAGAATCAAGTACGACAGAGTTTTCATAATCGCTTTGAGAAACTTCTAATTTGTATCCAATCCCATTTACTTCTACTATTAGAAAATAGCCGTTGTTTGAAGTGAACTTATCTGTCAAAATTCCTTTTAGATATTCAAACATAGATGTTCCTTTTTGATAAGTTCATTAGTTTTAGCACGAACTTCTGCATCAACTTCAAAAATTTCATCAATAGATGGATTTTTGATAACGTTGTGGTCTGAATATATTTTTTCTGTTATTTCGTATATATCAAACAGTTTTATTTGTCCTTTTAAAAATGCAAAAACAGCTTCTTCATCAGCCCCGTTAAGAGCAACTGTAGCAGTTCCTCCAGTTCTACCTGCTAAATAAGCAAGGTTTAGGAATGGGAACTTATCAAAGTTAGGAGCAAGAAAATCTAGTCTAGCTATTTCAGAAAAACTAAAACTTTTTGATTTAATACCTTCAAATCTTTCTGGATAGCAGATTGCATATTGAATAGGAATGTGCATGCTAGGCAATCCTAATTGAGCAATTACGCTACCATCTACATATTCGATTGCAGAGTGAACAATGCTTTGAGGGTGAACGACAACATCAATATTGTCATAAGGCATATTGAACAAGTGATGAGCTTCAATTATTTCTAACCCTTTGTTCATAAGAGTTGCACTATCAACTGTAATTTTTCTACCCATATTCCAACGTGGGTGAGCAAGAGCTTGTTCAACTGTTGCTGATTTCATATCTTCAACTGTTTTGTGAAGAAATGGTCCACCTGATGCTGTTATGATTAGCTTTGAAACTTGTGAAATATCTTTTATGCATTGATGAATCGCACAGTGTTCACTGTCTACTGGAACGATTGCAACATTGTTCTCTTTCGCTAGTTTCATAACTATTTCACCAGCCATAACAAGTGTTTCTTTGTTAGCTAGTGCGATGTTTATATGGTTTTTAATTGCAGTGATTGTTGGACGTAGACCGATTTTCCCTGATACCGCAACTAAGATTATATCGTTTTCTGTGTTTGAACAAATTTCTTCAAGTCCTGCATTTCCTACAAGTACTTTGTCACAACCTATAACTTTGTCTGCATCTTTTGATACACAAACTGATTGTGGGTGAAATTTTGCGATTTGTTCATTAAGTTTTTCTATATTTCCACCTGCTGTAAGTGAAATAATTTCAAACTTGTCTTGCAACTTCTCTATAACTTCTAGAGCTTGAGTTCCTATTGAACCCGTTGAACCTAATATACTAATTTTCTTTTTCATAATACTTTTATTTTACTACAAAAAAAGTCTGTTTATTCTTAATTTTTCTAATCTTTTAACTTCTTGAAACATTGTTGATATTTTGGTAAAAAAATTAAATTTAAACGCAAAAAAAAACCACTCAGTGAATGGGTGGTTTGGAATTTTTTGTGTAATTCCTCGTGTAGAAGGTTAGTGTGTGTAGGTTGTGTATGAAAGGTTTTTATTATAATCGTCTTATGTTTATATAAAGTATTTTTGTATATACAAATTGCATAATTGATATATATTGTTACATTTGTTTACAATAAGAGCTTGCAACTCTTAAGAGAAAGAAAATAGTTAAACAAAAAACACTTTATATGTTCGCAGGGATTCTTCGCTTGCATTAAAGAAGTACTTGCAAACCACTCTGAATGACGGATTAAAATTATCATGGACAGTAGTGGAATTTATTTCAGGGTCTCTATAATATCCTTTCAGGGATTCCACGCTTGCGATGCAGAATGTTTACAGCACGCTCTGAATGACATTTAAAAATTGTTTAATTATTATGGACAGTATTTGAAACAAGTTCAGAATCCCTGCGTAAATAGACTTTAATTAAATAAAAACTTATCCCTGAGTATACTTAATCAATTTCTTTTGTTCAAGTTTAAGTTTATTCATTCTCCAGTCGATTTGTTCGATGTGTTTAAGTTTTTGTCGTTGGTCGTTTATAATATCCATCTGTTCATGGAGTTGTCTATTTTGTGCTTCTAAAACAGTATGCATTTTTTGAAGTAAATCTTGGTCTTTTTTTAATCTAGCCTCAAGAATTTTTATTGTTTCAATTCTTTTATGAAGAGCAAGTTCAAGCATTTTAACCTTGTCGATTAAACCCTCTACAAAATTTTTAGGAATATACTGTATTCCAGAAAGCGTGAGAGTCGGAATTTCTCCGTCATCAGTAACGGAGTATATGTTCTTCAAAAAATCTCTAATCATACTTTATATTTTAATGGTTATTATTTCTTTTTCAATAGTTTTTCTTAAAAGTTTATACTTTAGTTATAGACAAATTTTAGTTATAATAATTTGTATGAAATATATTGATTATCAAATACATACAGGGCTTGAAAATATGGCGATTGATTCTAAAATATTAGATGAAGCTATTCTTTCAAATTCAAAGGAGCCAGTTTTTAGATTCTATGGTTGGTTACCGGCATGTGTTTCATTGGGAAAAAATCAAGATGACAGCTTTATTGATTATAAGTTTTTAAAATCAATAGGTGTTGATTGTGTTCGACGTCAGACTGGTGGTAGAGCACTTTTCCATAATAATGAACTTACATATAGTTATGTTACACCCGCATCTTTAATTGAAAACGGTCAAAATGTTTCAGAGTCGTATAAATATATTTCATCAATTTTGATAAATATATTTAAAAACTTAGGTATAGAACTTTCTATTGGTGGTTGTCCAAGGCATATAACTAAAAATAATTATTGTATGTCAATTTCGACAGGTGCTGATTTATGTTGGAATGATAAAAAGTTTATTGGTTCTGCTCAATGCAGAAAAAATGGTTATATTCTTCAACACGGTTCTATTTTATTGGATTATGATAAAAATTTGTTATCAAAAATATTTTCAGAGCCAACTGAATTTGATACAATTGTTACCTTAAAAGAAATTGCTACAAATATAAAATTAGAAGATATTATAAATTCATTTAAAAATTTATATCTATAAAAAATAAAAAACCACTTTTAAAAAGTGGTATATGTGTAAAATTATAGGAAAATTATAGGGAAAATTATATTATAAGTGTCTTGTATCAATTCTGTGAATATCCACAGAGCTTAGTTATAACTCATTATGAGAACAATTTGAATGTTCTATCAACGTTCTCTTTAGCTACAGTTTTCAATGTTTCCATTTCGCTCTTGATAGCGTTACGTTCTGTATCAAGTGCAGCTAAATCTGAGTCATATTTTCTATCTTTGTTATCAATCTTTTTCATATCAGCTTCATATTTAGCTTCTGCTTTTTTTAATAATGATTCATCAGAAACTTCTTGAAGACCTGTATTTGTAGCAACGCTTGTTTCATAAACGGTGAAGTTTTCATCATTTACCCCTGTTGGGAATGCTTTTGTATTAGGGTTTTTAGTTACAATAGTAACTTCTCCTGAATTGATAATATTAGTTAATGTTGTTTCAAAATTGTTTTCAGTTTTAATACCCAAGGCAGTTTTCAAGGCGTCCCAAGTGTTAGTTGCTCCGTCATAAATTACACCGTCGTGGACAAGTGCATAACCAGCATCTGTAAATTCTGTATAATTTGCCATATCTTTATAGGTAATTGAACCATCTGTAGTAAGGACTTTTCTTTGAATCTTGGTTTTATCCAATGCTTCAAGGTAGTCTTCATATACTCTTGATGACTCGTTTGCCATTTGCAATTTTTCAGCCTCAAGTTTTGCTGCCTTATATTCAATTTGGTGCATTCTTGAAGTCAAATTAAGTAATCTTGCTTGTGATGATGATAAACCCATTTTTTTAATCCTTACTTATTCTTACAAGAATGTTTACGGCAACCTTTTATAAAAACTTTAGTGTTTTGAATTCTTTTGTTACATTTATTTACAAATGTCTTTGTAACAATTATTATAAAAAAGGGCAAAAAAGCCGTGAATATTGTTTTATATATAATATAACTTTGAAAGAAACATTATGTATAATTATACGAATTCGTTAAGTAATAATTTCAGAACAGCAATACAAAAAGTAGGAGAAAACCCTCAATCGCCTGCTTTAAATCAGGTTGCTTCTCAAAATTCGACAGGAGAAATCCAATCTATGCCTGCTGTTACGCCTGATTTTAATGTGGTTGTACCAACTGGTTATACAAAAACAGGTGTACAAAAACTTAGAAATGGTCAAGAAATACATTGCTATAAATTAAATAATGGACAAAAAGTTTATATAGCACCAAGTGAGTCAGCAATGACGACTTTAAATACTTATGTTAACACCGGCTCTATGAATGAAAAAGATTCTGAACGAGGTATAAGCCATTTTTGTGAACACATGATGTTTAATGGAACTAAAGGTACTGATAACTATATGAAATTAGGTGTTGGTGATGTTTTTAGAAAAGTTGAACAGATGGGTGGATATGCAAATGCTTCTACAGGACATGCTGAAACAAATTATACAATATCAATCCCTCAATTTAATAAAGATGATTTTGAAACAATCGTAAAAATGCAGTCAGCTATGTTGAATAATTCCGAAATGTCTGATTCTATGGTTGATAAAGAACATGGGCCGGTTTGTTCTGAAATAAACATGTATTCAGATATGCCATCAACAATTGTTCAAAATACTGCAATAAAGAATTTGTACAATATTAATTCTTCATCAGATGATGTAATAGCAGGTACTGTTAATAACGTTTTAAATATTGATAGAAACAAAGTTCTTGATTATATGAAGAACAATTATTATCCTGCTAATATGTCAACAGTTGTAACAGGTGATGTTAATCCTGATGAAGCAATTGAAATAATAGCTAAAAATTTTAGGGGGCAAAACCCTCAAAATATTGATAGAAGATTTGAACCATTAAAGCCAATTGAAAAAACTGTTAGGAAAGATATTCTTTCATCAAAAGCGGTTGGCACAACTGGAGCTATTTGTTTTAATGGTCCAGCTTATGACAATTTAAAAGATAATGTTGCTATAAGTGTTATAAATAGATATTTGTTTAACAAAAAGAACTCAAAAGTTGGTACAGAATTAAAAGATTATAATGTTGATGTACATTCAAATATTGATAAATTTAGTGCAAACCCAAAAGACGGAAGAATAATAACTATTCAATATGATTCAACAGAAGAAAATTCTGAAATTGCTTTAAGAAATATATTCAATAATTTGGTGAATTTTCAACCGCCAACACCTCAAGAACTAGAAAATTTAAAAACAGAAATCAAGATGGTAACAGAAAAAAATTATGAAAACGGTGAGTTGCTAAATCTTGATTTAGGTAACAATGTATTGACAGGAAATATTGATAATACTGTAAATGAGCTTGATGCACTTGATAGTTTAACTCCACAGGATTTGGTAAATGCTGTACATAAATATTTTGATATCAATAAGGCTTCTGTTGCGGTAATTCACCCTGACGATTTAGCAAATGCTAATACAATTAATGATAATTATAAAAAAGCACAGAATGTTTCTTTTAAGGGTTTAGAACAGACTAATACTGTTTTAAAAAAAACAAATAAATTGCCTATAAAAGAAGCTGATGTTAATCAATACACTTTGAACAATAACTTACAAGTAGCAATGATGAATTCAAAAAATGACATAGCTGATTATTCATTAGCATTTAAACCTAAATTTCCAGCGAATGTAAAAGCTGGTACTGTGTCTTTGTTGACGACAATGTTGTCTAATCGTATATCAAAATTCAAAGATTTTACTAACAATAATAATATTTCATTGAATGTAAGTGCTGCTGAAAATTATATGGTATTTGATGCTGAGGTTCCTGCAAAAAATTTAGATGCCTCTATGAATTTGATGAAAGAAGTTTTTGCTAATCCAGATTTATCACAAGAAAATTTTGAAGAAGCGAAGAAAAAAGTTGTTAATGATTTGATGATATCTCAACCTAATGCGTATGATAATTCTTTGAGTACTTTATTCCCTGATAGTCCAAGGGGATATACAAATAAAGACGTGTTGAAAAATATTGAGAATGTCGAATTAGCAGATGTTGTTGGACTATATAAATATTTAACTGATGATTCTTCTGCTGCTTGTTCAGCAAGTTTACCTGTCGAAAGATATCCAGAAGTTAAGATTGTTTTTGATAATCAGTTGTCTGGTTTAAAGCCAATGAAACCGGTTGAGTATCATTTGTTCAATGATTTCAAACCTGTTGAAAAAACAAAAGTTGTCACAGATGCTGCAAATACAGCACAAGCTGATGTGGTTGAGTTGTTTAAGTTCTATAATAATCATTCTCCAAAATCTAATGTAGCGAATGCAATCGTTAAAACAATTTTGTCAAAGGGTGATGAAACTGGATTGTTTAATAATTTACGAGAGAAAGAGAAATTAGCTTATAGCGTTTATTCAGACTTAGATATATCTCAAAATTCAAGCTCTGTTTTGTCTTGTAATATTTTGACTACAACTGATAGTCCTGATATGAAATCTTATGATAACGTTAAAAAATCGATTGATGGATTTAATAGACAAATTGGTAAAATGGTAAATGGTGAATTCACTGACGAAGAGTTAAAAACTGCAAAGATGAATTTAAAACGTAGTTTGCTAGAACAAAACGATATGAAACAAGATAAAGTAATGAATTTATCTGACACAATGTTAAATTCACAAAGTGGTGCATTTAGTGCAAATAGAATGTATGAATTGATTGATACAATTACAAAAGAAGATATTGTAAATGCATCAAGGAATATATTTTCTCAAAAACCTATATATTCAATAAGGGCTTCGCAAGCTACGTTAGATGCTAATAAAGAGTATTTAGAAAAGTTAGAGGGATAGTCGAAAAATTCCTGTAAACACCTTTACTCTTCTATTAGTGTAAACCTCAATGCATCAGCTTTTGAAACGTATTCATTCCACATACCAATTGGACGTACCCAAATTTGACCGTCTTTTTGTGATTGATAAACAACCATATCTTCGCAGGTTTCAGAGTGTTTTCCTATTCCTAGTACCTTGTAGATATTTCCTTTATAGTGTTTGTATATTCCACCAATTTTTATTTTGGGTTCTGTTTTAAAATCCGAATTTGTCATAAATTTTGTTAATATTTTTCAAGTACTCAGCCTGAACAAAACAATCGTCCAAATCATCTACAGATAATGTATCTAAGATGTCGTCATCGTGTTCAAGGTTCTCTTTAAAATTACCGTTGTTTTCAAACGCATCTAGTGCATTACGTTGAACAATCCTGTATGCTTCTTCTCTTGTCAAACCTTTGTCTACAAGTTCAAGCATAACTTTTTGAGAGTAAACTATTCCTCCAAAAAGGTTTGTGTTGTTTTTCATATTATCTGCTTTTATTACAAGATTTGAAAGAACAGAGTTTAATCTTGTAATCATAAAATCAACAAGAGTAAGGCTGTCAGGAAAAATTATACGTTCAGCAGAACTGTGTGAAATATCTCTTTCATGCCAAAGAACAATGTTCTCCATAGCTGTTGAAACGTTATTTCTAACCACTCTTGCTAATCCACATAGGTTTTCTGATAAAACAGGGTTCTTTTTGTGTGGCATTGCTGATGACCCTTTTTGTTTCTTAGAGAATCCTTCTTCAACTTCTCTTACTTCTGTTCTTTGAAGATGTCTGATTTCTGTAGCTATCTGTTCAATTACCGTTGCGATTAACCCAAGTGATTGCATAAATCTGGCATGGTAATCTCTTGCAATTATTTGAGTGGATATTCTAGCAGGTTTAAGTCCAAGTTTTTCACAAACAAGTGGTTCAAGTTCTATTGGAATATTGCTGTAAGTTCCAACCGGTCCTGAAATTTGTCCTACTCTAATTTCTTCTTTTGTGTCTAAAAAGTTTTTATATGCTCTTTCTAAGATGTCGTAGAAATTGAGCATTTTAACACCGAATGTCATAACTTCTGCGTGAATTCCGTGAGAGCGTCCTATGCAAACCGTGTTTTTGTGTTTTATTGCAAGTGATTTAATTGTTTCTAGTAGCGTTTCAAATTCTTTTTGTATAATATCACTACTGTCTTTTATTTGAAGTGCAAATGCTGTGTCTATGACGTCAGAACTAGTCATTCCAACATGCATATATTTTGAAAGATTTTTGCCTAGAGATTCATTTACGTTTGTCAAAAACGCAATTACATCGTGGTGAACTTCTTTTTCAATTTTGTCAATTCGTTCAACAGAAAATTTTGCTTTTTTGTATAGCTTTGGAATTACGTCTTTTGGGAAAAACCCAAGTTCAGCGTATCCCTCACATACAGCAAGTTCAACTTTTAAATAATAACTAAATTTTGAGTCTAAATCCCAAATGCTTTTTAGCTCTGGTCGGCAATATCTATCAATCATATTTTGATTATATCATATAGTGTAAACTTGAGTGAAATGTTAAGTTTACAAAACATTACAAATTAGTACAAAGTTGAGAAAAAATGATAGAATATAAATGGTTATAAGAGGTGTTTATTATGTATATTTCTGCTGTTAGTTTTACATCAGGAAGAGTTCCTAATTCAGTAAGTAATACTGTAAATGAGGAGTTTTCTTCTGTCGCTAAAAGAAAATCTGTGAAGTTTAATAAGGTATCTGATATTTTACCTGTTACAGTTGGTTTAGGTGCAGGTTTAATGGTTGCTTATGGACTAAAAACAGGTAAATTAGATGGAGTAAAAAATTCTGTCAAAAAATTTATGCGAATAGCCTAGAATTTTAATAACGTTACAATTTAATAACAAGTGCTAGAAATTTTGGTTTAAGAAGATTGTTAGTGCTATAATTGTCATGTAAAGAATTTATTTATTGATGGGGTATGAGATGGCACATATTGTAATCGACGAAAACAGATGTAAGTCTTGTTTTATTTGCGTAAATACTTGTCCAAAGCACTTGATTAAAAAGAGTAAAAAAGTTAGCAAACTTGGTGATAACCTAGTTGAATTTTGTGATGAAAATAACGAGTGCATTGGTTGTGCGATGTGTGCTACAAGATGTCCTGATATGGCGATTGTTGAGGTGCATAAATAATGCAAAATAAAGAATTGATAAAAGGTAATATAGCAATAGCACAAGCAGCTTTGAATGCAGGTTGTCAGTGCTATTTTGGGTATCCAATTACCCCACAAACAGAGATTGGTGAATATTTAAGCCAAAAAATGTATGAAGAAAAAAAAGGTTATGTGTGTGCAGAAAGTGAAGTTGCTGCTATAAATATGGTTATTGGTGCTGCTTCTACTGGTACAAAAGCTATGACTTCTTCATCTTCTTGTGCCGTAGGGCTTATGCAAGAGGGTTTGTCTTATGCTTGTGCAGATGAAGTTCCTGTTGTTCTTGTAAACGTTATGAGAGCTGGCCCGGGGCAAGGTTATATTTATCCATCTCAAGGTGATTACAATCAGGCTGTATATGGTGGTGGAAATGGTGATTATAAACTTATTGTTCTAGCTCCATCAACAGTTCAAGAATGTATTGATTTAACTTATAAAACATTTTATTATGCTCACAAATATAAAAATCCAACTATGTTGTTGGCTGATGGTTTGTTGGGACAAATGATGGAACCTGCGGTTTATGGTGAATATCCTTATCCAGAAATTGATAATTCTGATTGGGCTTTGACTGGGGCTAAGGGTAGAGAATCAAGAAGAATTAAATCGCTTGAGCCTGATGAAGAAAAACAAGTTAAACGTATTCGTCATCTTTTTGATAAATATCAAAAGATTTCTGATGAAATTACCGAATGGGAAGAAATTAATACAGATGATGCTGACATCATTCTTTGTGCGTTCGGCAGTTTAGCAAGAAGTATAAAAGCTGTTATGACAGAATTGAGAAAAAAAGGTTTGAAAGTTGGTGTGTTTAGACCAATTACTTTGTCACCATTCCCTCATAAACGTTTGAATGAATTAGCAGAAAAATGTAAGAGTTTTGTCGTTGTTGAAATGAATATGGGACAAATGGCAAAAGATGTTAAGTATGCGGTTGATGGTAAGGCAGATATTTATCAAGTGAATAGACCTGTAGGTCAATGGCTAAGTGTAGAAGAAATTATACAAGAAATGAATAACCAGTTGGGAGAAAAAGTATATGCAAATGTTTAAGATTCCAGAGTCAATAAAAAAAGGTTCTAAGTTTACTTTTTGCCCAGGGTGTGACCACGGGATTGCAATTAGATTAGTTGCTGAAGTTCTTGATGAATTAGGTTTAAGAGATAAAACGATAGCTGTATCATCAAGTGGGTGTTCAGTATTTTTGTATGACTTTTTAGATGTTGATTGTATTGAATCACCTCACGGAAGAGCAATGGCTGTAGGTACTGGTGTTAAACGTTCTAAACCTGATAATTTTGTTTTTAGTTATCAAGGTGATGGCGACTTTGCAGCAATCGGGATTGCCGAATCAACTTATGCTGCATTGAGAGGTGAAAAGTTGAGTGCAATTTGTATCAATAATACAAATTATGGCATGACTGGCGGACAGTTAGCACCAACAACTTTGATGGGTCAAAAAACAACAACTTCACCTATGGGTAGATTTAAAGAAACTTATGGCTATCCAATCAAGATAGCTGAACACGTTGCATTGTGCGAGGGAACAGCTTATAGTGCAAGAGTTGCTCTTGATACAGTTCCTCATATCAATCAGGCTAAAAAAGCTATTAAAAAGGCTTTTCAAGCTCAGTTAGATGGTGTTGGTTTCGGGTTTGTAGAAATATTGGCAACTTGTCCTACAAACTGGAAAATGACTCCAGAAGATGCTCATAAACGAGTTAAAGAAGAAATGATTCCTGTATTTCCATTAGGGGTATACAAGGATATAACAGCTAATTAAGGATAGTTAATTATGGAAAAAAATTATATAATAGCAGGATTTGGTGGACAAGGTGTTTTGTTTGCAGGTAAGACTTTAGCAAACGCTTTTATGATTGCAGATAAAAATGTAACTTGGTACCCTTGTTATGGAGCTGAAATGCGTGGCGGTACAGTAAATTGTGAAATCGTTGTTTCTGATGACGAAGTTAGTGCGGTTCACAAACAAGAAGTTGATTGTGTGTTGGCATTAAATCAATTGTCATTAAATAAGTTTGAGAAAAAAGTAAAATCAGGTGGAACCATGATTTATAACTCTTCTTTAGCAAAAGTTGAAAATAAACGTGATGACATTAAATATATATCAGCACCTATTTCTGAAATAGCACTAAAACTTGGTAGTCCTAAATTTACTAATATGGTTGCTTTAGGTGTTCTAGGTTCTGTTGAATCAAATTTGAAAATTGATTTATATGAAAAAGCGTTGAAACTTGTTTTGACAGGTAAAAAGGCTTCCATGATTGAAGTTAATTTAAATGCTATAAAAGAAGCAGAAAAATCAGTTTTATCAGGTAATCTCACCTAAAAGTCTGATGATTAATTATTAAAATAAAGCTATTCTTAAAATATCTTGAATGAGGTATAAAGTGAAAAAAGAAGAAATTTTAAAGAAAATCGAAGAAAAAGAACAACAAATAGAGATGTTTAGAAAAAGAATGAAAACATCAGATTTGTGTGCAGAATTGTATGATAAAGCTATTTTAGATAAAGCTATTTTAAAAAAAGAACTTGAAGAATGTGAGAAAAATCAAATTATGAAAATGGTTAAAAAGTTTATACCAAAACACAAGATGAAAAAAGTTCTTATTTGTGATTATTTTAAAGATTAACCAAAACGGTTAATCTTTTTTATATAGAATTATCCGAAAGAAGAATTGTTTTTACGTGGAATGATTTAAACTGTAAAAAAGGAGTTTAGTCATGGATTTAGTTATTCAATGGATAATATTAGCATTGGCAGTAATGTTAACAGCATGGATTATTCCAGGAATTGTTGTTACAAACTTCCAAACAGCAATGATTGCAGCATTAGTTATTGCTTTAGTTAACGTTTTTATTCGTCCAGCAATTTTGTTATTGCTTTTACCTATAAATATTTTGACATTAGGACTATCAGTATTAGTTGTTAACGCTTTGTTATTGATGTTTGTGGCTCATATTGTGTCAGGGGTATCAATAAACAACTTCTGGAGTGCGTTCTTTGGTGCTATAGTGTTATCTTTATTGACAGTATTTATATCATAAACTAATGAGTTTCATAGTATACAGTATAAGTTTCGCTTGTTAATAACTTGGCGTGACCACCGTGGATTGGAACAAATGCAAATCCTGCTACATAAAGAACAAGGTTTCCAGCTTGATATAGTGGATAAACCCACACAGCTCTATTTGCACCTGATTTAGAAATTGTGCCGTGAAATCTAATAGAGTTGTTTTCTTCTGGTTTGTTTATTTCTTCATTTTCGACTTCAGGATTTTTTACGTTAAAATTATCAATAACTATGTTGAACGGTGTCCCCATTTTATCTGAAGCTGAAACAAGCTCTACTTTTCCAGTAACTTTTGTACCACGTGGAAGCACTTTTCCGTTGATTACAACATCATTAACTGTTTTAAATGTAATGGCTTGTCCTTCTTTTAAATCTTTTTTTGTAGAAAGGTTTCTTATTACTTTAAGTTCAATAGGAACTTGTTCTTTTGTGAAGTCATAAGTTTCTTTTTTCTTAAGAATAGATATTTTCTTTATATCAAGAGAACTTCTTGCAAAAGTGTCTTCAATAGGACTTTTAGCTTTTTTAAAGAAATTTTTTGTATTTTTTCTTTTAAAAACATTTGTTACTAATTCATCTTCGATTGGAGTTGAAACTCTTTCACCTTTTTTTTGAGCCCAAAGCATAAGAGTTTTACCTGCTTGTTGAAAAGGTTCAATGACATCATCAACGATAGGAGCTTTATCTTGAAGATAAACTGGGTTTATAGCATTGAATCGTTCTGATTTAATAAGTTCATCTTCAATTGGTGGGTATTGGCTGCTAATTTTTACAGGCTCATTTTCTTCTGCAAAACTGCATGAACTTGATGTAATGATTAGAGCTGTAATTAAGCATATAAACTTTGATTTAAGATTAGTAATCATACTTTATTTTACCTTGTTGGTTGTTTTCAATTTTGTTTTGAAATTTTAATCTATTTTTTCTTGATGTTAGCAAGAAGTTTTGATAATAGATATTATCTTTGTATTCATTTTCTGCAAGGATTGCAGGATATTTTGTATAGATATGTTGATAAATTTTCATCATTCTTCTTGTTATGAGGTCGTGGTTAGAAAGAATATCATATCTATATTGTTTTCCAAGTTTATTCATTACTACTATTATTGCAAGAGGGTTGTAGCCCGCATTAACCATATAATCAACTGCACGCATGTCAGCTTTTTCATCATATTTGCTAGGTGCAACCCAGTAATTAAGAATTGAGATATAGCCTCTAAAAACACCCTCATAAGTGTCTACACCGTGTGAAATTTGGTGGCTAAGAACCGCTGCTAATTCATCATCACTATCAATATAAGGGATTATTTCAGGTTTTACCCAAACTGTTCTGTTTACTGAGCTTACATCAGAATACATGTCACGAGTATAAACTCTGTTAATAGTTTTGAAGATTAATCTGTGTTCAATTCTGCTTGAATTAAGTAGATTAAATCCAACTTCGTTCATTCTTGTTTGCAATTCTTGTTGTGTTTTAACGTCCCACTGTGCAAATGCAGGTAGGCTAAACATCATTGCTATCAAAACCCCAAATATATATTTTTTCATTTCCTAATCAACCTTAAATTTATGATAGATTTACTTTTTGATTGTATAACAAAGCCTTTTTTTTCTCAAATGTTTACAAAAATTCAAAATGGCTGTATTATAGTTATAATAAAGTTTTGTCTAACAATAAAAATAAAATTGTTACATAACTTAATAAATGAAAAATAAAAAGTCAATTTTTGAAAGGGTATATACTTTATATATATACGAGGTACAAATGAAAAAAGAGAGCGATAAAGATATGAAACTTATTATTTCAAACCCATCAGATGTTGATAACAATGTTAATTATAAAGAGCCGGTAGAAACGAATTATCAGTCAGATCCGATTAAGATTGATTTGTATTCTAAGTTATTGGCGTTTAGTAAGTCACAGAAAAAGTTTGGTATAAAGGACTTGATTAAAGATAGTTTAAAGTAATATATGTACAATGTAAAACAACAGATTTATTTATATTTTGATAAAACGCAAAAAAGCCATCTTTGTTCTTTTTTGCGTTCTTTCGTTAAGCAAAATTTTAGACTATCAATTGATGAAATATATGATGAATTTGTAGAAAATCAGGATTATTATTTAAAAATTAACAGTTCAAGGTTTGAGTTTTTGGCGGATTATTTGTATGAAGATGAATTTGCAAGAGAAACAAAACGGTTTATTGGAGCATGTAAAATTTATTATGAACAAAAAGAAGCTCAAAGACCTTATATAGAAAAACAAAAAGAGTTTGAAAAAGAAAAACGAAAGTTCTTGCAGAACGTTAAAATGTCTAAAGAAAAGCCTACAAAGAAACAATTGTATTATTATGAAAAATTGTGTAAGAGGTATAATATAGAAAAAAAAGATACAAAAACTTTATCCAAACTTGATTTAAAAAACGAAATAGCAGGAATAATTGATGAGCATTCAACAGATTGTAGAAATTTTAACGAATAGTGGAATAGAGCCAAGAGAAGCTACTATAGAAGTAAAAATGTTGATAGAACATTTTTGTAATTATACAGCTATGGATATTGTCATGGGTCGACCTTTGGACTATGAAAAATTGAAAATTGTTGAAGAAAAAGCAAAATTAAGAGCAAAAACAAAAATGCCTATTCAATACATAATTGGTCAAGCGTTTTTTATGGGCGATTATTACAAAGTTACAAAAGATGTTCTTATCCCAAGAGATGAAACCGAATTAGTGGTTACAAAAGCAATTGATATAATTAATGAATATGGGTTGAAATCAGTTCTTGATATAGGTTCAGGTTCTGGGTGTATAGCATGTTCTTTATCAAAAAATGGCGGTGTAGATGTTGTATCTGTTGATGTTTCAAAAAATGCTTTAGAAATTGCTAAAGAAAATGCTAAAAGGTTGAATTTGAAAAATGTAGAATTTATTAAATCTGATTTGTTTGAAAATATTGATAAGGCAAGAATAGATAGGTTTGATATGATTATATCAAATCCTCCATATATCCCCACTGGCACAGAATTACAAAAAGAAGTAACTTTTGAACCAGAATTAGCTTTGTTTGCAGAGGGTGATGGAACAGGGTTTTACAAAAAAATTGTAGAAAACTCTAGTAAATATTTAAAGACAAACGGTTTTATTATATTTGAATTAGGAATAAACCAATCAGAAATTGTAAAATCTTATTTTGAAAAATGTGGGTTTAAAAACATTTCAATAGAAAAAGATTTTGCGGGGATAGATAGAATTATTTTTGCTCATTTGTAGTTCTTTTAGCTGTTAAAATTTTGTAGATATCGTTGATTTTATCAAAATCAAAGGTCAAAGTATCTCTGCTTAATACAGCTTGTTGCAGTGCAAGATATGAGTTTTCTTCGTTGCCCATAAGTTTAAACACTCTTGACGACAGATAAAATAAGTCGCCGTTATTAACGTTTGCCTCCAAACCGGCTTGAAGCGTATCAAGAGCTTCTGTGTAGCGTTCTTGTTTTGTATAAATTTGTACAATTATTTTTATAGCTTCAGTATCTTTAGGGTTGTATTGAAGTGTTTTTTGAAGATATTGTAATGCTGATTCTGTTTCACCGAGTTCATAAGCAATTTGACCAAGGTTAAAATATGCCCAGCTGTAATCTGGAATAATTCCAATAACTGTTTGATATTCGTTTATTGCAAGGTCATATTGTCCAAGATATTTAAGTATATTTGCAAGATAGAAATGGGCAAAAACATCTTCCTTGTTGAGTTCGATAGCTTTTTTGAAATAATCAATTGCAACTTCATATTCTTCTATGTTGTAAAAACAAAGTCCTATGTTGAAGTTTGTGTTTGCGTCATCTGGTTCAACATCAATAACGTGTTTTAGAGGAACGATGGCTTTTGAAAACTCTTTCATTTCAATATATGTTAGTCCAAGATTGTAATAAAAATCTGTTTCTGGAGATAGTTCTATTGCCTTTAGATAAGCTCTTTCTGCGTGTTCAAATTCGCCCAATTTCTCACAAGCAATTCCTAAATTGTAGTGTAATTCTGCATTATCAGGAAATGTTCTCACGAGATATAAAAGATTTTTCTTTGCTTCTAGATTAAAACCATTATCAAGAAGTGCAAGAGAAAGGGTTCTTCTTGCTTGAAAGTTATATGGGTCATCTCTTAGTATTGCCTGTAATTCTTCTATCTCATTATCCATATCCCCATAATAGCATGGTTTTTTTGGTTTATTCAAGTTATGAAGTGTTTGAAACTTTATTTATTGATAAATATATGATAAGATTGTTTTATAATAAACTACAGAGAATAAATAAGGGAAAAATAATGCGTGAACTAATTAAAAAAGATCAAATCGTTACAATTATTCCTCACGATTTTAAAGATACAAACAAGGGAAAAGTTACAGATGTTTCATTAGAAGGCTTTTCAATGCAGTTGAAATATGTTCCCCGTGGTATGTTGAAACAAAACGTATGTGACTTTTATTCTTTGACAGATAACGGTTATTTATATTTTGAATCTTATATTAAAGATGTAAAAGGGAACGTTGTTTCTATTGCTAATCCAAAGAAACACAGATTTTTACAAAGACGTAAGTTTACACGTATTGATTTCTTAGAAAACTTAGAACTTACTTATAACGATATAGTTCATCATGTTCAAGCATTAGACTTGTCAGCAGGTGGTATGAAGTTGAAAACAACTGAAAATATCAATATGGAATATGCTTATAGAGTTTGTATAAAGTTGAATGATGAAATTGAAATTAATTGTAAATATCAATTGATAAGAATGGAAAAGAATAATGCAGGTGAATATATTATTTCTGGTCAATTTACTAATTTGAGTAATGTTGATAAGATGTCACTTGTACATTTCTGTATGAAAAAGAGTATGGAAACTTCTAACAAGTAATTATGTTATTTAAAGATTTATATAGGAAAAAGAATACAAAATTGTTGTTTACGACACCTTCGCATGCTCAACGATTTTGTATTTTTAATAAATTCAGGCAATTTTATAAATATGATATTTCAGAAACAGAAGCACATTGTCCAGAAGAAGTCCTTTTAGAGTCACAAAAAATGGCTGCAAAAATTTATGGTACAAAACAAACTTTGTATCTTACAAATGGTTCATCTTCAGGAATTATTACGGCAGTTTTGGCTCTTGTTAATAAGGACGAAAAAGTTCTTGTTTGGGAAAATTCTCATAGATGTCATAAGAATGCAGTTGAATTAGCTGGTGGAGTTCCCGTTTATTATAAATTAAATCAAAATGAAGAATGGGATATTCCGGAAGCTCTTCTTCCATCTGATTTAGAAAACTATTTGAAAAACGATAAAATTAAGGTTGTTATTGTAACTTCACCATCTTATGAGGGGATTGTATCTGATATAAAATCTCTAAAAGAAGTTTGTAAAAAATATGGAACATACTTAATCGTAGATGAAGCACACGGAGCCTTGTATCCGTTTTCTGAAAAATTACCTGAAACTGCTATTAAGTATGCTGATGTCGTTGTGCAATCTTTGCACAAAACAGCTGGGGGGCTTAATCCTACGGCATTAATTCATTCAAATGTTGATATTGATTTACAACCAGCTTTAGATAAAATTTCAACAACGTCACCATCGTATCCTATATTAGCGACAATTGAAAAGAATATATTGTTCTTGAATTCAAAAAGAGGAATGAATGTTGTTGAAAAATTATTAAATGAGTTGATCGAATTAAGAGCAAATTGTAAGAATGTTGAGTTTTACGGAGATGATATTACCAAAATACTTATAAAAAAAGAAGGTTTGACTGGGGAAGAACTTTCTAAAATATTGTTTGATAAATACAATATTGAAGATGAAAAAACTAATTCAAAATCAACCATGTTATTGTGTGGAGTTGGAACGTCATTAAAAAAAATAAAAAAACTTGCTGATGTTCTCAGCAAGTTCTAAAAATGTTTTTGTTCAATTCTTATTAGTTATATTCTAGGTTTATTTGAGAGAATTGAACAATTTTGTTACGACCTCTGTGTTTTGCATTATACAAAGCGTGTTCTGCATAACGAATAAGAGTGTTTGCGTCTTCTGTAACATTTTCTAAGCAAGGATAAGTAGCAATACCGCCAGAAATAGTTACTGGGTGACGTTCTTCTTCACCAGCAGGAATGAATTCCATTTTTTCTACTTCACGTCTGAAACGTTCAGCAAAGATAAATGCATTGTCTTCAGAAGTATTAGGTAGAATTAACAAGAATTCTTCATCGCCGTAACGTGTAACGATATCTTCTTTTCTTGCAGAAACGTCAAGTTTACCAGCAATGTTTCTAAGTAAGATATCACCCCATTCGTAACCGTAAATATCGTTTACAGCCTTGAAAAAGTCAAGGTCAAACAAGATACAAGAAACTTTTGTTTTGTAACGTCTTGCACGAGAAATTTCTGCTTCAAGAGCTTCTTGTAAATATTTTCTGTTGTGAAGTCCTGTTAGTTCATCAGTTGTACTAACTTCGTTCATTCTATTTTTATAGTATGAAATTTTTAATAAAGCATTCGCTCTAACACGAAGTTCATCTTCGTTTACAGGAGTTGAGATAAAATCGTAACCTTCTGCTCTAACGATTGAATTGAATCTTGGACCTACAAACAAGATTGGACAAACGAACTTTGTAGTCATTAAGACATTGTTCAAGTCGTCAAATGGCTCAACCACGATTAAAGATGGGTTAAGCATTGAGTGTTCTCTCATAATTGCAGGACTTTCAACTCTTACAGATACTTCGTCAATGGTTTCTAATATAGATTTTAGTGCTGTATCTCTATCATTTGAATAAATAACTATATTTGTCATTTTTTAGTTCCCTTCTTGAGTTTAGTATAGCATAAATTATTGTTATTCACAATATAGTTAATTATCAAAATTTAAATAAGATTTGAATAATCCTATTTTTTACCAATTGTTGAATTATTTTTAACGAAAGAAATCTTATTATTAAGTAGAGTGTAAGAAAGGAATTTGCAATGGATAAAATAAAGTTTGTAATGGTGTTATGTTGTGTCTTGATGTTTTCTCAAGTAGGGTTTGCCGCTGAAAAAATAGGGGTTGTTGATATTCAAACAATTGTAAATAACTCATCAGAAGTAAGAGCCTTAAAGAATGAACGTTCTAATCAAATGGATTGTTTGGATAGAATTGTAACAGATGCTCAAAATGCTATCTCAAAAGAAAATGATCCTCAAAAGATTATTCAGTTGCAAGATAAATATACTTCTGAATTCAATTCTAAAAAAGAAGCAATTGATAGAGAGTATTCTAGAAAATTGTCTGCTATTGAATGCCGTTTGAACAACCAAATTGCAGAAAGTGCAAAGAAAAATAATTATGATTATGTGTTTGCAAAAAGTGTTGTTTTCTTAGGTGGAGATGATATAACCTCATTGGTTGCAAAAGATATTAGATAGTGTAATATTTCCATATATGTAATATAATCAATGTATGAAAATATGTAAGGAGTTAAAATATTTAGATAATACAGCGGTTGGTTTAGGTTTTTTTGATGGAGTACATATAGGACATCAAAAATTGATATCAGAGCTTGTTAAGACTGCTAAAGAAAACGACTTGCAATCAGTACTTGTAACATTTAAAAAAAGTCCTGCTGAAAACTTTATAGAACATGTTGAATATATTTCAACTAATTCTGAAAAAGAAAAACTAATTGAAAACTTAGGTGTAGATTATCTTTTTGAACTTGAGTTCGATGAAGAACTAATGAACCTTTCAGCTCAAGATTATCTAGAAAAAAAGATTGTTGAGTACTTGAACCCAAAATATATTTTTACAGGGTTTAATCATACCTTTGGTAAAAATAAACTTGGTACACCTGAAATGTTGGCGGAATTTGCAACAAAATATGGTTATAACTATGTGCAAATTCCGCCAATTAAATATGAAAACGAGGTTGTTAGTTCTACAAGAATACGTGGTTTGCTTTCAAAAGGCGACATTGAAATTGCAAATAAACTTCTGCATAGACCATATTCTATAGAAGGTATAGTTAAAACAGGACAAAAACTCGGTAGAACAATAGGCTTTCCCACTATAAATATTGAATATCCTGAACAAAAGATAAAGTTGCCGTTTGGAGTTTATTCTGTAACTGTAGAAATAGATAATTCTTGTTACAAAGGAATTATGAATTTTGGAATTAAGCCAACTATTGAAAGAGTTAAAAAAACTCCAATTGCTGAGGTTCACATTTTCAACTTTAATAAAAATGTTTACAATAAACCTGTTAAAATAAATCTGCTAAAATGGATAAGAGAAGAACGAAAATTTGGTTCTATTGAAGAATTAAAATCACAAATTGAAAAGGATATCAAAAATGCTTAAAGTGGTGATTATTGGATATGGTGAAATGCTTTCTAATGTGATAGCCGGAACGCTTGATTCTGGTTCAAAAATTGTTGGGGTATTCAGGCATGATAGAATTAAATTGTCTAAACCTGTTTTATGGTTTAAAGATATGATTAGCCCAGAACAAGAATATAACTATATAAAGAGCTATAGATTACCAGAGATTAAATCAAATAGTGTTAATTCTGAAGATTTTAGAAAAAAACTTTTAAAATTAAATCCAGATATTATGATTGTTGCATCTTGGAGTGAAAAAATAGATAAAAAAACATTTGATATCCCAAAGATTGCGACTATAAATGTTCACCCATCATTGTTGCCAAAGTATAGAGGTCCTAATCCTTATGTACAAGTGATAAAAAATAGAGAGAAAAAGTCTGGGGTGACTATTCATCTTGTTGATGCGGGGTTTGATACTGGTGCGATACTTGATTCAAGAGAGGTCGAAATTGACTCTTGTGATACGGGAAAAGAATTGAAAACAAAAATTACGTTGAAAGCAAGAGGGGCAATTTGTGAACTTCTTCAAAAAATGGACGAAGATGTAGTTTTTCCTATAGAACAAAAAGAAGATTGTGCCACTTATTATTCGAATGATTTTGACTCTGATTTGGATTTTAATGATGAAGCTGAAAATATTCTTGCAAAGATAAAATCTATTTATCCTTGGGGAAGAACGTATTTTTATTATAAGAATGCAATATTTTATCCAAACCCTTATAGAGTTGTTGTAATTGATACAGAAATTGATGCCTCTGTTGGTTCTGTTGTTGCAACGGATTATAAAGATAAAAGTATTACTGTGCTTTGTGGGAATAAGAAACTCTTGAAGATGTCTGGGGTTAATTTATACGGTACATACAGACGTTTTTTGACAAAAGGTTATATAAAACGATTTGTGTCGGTTGGCGATATGCTTAATGAGGAAATGAAAAAGTAGTGGAGCTTGTGAATGCAATGGAAAAAGAAATAACTGTAAAAATTGAAAAATTAGCTTCAAACGCTCAAGGAATTGCTCGTTATGAGGGGGCTGTTATTTTTGTTGACGATGAAGTTTGTCCTGATGACGAGTGTAGAGTTGAGATTGTTAAAAAACACAAATCTTATTATATCGCTAAGGTAAAAGAAATAATTAATTCATCACCATATAGAGTAAAACCGTTTTGTCCAATGCATAAAGTTTGCGGTGCGTGTCAACTACAACACATTGATTATAAAAAACAACTTGTTATAAAACGTCAGATTGTTGAAGATGTTATGAGAGGACTAGAGGTTGAAGTAAAAGAGGTTGAACCAAGTCCACAGATTAAAGAATTTAGACACAAGATACAGTATCCAATTAGACAAACTTCTGTTTCAAAACGTTTGTTGGCAGGCTATTTTAAACCTAAATCACACGATTTAGTTAATATAAAATATTGTCCTATTCAACCAAAAATTTGTGACGAGATAATAGAATTTATTAGAGAAAATGCTTCTAAATATTGTGTTGATGGATATAATGAAAAAACTCATAAGGGTTTGTTAAGACATGTTGTTATAAGATCTTCTGTGCTTGAGAATAGGCAACTGGTTGTGTTGGTTGTAAATAAAGAAAATGAAACAAAAGATATAAGAACTTTTGCTGAGGTTTTGTTTGAAAATTTTGAGTCAGTTGTTGGAGTTTCTTTGAACTTTAATCCTCAAAAGACTAATTTGATTATGTCGAATGATACAAAATCAGTTATAGGAAAAGAATATATTAAAGAAAAATTGTGTGATACTGTTTTTAAGATTGGTGCAAATACTTTCTTTCAGGTTAATCCAGAGAGTGCAAACAATATTTTTAACTATGTAAAAAATTATATTTCTGATAATTTCGATGAGCCTGTTTTGTTAGATGCATATGCAGGTATTTCAGCATTTGGTTTGAGTTTATCAAGTGTTGCGAAAAGTGTTGTTACGGTTGAAGAAAATGTTGAGTCTGTAAAATTAGCTAAGACTTTAAAGAAAGAAAATAATATAGAAAATATTTATATATACAATTCGGACTGTTCTGAATTCTTTGAAAAAGAGTTAGAGGAACATAAAAAAGATTATGATGTTACTATTCTTGACCCACCTAGAAAAGGTTGTACTCCGGAAAGTTTGGATTATGCTTTAAAATTGACAAAATCAAAGATTGTTTATGTAAGTTGTAATCCTGCAACACTAGCTAGGGATTTGAAATATTTAAAAGAAAAAGGTGCTGAAATTCTATCATTGAAACCGTTTGACATGTTTTGTCATACAACGCATATCGAAACAGTTGCAATAATTGATGTAGAAAATGTATAAACGTAAAAACGGACGAGTGTTGGCAAGTCACCCGTCCGTTTTAATTGAGAATATGAATTTCAAAGAAGTTTCAACTTAATTCCTAAAAAGGTTTGATATAATTATTTGTAAATCTTACTTAATCAACTAAAAAGTTTTCTTAAATCCCGCTTACATTTATATAAAGTATTTTTATTTTTTAAAATTGATTTTTTCGTTTAATAAAGTTTACAAAACTTAATATTGTTAGTTTGTAAACTTATTAAGCTCCTAAATAGATGAGTTATAGTGAGAAATTAAAAAATAAAAATATTCTGTAAATCTTTAAAACGTAAAAACGGACGAGTGTTGGCAAGTCACCCGTCCGTTTAAATTGAGAATATGAATTTCAAAGAAGTTTCAACTTAATTCCTAAAAAGGTTTGATATAATTATTTGTAAATCTTACTTAATCAACTGAAAAGTTTTCTTAAATCCCGCTTACATTTATATAAAGTATTTCTATTTTTAAAAATTGATTTTTTTGTTTAATGATGTTTACATAACTTAACAGTTTTATTTAAAATTGGCTTAGTATATAATGGTATAATAAGAAAAAGAGTTGATATAAGGAAATTTTTATGTACAGTGTAATTTTAGCTGGTGGGTCAGGAAGTCGTTTGTGGCCATTATCAAGAGAACTTTATCCAAAACAATTGTTGAATATTCAGAATAAAGAAAGTTTACTACAAGAAACTTTTAAACGTGTTTTGGAATTAACTCCAGCAAAAAATATAATTAGTGTTACCAATACAAAACATTGTGCCAACGTTAAATATCAGCTTTCTTCAATTGAAAATAATTCAATTGTTATTTCAGAGCCTATTGCAAAAAATACAGCGTCAGCAATTGCATTGGCTGTAAAGTATGTTATTGATAAAGAAAAAAGTGAAGATGAAATTATTCTAGTAGTGCCATCTGATCATAAGATTAAAGATGTTGAGAAATTTAAAAAATCTATAGAAGATGGTGAAAAATTAGCGGAACAGGGTTATTTGGTTACGTTCGGCGTAAAACCAAGTTATGCTGAAACGGGGTTTGGGTATATAAAAATTGATGATAAACTTGATTTGGGCTATAAAGTAAAGAGTTTTGTTGAAAAACCTGATGACAAAACAGCAAAAGAATATTTTAGTAAATCTGAATATTATTGGAATAGCGGTATATTTATGTTTAAGGTTTCAACTTTTATGAAAGAATTGAAAGAGTATGCCTCAAATATTTATAGCGTAATAAATAAGATTGATTTTAACGAAACAGATAATGTTCCATATAATGAATTTGAAAAACTCCCTTATATTTCTTTTGATTATGCCGTTTTGGAGCATTCAAAAAATATTGCTATGGCAGAATTAAAGTCGGATTGGCTTGATGTTGGTTCTTGGAAGTCAATTTATGATGTTAGCAAAAAAGATATTGATGGTAATGTAAAAGTTGGTCATATTTTGGATATGGGTTCAAAAAATTCACTTATGTATTCATCTTCAAAACTTGTTGCTACAGTTGGCTTAGAAGATACAGTTATTGTTGAAACAGAAGACGCAATTTTAGCTTGTAAGAAAGACAAAGTTCAAGACGTTAAGAAAATATTTGAAACTTTGAAATTACAACATGATAATACTCAAATGGTTCACAAAACGGTTTATAGACCTTGGGGTTTTTATACTGTTTTAGCACAGGGTGATGGATTCTTGACTAAACTTATTCATGTTAATTCTGGTCAAAAATTGTCTGTCCAATCACATAATCATAGAAGTGAACACTGGGTTGTATTATCAGGTATGGCAAAGGTCGTTCTAGAAGGTAAGGATCATATTTTAAGCCCTGGACACAGTGTAGATATTGCTGTTAAAGAAATCCATTCTTTGCAAAACCCTTATGAAAACGATTTAGAAATTGTTGAAGTTCAAAAGGGCGATTTGTTGGTTGAAGAAGACATTATTAGATATGAAGATATGTATGGTAGAGTATAATGTCTGAGGAAAAAACATTTTTTATTAAATCTATGGGGTGTAAATCAAATCAGTTTGAGGGTGATTTGATTGTTGAAAATTTAGAAAAAGCAGGATATAACAGAACTCTTGATATGAGTTTTGCTAGTTATTATATATTAAATTCTTGTTCTGTAACACATAAAAGTGATACAGAAACTTTGTATTTGTTGAGGAATGCAAAACACAAGTATCCAAATATTAAAACTATTGTTACAGGTTGTGTTGCACAGATTGAAAAAGAACAGCTTCTAGAAAACGATTATATTGATTATGTTTTTGGAAATGATGATAAATTCAAGATGGCGGAATTGTTAAAACGAAATGACTCAGTTGTGTCTGATATTATGGCGTTAAAGACGTTTAATTATCAAGTGTTAGAGGATACTAGAAAAACTAGATTTAGCCTAAAAATACAAGATGGTTGTAATAATAGATGTGCATATTGTATTATTCCTTTTGCAAGAGGAAAATCAAGAAGTGCAAGTAGTGAGTTTGTTGTAGAACAGATAAACAATGCGTATGAGCATGGGTTCAAAGAAGTTGTTTTTACTGGAATTCATATTGGTCAGTGGGGTGTTGATATACAAAAAAGTTTAATAGACTTGTTGATTGATATTGAAAAGTATACTGATATTCCTAGATATAGATTAGGTTCGTTGAATCCTTTGGAGTTAACTCCGGAGTTGTTGGACTTTTTAGAAAGCTCTAAAAAATTCTGTAACCATTTCCATTTATCTTTGCAATCTGCTTGTAACAAGACTTTGAATTCTATGAATAGATTTTATACTGTAGAAAATTATCTTTTGCAGATAGAAGATATTGCAAAACGTTTTAATAATCCTTTTATTGGGTGCGATATTATTACGGGTTTTGTTGGAGAAACTGAAAGCGATTTTGCGACAACTATTGAAAATCTAAAAAAATCAAAATTGACAAAAATTCATACTTTTCCATATTCAATTAGAAAAGGTACTCAGGCAGAAAGAATGGAAGGTCATTTATCAAGTCAGGTTAAACAAGAACGTGCAGAGATTGTTAAATCTATTTCAAAAGAAAAATATGATAAATTTATAAAATCTAATATTGGATCAGTGCAGGAACTTTTGATAGAAAAAAGACCTGATAAACACAAGCATATTTTAAAAGGTGTTACAAGAAATTATTTAGATGTGTTTATTGATGGTGTTGAACCAAGTGAAGAATATTTCAATACTTTGCGACAAATAAAAATAGAGAAAGCGGATACTTCCTCTATTTATGGAACTTTTATTTAAATAATTAATGATTTTAGCGAATTATTTTTCACCGTATTTTTTCTTAATCATTTGGTTAGCGATTGCACCTGTGATACCACCAGTTTTAACTTTGTCGATATCTGATTGAGAATATGTCTTAACGAATGCTGCTGTTCCAGTTTCTGCAATTGATTTAGCTGCTGATATAAAACTTTTGAAATCAGGGCTAGAAAGTTTTGGCATTGTCATTTTGAAACTAACTCTGGCTTTTTCAGCACCTGTAGAAATTTTTTCGTGGTTTACGTGACCAGTTTCATCTTTTCTATATATAGAACCATCACCTTGGGTAAGAGGAAGAACTTCTGAAATTTCTTCAAGAGTGATTAGTTGTTCATTGTCAGTTGTAGTTGTCATATTATCTATTCTCCGTTATCCTTATATATTCCTTATGTATATATAAAGTATATACTTTTAAATAAATTGATTATTTTCGATAAAATTTGTAATATTTCTTAATATATAATAATTATCAAATCATATTTTGTCAATCGAAAATTCTCAAATTCTTGCAAAAACCCTAAAAATATGCTATGATTAGGGTGCTTACAGTCTAATAGGAGTCTTTTATGGTTAATGTAATGAGTAATGATGAGTTTGAAGCATTATTGAATAAGTATGACTGCTCATTGAAAAAAGGTGATTTAGTTAAAGGGAAAGTATATGGATACGATGGCGAAGGTGTCATTGTTGATATTGGCTGTAAGTCTGCAGCTGTTGTTCCTACAAAAGAAGTTTCTGTTGATAATAAGAAACCAGAAGAAGTTTTGCAAAAAGGTGAAGAATATGATTTCTTGATTGTTTCAGAACCTGATGAAAACGGCAAATTTACTTTATCAAGAAAGAAAGTTGATTTGTTCTATGCTTGGCAAGATCTTAAAAAACTTAAAGATGATAATGAAATTATTAAGGGAGAAATTGTTCAAGTTGTTAAAGGTGGTTTGCTTGTTGAAATCCTTGGTATTAGAGGTTTTGTTCCATCTAGCCAAATTCAAGATAGAACTGTTGAATACAAGGTTGGTGACAAGATTGAAATTAAGATTTTGTCATTAGATGAAGAACACAATAACTTTATCCTTTCTAATAAAAAGGTTTATAACGATACAGTTGAACATACAAAAGAAGAAATTTTTAACCAAATTGAAGTTGGTCAAGTCATAAAAGGTAAAGTTGTCAGAGTTACTGACTTTGGTGCATTTGTTGATATTGGTGGCTTTGATTGCTTATTACCGCTTTCTCAATTATCATGGAAATGGGTTGAGCACCCAACTGATTTGTTGAAAATTGGCGATGAAATTGAAGTTGGTGTATTTGACGTTGATGTGTCAAAACAACGTATCACATTGAGTTTAAAAGCTATTACACCAGACCCGTGGGAAGCTGCAACCGGTGTTATTGAAGAGGGTTGTGAAAGAGAAGGTCTTATTACAAGGATTAAGAACTTTGGTGCTTTCGTTGAAATTTATGACGGTGTAGAAGCATTATTGCCACACAATGAAATGATTGAATATCAAAATAAAAACAATGTAATTTTAGAAGTTGGTAACAAAATTAATGTTAAAATTCTTAAGTTCAATCCAAAAGATAAGAGAATTTCTTTAGGAATTGAATAGAACGAATATAATGTTTTAGATAGCGGGCGATTTAACGAAGTTAAATCGCCCGCTGTTTCTTTGTAGGGATTCCGAAATCGTCTTGTATTTGCTCCACGCTCACAGAGTTTAACCTTTTGTGACTTTGTCACAGTCGGTTCAATCTGTTCGCTATCCGGACTAACTTCGTGTCGTCCGTACGCAAATCCGTAAATTCGGAATGACTGTTATTATTTAGTTTTAGTCACCCTGAACTTGTTTCAGGGTCTCCTCAACATCTTTGTAGGGATTCTTCGCTTGCTTTAAAAAAATATTTGCAGACCGCTCTGAATGACACACCCATACTATCATCCAGAGAGACCGAAGTGACCGAAGGAGCTCTCTAAACATGAAGAATTGTACGTTTATTGATACTACAACTGTTCAAGCATCTCTTTTAATGCAGTCGTGCAAAGTCCAATGACGTTTTCTTCGTTTCCAATTAAGTAATTTACAAACCCCTCAGGAAGTTCTTGTATGCCGTAAGAACCTGCTTTATCAAATGGTTTATAGTTATCAATATAAAAATTTATCATCTCATCTGTAAGATTATTAAATGCAACTTTTGTGGTGACGCTTCTTATGATACTTTTATTTTTGTATTTATCAATTACAGCCATGCCTGTTACGACTTCGTGTTCTCTGTTGCTCAATGCTTTTAGGGTGTTGAATGCATCATTTTTGTCAATTGGCTTTGTTAAAATTCTTTTATCTAGTACAACCACTGTGTCTGCACCTACAATTATTGCAGGTTCCGTTAGTCTATTTGCAACTTCTAGTGCTTTATCGTAGGCTAATTTTTCTATCTTTTCATAAGAAAAATGTCTGTTATCAAGTTCTTCTTCGTATCTTGATGGCATTATTTCAAAATCTTGGTTGAGTTTTTTTATAAGTTCTCTTCTCCTAGGAGAACCTGATGCTAGGATATATTTTTTCATAGTTTGATTTTAACATAAATATATTGTAAATATTTGTAACAAAACGATGAATATTTCTAAAGATAATCAAAAAAATGCCGTTAAATTGAATACTAAAAGAAAAGGAGTATTACACAAAATGGGTTTAGCGGTATCTCAAGTTAGATTATTAGCTTTAACAAGGCGAAAAGCTGATATTGAATTGGATATTCAAGTCAACTCTAAACGTAAGCAAGCACTTACGAGAAAGTCGACTGAGCTATCTCAGACTTATTATCAAAGACTCCAACAATCAAAAATTCAGTATGCAACAAGTGATGGATACGAAAACGTTGACTATGATTATATCATGGGTAAATCAAACGGTGTTGCATATGATGATGAATTTTTGCAACAAGTAGCGACTATGTCAGGAAATGTTGCACAAAAAACTTGTAATTCAATGATTTTGACAAATAACTACGGTAAGGTAATTCTTAATGATGAATTATCACAAGTGGTTGCAAAAGCTCAGGCTGGTTTTGGAGATCAAGCAACAGAAATCCAAACAGCTGAGGCATTGAAAGCATTTATTAATCAAAATACAAATAGTGAAGCATTTAGTAAAATAAATGAAATCATAGAAAAAGTAGATAAAGCTGTTAGAAATGGCTCAGGTAGTGTTGATTCAACTACAATAATCGCCAAAATGTTGAAAAATGGCGGATATATGGAAGGAGGAACTGTTTATTTAGTTGACGGTACTACAGATATGTATGTTGGTAACGCTGAAAAAGCAAAGAGCGGAGTAAATTTAACAGAAGGTGACTTTATTAAGTTGCAAGACGGTTATAACTATAAAGTTTTGAACTCAGATGGCTCAATTGCAGATGCAAATACTTATACTTGTATGTATGATAAAGCATCAGGTGGTTTGGTGAAAAATACAGCATCTTCATATATGCAATATTTGGGTAATATTGTTTCTTATTTTGGACCAATGATTTCATCAGCATTGAAAAACGGTATTACAAGTAATGTTAATATTACGGGTGTTATGAACCCTAATGATAATTCAGAGTTGGCTAGTAATGGTACCGTTGATTTAAAAGATGGCAAAACTCTTGAAACAATGGCAAAAGAAACCTTAACTGCTAATGGTAAATACTGTATTATTAAAGATAAAAACGGTAATCAATCTGTATGGCAAAGAGTAAATGATGTCGTTTCAAGAGTTACGAACCTTTCTAAGATTCAAACTGAGGTTCCTGGTGATTCTCACCAAACTTATTTAGCTGCAAGAAATACTGATAACTTGCAATCAGGTTTGCAATCTGGTATGTTCCAACTTTGTATGGTTGATAATATGGCAAAAGGTCGTTATCACAAGAATACAACATTAGATTTCTTTATTCAAATGAGTTATGTATCAGAAAAATTAGATTCTTCTGCAAGAGAAGAAATCACAGCTTGGTATAATTCTGAACAAAGTAAAATTTCTGAACAAGAAACATACTGGGATACAGAAATTACGAACTTGTCTACAGAGTTGAGTTCTGTAAACACTGAAATTGATTCTGTTAAGACCTTGAAAACAAATGCAATCAAGTCAGTATTTGATTGGGGTAACTCATAACCTTAATTAAAATGTTTAATAAATAAAAGGTGATGATTCGTTTGCATAAACTATTTTTGTATCAAGGATTTGTGCAAACTTTTTAAGTATAAGTATTTCGCTTTCAAAATGTCCTAAGTCAAACACGGGTTTTGTGTATTCTAATGCTGGGTGAAATTTTAAATCGCCAGTGACAAATACATCTGTATCTACGCTGTCAACAAATTCGCTACCTGAACCGGCACAAAATCCGATTGTTTTAACGGTTTTTACGTGAGTATTATTTACATAACGAAGATTTGGTGAAACTTGTCGTAGATTGTCTGCTAAGTTTTCAATTGTTATAGGACGTTCTAATTCGACTATTCTAACGTATTCATTTTCTATTCTAGAAACTTTGTAGCCTAGTTTTTCTATTAGTGTGTCTGTTGTTCCGCCAATTGCTTTATCCATATTTGTATGAGCAGAGTACATATCAATATCAGCAAATTCTATTGGTATTAAAAACAAAGGGTGATGAGATATAATCATATCGCAGTTTTGTGATTTCGCTTGATTGTAGATATCCTTTGTGATTGTTAATGCAAGCATAATCTTTGATACATCTTTGTTTTTAGTACAAACAAGCCACCCTGAATTATCCCAGTCGTCTTGAGTTTCTAGTGGTGCAACTTCTTCTATTTTTTTTACTAAATCAAATTTATTCAAGAATGTACTCCAAGATGTTTTTAGCTACTTGTTGTTTTGTAGCTTTTTCAAAATGTTTAATGTTATGTGATTTATCTAGTATGTAGATTTCATTTTCATCAGAGCCAAATCCGATATCTTTTCTTGAGATGTCATTGGCAACTAAATAATCACAACCTTTTTTATCAATTTTGTTCTTTGCAAACTCTATTAGGTTCTGGCTTTCTGCACAAAATCCTATTATTGTTTGTCCATCTTTTTTCTTAGACGAAATTTCTTTTAAGATATCAGGATTTTTTGTAAGTGTTATTGAAATTGTATCTTCACTAGTTTTTTTTATTTTTTGTTCTGAATAATCTTGTGCTTTGTAATCAGCTACTGCTGCTGCCATAATTACTGTTGTCGCTGTTTCAAGGCTTCTTTCTACGGCTTTTTGCATTTCAACTGCTGATTGAACAACTGTGTTTTTATAAGGTTTGTCCACTGAAAAGGTTGATATAAGTTCTACCTTTGCACCTTTTTTGTGTGCAATATCAGCTAGTGCTATTCCCATTTTCCCTGATGAAAAATTAGAAATATATCTTACTGGGTCAAGTTTTTCTATAGTACCACCTGCTGTTATAACAATAGTTTGACCGTTTAGAGTTTTCTTTTCCTCTAATAATTCTATTGATTTTGAATAAATTTTATTGATATCAGCGAGTCTACCTGCTCCATTTGTTCCGCAAGCAAGATACCCTGATTCAGGGTCTACAAATTCGTATCCATTTGATGAAAGTTTTTTTATGTTTTCTTGTACAAAAGGATTATTCCACATATTTGTGTTCATCGCTGGAGCTATTAAAACAGGCTTGTTAAAAGCACAAATGATAGAAGTTAAAAGATTATCACAAATGCCGTTAGCTATTTTAGATATTGTGTTTGCAGTTGCAGGTGCAAGCACAAGAATATCACCCTCGTCACAAAGTGATATGTGTTCAGGTTTGTATTCTTTTATATCAAAATTATCAGAATATACTTGGTTTTGAGATAGTGTGGCAAGTGTTAATTCAGTTACAAAATTAAATGCGTTTTCTGTTGCAATGACTTTTACGTTATAGTCATTTTTCTTGTAAAGTCTAATAAGTTCGCAAATCTTGTAGGCTGCAATTCCACCTGTTATCCCTATAAGTACTGTTTTTTTGTTTTGTGATAGCTCGTTCATAAGCCTTTTATTGTCCTATTATTTGTTTAATTTCTTCGACTGCACGTTCTATAGAATCGTTTATCACTATGTGGTCAAAGTGTTTTGAGTTTTCTTTTTCTAAATCAAAGAATGCAAGACGTTTTTGGATAGCTTCTTCTGTTTCTGTTTTACGACCTCTTAGTCTAGAAACGAGTTCTTCATAAGATGGTGGTGCAATAAAGATAAGAATAACTTCAGGAAGTTTTTCTTTTATTTGTAAAGCACCTTGGGTATCAATTTCTAAAAGGACGTGGTCACCTTTTTTTAGAGAATCAATTACAAAAGATTTGCTTGTTCCATAAAGGTTCCCAGAAAACTCTGCCCATTCTATGAAGTCATCGTTTTTGATAGAGTTTTCAAAATTTTCTCTTGTTAAGAAATGGTAGTTTACTCCATCTACTTCGCCAGCTCTTGGTTTTCTGGTTGTACAAGAAACAGAAAGTTTTATGTCGTCACAATCTGAAAGCAAAGATTTTATTATTGTCCCTTTGCCAACTCCTGATGAACCTGATATTACAATTATTTTTTTATCTGTACTGCTCATTTCTTGAAATTTTATAAAAAAAATAATAATCTTTCAAGTTTTTCTT
Source organism: Candidatus Gastranaerophilales bacterium HUM_9 (assembly GCA_002103075.1). Classification (GTDB taxonomy): domain Bacteria; phylum Cyanobacteriota; class Vampirovibrionia; order Gastranaerophilales; family Gastranaerophilaceae; genus UBA2883. Next base: position 61,200 of record DABG01000009.1, on the reverse strand, counting down.
TCGTAACAATTTCTACACATCATGTAAGAAAATTCTTTTAGTTGTATAATGGAATAAGATTAGTATGAGAGGATAGAAAATGATTAAAACTCCCGTAAAGAAAAGTATTAAAAGTCTAGATTTTAATTGTGATTTGGCACAAAGTTTTGGAGTTTATAAAAACTCATCAGAATTTGATATGTTAGATTACGTTAGTTCAGTAAATATTTCATGTGGGTTTCACGCTGGTGACCCACAGACTATAAAAAGAGCATTGTTGGCGGCTAAAGAAAAGAATGTCGTTATCGGTGCTCACATTGGTTATTCTGATATTCAAGGTTTTGGTTATAGAGCAATGGATTTATCAGATGAAGAATTAGAAGCACTTGTTATTTATCAAGTTGGTGCATTGATGTCTTTTGCAAAGGCTTATAAATTGGAAGTTGAACACGTTAGACCACACGGAGCTATGTATAAGAAAGCAAGTGAAGATTTTCACTTCTCAACAGTTATTGCAAGAGCTATTCAAAAATGTTCTCAATGGTTGATATATTGTGGTGCGTCTGGTGAAATTCTTCAAAAAACAGGTGATTATGTAAAAATTCCTGTTTGTAACGAAATTATTTTGGATAAAAATTATAACCAAGAATTGCAAATTCAATACTCAATGAGAGATATAACTGATACAGAATCTTGTGTAAAAAGATTGCAAACAATTTTGCATACTTCACAAGTTAATAATACTTCTGACGGTTTGACTATTGCTAAGATTGATTCAATTCACTTTAGCAATAAATATCAAAACTCTTTGGAAATTGTACAAAGAGCAAATTCTTTAATATCACCTGAACCTGTAAAATATGGTCAGGTAAAAGCATCAGGATGGGTGGAATAGAATGAAAAATATAATTAAAAACAATATGAAAATGCCTAAAACGGCAGGTTGGTTAATTCCTGGATTAGAAATTAAAAGATGGTTTGCACTTATCTTTTTGGGTTGTGCGTTTATTATTCTTGGTATTTTGACTTTGTCAAATCCTGATAATGTATATGATATATTAAAAGTTATTAGGGCGGCTGTTAAGGAAAATTACGAATTAGTTGCAGGTTTAGCTATAGGTCTTGGTGCAATATTATTCTTCAAGGGTTGGCAAAAAACAAATCTTTCTATGCTTGATATTCATACAGGTAAAGAAAAAGAAGGAGTTTTGGAAACCTTATATAGAAGAAAAAAATTAAATAAAGGACCTAAAATTGTTGCTATTGGTGGTGGTACTGGACTATCAATGTTGTTAAAGGGTATTAAAAAAATTACAAATAATATCACTGCTGTTGTTACAGTTGGTGATGATGGAGGTAGTTCAGGACGTTTAAGAGAAGAAATGGGCGTTCTTCCTCCAGGTGATATAAGAAACTGTATTGCAGCTTTGGCTGATGATGAAGACTTGGTTACAAAGTTGTTCCAATATCGTTTTGATGTTGGCGAAGGCTTGAAAGGTCACAGTTTTGGTAACTTATTCTTGACTGCACTATGTTCAATTACAGGTGATATGGTCAGAGCTGTTAAAGAGTCATCAAATGTTCTATCAATCAGAGGTAGAGTTTTGCCATCAACTTTGGATAATATGAAGTTGGTTGCTGAAATGGAAGATGGAAGAATTATTCACGGAGAATCTTCTATTCCAGAAGCACACGGTAAGATTAAAAGATTGTTCACAGAGCCTGCTGAATGTAAGGCTTTACCTGAAGTTATTCAAGCTATTAAAGATGCTGATTTAATTATTATGGGGCCTGGTAGTCTTTATACAAGTGTTATTCCAAACCTTTTGATTAAAGAAATTGCAGAAGAAGTAGCAAAATCAAAGGCTAAAAAAATCTATGTATGTAATATTATGACTCAGGTTGGTGAAACTGATAACTATTCTGTAGCAAGCCACGTAAATGCGTTGATTTCTCATGCAGGTAGCTCTGATATTTTAGATGCAGTACTTGTAAATAACAGTATTCCAAAGAATATTTCACCAGCTTATGCAAAACACAATTCTTATCCAGTTGTATTGGATATGGAGAATTTGAAACCTACAGGTGTAAAACTTGTTTCTGCTAAGTTGATAGAAGAAGAAGAAAGTAAAAATGGACTTATAAGACATAGTTCTTATAGAGTTGCTCGTTCAGTATATTATTGGTATAGAAAACAATTAAGAAGAAAATAATATGGCTAAAAAGATTACAGTTAAGACAATTAAATCTTTGTTTGAAAACGGTGAAAAAATCGCCGTTTTAACTGCTTATGATTATTCAACAGCAAAGTATATAGATGAAGCAGGTGCTGAGATAATCTTAGTGGGTGATTCATTAGCAAATGTTGCTTTAGGATATGAGTCTACTCACTCTGTTTCTATGAATGAGATGTTGATTTTTGTTGGGGCTGTAGCTCGTGGGGTTAGTCGCTCAATGGTTATCGCTGATATGCCGTTTATGAGTTATAACATTTCTGTTGAAGAAGCAATCAGAAATGCAGGAGAATTTGTAAGAGCAGGTGCAAATGCTGTTAAAATAGAAGGTTGCAATGATTATATATTGAATGTGATTAAGAGATGTACTCAATCAGGTATTCCTGTTTTGGGTCATTTAGGTTTTACTCCTCAATCTAAAAATACTATTGGAGGAAACCTTATACAAGGAAAAACTTTGTCTGATACATTGAATATTTTTGAACAAGCAAAACAGTTACAAGAGGCTGGTGTTTTTGCAGTGGTGCTTGAACTTGTTCCAGAAGAAAGTTCTCAGTATATTACAGAACGCTTGAATGTGCCTACAATCGGTATTGGAGCTGGACGTTATTGTTCTGGACAGGTGCTTGTATCTGATGATATGTTGGGCAAGTTTTCGGATTATAAACCACATTTTGCAAGACAATATGCAAATATGAAAGATGTTATATTAAGTTCTTCAAAAAGTTATATTGAAGATGTTAAAAATAAGAAATTCCCATCAGAAGATGAAGTTTTTAAGTTGTCTGAAGAGGAATTATTTTTGTTGAAGAAGGAAGGCTCTTTATGTTAGTTCATAAGATAGAAGAAGTAAAACAAAAAGTAAAAGAATGGAAAAAAGAGGGGTTGGTTATAGGTGTAGTTCCTACAATGGGAGCATTGCATAATGGTCACGCCTCTTTGATAAAAAAAGCTGTTGAAAAATGTGATAAAGTTATTGTATCTGTTTTTGTAAATCCAATTCAGTTTGGACCATCAGAAGATTATGACAAATATCCAAGAACACTAGAGGCTGATGTAAAGTTGGCTGAGGGTATTGGTGCTGATTTAGTTTTTGCGCCATCACCAGATGAAATGTATGGAAAAGGTCAAAGACTTTCTAATGATACTTTGACTTATGTTGCTCCACCATTTTTCTATGTAAACAAATTGTGTGGAAAATCTCGTGTAGGACACTTTGACGGTGTTTGTACAGTTGTTATGAAACTGTTTAATATTACACAGGCTGATTTTGGATTCTTTGGTCAAAAAGATGCTCAACAGTTTATTATTTTGAATAAGATGGTAAACGATTTGAATGTTCCTATTGAATTAATTCAATGTCCGATTGTTAGAGAAGAAAGTGGTTTAGCATTGAGTTCAAGAAACAAATATCTTGATGAACAAGGTTTAAAAGATGCTCTTGCTTTGAGTAGAATTTTGAATAATATCAAGTCTTGTTATCAACAAGGTATTACTGATGTTGAGGCTTTAAAAGAAACAGCTTTTAAGTTTTTGACAGACAAACACGATTTAGAATATTTAGAGTTTGTAGACAAAACGAATTTAGAAGATAAAACAGTTGCAGATGATAATACTCTAGTATTAATTGCTTGTAGAGTTGAGTCTGTAAGGTTGATTGATAACATTTATTTAAAATAGAAGTATAAGAATAATAAGATAAAGGGAATAGAGTATGAATAATCAAAAAGTAGCAGTTATTGGTTACGGAATGTGGGGAAAGAACATTGTACGTAATTTTTATAACTTAAATGTATTAGATACAGTATGTGATTTGGATGCTGAAACAAGAGAAAAAATAAAAGCATTATATCCATCAATTAATGTTGTCGGTGATATGAATGAAATCTTGAATAATCCTGAAATTACAGCTGTAGCAGTAGTTACACCAAGCCACACTCACTATAAAATAGTAAAAACTATGTTGGAAGCAGGAAAACATGTTTATGTTGAAAAACCTATTTCAACAGTTGCTAAAGAAGCAAAAGATTTAATGGATTTAGCAAATGAAAAAGGTTTAGTTTTGATGGTTGGTCACTTGTTATTGTACCACCCTGCTGTAAATAGATTAAAAATGATGATTGATGCAGGCGAATTGGGTGATATTGTTTATGCTCAAAGTGACAGATTGAATGTTAATTACTTTAAGAATGATAGAAGTGTAATGTGGGATTTAGCTCCACACGATGTATCTATGATTTCTTATGTAACAGGTAAAAATCCTGTTAGAGTTGTTTCTGCAGTTGGTTGTTCAACTGATAAGAACGTAATTATGGATATTACACATATTTGTATAGAGTTTGAAGACGGTGTATTAGGTTATATCTCTGATAGCTGGATTACTCCTCAAAAACACGTTACATTGTTAGTTCGTGGTACAAAAGCAACAGCTATTTTAGATGATACAGTTCAAGAAAATAAATTGAAATTATATGATAATTTCTCTGCTGGCAAAACTCAAGATATACCATTAGATTATCTTGAAATAGAACCTCTTAAACTTGAGTGTCAACACTTTGTAAGATGTTGTGAATCAGGCTTGAAGGCTCGTTCTGACGGTGAAAACGGTTATAATGTTGTTAGCATTTTGGAAGAAGCTGAAAAAGTTATGTTAGGTAGAGATGTTGAAAAACTTGATGAAAAAGAAAAGAACTTTGTTCTATCAAGAGTTAAACAAGGAAAAAAATAGGGTTTAGGGATAAATATTATGGCAAATTTTATAACAATTTTTAGAGTATTTTTGATGTTTATAGGTGTCTATTTGGTTATGACACAAGAGGGTAATTTTAATGCTTATGTTTGGGCGTTAGTACTTACTATATTAGCATTTTCACTAGATGGACTAGATGGTTATGTTGCAAGAAAATTCCACGAAGAATCAAAATTAGGAGCTTTGTTGGACATTATGAGTGACAGAATTGTTGAAAACACTTATTGGATTGTGTTTGCAGTTATGGGTTGGTTACCTGTTTGGTTCTCTTTAGTTGCTCTAACAAGAGGATTTGTAACTGATACTATTAGAAGTGCTGCTATGGAAAAAGGATTAACTCCATTCGGTATGCAAAGAAACCCAATTTGTAAATGGATTACAGGCTCTAAGTTTATGAGAATTACTTATGCAGTTGCAAAAGTTTTAGCATTTATTGTTATTATTGCTGCAAAAGTTCCAAATATACCAAACGCTGATGTAGTTTATCACGTAGGTTATTTGTTAGCATTGATTGCTATCGTATTCTGTGTTGTTAGAGGTTTACCTGTAGTAATTGAAGCAAAGGCAGTGTTAGGTGATGAGCAATAAAATAAACGTAGTTTTATACGAACCAGAAATTCCACAAAACACAGGTAATATAGCAAGATTGTGTGCTTGTTGTGATGCAAATTTGTATTTGGTTGGGAAACTTGGTTTTTCATTGTCTGATAAGTATACAAAGCGCGCAGGCTTGGATTATTGGGATAGTGTAAATATTACTAAGGTTGATACTTTACAAGAATTACAAGCTCAACACCCTGAGGCTACTTTTTATTATTTGACTACGAAAAGTAAGAAACTTTATACTGATGTTAAATATAAAGATGGCGATTTCTTGGTGTTTGGGCCTGAATCTAGAGGACTACCAAAAGAATATGTTACTCAAGATACAGCAGTAACTTTACCTATGAAAGAGGGACAAAGAAGTTTAAACCTTTCTAACTCTGTAGCTATAACTGTTTATGAGGTAATAAGACAAAATGGAATTTAAGTTGCCTAAAAGAGAACAACTTTCTAATAAAGGTACATTTGGTAAAGTGCTAAATGTAGCAGGTTCTGAGTACTATACTGGCGCTGCTTATTTGTCTTCTATATCAGCTTTAAAAGTTGGTTGTGGATATGTTGCACTTTCATCATCTCCAAAGGTTTTAAATACAGTAGCATTGAGAACTTCTGATTTGGTGTTTATTCCAATTACAGATGTTAAAAAAGCCTTGAAAAACTATGATGTAGTTTCTGTGGGTTGTGGATTATCTACTGATTTAAGTGTTTCTATTTTGTTTAAGTCGCTTTTAGATTCTTTAGCAAGTTTTGAAGGTACAGTTATTATTGATGCAGATGGACTTAATTTGTTGTCAAAGATTAAAAAAGAAATAGAATTACCTAAAAAACTTATAATTACTCCTCACCCTAAAGAAGCATCTAGATTACTAGATGTTGAGGTTGAAGAAATTTTGGAAAACCCAATGGATTATGCAAAACAATTGACTGAAAAATATGGTTGTACAACAGTTTTAAAACTTCATAATACTATTGTTTGCTCAAATGAGGGTGAAATTTATATAAATGAAACAGGAAATAGTGCTTTAGCAAAAGCTGGTTCTGGTGATGTTTTAACAGGTATGATATCAGGATTAGTAGCTCAAAAAATGTCTGAATTTGATGCTTCAAAACTTGGGGTTTATTTACATGGCAGAACTGGTGAAATTGCCTCTAGTATGTTAAGTGAGTATTCTGTGTTGGCATCGGATTTACTAAATTATATACCACTTGCGATAACAGATATGTTGGTAAAAGATTAAATATTTAGTTTGTATCCACCACCGTAGATAGTTTCTATATATTTCTTGCCGTGAGCTATTTTATCTATTTTAGCTCTAATGTGTCTTATATGTACTCGTATAGTTTCGATATCGTCAGTAGGTTCATATCCCCAAATATCTTTTAATAATTTTTTAGATGATATCATATTTCCGTGATTTTGGAATAGAATATAGAAAATTTCAAATTCAATCGGAGTTAATTTTGCAATTTCATCATTAATTTTAACAGAATATGTTTCAGGTAAAAGAGTTATCTCATTACATATTAAAAGTTCTTTTACAGCCATTGATTCAGGTATTCTGTTTGCACGTTTAAGTAATGCACGAACTCTTACATAAAGTTCATCTGTTTCAAACGGTTTTACTAAATAATCATCTATTCCTATGTCAAAACCTTTGACTTTGTCTTGAAGTTGGGATAAAGCAGTAAGCATGATTATTGGAATTTCTTTTGTGTTTTCGTTTTGTCTAATTCTTTGTGCAACTGTGTATCCATCAACCTCTGGCATCATAACATCGAGAATTATTAAATCAGGAAGATATTGCTTTGCACAAGCAAAACCTTCTGTTCCATCAAATGCTTGATAAACCTTGTATCCGTGTAGTTCAAGGTTTACTTTTATAAGTTCATTTATTGCACTATCATCGTCTACTACTAATATCTTGTTCATATTTTTATTTTAGTATAAAAAAATAATTATTAACATGTTTATAAAAAAGATTATGCATAATGTTTTAATTTAGTGTAGAATACTATGTAATGGAAATCTTAAAAATTAAAAATTTGAATTTATCTTTTAGACTAGAAGAGGGTATTTTTAAAACTCTTTATGATGTTTCATTGTCTTTAAAAGAGGGTGAAATTCACGCTCTTGTTGGTGAATCAGGTTGTGGTAAATCAATGACAGCAATGAGTATTATTGATTTGTTGCCTAAAAATGCTGTTGTGACTTCTGGTGAGGTTGAGTATAAAGGTAAATCTCTTACCAAACAAGATTTAAAGGCTTTAAGAGGTAGAAAAATTGCTTTAATTCCACAAGATCCAATGACTTCATTAAATCCACTATATACTATAGGAGAGCAGATTGCAGAAGTTGTTAGATTTGATAAATCATTAACAAAAAAAGAGGTAGAGGAAAAAGTTCTTGATGTATTAACTCAGGTTAAATTCCCAAATCCCAAAGAAGCGATAAAATCATATCCACATGAATTGTCAGGAGGAATGAAACAACGTGTTATTATTGCTATAGCGTTAGCTATAAATGCTGATATAATTATTGCAGATGAACCTACAACGGCATTAGATGTAACTATTCAGGCTCAAATTATGTCGATTTTAACAGAGTTAAAGAACAAACATAATACTTCTATTCTTTTAATATCACACGATTTAGGGCTAATTGGACAGTATGCTGATGAAATATCTGTAATGTATTCTGGAAGAATTGTTGAAAATGCTTCAGTTAATGAGTTTTTTACAAATCCTTTACATCCTTATTCAAGAGCACTGTTAGCATCGCTTCCATCTAATTCAGAAAATGATGAATTAAGAACAATTGAGGGACAACCACCAGCTATTCAAGAAAAAATTGAAGGTTGTAGATTTTCTCCTAGATGTGAATGTTTTGAAAAAAACGATTGTTGTGTTGTGCCTGAATTGAATCAGGTTTTAGATTGTCACTTTGTTGCATGTAACAGAGTTGATAGAATTTAATTATTATTTATATTTTTCTTAGTTTACGGTAGAATTGGTTAGGAAAGGAGTTATTATGGCAAAAGATTGTAGTTTCGATATTGTATCAGAATTTGACAAACAAGAATTGGTTAACGCAATAGACCAAGTAAAAAGAGATATTCAAACAAGATTTGATTTAAAAAATACAAATTCAGAGGTTGAATTAGAAGCAGATAAATCAATTACTATAACAACAGCAGATGAGATGAAGTTAAGAAATATTTATGATATTTTACAAACAAAGTTGGTAAAACGTGGATTAAGTATAAAAATTCTTGACGCTCAACCAATAGAAAATGCGTTAGGTGGAAATGTTAGACGTGTTTATAACTTGAGAAAAGGTTTGACCCAAGATTTAGGCAAAAAAATAGTTGCAGATATTAAATCAACTAAATTAAAAGTACAAGCCTCTATTCAAGGTGAACAGGTAAGAGTTACAGGAAAAAGTAAAGATGATTTACAAGCGGTAATAAAGTTTTTAAGAGAAAACGAAGAAAAGTATGATTATCCTCTACAGTTCACAAATTATAGATAATAAAAAGGCGATAGTTTTCACTATCGCTTTAAAATTTAGGTTATTTTATAAGGTTTTTGGTTTAAAAATTTAGTTTGGGTTAAAGCTAAGTATAGGAAGTAGTTAGTAATTAACCTTCAGTAATTGTTTCAGGAGAGTTATCTGATAACAAGTATTTTCCTAAAGCGATAGCACCGCCTACAGCTGCACCTATAGGACCACCTACTAACCAGCCTGCACCAACTAGAGCTCCAGCAGAGATTGAAACTCCTAGAACTTTACCAACTGCTTTAGTGAATTTCTTTCCTGAGTATCCTTCAATACCTTCACCAGTCATATAAGAAATTGTTTCTTCAGCTGAGTTTTTATGGTGGTCACCTAAAGTTAAACCTTGTAAGAAACCGTTTGAGAAGTAGCCTTCACCAGCTTCGTTTATGTCAGATGCTAAATCTCTACCGTTTACTTGTTTGTATAAATTGCTGATTGTTGCTTTGATTGCTCGTTCATATTGAACACGTTGGCTTTGTTCAGTTAATTCTTCACCATTCTTTTGACCGATTGCATCATAGATTTCTCTATAGATTTGAGATGCTTTACCAAATTCACCTTCTCTGATTGCATTTGCCATTGCAGGAAGTTCTTTTCTTATGATTTCATTATATGCTTGAAGAGTATATTGATTTCCTTGTTGAGCAAATTGCAAAGAAGTCATATTGTCCATTCCGTGTTCCATATAGTTGTAAACTTGGTCATTACCAAGACCATAACCATATCCGATACCCATTCCCATACCCATTGGATACATAGAACCAGTTGAGAAAATTGAGCTTGCATCATCCATATATTGACTTGCTGATGCAGGATTAAAACCACCGTATAATCCGTTTACGCCTGTTGTACCTACTGCTGTAACCATAAAAACCTCCTAAAAGACTTAACTTTAACCTAAACTAAATTTTAATAACCTTTACTCTTATATAAAGTATTTTAAGTTTAAGTAATTGATTTTTATGTTTAATTTCTGTAACATTTCTTAATAATAGAGCGTATGTTATTTAAATATCAGCAACCCTACTTATGATATGTTTCATTATTCAAAATCTTAAACGCTCTATATATTTGCTCTGTCAATAACAGTCTTGCATATTGATGTAAAAAAGTCATTTTTGATAAACTAAGTTTAAAATTTGCTCTATCAGATACGTTCTTAGAAAGTCCGCAAGAAGAACCTATTACAAAAACAATCTCTGAGAGTCCCTCATTTGTAACGTCTTTTATTTTTTGAGCAAATTCTTCTGATGTTAGTTGTTTACCTTTTATTTCCATTGTAATAACGTAATCTGTTGGTTTTATTAGTGATAATATCTTTTCACCCTCTTGGTCTAAAATTTTTGTTGTTAGATTTGTGTCTTTTATCTCAATAGGTTGTATTTCAACAATTTCAAACGTTGTATAAGGAGTTAATCTCTTTTTTAACTCGTCTATACCGTCTTTTAAGAACTTGTCTTTAATTTTTCCTAATGCAATAATTTTAATCTTCATTTTTTAAATATACCGTCCTTGATGGGAATGCAAAGTTGATGTCGTTTGCTCTGAATTGGTGAATGACTTCTTGTAGTAGTTCACTTTTTAGTTTTAGATATTTTAACCAATCGTTTGTTGTTGTGTTTGCTATTAATTGTATAGTAATAGAGTTTTCTCCAAGATTAGAGATGAAAATATGCACTCCTTTTTGTAATTGTTTGTTGTTCTCACATGCCTGTTTAATTAAAGCCATTGCAAGATTTATTTTTTCATCTGATGTATCGTATTCAATATCAAAATTTTGTAATATTCTAAAGTGTTTTGCATTACTTCTATTTTGAACAATTGAATCCGCAGTAATGTTGTTTGGAATAGTGATTAGTGCATTGTTTGCAGTCCTTAATTTTGTAGAGCGAAAGTTTATAGATTCTACAATCCCTTCGTATCCATTTATTTCAACGTAATCTCCTATTTTATAGATGTTATCTAACATTATTGAAAAAGAACCTAGAATACAAGCAAGGCTTTCTTTTGCTGCAAAACCTATTGCTAAACCTGTTATTCCTAAACCTGTCATTAATGAAGTTAGTGAGTAGCCATTAACTTGTAAAAATGATGCAATAGTAAGGATTACAAGCAATACTTTTATAATTCTGGTTATTACAAATAGTAAATGAAGTTTTGTACTTGTGTTTGAATCAGAGATAATTTTTTCTTTTATATTTTTAACAATTCCGTTTATGAATTTTAGTCCTATAACAAGTATCGCAGAATGGATTGCAAGTTGTAGCAACATATTATAATTCGTTTGTATAAAATTTATTATAGGTTCATTCATATATTTTAATCCTTTATTTTTGTAGAACTAACAAACATCTATTATAATTTTCTTCTAAAGGTAAAGAATATTCAATAATATCAGATATTTTCATGTGCAATTTTCTTATAAGTGGTTTTGCTTTTTCTATTTCTTCATCAACATTTTTTGATTTGTATAAAACTAGATAACCATCTTTTTTTAGAAGTGGATAAGCATATTCGATTAATAATGATGCTTGAGCTACGGCTCTGCTAGTAATCATATCGTATTTTTTATCTTTTATATTTTCGACTCTATCTCTTATAAATTCTATGTTTTTTATCTGAAGTTCTTTTGTGATATTTGAGATGGCATTTATTTTTTTTTGAATACTATCAATCCCTGTAACCTGTATTTCTGGATATTCTAAAGCTATTGGAATAGATGGAAAACCGCCACCTGTACCTATATCCAAAATTGTCTTAGGAAGCATATCTAGTTTGTCAAATAAGAACTTAATTGATAAAGAATCATAGATGTGTTTTTCAAAGATGAGTTTTTCATCGTTTTTTGACATAAGGTTTATTTTAGAATTTTCTTCTAAAAAAGTTTTTATATATTTATCAAAATTAGTTTTGATTTCTAGTTTATTCATAGTTTGGTGCGAGTTTTTCAAATTCTTCTTTCTCCATACGAGCTTTTATATCTTGAATTCTGGCTCTCAATTTGTCAAGATTTTCTGGTTCCATAATATCTTTACCTTGAGTATATAGGTTAAAATATTCTATAAGTGCTTCTTGTGGCATAGAATAATCGTAGAATATATCACCTAATGCGATAGTTGAACTAATTATAGAATCATTATCTCTTGAATTTATAGCATAACTTCGAGCATCTGTCATCATTTTTATTCGAGCATCTTTTTCTTGTCGAGGAGTTAGTTCAACAAGTTTAACAAGAGTGTAGTATGCTCCGTAGTCGTTTCCGGTCTTAATTTCTAATTCATTTGCTTTTATAAAATGAGTTTTAGCATCTTCTAACATTTCTTTATCAGCATAAATTTCTCCAAGATTTGAATATGATAATGCTGTGTATTTGTTTGGTTCACAGTTCAGATTTGTACATTTCTGATAGTATTCAATCGCTGTTTTTTCGTCGTTATGTTCATCAGATAATAGTGCATATTGAAAATAAAGTTCAGATTTTATTAAGTCGTCAGTTTCATCTGTAATGTTTGCAACACCCGCTTTAATATAACTAAGTGCAAGAATTCTGTTGTTCGCAAGAAGTGATATGTTTGCAAGTAATAGATTTGATTTTACTATTAATAATTTATTATTTGTATTTGCAAGTATTCTTTTTAAGATACTAATTGAATCAATAATTTTGTTTTGACAATACAAGATATTTGCTTTTTCATAAAGCATTTTTTGAGTCTCTATTTGGTTTTGCGAGTTTCTATAAAATTCTTCTAGCAAATTTAGATAATAAAGAGCGTAATCATATTTACCTAGCTTTGAGTATGCAATTACAAGTTTATAATATGATGAATTGATTAAATCTTGATTTTTGTATGCATCTTGGTTCATAAGTATAGCTGATAAAAATTTAAGTGATTGTATATAATCGTGATTTGATAGTGCATTTTCAGTTTTTTGAAGAAGTTCTTCGGGTGTAAAGTTTAGGATTTCTTCGTTTTGTTTTTTTACTTCTTCTTTTACCTCTACTGTTGGTTCAATTTTGGGTTGAACTTCTTTCTCTTTTTCAACTTTTACTGTCACATCAGTGTTAGTGTAAAACGCAACCTCGTTAAGAAGTGATTCTCTTGAAATAAGAAAATCTCTATCGGCAGGACTCAATTCGCTTTGTGCGGTATAGTATTTTACAAGTTTTGATTTATATACAACATCTTTAATATCGTTTTTTAGCTGTTCTTTGAGCATGTTTGTCGGATAATACAGGTCGTTGACTTTGTAGATAAAAGCGTTTTCAGAAAGCGTTTTAAGAACATTGTCTGGAAATGCTCCGATATTTATGAGTGTTGTTGCATTAAGTCCATGTCTGAGTTGTAAAAATAGGTTGAATGCGTTTTTTGTTGTTCCAATGATGAATTTATAATAAGTGTTTGAGATGTATTTATCATAAGTTTGACCTGATGCAAAGTATTGGTTTAAAAATTCGTCAACGGCCATACCTTGACTAACAAGTATTTTAAGAGTTAGCAAACAATAAAAATAATAACCACGAGTTAATCTGTATAACTGTTCAAATTTTGCATTTGTTACATTTATGTCAAAATCTCTAAAATATGATTCAAAAAGTTCTTTTGATAATGCTTTTATCATAACTTTTGAATATGTATCTTGGTTTGTAATTGTACTTGAATCAAATGTTCTAGATTCAATTATAATTTTTACATTTGATAGGTCTGTTAGAGCGTTAATGTAGTTTAGAAACTCTTGTTTGTTATCCTCTTGTATATCATCAAAATTATAAAAAACTAGTATAATATTTGAGTCAATTCTTGATAGTGCAAACTGAACCTTGTCTTTATAGTTTGTAAGTATATTGAAATCTTTTTCTAAATCAGCTGTAAACTTTGACTTAAGACATGTACTTATGAATAGGTATAAGTCATTTATTGTTGAAGATGGTGTGCATACAAATCTACAAGCAGTTGTATCTGGTGCTATGTTTGTAAGAAATACTTCGGTTATTTGTTTTTTACCTGTTCCGCAAAACCCGTTTATTAAAAGAATATTTTTATCTGATGAAAAAAAATTATGAATTTTTTTTATAGATGCTTCATTGTTTTTTAAAACATATCTTTCAGCAATCCCAGTATTGTCATTGACTATTTGTTCATAGCCGATAGCTTGATTTAGAAACTCTCTTTTCATAATTTAATTTTAACGTTATCAATTTTTTTTTGCAAATAATTGTTACTTGTTTGCATTAAATAGGTTTTGATAGTAAAATAGTATAGACGGAGGGGACGTATGGATTTTTTTAGAAGAAATCAGAGGATTATAGTAGGGATTATCGCTTTAACATTTATAGCTTGGACAGTTGGGTTAATGCTATTACCTGCATTGGTGAAATAATGAAAAAAATAGTTAATACATTTGTAATATTGAGTTTATGCCTTTGTGTAACAGGGTACAGTTTGAGCTGTTCTGCTAATACAAATGTTTATAATAAGTATAGAAATGCGAGTCAGGCAACAAAAAAACAAGCTATTTCAAATTTGAAAAAACAACAAGCAGAAGCAAGAACAAAAGCTAATAAGTTGCGTGTGTTAGAAAAGATGGAAAACGGAAGATTGTATAACAATCAACGTAAACTTGAAACAACTCAAACATCTTTGATAAGAACTCAGAATGATTATAATAATAAACTTAATCAATTAAACGCAATGAAATCTAGAAAAGCAATTGCTGAAGTTGAGTATTTACAAATTTATAGTGGAATAAAAAGTAGAATAAGAGAAATTTATAAGACTCAAAGAAAAGGATTCTTTGAACTATTATTGACATCAAGTGATATAAACATGTTTATAGATAGAATTCATTATGAAGAAATTGTAATGAGAGAAGACTATAAACGAATGAAAGATGCACAAAAGAAAGCCGAGGAAATTGCAAGGCTAGAAGAGTGTATCGCTCAAGAAAAACGTAGTTTGGATTATTCAAGAAAAACTTTAATGAAACAACAAAATATTATCAAAAATAATATTGAATACAATAAAAAAATGATTAATAAGCTAAAAACAAATAGAGCTTATTATGAACGTTCAGAAGCAGAGTTAGCAAGACAGTCTGCAAGTTTGGAAGCAATGCTTGCGCATAGAAGTACAGCAGCAAGTTCAGGCATTACTGTAAAAACAGGATTTATTAGACCTGTTGGTGGTCCTATAACCTCTCCATTTGGTTATAGAACTCACCCAATATTCCATTCAAGAATATATCATTCAGGAATAGATATTGGTGCAGGATATGGTACGCCTATTAAGGCTTCAAACAGTGGAAAAGTTATTATGGCCGGCTGGTACGGTGGTTATGGTAAGGTTGTTATTATCGATCATGGGGTTGTTAGAGGACAACCAATTACAACACTTTATGGTCACATGAGTACAATAAATGTATCTCAAGGTCAAAAAGTACATCAGGGTCAAATCGTAGGTAAAGTAGGTACTACTGGTTATAGTACTGGCCCTCACTTGCACTTTGAAGTTCGTATAAAGGGACAACCAAGAAATCCGTTGAATTATATATAGGGTAGTTTAATGAAAAAAAATATATTATTGATAGTCACATTTTTAGTATTTGCGGTGAATTCTATTGTGTATGCATCTGGTGTTCCTGCTGATTTTACAGGTGAAAATTACTTTAGAGCACCTATGGAAGATGTTTCAGCACCTAAAAAACAACCTAGTGATACTGAATCTTATTCTGGAACAGTGCCACCTTTTAAAGTGGTAAGATTAAAAGTTCGTGAATATTTTGCAACAAAAGATCAAAGAGCGGAAGCGAAAGCAAAGAGAAAAGCTATTAAACAGGCAATGAAAGCAAATTCTAAAAATGCTCCTCAAGAAACCCCTGAAGAAGAAACTATTGCTCCAGAAGACTTGGAACATTTAGAACTTGGTGGAGTTGAGGATATGGACGCTCCAGAGCGTATTACTATTGTTTGTGACAATATGGATTATTCAACAGAAGATGCTGTATTGAATGCACGTGGTAATGTTCTCGTTACTTTTGTAGAAGAAGATGTTACAGTTAAAACTGATCACTTAATCTATGATAAAAAATCAAATAATATCGTTGCTGAGGGTAATGTTGTTATTTCAAAGAAAGGGGTCGATATTTATGGTGAATCTATAAATATTGATTTGAATAAAGAAAATGCAATTATGGATAAACCTTTATCAAAGTTCTCTTGTGTGAGTGTTTCAGCTGAAAAAGGTTATGTATATCAAGATAAGGTTATTCAAGAACACGGTTCTATAAAGGTTGATTCAAGTTTTCCGATTGAACTTGAACCACACGGTAAGGCTCCAAGATTGAAAAAAATGTTAATTGGGGTTGATGACACATCTTCTATTGATGATTTCTTAAAAGATGATGGTAAATATAGAATAAAAGTTTCCCATATTATTATTAATTCCGATGAAAAAATTGAATCTTTAGAACTTAGAAAAGCTAAGGTTTATAGAGGTGAAAAGAAGTTGTTTACTTTGCCTTGGATGAAATTTTATACAAATAAAAACCATGATTTTGTAGATGGTGATTTCCCAGAAATTGCATCTCGTAGAAATATGGGTTTCTTTGTTGGTCCTGGTTGGGTATTTAAATTACCATTTGGCTCATTGTTGAAAGTAGCTCCAGTTGCTTCATATAAAAGTGGTGATTTTGGATTTGGTGGTTTTGCAAGATTCTTATCTGGTACAAACACTACTGAATTAGGATATGCAACATCTAAAGATAAATTCATTTTACGTGGTGAACAACAACTTGATGATAATTTAAGACTTATATATGGTGCAAATGACTACCTTGATAACTGGTTCTTAGGTCGAAGAATTCCTAAGTATGGTATTGATTTGGTTTATAATAAATCTTATGTTAAGCCAAACTTCTTGTATAAAGATTTGCCATTGACTTTTTCTCATCAAACAAGTTTTGGTTTGTTTGGTGATCCAAAAAGTGATAAGTATTATAAAAAATTGCATGGTAATGAAACCGAAACTACGAGAGCTCGTTATATGATGCAAATTCAACAAAAAATTTGGAACTTTAAAGACGAAGAAAATTTGTTAGCTGCTGATATTAGTATTGTTGGACAAGCCTCAGCGGCTTGGTATGGAACTGGTGATACTCAATTTATTGGTAGAATTGGTCCAAGATTGCATACACAATATAAGAAATGGATGCAGGATATTGGATATTTTCAAACTGGATATGAAGACCATACTCCATTACCAGTATTTGACAAATACAGATATGGTCATTCTAACTTGTATTTAAGAGAGTATTGGAGAGTTCATAGATTGCTTACTCTTTCTTGGTTAGCGTCAGTTACTTTGTCTGATGATAGTTATAACAATAAATTATTCCAAGAATGTTCGTTCTTTGTGAGTCTCGGTCCTGATGATATGAAATTGAATGTTGGCTATGACTTTATCAGAGAAAATGCTTATGTAAGTGTTTCTGTAGCTCTTGATTCAAAAGGCACAGTTGTTGATTATGACAAATTAGAAATAAAAAATCCTGAATTGTTCAAACAGGAAGATAAAAAAGTATTTTATGTAGGTAATAATAATGATGATACGAAACCAGTGTCTAAAGTATTACAAAAAGCAGTTGTAGAAGATGTTTTGGATATAAATAAGGATACAAATGAGTTATAATAAGAATTTAGTAAAAGAATTAAAACATCTTGGAAAACTTCTTGGAGAAAAAAATTATACTCCTGGATATTCAGGAAATGTTTCTGTAAGAACAAAAAATGGTGCCTTAATTACTATATCAGGTTCTGCAAATGGTTTTTTAGAAGAAGATGATTTTGTAGAAATTGATTATGAAGGAAATGCAATAGAAACAAATAAAAAACCATCTAGTGAAAAAATGTTACATTTAGCATTTTATAAATTAAGAAAAGATGTTAATTGTGTGATTCATGTTCATTCTACTGCTTTGAGTTCTTTTTCTGCATCATCAAAAGACTTGATGGAACCTGTTATGATTGAAAATGTTTGCTATTTTGGGGGAATTCCACTTGCTGAATACGGTATGCCATCATCTATTGATTTGGTTAATGAAACCTCAAAATATTTTAAAGATTATTGTGTAGTGTTAATGAAAAATCATGGTGTAATTGTTGGTGGCTCTAGTATTAAAGATGCTTTTTGTAAATTAGAAATGGCAGAAGAATATGCCAAATCTATTATTTATGCGAATGTATTAGGTGGTACATCACCTCTAAAGAAAGATGATGTTGATAGTTTACTAAAACTAATGAATAGAAATTAATCTCTGAATTTTTCGTAATTTCTAGGTTTTTCAATGATTATACCACCAGCAAGTTTTCTAAGACTTTCTAGCGTGTATTTTGATATAGGTTCTTTTATATTTCTTTTTTCTGGTGAATCAAGATTATCAATTTGTGATGCTAAATCAATATCTAGCTTGTCAGGTCCTGTTTTAATGATTTTAGCTCTTTTTAAGAACTGGGCTGACTCATATCTATAAGTTGAGTGTGAACCAAGGGTAATATCTTTGTTGTTCCCTGTAACGTTAACAAACATGTGGTTGTATCTTGTGTAGTCAGGATATGCTGGGTCAAAGTGTTCAGCGAAGCTAATAAAGGTATCCCTTTCTTTTTTAGCATCTTCTTTTACAATATCCCTAATAAAATTTGAACGCAAAACTGAATTTAATACTCTTTGATTCCATTGATCTGGTGCAGGACTTAGTCTTACTGCTTTAAAATTTGTGTTTAAAGAACTGTTTCTTATATCCATGATTTACCCTTATAATCTTGTATATAAATAATGCATGTAAAAAATAAATTTTGCTAGTTGAAAAGAAATAATTTATAAAAATTAAACATTTGAATATAAATCGTGTTCATATTCATCATGCCAGTGCTCTTCATCAGTGGAATCTTTGTCTTTAATGTAGTTTATGTGGTTAATAAGTCTAAGGGTTTTTTGACTTTCTTCTATTTTGAACACACTAATAAATGATATAATTGCAAGGATACTCATAAGAGTGAAGATAGCAATGTATGATGTAGTTGTATGAATTGTGCTGCCTACTGGTGTGAATTTGTCTAGGAAAAATCCAGAAATATTACCTAAGATAGCAACTACAAAATAGAATCCTGATGTCATAATACTAACAGATGTGTTTGCAACTCTAGAGCCGTTATAATCATGTAATAGCGGCACTAATAAAGGTGATAGACTTGCTCCAAAAGATATTGTACAGAAGAAGAATGCTACAACATATCCAACTAATTCAGATTTAAGATTGAAGCATGTAATAAGTAATATTGATAAGAATACTACTAAAGTGTTAAGACTTGATATTTTTAAGAAAATAGTTCTTCTGTTTAAAACAGCTTTGCTCATAAATGCTATTATAGAACCAGAAACAGCATATAAAGCACCCATTACTGATAAAACAATTGCTGAATTGATTTCAGGGATAGAGAAAAAATCTTCTAGAAATTTTTTACCCCATACGGTTTGAACAACATAATATAATCCGTAGTTAAAACAAGCAAACGCATATAAACTATAGTTTTTTTTGTTTTTGAAAGTTTCTTTAAATAGTTCTAAGTCTAGGTGAACAGTTTTATCTACAGGACGTTTTGGTATAATGCATTTGATTATAATAAATGCAAGAGAAAGAATAGTTGTTGCAATAGCCACAATCAAAAATGACTCTCTCCAACAAGCTGATTCAGAACCAAGCATAGGTAGATGCCAATTAAGATTCTTTATCATAACAACAAGAGGAGCATTAGCTACAATTCCACCAAGATAACCTACTAATAGGATTAGTGATAAAATTACTCCAAAGTTTTTTTTAGGAACTATTCTTCGTGTTTCATTAATCATACCAAGATAGAATGTTGCGGAACCAAGACCTATTAAAACTCTACTAAAATATAGAAGGGGAAGTGTTTGTGAAAATGGAAATAACAAACTTCCAACAAAGAATAATATAGAGCCAAATGTTACAACTCTAAATCCACCATATCTAGCTATTAAAACACCTATTACTAATTGACTGGCTGCATATATATACATAAAATATGAACCAAGATCAGCTACACTTTGAGCAGTTGTATGTAAATCATTTTGTAATAAATCAAATACAGCCCCAGGAACAGCAACTCTTTGAATATTTGCTGCAAAATATAATACAGAACCTAGAATAACTAGGATAATCTCAACTATCGGCAATTTTTTCATAACAATATAATTTTACTACTACAAGAGTGTTCTTCAATATATTTATGAAGATATTTAAAGAAGTAATCTAGAGAAGTAATTAAGTTACTAGGTGATTAAGTTATTATGGATATTTTTTAGTTTTTATCCAAGTTATCAAGTCTATTTTTTAACTCTAGTATCTCATATTTTTGACGATTCAGTTCACAGCTGATTGGGTCAGGAATTCTATTGTGCATAAGTACTCCGTCATCATTAAAATATTTTTGTTGAACAATTTTCCCAGGGATACCTACAACAGTAGAATGTTCTGGTACATCATCTATAACAACAGAACCTGCTCCAATTCTTACATTATCAGAAATTGTAATATTCCCAAGTACCTTTGCTCCAGCACCTATTATAACGTTATTCCCAATAGTTGGGTGACGTTTCCCTGTTTCTTTTCCGGTTCCACCAAGTGTTACTTGCTGATAAATCAGTACGTCATTCCCTATTATTGTTGTTTCTCCGATTACAACACCTTCTCCGTGATCTATAAAAAGTCGTTCTCCAATTTGTGCAGAGGGGTGAATTTCTATCCCTGTAATTATTCTTGTTAAATAAGACATATATCTGGGTATGAATGGTACTCCCATTGATTTAAGTTTGTGTGCAAATCTATGGGACATCAATGCTTGAAACCCTGGGTAACAAAAAATTATCTCGAGAATACTCGTTGCAGCAGGGTCATTCTCTTTTATTACTTTTATATCATCTTTTATTTTTCTAAGTGTTTTAAACAGTTTCATTAAACAACTCCGTTGATAAATATCGTTCCCCAAAATCACAGATGATAGTAACTATTTTCTTGTCAGGGTATTTTTCTGCTAATTGTTTTGCAGCGGCTACATTTGCACCAGATGATATTCCACATAAGATACCTTTTGTTTTAGCAAGTTCTCTAGCTTCTTTTATAGCATTATCACCTTTTATATCAATTATTCCATCAAGTTCTCCGGACTTATAAATGTCAGTGACAAAGTTTGCACCTATTCCTTGAATTTTGTGAGGGCCTGCATGGTTTTCTGTTAAAAGAGGGCTTTCCTTAGGTTCTACTCCAAAAACTTTTACTTCAGGTTTTAAGTTCTTAAATCCGTTTTTAATACCTATTGCAGTTCCGCCAGTTCCAATTCCTGCAACGATTATATCTATATCACCATTTGTTGCTTCAAAAATTTCTTTTGCTGTTCCAAGTTCGTGAGCTTTTGGGTTTGCCATATTTGAAAATTGCATTGGTATAAAACTATTTGGATATTCTTCTTTTAATTCTAATGCTTTATCAACAGCACCTTTCATTCCTAATGCTGCTGGTGTCAAAACAAGTTCGGCACCATATCCTTTAATAATTTTCTTTCTTTCATCAGACATGTTTTCTGGCATGACGATGATTATTTTTAATCCTAAAACTGCACAACACATTGCAAGTCCGATTCCTGTGTTTCCACTTGTTGGTTCTATTATTGTTGTAGATTTATTTATCAAGCCTTCTTCTTGAGCGGTTTCTATCATTGAATAACTGGCTCTATCTTTTACTGAATTAGATGGATTGTAAAACTCTAATTTTAAGGCTATATTGTCGTTGTATTTTACAAGTGGTGTGTTGCCGATTAGTTCTAGAATGTTGTTGTAAATCATAAAGACCTCTTTTTATATTTTTACGTTAATTTTAAATAAAATTATAAATTTTTGTCATTAGTATTTTGGACAATTTAATTATATCAAAAATTATAAAATCTTTTTATATGAAATATAAAAAAGCCCCCAAAAAATGAGAGCTTTTTATATCTTCTATCGGATTAAGAATTATCCGAAGTATTCGATGTTAGTACCAGCTTTAGTTGAATCAACTGTTACAGGGTTGATACCTGCGTGTGATGCAACATAGCTTTTTACTGCTGGAGTCATACCAGCTTCAGCTTGTTTTGTTACAGATTTTTGTGTGCCAGTTACAGCAGCTGGGTTAAAATATCCAGCAGCCTTTGTCGCAGCTTTTTCTGCTTTTGGTATAAATCCAACTGCTTCTCTACCAGTAATGAATGATAATTTGTTCATTTTTTTCTCCTTTGAAATTATTTTCATATTATCCCGTACTTAACAAATGACCCTAAACAAATCTTTTTGTTATTCGGCTTATATTATTTTACAAATCTTAATAAAGCTATTTATATAATTGTAAAAAAAGTTAAATATTTTGTATATAATATTTACGTATAATTGTTATTAGGACTTTTATATGATAACATAAAAATAAAAAATAAAAAAATAGTAATAAGGAGTAATATATTATGTTAGAATTTTTGTTCAAGAAAAAATCTGATTCAAAACGTGTTGAAGCCGTTAATTTAATGTATCAGACTTTAAAGTCTTTGTATAATACTGATAATATTACACAAGAAAGAAAAGATTATTTATCTGACTTGATGGGAAAATACGGATATATCCCTTATTCTTATAACAGAGCAAATAATGAACTTTCAAATGAAGAAGTTTTATTTGTGCTTGAACAAAAATGGACTCAAAATAATGTATTGAAAGATGGTGTATTTGAGTTTACAAACTCAAGTGTATTAGCAAGAAACAAGGTTACAAATTCAAATTGGATACAAAAAGAGGGGCATGATATTAAGTTAATCAATTTAGCTGGTTTAGGTGATAATTCTGCTGAAAAAACCGGTACTATGATGAACTGGTTAAGACAAATTGCAATTTTGCCTACTGGTAATGTTGAAGCTGGTATATTTAATACTACTGTATATTTAATACCATTTCACCCAAGAGAATTTGGTTGTGCTTATCTTCCATCATCTTCTGAAGCTAGCTCAGTTTTAGCTGATGAAAAACTTCAAGAAATGACTGAAGCTGATGCAACAGAACAAGTTAGAATATTTATCAATTTTGCTCAATTAGCAGGTCACCCTGTTATTTATGATATATTACCTCAAACTGGTCGTTTTTCTAAGGCTGTTTTGGCAAATCCTTATATTGCAAGATGGTACGATATAAACGGTTTAGTTGATGAATTAGACAAATATGTGGATAAAGTTGCTGCTGAATTATCAAAAGAATTAAATGCTGATGACATAAATCTTGTTAAAGAAATGTATAAGCAGTCAATGAGAACTGGCTCTGCAACTTTGACAGATTATTACAAAGAAATTTATGACAGATTAGATAAAGAAATGTTAGAATCTAAAAAATATTTATCATCTGCTATGCTTGAAAAATCTATTCAAGACAAGTTGCATAAAAAAGTAAAAGGTATAATTGCTCAAGTAGTTGGTACTTCTAAAAAACTAGAAGAACATGATATTACTAATCAAGGACTTATTACGCAGGCTCTAATTCATGAGGGTATGTGGCCGGCTCCAGGGGGTGCTTGGTGCTCTTGTGGTGTCCCTGTGTTTGATAGAATGAGTGAATGTGCATCTTATCCTATGTTTAAGCACTTTGATTATAAAGGACAAGATGTTACAGAATATGCTAATTTGGATTGTCAAACTCCTTACTACTTCGTTCAATTAGAAAATGGTAAGGAAAACCACGAAGTTGTTGTTTATTTCATAAACTATATGAAAAAACTTCAAGAATACTTTAATTTTGATGGTTTTAGAGTAGACCATATTGATCACATTGTTGATGAAGTTTCTGAAAAAGACGGTGTCCCAATTAGTTACAGAGCTCCAAGACACGTTTTAGGGAAATTGAATTCTGAAATGAAAGAAAATGTACTTTATTTTGCAACATTAGCTGAATATATGTTGTGGGATAATTATTATAAAGAATATCATAAGGATATGGGTTTCGATTTGTTGTGGGGAAATGATATTGTTTCACAAAGTTTCAAAAATCCAGAAGAAATTGTTGAAGATAATACACGATTATCTAACTATAATACAGAGTTAGACTCAAATAAAACACCGTTATCAATTTTAAAAACTTATAATAACCAAGATGGTGAGTTTGAAGCGATTGATAGATATCCAGCCCAATTAGGAAGAGAAGGTGCTTTATTCAAATGGTTTAAGTATAAATTCTTGCCAGGAGGTAAAAACGCACAAAGATCAATGTTGTATGTTGATGGTGATGAATCATTTACACAAAAAGGTATAGAAGCTGTAATTGGTTCTGAAATTGCGATGACAAGAAATGATGATGAAGATTTCTTTAAAGTTTTTGATGCAATTGACAGATTTGTAAAATATAATCCTGTTATTAATTCTGGTGAAGCTCATATAATAAAACAAGATGAAGATGGCTTTGTAGCTTGGCAAATCTCTAAAACAGAGGCAAAAGATGCTCTTTTAGTTGTTGCTAACTATATGTCACCAACAGAAAAGTTTGTTATTGAGGAAAATGGAAATTCTTACACTGAATTAAGAGAAGGTAAAGAAGTGTTTGATAAAAATATTGTTTTACCTTGTGATTATCAGATTGTATCTGAATATAAATTCAATGGTGAAGAATTCTCAGAAGAGGGCTTACAAGTACCTATGTCAGAATTGACAATTGGTAAATTGATGCCAGCTGAATTTAAAATTTATAAGTTAGATAGAGTGTAATAATGGAAACATTAGCATCATTTGTACAAAAAACAAGAGATGATTTGGGTATGTCCGCAAAAGGACTTGCCCAAAAATCTAATGTTAAATTGTCAATAATTGAAGACATAGAAGCAGGCAAAGATTTGTTTTTGTCTGTTACTGTTCGTCAAAAACTTGCAAAAGCATTAAAAATTGAACCTGAAGAATTGATGAAACTTGAGCGTGGATATCAGGATATAATTATTGGTGATGATGTAATGATGGCTATTAAACAAAAGGTTTTACAACGAGTAAAGGATATACCTTGTCCTCGTTGTGGAGCTCCTTTGATTACACGTATTGCAAAGATGTATGATTTGGAAGATAATTTGGTGTTGAAACCAAAAGCACATTGTAGTAAATGTGTGTTTCAATTAAAAGATTAGTTTTGTATTGTGAGCAAATTTAATGGAAAGACGACAGTTAGTATCTATTCCGCCATTTGAAAAACGAATTCCGGAAGATGTATACAATAATTTAGAAAATATTGTTTGGGATGCATTGTTATCTCAAAATAATCCAGAAGAGTTTTTTGCACCATTTGAATTTCCGTTTGAAAATTTACAGAAAATAGCAGAATCTGATAATGAAGAGTATAAAGAAAATATTCGAGCAATGGCAGATGATGTTTGGAGCCAAAATCTTTGGTTGAGTGCCTTGTTGATTTATTATATTTTATTGCATATTACAACATTTTTACCAACAGATTTTTATAAGTTTGCTTATGTATTAGCCAAGTTTGGAAAAGAAAATGAAGCAATTGCTCTAGTTGATGTTTATCAAAATCTTTCTACAAATAAAAAAACAACGTATCATGCATTAGCTAATTTTTATTATTGTGCGTTAGATATCCCCGAAAAAGCTATTGAATATTTTGAAAAATTTATTGAATTGGATAACACAAACGCTCTAGCTTACAATTCAATTGGACATTTATACGCAGATATTAATGAGCCTGATTCTTTAGAAAAACAGTTATATTATTTTAAAAAGGCTTATGAATTAGCTCCAAATGACCCTAATTTTGTGAAAAGTTTATTGACTGTATATGAAAAATTACACGATACTGAAAAGGTAAAAGAGTTTTATCCTAAACTTATGGAATTAGCTCATACTCCAAGACATGCACTAAATTATGGCTTGTATGAATTTAGTTGGGGAAATATTCAAAAAGGGTGTAAATTTTTTCAAGAACGTTTTGAGCTTGAAAATTATCCGGTGGGTTATCCAAAAGATATTTTAACAATTTCTAATAAATGGAATTATATAGATGATATCTCTGATAAAATTTTGTTGATTCACTATGAAGAGGGTTTTGGCGATTCTATTATGTATGGTAGGTTTTTGCCGTTAATAAAACAATATGCAAAAGAGGTTGTACTTGTTCTACAGGATAAATTGATTAATTTATTCAAGAATTCTTCAATAACTTCTGATGGTATAAAAATATTTGATAATATACAAGAAGCGTTGCAGTATGTTGGCAATAAACCATATTTGCACATGCCATTGATGGATTTACCATATCCTTTGGGCGTTGATTCTTGTTTTATTCCTTATGATAAAAAATATTTGAATAATTCTAAAATTGTTGAATTAGGCACAAAGTCTTATAAAATTGGTATTGCATATAGTGGTGATATCTCTGCAAATTATGGTGGTAGAGATATTGAGTTAAAAGAGTTTTATTCATTAGCAAAAATTACTGGTGTTCAATTGTATTCTTTTCAAGTTGGAGAGGCTGCAAAGGCACTTAATGATGTGCCATCTGATATAAATATAATTGATTTGGGTAAAAGTTTTGATGATTTTTTAGACACTGCAAATGCTCTAGCTTCAATGGATTTATTTGTTACAACGGATAATGTTTTGTTGAACTTGGCAGGTGCTTTGGGTGTAAAAACTTTTGGAATATTTAACAAGTATCCAAATTATAGGTGGTTTGATTTATCAGGTAATGATGTTGTTTGGTATAAGTCTGTTAAACCTTTTCAATGTGTGACTGAAAACGATTGGTCAGAGGTTATGAAAAGAGTTATTACAGACGTAGAAGTTGAAGTCAGTCATTAAATGATTATATTATTAAAATAGCCCTCAAAATTACTTGAGGACTATTTGTATTTGGAGATGGAGTTGTCGATTAAATAGCGTTATGGAATGTTCTTGAAATAACATCGTCTTGTTGTTCTTTTGTAAGTTTTATAAAGTTCACAGCGTAGCCTGAAACTCTAACTGTTAATTGAGGGTAGTTTTCAGGGTGTTTTTGTGCGTCTAGTAGCGTTTCTCTGTTAAATACGTTTACGTTTAAGTGGTGTCCACCTTTTGATACGTAGCCATCTAATAAACTGATTAAGTTTTCTTCTTGTTGTGTTGCTGTCATAATTTTCTCCTTTTGCTTTCTTTATATTTTTAGTATACAATTGTTTTTACAACGTGTCTGTTGTTTTTACAACAAAATATTTAAAAAAGGGAAAATATGAATAATTATTATAATCAGGTTAAGAATTCGCCATTGTTTTTTGGAATAAAAGATGAAGAATTAAAAGGATTGTTAGAGTGTTTTCGAGCAAGAATTAGAACTTATGAAGAAGGAGAATTTGTAATAAGACAAGGGGATAGAGTTTTGAATTTGTACCTTGTTTTAGAGGGTGGTGTTAATATAGAAAAAGATTCTTATTGGGGACGAAGGATTATTGTTACAAGGATTAATCCGAATGAAAATATTGCTTTAGCTTTTGTTGCGTCAAAATCTGAGTCAAATGTCGATGCAGTTGCAATAAAAAAGACAAAGGTATTGGTTTTGAGTTATGAAAAATGTACTTCTATGTGTCAAAATGCTTGTACAAGGCATAAGGTTTTAATCAACAATATGTTTGAAGTTTTATCAAAAGAGAATATTGAACTTATTCAAAAGATAGAAAATGTATCACAAAAAAGTATTAGGGATAAACTATTGACATATTTATCAAATGAAGCACAAAAAAACAAGAGTAACTCTTTTGATATTATGTTTAATCGTCAAGATATGGCAGATTATTTGAATATAGACCGTTCTGCAATGTGTTTTGAACTTTCAAAATTGCAAAAAGAGGGTGTTATAACTTATCAAAAAAATAAATTTGTGTTGCACTCTGTAGAGAGTTTTTCTTATTAATTTAGCAAGATAGATTTATCTATTTCATCAAAATTATCAATGATTTGATACACACAATCTAGAGGTTTGTATAAATCGTGGCTTTCAAGAGATGCTATAGCTATTATTTTACCAATGTGAGCATCTTTAGCTGATTGTATTCCTGAAAGAGCATCTTCTATTACTATACAGTTTTCAGGAGCTACGTTTATTTTAGTTGCAGCGATTGTGTATATTTCAGGATCAGGTTTTCCTTTTATTTTGCCATTTGAATAAACGATTTTATCGAGGTCAAACCAGTTTTCTAGATTAAAAACGTCAATATAGAATTTTACATTTTGCCATTCAGACATTGTGGCAATGGTTCTTGGAATGTTATGTTCTTTTAGAAAATCTAGAAATTCACAAGCTCCATCAGCTAGTTTGAGGCAGTCTTTGTTTTTAAGACACATTTTTCTATACATAGATTCTTTTTCGTTAGCGAGTGATTCAACCATTTCTTCTGTGGGCTCTTTTTGAATACAATATTGGATAATGTCTTTATTTGTTCTTCCAAACATGTATTTTCTCATCTCGTCATCAGAAAATTCGTAACCACGAAGCTTTTTTGAAAACTCTCTCCAAGCATCATAGTGAAGTTGAGAATCCCAAAATAAAGTTCCGTTAAAATCAAATATAATACCTTTTGTCATAACTCCCTCGCTGATTAAATAATTGTTATAACAAGTGTGCTATAAAAATGAGAAATTTTCAAATGTTAAAATGTTAAATAAAATAAAAAACTCTCAAATCTACTAAGTGACATAGTTTAACCTATAGAATAATTCAATTTTTACACAGTATTTACACAAGAAAAATTAAACACTTGACATTGCAAAATCTGTATGTTAGACTACAAGTAAGTTTCGGGCTTATGTAACTCATTTTGAGAGGTTACAAAACCTCTTAAAAAAAGAGAAAGCAAAAAATGGTGAAAACCAGCGCTAACACAAGCCAACAAAACAAAATTTGACAATTAAATAAAGGCTCGTGGCGCAGTGGTAGCGCAGAAGACTCTTAATCTTTTGGTCGTGGGTTCGAATCCCACCGGGCCTAGAATTTATTAAAGATAACACTTTAAAGTGTTATCTTTTTTTGTGAGTTATAATAAAGATTTATGTGTAAAACTTTACATCGCAATCACTTCGACGTTATCAAGATTAGTTGTCTGTCTTGCTTTCCATAAATCATACTGAGCTTGTAAATCAATCCAGAATTTTGCTGAAACCTTGAATGCTTTTTCTAACTTCAATGCCATTGCAGCACTAATACCAGAATGACAGTTTACGAGTTCTGAAGCAGCATTTCTAGATACACCTATTTTTAAAGCAAATTCAGTAACCGTTAAATTATATAGTGGTAAATAATCTTCTTTTAATATCTCTCCAGGGTGAGCAGGGTTACACATTTCCATAAGACTGTCCTTTCTTTATTAGTGGTAATCTTGATAATCTACAATATATACATCTTTGGTCTCTTTATTGAACTCAAAGGTTATTCGCCAATTAGCTTGTACTGTTACTGACCATAATCCAGATAAATTACCTTTTAATTGATGTAATCTATATATTTCTAATGGTGACAAGTCTTCTAAAACATTTAATGTCGTCAAAATACGTCGTATTTTCTTTTCGTGTATTGATTGAATACCTTTTGTATTACCTGTAAGAAAGAATTTTTCTAATCCTTTATGTTTGAAAGACTTTATCATATTTACAGTATAACCTGTAACCCAACACTTGTCAATGTGTATAATATTATTTTTTTACTAAAAAGCTCCATTCTATAAAAAATGGAGCTTTAAAAAATATGTTTTAATAAATTACAAGTTTTGTCTATGAATTTGACCGCCCATGCAGTATTTTTCAATATCAGGAGTATCTATTTCAAATACGTGTGCTCTTGATGGTCCTAAATCTAATCTCAATTCGTTATCAGCAACTTGGAATTTGCTTGGTTGTCCATAGTTATCTACTAAGTTGGTCAATTCTTGTGTCTTTTTCAAGGTTGGAACATTGATAACTGCAGAAGAATTTCTGTTTTTGTTCATATTTGCTACTACAAGTAATGTCTTTCCTTTGTAGTGTCTTGCATAAGCCCAAACTTGATCATTTTTGTCGTCTTTTTTCTTTAAGTCAATGAAATCACCTTTTGTAAGAATATCATTGTATTCTTTTCTCATATTGAATGCAGATGTCATAACCTTACCAATTTCAGGGTTCTTTCCACCCGGTTTTCTTGATAAGTTGAAGATATCCATTTTGTATGGGTGAACTTCTAGTTCGTGGTTATCAGTAACTGTTTCATCAGAGTCTTTCTTTGCATAAGAATAATTATACCAGTCACCAGATTGGAACCCATCAAGAACATATGGGTTACACATTGGAATAGTTGACTGTACAACTGAAATCAAGTTACAGAAGTCAGGACCACCGTGGTTCATCAATGTTTCATCATCGTGTGTCATAAATGAACCTATCAAAGTTTTACCTTTTGGTAATCTATCTGACATATCCAACATTTCTGTTATATAATTTTTAGCTTCTGTTGCGTTCTTAAGTTCATGAAAAATATGGTGTTGACCATAAATTGCATCAAATCCACATCTTAGAGAATCTTCAGGTCTATCGTAAGGCATATTCTTTTGAGGAGATGCACATTCATAAGTATAAGCTTCGCCTAACATTGCAAACTCAGGATCTCTTTGTCTTGCGTGATTGATAAGAATATCCCAAAATTCAGTTGGTTTTGCTCTTGCTACATCGGATCTGATACCGTCAATTCCTAAATCTATGCAAGAATCAACGTATTTCATGTGCATATCTAAAAGAGGTTTGTTTAGAGTTCTCTTTGATTCATCAGCCCAAGGCTCAAACATTCTGATATCTTGCCAGCCTTCTGGAGTTTTTGCTTCACCGTTTTTGTCGATTGCCATCAATTCAGGGTGCGCATTGTATAAGTCTACAGATGCACAACTTGGCAAGTCTAACATAACTTTAATATCACGCTTATGGCATTCGTTAATAAACGCTTTCATTTGTTCTTGTGGTGAACGAGGATCGTTTTTGTCAACTAAGTCAGGGTCAATCGCTAATTGTCCATCATCTTCTATGAATTTTAATGGTGAATATAATGAACCAGCGGTACCCATTGCGTGTGATTTACCAGTTGGGTGGATTGGCAATATGTGTAATGTGTTGAAGCCTTCTGCTTTTACTTCATCTAATCTATCTATACAATCTAAAAATGTGCTTGGTTTTTCTCCATCTTTTCTTTTTATTAATTCGTCATTGTTTTTATCAACTGCATTAAAGGTTCTTGGTACAATTGCAAGCATAACAGCTTCATTATTTGTAAACATTGTACGTAGGTTGTTGTGATAATTAACAGGTGCAGAACCTTTTCCAGATACTTTTGTAACAGCTGGTTGATTAATTTGAGCTTGGTTTTCTAAGTATCTGTTTATCAAACCAGAATCAGTTTTATTTACTTGCTTTTGTTCAGCAACTTGTGGCTCAACTTTTTGTATATTGTTGATTTGGTTTAATCTTGTGCTAATTATGTTGTTATTATTGTTTATTGATGTCATTTTTTAATTCCCTACGCTTTAATGTCTGCATCTTTCTTTCCGAAAAGGAATTGAGCTGCTACTGTGCCGATGAATGTTGCTGCCAAAATTGGTTTGAAAGTCTTCATCCATTTGCCTGTGTTAAATTTTTGTTTTGCTGTGTCGAAGAAGAATTCAGATGGAGCTTTACCTACTAAATCGAAGATAGCAGATGCTCTTCCGTCTTTAGGTGCTACACCAGTTCCAGGAATTGTTAAAGGTTCGTGACCAGCATAAACTTTTCTTACAATTGATGATAATGTATTGAATGATTGGTTCATGTGTTCTTGAAGTTTTTGACCAATTCCTTTTGAACCTTCGAATACTCGTTTTGGTGTACTTCCATTAGAAGATTTAACGCCAGAATTCAAAATGTCAAATGTTTCAGAAGTTGCTTCGCTCCAACCTTTATCCCATTCACTTGCATTACTTGGTCTGAAGATTGATTTCATCAATTTAGTAAAGAAGTTAGGATTATTCATTGTACCCATTTTGTTATAATATTGGTTTGTATGAGCTTTTAATAATAATTTTTTACCTCTACCAATGATTTCTTTGCTTACTTCTTGATCAGCGTCCATTCCAAATCTTTCAGCAATCTTAGAATTTAAGAATTCTTTATGATTGTTTGCTGGAAGCTCAACTCCCATTTTCTTAGCAATTTCGCTGAAATTAGCTCCGTCAGCATTTAATTCTTCAATAGCTTTTTCGTAACCGTTTGATCTGTGGAAGAATTCACAAGTTTGAAGTAATCTCATATATGAACCGTGTACACCGTTTATTCTTGAGTGTAAACGTTCTTTCTTAGCGTTCATAATAGAACCGATGTTAATTCCTGTTGCACCGTGTTCTGATGATACTAATGTCTTTTTCATTTCTGTAAAGTTGAAGCCTTTTAATTCTTCACCAGTTCTTCTACAATTTTTATCAATGCTTGATTCAAGTTTGCTCATCATACTTTCTGAACCACCAGCATTTGGAGTGTCCATTTTTTCATCTAATTGAGCCATCTTGTTGCCAAGGTTTGTTATTAATTTTTTGTAGCTTTCAGGATTAGAACATGCTTTTTCAAGTTTTTCAATAAAGATTTTATTCGCAACTTCTTTATTCTTGCTAGCTAGTTTTAAATCTTTATCAGTGATGCCTAATTCTTTGAATAATGTGTCTGAAACTTCTGCCCAGTTGTTAGCAACTAAGGTTTCGTTTGCTTTTTCAACTTTGAAGTGAGTACCTTCTGTTAACACTTTATCAATAGCATTGAATTTGTTCATTGAACGAGCAGCACCTGTTATTGTTTCAGCTGCATCTTCTGTGATTACATAACCTTTGTTATCGTTGAAATGATTGCTTAATGTTGATTTTAAATCGTGGAAGATTTTCTTTGATTGAGCTGTTCTAGGAGCATTACCTTTGAATAAATCTGAAACAGCACCTGATATGTATTCTTGTCTATTATCGCCAATTGCTAATGTTCCGTTGTAGAATTGTTTAGCAATTTCTTCTGATTGTGCGATAAGTTTTTTATCGATTTGTGATTTGATACCTTTATCCATATTTTCTAAAGATGACATTTGAGGAATGAAATCTTCTGATGGGTTAGAGTTATTAACCTTGATAACAATTTCTCTAATGTTATGAGCTAATCTTTCTACATCACTCATACTTTCTGTAGCTGGAGTTTTCTTGAAGAAATCGTAACCAGATACATCTTTTGATTTGAAGTTAGTTGAAACTGCATTCAGTAAATCGTTTCTACCTGAATTGCTAGCATCTTTTGGAATTGTATCAATAACATTAACACCAACTGATGTTAACATATTTCTAACAGCACCTCTTATAGTTCCTTGAGAAACTGCTTCTTCAACTTGTTTTTCAGAAATCTTTGTTGCTAATTTTGAATCACCAGCTGTGATTACAGAATGTAGTTTTGATGCTAAACCTTTTGTAGATTCTTGGTTTGCAACATATTTTTTATCACCAATTATGTTTTTGATGTCTTGTTTTGCTGCGTCTTTCATATCAGCGTCAAAACCATCAGCCAAGGTGTCTGCTAATTGATTGATATTTTCGCTATTTAAAGTTTTCCCTTTTAATGATTTAACTATTTTTTCTGTTTGAGTTTCTTTGTTTGGATTAATTCCTAATGTTTTTTCTTCAAATTGTGAAGCATCAGCACCAGCAATTCTGCCATCTAGGTAATTTGCTACACCGTCAATTGAGTTATTAACCTTTTTGTTAGAAATTTTTTCTGCAATTGGAGTGATAACTTTTTCAGCTTCGTTACAAGCTAATGCTGTCATAACTGGAGTTGCAACACCTG
The DNA here is from genome assembly GCA_002103075.1 of Candidatus Gastranaerophilales bacterium HUM_9. Classification (GTDB taxonomy): domain Bacteria; phylum Cyanobacteriota; class Vampirovibrionia; order Gastranaerophilales; family Gastranaerophilaceae; genus UBA2883. The sequence goes on along the minus strand of DABG01000009.1, from coordinate 27,121 downwards.
CTGTTAACATCCATAATGTATTGTTTTGAACAGAGATTTTTCTCATTTGTTCTTTTGTTGCTTCTTGTCTGTTTACAAGGTCTTTTTTGATGCCTAATCTATCACCTATAACATCTAAGTTTTCACTTTTCTTTTCGCCTCTGTATAAATCAAATGGCATGTAGTTAGGATCTAAGCCAACCTCTTTTTTTCTACCTTGATCGTCAATATATTGTTTTCTGTAGTTGAAACCGTGAATAAGTCTAGCAGGAATTTCAAGAGCAACTTTTGGCCATAATTTCATAGATGCTAAGAAAGCTCCAAATCCAACAAATTCCATCAATTTTGTTTTAGGAGTAGATTTTCTAGTCATAAGATATGACGCAATAGCAACACCACCGATTTTAAGACCTAGGTCATTAAGTTTTCCTAATTGGTGGTCGTTAGCTTTTCCTCTAACACCGTCAGCTAATGCTTTTGTCGTGTAAAGAGTATCTCTTGCGAATTCTTTTGGTGCATTAATAAGGCTATCTTCAACTAGATGTCCTTTGCCATCAAGAGGTTTAATTAACTTATCTGTTTCTCTATCAAAAGAATCCGCAGTTGAACTAACACTAGGTGCAGAAACGGTAGGTCTATCGTTTCTCATAGTGCGAAGAGTTGAAAACTGTGTTTGATTGCCTTGAAGATAATTGTTAATTAAATTTCCCATAGTCTATTGCACCGTAACCTTTTCTTTTTTGTCAAATACGTTTTTGTTTTGACCAACCGCAGTTTTAGCACCATAAATAGTGTTAACTGCTCCAAGTACAGATGATAATACAGCTGCACCAATCAAGAATTTACCAGCGTTTTTGTTAAAGCCTTTTGCTTTTTCTGGACCATTGTATAATTCTTTTGATGCGTTTACGAAGTTTCTTCCGAAACTGCCGGCAATTCTTCCGATATTTTTAGCTGTGTTAACAGCTCTTCCTGCTATGTTTTGTATAACATTTGAGTTTTTAGCAGGTTTGAATCCTTCCCAATTTGCTTTAGATGTAGCTCTAAAGAAATTAGACCATGAATCTTGTGCTGCTAATGCAACACCTGCTGCTGCCCATAAATATGAAGAAATGCTTTTTGCTGTGTTAGAACGAGAAATAACGTCTTTGATTAAAGGTTTTACTTCTGTGTCAGATGCAGGTAAATTTTCACCTAATCCATTTTTCTTTGCAATTTTATCGTAGAAATAGTTGTGTGGTTTGCCCCATTTTTCACCATATAACATATCGTATCTTGGGAAATCGTGGCTTTCCATAACTTTGTGTTGTTCGTATTCATCTATTTGCATTTCTGGTGGAATACCGTCTTTTTTAGGTGTGTAGATGTGGCGTTCGTATCCCATTTCTGTATCAATTCCTGTAGCCATCTTAACAGGTGTAGAAATTAAATATTTTGATAAACTTTTTGCAGCACCAAATAAAATAACCCCTAATGCTAATTTTTTAGGACCAGCAGATTTAGCTGCAAATAAGTCGAATTTTTTGTTAACCCCTGCAAATAATGCCATAAACATTGCACTACCAATCAAATATGGAACGGTACCCATGTTTAAAAATTCATAAAAAGTAGACTTTTTGCTACCTTTTAAACCCTTTGCAGGATATTCAGTAAAAGCACTCGTTGTTTTTTGGTAAGATGCACGAAGTTTATTACCTATATTGCTCTTCTTAGGTGTAGACTCATCTTTTATTTGAATTTCGTCTTTTTTTACTGAATATTGAACTTGTGTATTTGTTTTTGGTCTTAAAACACTAACAGACATTATTTACTTAACTCCGTTTATAACTTACCCTTATATATATAAAATTATTTAAAAGTATTTTTTTGCTAACATTTTTACAGAAGTTTACAATTGTTAACAGTTTTTAAAATCTAGATATCACGCCTTTTATGATTATTTTATCATATAAATAACGACCTTTCTTTAAAAAATAATTTATTTTACATGACTTAATATATTTTGACTCGTCTTTATTTTTTTGACTTTCTGACTTTGTAAACAAATGTAACAAAAATATACCCCTTTGAAATCAGCAATTTCTTAAAAACTTTATATAAATGTAAGATTAATCCGTAAGGTAAGAAGTAATGGCAGAAGCTACATTAAATGAGACACTATTATCATATGTTGCTCGCAGAAACCAAATAAATCTGCAAATTACACAGTTCCAAAATTCTAAAACAACTGTGTCTGCGGAAACTGCTGACTTAGCAGATTGGAAAAATGCTAGATACTCTGCTTTGCGTACTGAATGTAAAAACATTTTTTCAATGTCTTACAAAGATTCTACGTACAACTATGTAGATTATACTCAAATTCCAGAGTATACAGAAGAAGTTACTTATGTTGATTGTTATTATGATGCTCAAATTGATGATTTAACAACTTGGGAAGGTTCAATTGATAACCAAATCACAACTTTATCTGTTGAGTTACAAGAAATCAACTCTTATATGGATTCATTCAAGAGCATGTTGTCAGAAAATATTAAAAATGACTTTAACTACTCTGAAGGAATGTAATAAAAGTTTTAACTTACCTAATCTTACTAAATCGATTTTTTGCCACTCTTATCGAGTGGCCTTTTTTTATTTTAATGAGTTTAGTCTTTTAAGTGTGCGTTTTATTTGTTTAATGCATCATCAAGAGCTTTTTCTAAAACAGCAATTTTTGATTCAAGGACTTTAACTTTTGAAAAGCTTTCAACTCCTCCAATAGATTCTTTTTCAAGCTCTCTTTTGTAGGTTGTTATTACTTTTTGAAGTTTGCTAATTGTTAATTCTGAAATTAGTATTGCGAACGTAAAACCAGAAACAAATGTTAGACAAGCAAATTTTATTTCTTCAGATGATGGAGTTAATTTTAGCGATAGATATAATGTGTATCCAAAATAAAGTGATGCAACAAAAATTAATGTTAAAAAAGTATATTTAATAAAGTCTTTCATGTCTTTCTCCTTATTGTTCTAAATATTTAAGTACTTTGTTTATTTTTTCATCAGGTTCAATTTCAATATTTATTAATTCATTATTAAAGGGATTTACGAACTTAAGTTTATATGATTGAAGAACCTGTTCTTCTGTTTTTATTTTTTGTTTTCCAAATCCATAAAGGGTATCGTTAAATACAGGGTGACCTATATGAGAAAGATGAACTCTGATTTGATGAGTTCTTCCTGTTTTTAAATTTATATCAACGTAGGTTGCATTTAAAAATTGTTTTATTATAGAAACTTCTGTTAGACTAGGTTTTCCATCTGGTGTTATGTCCATTCTTGTCGGGTTAGTTTTGCAACGTCCTATTGGTTCATTGATTGTTATATTTTCAGGTAGAAAACCTTTTACTATGGCTCGATAATGTTTTTCTATTTCTCTATCTTTTATTAGTTTCGCCAATTTTTCGTGAGCAATATTGTTTTTTGCAACTAGTAACAGTCCAGAAGTGTTTTTGTCTAATCTATGAACTATACCTTTTCTAAAACTACCATTTAAGTCTGATAAATTGTTTTTAAATTTGTATAAAAGAGCATTAACTAAAGTACCTGTTTTTTGTGTTGAGGTTGGGTGTGTAAGCATTCCTGATGGTTTGTTTACGATAGAAAATTCGTTAGAGTCGTAAACTATTTCAAGAGGAATGTTTTCTGCTTTTATTTCAATCTCATCAAAAGCAGAATTATCAATTGTTATAATATCATCTGTCTTTATTATGTGTGAGGGTTTGCAAGTTTTATCATTAATAAGAACAAGTTCAGATTTTATAGCGTTTTGAATTTTTGTTCGAGAAACATTTTCTAATATATTAGAAAGGTAGCAATCTAATCTTATATCTGCATCAGAATTATCAATAATAAATTTGTTGAAATTAGTCATTTTGAATATTTTTCTTTTTGTATTTTAAAACAATAATCATTATAGCAAGAACACTAATATTAATTAACACATCAGAAATATTGAATACAGGAAAATTTATAAACTTTATATTGAAAAAATCTCGAACAAATCCAAACGTAACACGTTCATAAGTATTGCAAATTATGCCAGAGATAAGCATTGCAAAAAAGAAACAAGTTGCAAGGGAGGTTCTTTCCAAATATTTAATAAGAAGAATTATTAGTGATGTTATAGCAGTTATAGCAATTCCTACTAATAAGGTGATATTGTTTTCGAAAATAGAAAAAGCTGCTCCAGTATTTTCATAATAGGTTATATCAAAGAATTTTGAAATTGCTCCAATGTTAAAATTATGAATATTAGCAATTATGAAATCAGATAGGTTCAAGTCTAAAAGTGTAGTTACAATGATACATAAAATAAAATATATTATTTTGTTACTTTTTGACTTTTTCATTAGAATTGTTTTTAACCTCAATAAAATTATTATGTGGAACTACGTTAACTCTTCTTATAAGACAAGCATAACCTGTAACTTTGTTTGAATTTGCAGAAGAGAACATAATTGTAGAAATTGCATATTCGTTTGTGTTATCAGAGTTTGCTATGAGTAATCTTTCCAAAGAAAAGTCCGGTGCAAACTTTCTAAATACATCTTTTTGAGTTCTTTGTGGATAAGCAATTTTTTCAGAGCTAATAGAACCTATAGCTTGAAGTCCCGTAGGAGGAGCTATGTACAATTTTGTGCTATATTCTGAGTTTGCTGCAACTTCGTTAGGAGCTTCCATGAACATTGCAACACATTTTGCATCACCCCAACGCATGTTGATTTCTTCTGAAACAACATTCTCAGAAACTATCTGCCATGATTTTCCGGCTCTTTTTAGATAATAAGTTATATTTGAACAGCTTTTTAGTGTTCCTTTTTGATTGCTTTCATTAAGAACATTTGCTGTAGATGTTTCTGTAACATTAACTATTGCAAAATCTCCATAGAAAGAGATAGTATTTACTGTGTTGTGATATTTTATCTCAGATTTTTCTTTCCAAAGGTCTGAAATAATTTCTTTAGAAACCTTTAGATTAAAACCATCATTGTTTGTATATTCAGGTGCATAAAGACTAAAAAACTCTTTAAAGTCCTTCTTGTTTGCGTAATAAACTTGGTCTTGAAAAAATCTAATAACAGAATATTTGTTAGAGTATGTAGGTTTAGAGTTATTGAATTTTTCACGAATAGGCAACTCATCTGCAAAAACAGAAGAAGTCGTAAGTGTAATGATTGCTAAAAATAATAATATAATCCTTTTCATAATCACTATTATAGTATAAACTATAATAATTTCAAATAAGATATCTTAATAAAAAATAAAAAAAGACTTGCAAAAGATGTTTTATATGATATTCTATAAAGGTAAGCCCTGGTAGCTCAGCTGGATAGAGCAACCGCCTTCTAAGCGGTAGGTCATGCGTTCGAATCGCATCCAGGGTAATTTTAAAAAGACCGATTTTAAAATCGGTCTTTTTTTATGAAGTGGATAGCGATGAGAACTCTATTTTTATTTGTAATGTAGTATCTGTTTGTTTTTTATTCATCTCCGATTTTGAATTTGAAAATGTTTTTACCTAGTAATTCGTTTGATAAATCCTCAGAAAAATGTATAAAATTTTCTGTTTCTGTGTGTTCAGGAAGTTTAAATGTATACTCAATATCAGGGTTTGAACTTATATTTTCTTTTACTGCTTCATATACATTTTTAGAAGATGAGATTCTTGACTTGTTTTCTGATTTGATTAAATATTTTAATATATTAGAATACAATACCTCATTTTTATACATTGGAACAGTATTTCCACTGAATTTCTCGTCCATAACTTTTGAATATAAATCGACTATTTCCATTTTTTGTTTTATAAGCGATGTTTTATATATAAGTAGATTAGGCTGTTTTGTACAAAGAGCTATAATTGATTTTAAATCTGTTCGTTTTAAGGTTGCTAGTTCTCTAGCTTTTCCATAAAGTGTATTAGGACTGGTATAAAAATATTGTGGACTCTTAAGACATAGTTTTACCGTAGCTTCTTCTGAAATGTTTAATAACTTAGAAAGTTCTTTGACATTACTATATATAGTTTCAGGTTTTTGCACGAATAATTGTGGCTTTTTTTCATAACTATTTTTGAGTGTCTCAAAATCAATGTTTAAATTCTTTGTCCCTTCTAGTACATTGTTATAAATGGTTTCTGGCTTTTGATAAATCAAGTTGAGTTGTCTTTTTGCTAATGTAATGAATTTTTTATAATCAATGTTTAATAATGTGGCAGTTCTTTTCATGTTTGTTTCTAATTTTTTCCTATCCCTAGAAAATAAACGAGGTTGTTTTTGAAAAATTTTTAAACATTCACTTCTTGATATTGATAATATTTTGGATAATTCCTCTATTTTTCTTTCTATATTTTCGTCTTTTGTATACAAAATACTTGGGCTGTTTTGAATGAGTTTTATATATTCTTTATGTGAAATCTTGTATTTTTCTTTAAAGTTTTCTGCATTTTTACTTAATTTTGATGGGGACATGTATAATAAAGAAGGTTGATTTTGAGATATTTTTATAAAATCTTCTTCTTTTAATTTTAATAATTTGCTGGAGTTTTGGATATTTTGTTTTATTCTATTAATGTCAACTGATACTAATGTCGGATAGTTTGAAAAAATATGCACTATCTTTTCATTAGGGAGTCCTAATAGCTTGCTGTATTCATTTATAACAGTTATTATTTTGTCTGTAGATATTGATTTTGCTTGAGGAATTTTAATTATAAATTTTTCAATATCTTTATTTTTATCATCTAATTCGAAATTTTCTTTAAGAGCTCGTATTTTAGAGTTGATTTCTTCGGGTAAACAATCGTTCTCGTATTGGATTTTTTTTATAAATTTTGAAACGTGTTTGTGAACATTGTTAACTGCAATATTCATTTCTTCTGAAATTTGTGTTTTTGTTTTTCCTTCTCTTAATTTTTCTAATACAAGTTGTTCTTGTTCTGTTAGATGACCATTATCTATAGTTGAATCAATTATAGTTTTTGCTTTTTCTTTGGTTTCTGAGTCTATTTTAGAGCTTATATCTTCTGTTATTACGTCTGAAAAACGAGTATTCTTTTTAGTGCTGATGGTTCTATCTATACTTGCACGACCAAATTCTGTTTTTAGCGAATCTTTTCCTTTTTTGAAACTATTAAGTTTGTTTAATATTAATTTAAGAGGATCTTTTTCTTTTAAAGATTCTCTAATCCCTTCAAAAAAGTTTAAAAATAAATCTTGAATACAATCATCTGCAGAATGTGTGCTTTTTGCTATTAGCTTACCTTCTTTTTCTATTTTATTATTAAAAATATCTAATAAATCAGCAGTTAAATGTTCTCTAGCTCTGTTATCAGAATAAGAATATTTTGATAAGATATCTTTAGCTTTAAGAGTTTCTTGTTTGTTTAATTTTATAGATTTAAAATTTGTAGAATTGTATTGTTCTTTTATATTCATTTTATATTATTTAAAATTAGTTGTTGAATGTTTCTATGATGTTTTTTATAGAATGTCTGTAAATAAATAATTTTGCGTTTTTTAATAAAATGAGAAATTTTATTTCTTGTTTTATGATAGGATGTTTCTATAATTTCCTTTTGTAACGTGGTTTATTAAAGAAGATAAATATAAAATGTTATAAAAATTTAATAGATTATTGTTTCTTTTAACCATTTTGCGAAACTAATTCCACTTCTACTATCTGTAAAGTTGTCATCATTGTACATAATTTGTAAGTCTATTTGTTTTGAATTTTTTAACTTTATTGAACTTTTTCTGATACTATTTGCTGGAATTATGAAATGATAAAATTTATGATTTGTACAATCTTCTAAAACTAAATTCCATTCCTCATCTAAAAATTTTATATTGGGATTTGCCCAATATATATTTGCAGTTTTATTTTTTACTGCATAAGTCCCATTATTCAGTCCTAATCTCTTGAAAATTTCTGATTTCCCTAGTTTTCCATTTGATGATATTAATTGTTTATTGTTTATATTTCTATTATTTGAAGGTACTATTTTATTATTTTTAAAATTGATTTCGACTTCTAAATTTTTCGTAGCTTCTTGATATTCATTTTCTGAATAATTTTTTAAACAATATTCTTTAATAAGATTTTGTACAAAAGTTTTATTTACCTTGTTTTTTAGTTCATGAACATTCTTTTTGAATTTAATGCTACCTTCTATGAATTTTTTTATAGTATTTACATTAAAATTCCTTTTTGTAAATAATTCAACAAATTTTATACCCAAAGGGTTATTATAAGTAAAATCTATTGCAATTTTTATTTGTTCTTCATCAGATTTATTTGTATCAAAATTATAAATATATAATTTGTTGCAAATTAAGACTCCAAATTTTATATTATGTATCAATTTTAAATAACTTAGTAATTGTTCGTCTCCGCAATCTAGTGAAGATTTTTTTAGTTCGACAATAAACAAATCTTTGTTATCTTTTTTTATTATGATATCTGGAATAACTCTAATAGTTGAACCACATTTAATATGTCTATGTGCTTCAATTTCATTATATATTTTGCTATATCCAAAAAGATCTGAATCTGCAAATAATTGTTCCCATAATTTTTGGATATCTTCTTCTGATTTAAACTTGAATTTGTTATAAAAATCTACTATTTTGTTCCATTTTTCTGATGACATTGTATACTCTTTCTTTATAGTTCTTTATATAATAATCAATTTTACTACAATTAATTTGTAACACTTCTTCTACAGTTTTATTAAAAAAACAAAAATTTACAAAAAGGTTTATCTAAATATTCTTATATAATCTTCAAACACGTAATAACGATTTCGATTAAACCCTGTTTTTTCTTCTAAAATTCCTACATTTACAAATGCTTTTAAAAGTCCATTTGCAGTTGCTGGAGTTATGTCCAAATTTTCGCAAACAATTTTTGAATTAACTTTTGGCATAGAATACAACAATTCCAACAACTTTAGCCCATTTGTTGCTCTTTTGCCAATTTTCTCAACTTTGCTTTCTACTTCTTTTTTAAGTTTAATAATTTCTTCAAAAGTTTTGATACTATTTTTTGAGGTTTCAATAACTCCGCTTAAGAAAAATTTTAGCCATTGAGTAATATTATTTGTTTGTTTAACCATTGAAAGTGAATCATAATAAGATATTCTATTTCTTTCAAAAAACTCAGAAATATACAAAACAGGTTTGTTCAATAATCCTGCACTTATCAAGTACAAAATAATCAAAAGTCTGCCAGTTCTACCATTACCGTCTAAAAATGGGTGGATTGTTTCAAATTGATAATGAACAATGCCAGCTTTTATTATTTCAGGTACTTGTAAGTTCTCATTATGCAAAAACTTTTCAATATCAGTTAATAAATCTGGCAATATATTAGGTTCAGGTGGGATAAAAAAAGCATCTTGTAAAGATGAACCACCTATCCAGTTCTGAGTTTTTCTAATTTCTCCTGGAGTTTTATGTTCTCCTCTAACACCTTGCAATAAAATTTTATGAGCCTCTTTGATTAACCTCATTGAAATAGGTAACTCATTTAATCTTTCAATAGAATAATTTATTGCTTGAATATAATTTTGAACTTCGTGCCAATCATCACGAAATTCAGGTTTAATTTGTTCAACAGGCGAAATAGCATCATCAAATGTTGTTCTAGTACCTTCAATCCTGTTTGAATTTGTAGCTTCTTTTGTTGCATACATTTTAATAAAGAATTCAATATTAGGAATTAAATCAGCATAAGAATTCAATTTGCCAAGCCAAAGGCTAGCATCTTGTAATAATGGTGCAAGTTCATCTAACTTCCAATCTATATCATCATTGATAAATGACGGATTAAATGGTTTGTAGCCTTTGTGTAAAATATATGTTCCTGATTTATATTCCTTCATTATAAAATATCCTTATTTTAAGAAAGTAGCTTTTCCTATATTATAGCATATTTTTATTATAGTTTATAAAACAGATAAATATCTTTACATTAAAATTTTTTAATCTTTTTTATTAACATATAAACAAAAAGGGGAACAATATATTCCCTTTTTTATTTTTTGAATGTTTTTTGATAAACATCATCTTGAATCGGTAAGTGGGTTACATATCCTATAGGAATAGTGTTATTTGTCACATCTATTATCCTTTTAGCGCCAGTTTCACCAAAGGCTCCACAGAGTTCTATGCAATCAACTCCATCTTTTTGTAGCTTAACTGCAACCTCAACGGCTTCATCTAAATTCTTAACCCCAATTATTTGTGCCATAGAGTTATGTATTGAAGAAAAATCTTTTTTGTAATCAAAGTCGCCCATTATAATAAATGCAAATCTCATAAGTTATTACCTTTAGCTAAAATTATTTCCTGAAATTCCAAAATTCAGGCTCTAACATTACTAAAAATGGGATAAGTTCTAATCTGCCTACATACATATCTAATATCAAAACTATTTTTGATAAAGGGTGAAGTGTTTCATAGCTACCCATTGGTCCAACAATAGAACCAAAGGCTGGACCAATATTCCCAATCGATGCTATACTGCTTGTTATTCCAACTACAACATTATGTTCATGGATTGATACTATAATTACTGAAAGAGCAACTATTGTCATATAAAAACAGATGAACATAACTGTTTGAGAAAGTATTTCTTTTGTTATAACTGTATTATCGAGTTTTATGTTTATAACAGCGTTAGGGTGTAATATCTTTTTTACCTCGTTTTTCATAATCTTAAAAATCAATACCCATCTGGCAATTTTTATACCACCACTTGCAGAACTTGCACAGCCACCTGTGAACATAGTAATAAATAATATTGTTTTTGTTGTAAAATCCCAACTGTTATAATCTGCACTTGTACTACCTGTTGATGTCATAAGTGATGCAACTTGGTACATAGAATGAGTTATAGAATCAAAAATATTGTACTTGTCGTTTAAAAATAAAGAGCAAGCAACTAAAAAAGATATTGTGAGGAAAATCCCTAAATAAACTCTGAATTCTTCACTTTTAAAGAATATTCTTAAATCATGTTTTATATAAGCTTTGTATTGTAAGTTGAAGTTTGTTCCTGCTAAAAACATAAATATTGTTATAATCCAAGTTATATAATTTGAATGATAGCCTTCTGTACTTTGAGGATTTGTTGAAAATCCACCTGCTGAAATTGTTGATAAACTATTACAAAAAGCATCAAATAAAGGCATACCTGCAATAGTTAAGCAAATGACTTGTAATGCAGTCAGTACTATATAAACCTTCCATAACGCAGAAGCAGTGTTTCTGATTCGAGGAGTGAATTTATCTTCGGTTGGGCCTGGAGATTCTGCAAAAAACATTTGCCTGCCTGCAACAGCAAACTGTGGAAGAATTGCAATAAACAAGATTATAATTCCCATTCCTCCTAACCACTGTATAAGTGATCTCCAAAAGAAAATAGAATGTGGATAATCAAACCCTGTACAGATACTTCCACCTGTGGTTGTTATTCCTGATGCTGATTCAAACAATGCATCAAGTATATTCATTCCATAAAACATAAATGGTAAGGCTGAAATTATTCCACCAACTAACCAAGAGGTTGTTACAATAAACAAACCCTCTGATTTTTTGATATCATTCATGTTTTCTATCTTTTCATTTTTTAAAAACCATTTTAATATAAGGCTTAATAAAAACGCAATTACTGCACTAGCAACAAAAGGTATAGCTGAATTGTATTCCTTGTAGTAAATTGAAAATATACAAGGTAACAACATTATAAACCCAATGTGTCTTAGAATTATTTCAAATGCGTATGTAAGATATTTTAATCTCATTGTCCAGCCTTAAAGAATTCTTTTATTATAGGTGAGTTTTCACTTGTTGTAAAAATTGTTAAATTATCGTTTCTTTTTATGAACGTATCACCTTTTGGAATAATAACTTTGTTTCTTCTTTGAATAATACTTATAATCGCTTTTGCAGGTAATCTCAAATCTTTAATCATAATATCTTCAAAGCTTTCAGGTGTTTTTAGTTCTAAAATCTCGCCTTGACCTTGTTCAACAGTAGCGACGATATCAACATTTGTTTCTGAAATATTATTTTTTACTTCATTTAAAGCTGCATTTTTTGTTGATACAGCTATATCTATTCCTACTTTTTCAAATAAAGACATGTTTGCGTTTTTGGTTACTCTTGCAATAACTCTTTTTACTCCCAGTTGTTTTGCTAATAAAGAACATAAAAGATTCTTTTCGTCATTATTAGTAACACTAACTACAACATCACTGTCAAAGATTTCTTCTTCATTTAATAGACTTAAATCAGTACCGTCACCGTTTATTATAAGTGTGTTACTTAAGTCTTCTGAAATTTTTTCACAGCGAGCATAATTCTTTTCGATAATTTTAACTTTTAATCTTGCATCTTCAAGATTTTCGGCAAGCATTTTCCCTACATTACCACCACCGATAATTGTAATTGTTTTTGTAACACCTTTTTCGTGGAAAAATCTACCTGCTAATTTATCTAAGGATTTAGATGAACCCATGAAAATGACTTTGTCATTACTTTCAAGAACAGTGTTTCCTGTTGGGATAGAAACAATTCCATCTCTTGTTATCCCAACAATAAGTGTATCTTTCGGAAATTCGCAATCTCTAATCCTTTTATCTACAAGGATTGAATTCTCTTTTATTCTGTATTCTAATAATCTTGCTTTGTCATTTGCAAAGTTTTCAACATCAATTGCTTCTGATACTGTAATAATTCTAAATATATCTTGGGTTAAAAGTTCTTCTGGCCAAATTATTTCGTCAATATAGATATCACAAGGGTAATCACCATCTTTAGAAAGTCCAAGAGAAGATTTATATTCCTCTTTGCTAACGAAACAAATCGTTTTTATGCCTGAAATCCTTTTTGCTGTAAGGCAAGAAACTATATTTACTTCGTCAAAATCTGAACAGGCTAAAAATAAATCTGCATCGTGAATTTCAGCTTTTTCTAAAACATTGATATTTGATGCGTTGCCGCTAATAAAACTGATATCAAGTTTGTTTATATTGTTAGAAAAATTTTCTTCTTTATCTATGATTGTGATGTCGTGGTCTTCAAAAAAGTTTGTCGCTATAAGACATCCCAATTCTGTTGCACCAAATATAATTATTTTCATGACATTGAATATACTTCAAATCAAAATTGAAGTCAAATAGGGGGAGGTTATTAGAAGATGGTTCTATTTGTAACGGTTATTCTGAATTTATTTCGGAATCTTTTTGAACGTGTTTGACGTTTTTATTATTTAATTAATTGCCCTTAATAATAGTACAATTAATCTTGTATTTGATAATTATTAGTGATAATCTTTGAGTATCAGGAAAATTTTATCGGAGGAGTTTTATATGTCAAAGAAAACAATAACTGTTGATGGTAATTATGCAGCAGCACACGTTGCTTATGCACTTAGTGAAGTATCTGCAATATATCCGATTACACCATCTTCTACAATGGGTGAATGGATAGATGAATGGTCATCACAACATAAAGAAAATATTTGGGGTAAAGAAGTTAGTGTAGCGGAAATGCAATCAGAAGCAGGTGCAGCAGGTGCTGTTCACGGTTCATTAGCTGCAGGTTCTTTGACGTCTACATATACTGCTTCTCAAGGCTTATTACTGATGATTCCTGTAATGCATAAAATCGCTGGTGAAATGCTTCCTACAGTATTCCATGTTGCTGCTCGTGCATTGGCTGCTCAATCATTAGCAATCTTTGGTGACCATACAGACGTTATGGGTTGTCGTAACACAGGGTTTGCTATGCTTGCTGCTAACTCTGTTCAAGAAGAAATGGATATGGCACTTGTTGCTCATTTGGCTACTTATAAAGCTAAAGTTCCATTCTTGCAATTCTTTGACGGTTTTAGAACCTCTCATGAAATTCACAAGATTGAAGAAATTTCTTATGATGAAATAAAATCTTTAGTTGAACCAAAATATATAGAAGAATTTAGAAATAGAGCACTTCGTCCAGAAGCTCCTGTTTGTAAAGTTGGTGCTCAAAACACTGATGTTTATTTTCAGGGTAGAGAAACCGTAAATAAATATTATGATGCTGTTCCTGACATTGTACAAGAATATATGGACAAGGTTGCTAAAGTGACTGGACGTCAATATCACCCATTTGATTATGTTGGTGCTCCTGATGCAACTGATGTTATTGTAGCTATTGGTTCTGGTTGTGAAACTATTGAAGAAACAATTACATATTTGAACAAAAATCGTGGTACAAAATATGGTTTAGTAAAAGTTAGATTATATAGACCATTTGATGTTGAAAGATTTAATCAAGCATTACCAAATTCTGTAAAACGTATTGCTGTTTTAGATAGAACAAAAGAACCTGGTTCAATTGGTGAACCTCTATATCTTGATGTTGTAGCTGCTTTGAGTGGTACTAAACAAGATGTAAGAGTAATTGGTGGACGTTATGGCTTGTCTTCAAAAGAATTTACACCTTCAATGGTTTTAGCTGTTTATAAACACTTGGAAAATGATGGATTCCATGGATTTACAGTTGGGATTGATGATGATGTAACTCATAAATCATTAAAAATTGATGAACACATTGTAACAGAGCCTGAAGGTACTACAAACTGTATGTTCTGGGGACTTGGTTCTGATGGTACTGTTGGTGCTAACAAAAACTCTATTAAGATAATAGGTCAATATACGGATAAAGATGCTCAAGCATACTTTGCTTATGATTCTAAAAAATCATTTGGGGTTACAGTATCTCACTTGAGATTTGGTGATGAACCTATAAAATCAACATATTTGATTACAGCACCTGATTTTGTATCTTGTTCAGCACATGCTTATGTTGGTAGATATGATTTATTAAAAGGGATTAAAGAAGGTGGTGCATTCTTATTAAATTCACCATATTCTGCAGAAGAAGCTTTTAGTCATTTATCAAGAGATTTGCAAAAAACCATTATTGATAAAAAAATCAAGTTCTACAATGTAAACGCAGAAGAACTTGTTAAACAACAACCTGGTTTGCGTGGTAAAGGTGCAAATACAGTTATGATGGTTGCATACTTCAAGGTATCAGGAATTGTTCCGTTTGAACAAGCCTTAGAAGGTATGAAATCAATGACAATCAAGACCTTTAAGAAAAAAGGTGATGACGTTGTTAATATGAACTTAGCCTTGATTGATGCAGCTGTTGATGCTTGTAAAGAGGTTGAAGTTCCAACTTCATTAGACGGAGTTGGTTGTATTGATGATATTGAAATACTACCAAAAGATGCTGATGAATTTGCAAGAAAAGTTATTGAACCATCTATGAGATTAAAAGGTGATGAAATACCTGTATCTGCTATGAGTGTTGATGGTGTAATTCCTACAGGTACTGCTTGTTTAGAAAAACGTGGTATAGCACCAAGAGTTCCAAAATGGAATTCTGAATTCTGTATTCAATGCGGTATTTGTGCATCAGCTTGTCCACATGCAGCTATAAGAACAAAACTTGCTAATCCTGATGATTTGAAAAATGCACCAGAGTCATTCAAGATGATTGATGCAAAACCTTCTTTAAATGGTGAAAAATTCAAGGTTCAAGTATATTGCGAAGATTGTACAGGTTGTGGAGTTTGTGTTGATCAATGTCCTATGTCAAAGGTTGAAGGTAAAAAAGCATTAACTTGGTCAACTTTAGAGGAAGAAGTAAATGCTTGTGAATTAGAGAATGAAAAATTCTTTGATGAACTACCTGATAACGTAATGGGTAAAAATACAACGAAGAATATTAAGGGTGCTATGTTAAGAAAACCATTATTTGAGTTCTCTGGTGCTTGTGCAGGTTGTGGTGAAACACCTTATGTTAAATTAGTTTCTCAATTATATGGTGAAAATGCTATTATTGCCAATGCTACAGGTTGTTCTTCTATTTATTCAGGTACATTCCCTACAATTCCTTATACAAAAACAAAAGAAGGTAGAGGTCCAGCTTGGGCAAATTCATTATTTGAAGACAATGCTGAGTTTGGTTATGGTATGAGATTAGCAGTAGATAAAAATAGAGATACTTTGAAAACTTATGTAGAAAAAGTAATTGCTAATGAAAAAACTCCTGCTGATTTGAAAGAGGCTCTTGAAAAAGCTATTTCATTCTTTGATAATTCAAAATCTGAAGAAGCTCTTAAATCTCAAAATGAAGTAAAATCATTGTTGGCAAAATATTCTGATTGTGAATGTTCTGACTTAGCAAAGGTTAGAGAGCTACAAGACTACTTTACTGATAAATCAGTATGGATAATTGGTGGTGACGGTTGGGCAAATGATATTGGATATGGTGGTATTGACCACGTTCTTGCTCAAGGTAAAAATGTAAATATTTTAGTGCTTGATACAGAGGTATATTCAAACACAGGTGGTCAGGCTTCAAAATCAACACCAACTGGTGCTGTTGCTAAATTCGCAACAGGTGGTAAAAAAACATATAAGAAAAATATGGGCTTGATGAGTATGTCATACGGTTATGTATACGTTGCATCAGTTGCACTTGGTGCTGATAGAATGCAAACTCTTAAGGCATTCCAAGAAGCAGAAGCTTATAATGGACCATCTATTATATTTGCGTATGCTCCTTGTATCGCACACGGTATTGATATGAGTAAAACTCAAACAGAACAAAAACGTGCTGTTGAAGCTGGTTATTTCCCATTGTATAGATATAACCCAGAAAATGAACAACCATTCACTTGGGACGCAAAAGAACCTAAAGGAAGTTATCAAGACTTTATCAGAAGTGAAGGACGTTATAAATCATTGATGAAAACTAATCCAGACTCAGCAGAAGAATTGTATGCTCAAGCTGAAGACGATGCCACAAAAAGAATGGCAGTTTATAAAGCTGTTGGTGAATTAATGAAGTAGGTATATGAAAAAAGTAATTTCATTTGTAATATGTTCAGTATTATTTTTGATGTTTTCTATGTTTTTAACAGCGAAAGCAGAACAGTATGTACTTGCTTGTAAAATAAAAATTACGGCAGTAAGAATGTTTTCAGATGAAGTTTTACGTTCATATATGATTGATAGATATTTTATTATAGACACTCTCTTAGAGGGTGTCTATGATGCTAATAATTTACCTTTAGATGTTCAGAGTTTTACAAAATCTCAGATAACTTTTTCTAAACGTGCTCAAAGTTTTGCTGATGTTGTAGATACTCAGCTTGTTTATAATAGGTATACACATGAGATTACTTTGAATGAGATTTATGCGTATTCTTCTCAGTTTGACCAGCGTGCAAGGTTCGTAACGAAGGGTAAAGGTAGTTGTCGAGAAATTAAGATAAACAGAACTCCATTATTTTAGGTAAGGACAAAACGATTTTTATGAAAAAGATTTTTTTATTGATATGTTTTATGATTTGTTTTTCAACCGTTGCAAATGCGTTAGTTGTCACATATCCTTCATCTCAAAATGTTGTTGTTGATGAAAGCTCAATCTTTTTCTTAGGTAAAATTGATAGAATGGAGAAGGTATACATTAATGACAAATTGGTTATTCCTTCTAAATCAAGAGCTTTTAGTTATTTTACGACATTAAAAGATGGCGAAAATATTTTTGCGATTACTAAAAAAGATATTTGGGGTAATGTTGAAACTTTGCAATATAAAATTATAAAAGATACTTCTAAAAAAGCTAAGTTTGTGAATGAGTTTGTAGAAGCTCCTTCTAAATATTATGTGACAACAAAAAATGATGTTGTGTTAAGAAACACTCCAATAGATGCAGGCATGAACAGACTTGGTTATCTCCCTAAAGACACAAAACTTGTTGTTGATGGTGTTCAAAACCAGTTCTCAAGGATTTATCTAGCGAAAGATTTGTATGGCTGGGTAAAAACTTCTGATGTTTCAGTGTTACCTATAATTAAAGAAAAAACATTATCTGACAATGATGAACAAGTTGAAAACGAAGAACCTGAGTTTGTTTATACTCCTAATACAATTTTAAATTCTGGAAAAGATAAGGATAATCCTGAAATTTATAGAATACAGGTTACAAATAATACGCCATATTCACTTGTTAGTGATGGAAATAAGGTGACTCTTTCTGTTTATAATTTGAGTAGGATAGGTGAAATAGCTACAAAAGATTTTCAAATGGGTAAATTTGGACGTTATTCTTTGTCTATGAAAGATGGCGTGATTGATTTTATCCTTAAACCATCTCCTATTACAAAGTCAAATTATTCTAACAAGAATGTAAAAGTTGTTATTGATGCCGGTCACGGTGGTAATGAAATTGGTGCAGTTGGTTGCTTAGGTCATAAAGAAAAAAATATTAATATTGAAATTGCGCATAAATTGAAACGACTTTTAGAATTCCATAATTTTGAAGTTTATATGACGAGGGAAAAAGATGAATTTGTAAGTCTTCAAAATCGTGTAGATTTCGCAAAGTCAAAAGACGCATTGATATTTATAAGTATTCATTTGAATGCTGTTCCAATATCTTCTAATCCTGCTTTGAATACAGGAACAATCGTTTTCTATTTTAACCCTGTTGCAAAATCTTTGGCTTCAGAATTGGCAAACGAGATATCAAAAGAAATCGGAACACAAAATAATGGTGCATCACAAGCTAGTTTTGCTGTTATAAGACCAACTGAATATATTGGAGTTCTTGTAGAACTAGCATATTTGTGTAATCCTAAAGACGCCCCTATTTATAAATCAAAGTTTTTTGCACATCGTTCAGCACAAGGGATTTATAAAGGTCTTGTAAACTATATACAAAAGACATTATAAAATATTTAGTAAGTCTTCTTTTTGAACTTTGTTTTGTTCAGAGTTTTCTAAGTTCTTTATTGAAACATAACCTTGTGAAATCTCATCTTCACCTAGAATTATTGCAAATTTTGCAACTTTTGAGGCTTTTTCCATTTGTTTAGTGAACTTTTTCCCTGCAAAATCAAAATCGACAGATTTGTTATTATCTCTTAAATATTTTGCTAGTTTTAGAGCTTCAGCTTTGTTAGTTGAAACAATGTACCCAGCAAGTTTTTCCTGTTCAATTTTTTCTATAAGTGAATAAAGTCGTTCCATTCCCATTGCAAACCCGATGGCAGGAGTATCTTCTCCACCTAAATTTTTAACCAAACTATCATAACGTCCGCCACCACATACAGCATTTTGTGAACCAAGATTGTTTGATTTTATTTCAAAAACGGTTCTATTGTAGTAGTCTAAACCTCTTACAAGGAGTTTGTTAACAGTATATTTTATATTAAGTGCATCAAGATATGTTTTTAATTGTGAGAAGTGTTCAGAACATTCATCACAAATAAAATCACCTTGAATAACTTCTTGAATTTCAGGTTTTTCAAATATTTTTTTGCAACTTTCAACTTTGCAATCAAGTAATCTTAAAGGATTCTTTTCGTATCTTGTTTTGCAATCGTCACAAAGTTCATTAAAGTAAGGTTTTAATACTTCTTTAAGTTTTGTTTTGAAGTTTTCTCTACAAGTAGGGCAACCAAGAGAATTGATTTCTACTTCAAGGTCGTTTAATCCAAGTGACTTAAGATAAGATACAGCTAATTCAATTACTTCTGCATCTGCTGTTGCATCTTTAACTCCAAACATTTCAACACCAACTTGGTGAAATTGTCTTTGTCTGCCAGCTTGAGGACGTTCATATCTGAACATTGGTCCTTTGTACCAAAGTTTTACTGGAGCAGATAATCTGTGCATACCATTTTCGATAAACGAGCGAACTACACCTGCAGTGTTCTCAGGACGAAGTGTAAGACTTCTTTCACTTTTTTCAAATGTATACATCTCTTTGTTTACAATATCTGTTGTGTCACCAACTCCTCTTGCAAATAATTCAGTCGCTTCAAAGATTGGTGTTCTTATTTCTTGATAACCTGCATTAGAAAAAATTCTAAGTGCATTTTCTTCCATTTTATGCCACAAGTTCATTTCTTGTGGAAGGATATCTTTTGTTCCCTTTTGTACTTTAATTATATTTCCCATAATATTTTTATTATAGAACAAAAATATAAGAATGAAAGTCGTTGACAATCTATTATTCAAGGTTAAAATAATTTAAGGAAGAAAAGGGGAGAGTTATGGTTTTAGAAAAAGTAAATTATCCTATGGATTTAAGAAGTTTAAATATAGATGAAATGAATACATTAGCTTCTGAAATTAGAGAAGCAATTATAAAAAAGGTTGATACAATTGGTGGACACTTCGGTCCAAACTTAGGTATTGTTGAAACAACTATTGCGATGCATTATGTTTTTAATGCTCCTGTTGATAAGTTTGTATTTGACGTGTCTCATCAGTGTTATACTCACAAAATTTTAACAGGTAGAAAAGAAGGATTTTTGAATCCTGATAAGTATATGTATTATACTGGTTACACAGCACCAGAAGAATCTGAATATGATATGTTTAAGGTTGGTCATACATCAACCTCTGTTAGTTTAGCTACAGGTTTAGCAAAAGCAAGAGATTTAGTCGGTGGTAAAGAAAATGTTGTTGCACTAATTGGTGATGGTTCGTTAACTGGTGGCGAAGCATTAGAGGGTTTGAATAATGCATCTGTGCTTAATAGTAATATTATTATTGTTGTAAATGATAATGATATGTCTATCGCTGAAAATTATGGTGGTTTATATAAAAACCTCGCAGAATTAAGAAATTCAAATGGAACTTGTGAAAACAATTTCTTTAAAACTATGGGGTTTGATTATAAATATGTTTCAGATGGTCATGACATAGAATCATTGATTAATGCTTTTGAATCAGTAAAAGATACAGACCATCCAACTATTTTGCATATTCATACAACAAAGGGTAAAGGTTGTGCTTTGGCAGAAGAAAATAAAGAAGCATTCCATTGGATTATGCCAAATATGTTAGAAACTTTTGGAAAATCAACAGGTGAAGTGGTTGAAGATTATAACTCAATCGGTAATAAACTTATTATGGAAAAAGCTAAAAAAGATAAAAGGGTTATAGTTATTAATCCAGCAACACCTGGAGTACATGGTTTTTCTAAACAATTTAGAGATGAATTGGGTTCTCAATATACAGATACTGGTATAGCAGAAGAACATGCTGTGGCTTATTCTTCAGCGTTAGCAAAAGGTGGTGCAAAGCCTATACTTGCAATTATGAGTTCATTTGTACAAAGAACTTATGACCAAATATCTCAAGATTTATGTTTGAACAATTCTCCAGTTACCATGTTGGTTTATTGGGGAACTATTTCAGGTGCTGACGCCACTCACTTGGGTTGTTTTGATGTATCAATGCTATCTAATATCCCAAACCTTGTTTATCTTGCACCAACAAGTAAAGAAGAATATTTGAAAATGTTGGATTGGTCTATTGAACAAACAGAATATCCTGTAGCAATTAGGGTTCCTTTTGGAGAAGTTGTATCGACAGGAGTCGAAGATAAAACTGATTATTCAAACTTAAATACCTTTAAAATGGCTGAAAAAGGTAGTGAAGTAGCTATTTTAGGATTGGGTAATTTCTTTGGATTAGCAAAATCTGTAAAAGATGAATTGAAATCAAAAGGAATTAATGCAACATTGATTAATCCTGTATATATGACCGGATTAGATGAATCTATGCTTGAAGATTTGAAGTTAAATCATAAAGTCGTTATAACACTTGAAGACGGAATTTTAGATGGTGGATTTGGTGAAAAAATTACTAGATTCTATGGAAATTCTGATATAAAAGTTCTAAATTATGGTGCTAAGAAAGAATTTACCGATAGAATTCCGTTAGATGACTTGTATAATGAATATCGATTAAAAAAAGAATTGATTGTAGAAGATGTTATGAAAATGATATAGAATTTGTATTAAAGCGAGCAAAAACCAGAATGGTTTTTGCCCGCTTTTTTTTCTTGAAAAGTATTCATTCTGAACATGTTTCAGAATATGTTTAGTTGGTTATTATGCAGCAATACTGAAAGTTGATTTATCGCCAAATTTTGGAGCTTCTTTTAATAAACTTGTAAATCCTTGAGGTTTACCTGTTTGTTTTTCAGCGGATTTTTCATCTTGTTCAGTTTGCGTTTTTTCTGATTGAAGTTCATTAATAGAACCTTGAACTTTTTGTTGTTCACTATTGATTTTTGCAAGAATTTTATCACATGCTTCTTGGTTAGCTAAAATTTCATCAACAGTAATTTCACCATTGTTATCGGTGTCACATTTTTGAATTTCTGTTGATGTAAGTCCGTTACTTAGGGCTTCTTCTCTTGTTAATTTGTCTTTGTTAAAATTTGATACAAATGAAAATTTTGATAATGCGTACATATAAAGCTCCTTGCTGTAAAATTTTCTTAAACGAACTAATTTTTTCTTTTTTCTTTACTCTCCAGTGGCGTCGTAGTAGCCGATGTTTTTATTTTTCTTCTTATACATTAATAAAGTTTTTTTAAGTTGTCCTGATTTTAAATTGTAAAATTTTTGTTACAATTGTTCACAAAACAAAAATGTGGTAGAATAGATATGTAATGGGTAGGATTGATTTAGGTAAAAGATTATCGTTAATATGTGCTGCAACGGTGGTTGCAGGTAATTTTGCGTTTGCAGATGCTGGCAAAAATTGTATTACTGATGTCAAATTAAACAAAGATGGTGGCAGTGTTAGGGTAAATATATACACGAACAAACCTTATACTGATTCTGTTGTTGTAAGTAAAAAAGAGGGTAATAAGTACGTTATTTTGGTACCTGAAACAACTTCTTCTGTTAAGACAGCTCCAAAGGTTACAGGTGGTGGGAATGTGTCTGTAAGCATGCAGACTATTAATGCTGGAAAAGGTTATACAAAAATTACAATTGTATCTGATAAATCAATCAATGTTTTGCCAAAAACAATTACTTCAAGTACTTCAGTCAAAACTGTGTCTAAACCTGCTCAAACAACTTCAAAGCCTGCTCAAACTGTTTCTAAAACTAATCAATCAACAACAAAAAAGGCTACACAATCTGCAAAAACTGTGCAAAAACAAACACAAAAAACTGTTGCAAAACAAGCTCATACAAAAAATGTTACTCCTGTGAAGAAGCAAGAATCAGCAAAAAAAGTTGTTCAAGTGAAAAAACAAACTCCTGTTACAAAATCAATAGTTCCAGTAAAACCTGTAACATCAAAGCCTGTTGTAGCACAACAATCGGTGCCAAAACCTGTGAAGAAGCCAGTTTCTGTAAATAATAACGTTAATAAACCAATAGAAATACTTGAACATGAAGTTAATACTGGAAAAGTAAATGATGTACAGGAAACAAAACAAGATGCGTTGTTAGAACAAGCGATTAAAGATAATGATGCAATTATAAATGAACGTAATGCAAAGAAACTAAAAAACAAAAATAATACAACAACAGATGACTCAAAATTGGGTGCAAAAGCATGTATTAAACTTGTTTTAGATGAGTTGCAAGAATTGAGTTTATGGAAGTTGCTTTTGTTAGCTGGTGCTGTAACGTTTCCTATAATTGTGATAATGATTATTTTGAACTTGGATAAAAAGGTTAATAAAAAAATAAAAGCTATTCGAAAAGAAGAAGATGATGTTGTTGCAATGGAAAGAGCTTTAAGAGAAAATGTTGCAGCTGTAAGAGCTCAAAAAGCTGCTCAAGCTGTCCCTGAACAATCATTTAATAGCATAGATGAAATGTTAGATAAGGTTGAAGAAACTCCTGATATTACTGATTCTTATAATACCTCTAGTTCTTATGAATCACAAACTTCTGTATCAGAAAATGAATATCAAGCTGAACCTTTGAATAGTTCTAATGATGATGATTTGAACGTTGTAGATAGTTCAGACTTTGAATTAGATGACGAAAATGGTGATAATGAATTAGAAAAGAATAGTGTTATACCTGAAGTTGTTTCTGATGAAGAATTTTCGAATATTATTGATAATGAAGATGATTCAACCTCATTAGACGATTTTGTAGCTGATTCAACCAATATATCTGTCGATAATTCGGAATTAGAACAAACTACAACAGAGGTTGCACCTTATAAACCTGACGTTCCATACAATCCAGATGGAGTTTTGGCTGATTTTTCAAATGTTAACGATAAAGAGTTTTTTGATGAATTAGTATTACAATCTTTTGCACAAAAAGGAACAGACAATTTACCAGAAAATAGTCCTGCTGATGATGTGTTTGGGGTTATGACAGAAAATGAAACAGGTTTAATGTTGTCAGATTTTGAACATGATAATTTTGAAAATCCAGAAGATGTATCAAATGGGGTTGTAACACAATCTCATGACGAAGTGACTATGCTTAATGAAGTTAAAATTAATGACAATGCTGGTTTATATTTAGTTAATTATGATAATTCTTCTTCATTGGTTGGTCATATTGCTGATGATTACTTTGTGTTAAAACAATTTGACAGATTAGAAAAAGGTAAAATTATATTAAAACATGCAGAAAAAGTAGAAGATGCAAATAGATATCTTGTGAGAGTTGGACGTAACAAGATGATTGTTGAAGTTTCTGATAAATCAATGAGTAGGTTGATTGACTTGTAATGAAAAAGTTTATTATTTCTTTTTTTTGTTTAATATTTTTGTTAATTTTTTTTATAATTAAGGGGCTTTATTCTACTGATGAAGTGGTTTTAAGGTTTTCAACTTGGGGTTCAGCATCAGAGATGGCAATTCTTAACCCTATAATTAAAGAGTTTGAAAATGCTCATAATGGGGTTAGGGTCGAAGTTTTGCATATTCCACAGGATTATTTTCAGAAGTTGCATTTGTTATTTGCATCAAATATGGAACCTGATGTGATGTTGATAAATAACCAAAATATTCCTATTTATGAAAAGTTCTTGTGTAATTTAGATGGGGTGTTTGACAAGAAACTCTATTTTGATAAATCAATTGATTGTATGTCTTATAATGGTAAAATTTTGGCAGTACCACGAGATTGTTCTGGTTTGGTTGTTTATTATAACAAGGATATCTTTGATAGGTATGGTGTTGATTATCCCAAAAAGACTTGGAACTTGAACGATTTATTTAATGTTGCACAAAAATTAAGTAAGAACGGTACTTGGGGAATTAGTTATGAACCTAATTTATATTATGCTTTGCCATTTGTGCATTCTTTTGGTGGTGGAGTATTTAATGATAAGGGGTTTGTTGGTGAATCAAATTCTACAAAAAGTGGAATAAAATATTATAAAGATTTGGCATTTAAGTATCATTATGCACCTACTCCATCTGAAGTGGGAAGTAAAACTTTAGCTCAAATGTTTTTAGAGGGTAAGATTGCAATGCATTTGTCAGGCAGGTGGTTAACTCCAAAATATAGAAATTGTGCAAAATTTAGTTGGGATGTTGTTAATTTCCCTGATTACAAGGCGACAAATGATGCTACAGGTTGGGCTATTTCAAAACGTAGTAAGAATAAGAAATTGGCAGAAGAATTTGTTTTGTATTTGTCTTCAAAGAAGAGTATTGAAAAATTTTCTAAAAATGGTTTGATTGTACCAGCAAGAAAAGATGTAGCAAATTCAAAAACTTTTTTAGATGGGAAGCCAAATTCTTCCAGAATATTTATTGAATCTGTTGAAAATTCAAGGATAACAAGAGTTGATAAGAGTTTTAATCAAGAAGTTGATAGATTAAATGAAAAATATTTTAACGAGGCAAAATAGATTATATGATAAATAAAAAAGATGGATTAAAAAAATTATTAGATAGAAGAAAACCGATATTTAAACTTGTATGTGGGGCAGGCAATGAGTGTGCGGAAGAGGTCGAAAAATTGGTAGCGTTGTATTCAATGGCAGGGTGTCAAATGTTCGATATTTCTGCAAAAGAGGAAATTTTAGAAGCTGCAAAAAAAGGTTTAAAATATTCTGGTACTATGTCGGATAGATATATTTGCGTAAGTGTAGGAATAAAAGGCGATCCACATATATTAAAAGCAATTATTGATGAGAAAAAGTGTCAACAGTGTGGACAATGCGATTATGTCTGTATCAATGAGGCTGTGAAAAATCATACGGTTCAAACAGAAAGATGTTTGGGGTGCGGAAAATGTGTAAGGGTTTGCCCTGCAAATGCTATTGAGATGTATTCAGTTGATAAAGACTTGAATTTAGTTTTGCCTAAGTTGGTTAAGGGTGGAATTGATTGTATAGAGTTTCATGCAACGGTTGAAGACGATACTGAAATCTTTGAAAAATGGGAAAGTATAAAGAAAAATTTTGATGGGGTTTTGAGTATTTGTATTGATAGAATGTGTTTAGGAAATAAACAGGTACTTGAAAGAATAAAAAAACTGACTAAGGAACGAGAAGATTTTACGACTATTATTCAGGCTGATGGAATTCCAATGAGCGGAAGTGACGATAGTTTTAAAACTACGTTGCAGGCTGTTGCCCTGGGTGAAATTGTTAATGACGCAAAATTGGGTGTATATGTCTTTTTGTCAGGGGGAACGAATTCAAAAACTACTGAGTTGGCAAAGTTATGCGGTGTAAAATATGATGGTGTTTCAGTTGGGTCTTATGCACGAAAGATTGTAAGAGAATATATAAAAAGAGATGATTTTTTTGATAATAAGATAGTGTTTGAAGAGGCATTAGGAAAAGCTAAAATGCTTGTAGAAAGCGTAACTAAATCTTAATCCCACCCACCCGCCCCCTTTTGCGTTCCCAATTGTCATTCAGAGCGTGCTGTAAATATTCTGTATCGAAAGCGAAAAGTTAAGGAGACCCTGAAACAGTCTTGGATTATTGTTTCACTTACCTCTCATAAAACAATACTTAATTGTTTTATTCGGCAGAGTACAAAATCCGAAGTTCAGTGTGACATTCTGTTGGTTGTCCTGAACTACTTTCAGGACCTCTGTGAACACAAATCAGGCGAAAATTTGCGGAGCAAATTTTCGCCCCAAAACCCAAACAAACCCAGTTGTCTTGACAAACTATATCTGTAAACAGCACAATCAATTCCGGAGGAATCTTCCCTCGGGTGATTCACTTGCTAAAAGCACCTCGGTGATTAAGCCCCCAGAACAGTAAGATATTG
>DABG01000006.1 GCA_002103075.1 Candidatus Gastranaerophilales bacterium HUM_9 | reverse complement strand
CGTTACAAAAATAATTACAGCACGTTGTCTTGGATTATTCGGGATTTCGCAAAAGCGTGGTTTTGCTCAGCCTTACGGGTTGGGTCACTTCGTGACACGGCACCTCCTCTCACAAAACAATACTTAATTGTTTTGTTCGGCAGAGTCGAAAATCCGTTCCTCGTAATGACGTGCTATACATGTTCAAGGGGATTCTTCGGTCGTTGCACTCCCTCTGAATGACAGTCTGAGTACGTCATTCAGAGCGTGTTGTATATACTCTGTAATGCAAGCGTGGAATCCCTGCGAACATGTAGATAGAGAATTTTAAAAAAATTACATTATAACGCAGTATAATATTCTTTTAAAATCTTGCAATCTGTTTCAATATTAGGGCTTTCGCAAACGACAACACCTTTCACATCAAAGGTCTTAAACGCTTTCAATAAATCCTTGTAGTTAAAATCAGACTCATCAAGGTTAAGGTGATGTTTTTCACCTTTTCCAGTATAAGCAATCCCTGCAATGTGTGCATGGAAGTTATTCAATGCGTTTTCGCCTAGCTCATTACCAATTTTTTCAAATACTTGTGCGAACTCATCGTAAGTGTTGTATTCGCCATTGTATCTGGCATGAAGATGAGAAAAATCAACGCAAGGCAAAACCTGTTCAAACTCTTTTGATAAAGAAATTATTTCGTCTAAATCGCCCCATTGAGTTGATTTACCAGTTGTTTCTGGCCTTATCCAAATATTATTATTTTCTTCTTTTAATGTCTTTGTTATAATCTCTGTTTGTTTTTTGATATTATTATAAACAAGTTCCTTATCCATACCAAGATAGAATCCTGCGTGATATGTGATACTAAAAGCTCCAATATAAGCACCAACTCTAGCTGTTTCTAAAATTCTTTGAACACTAGCGTCCACTTTTTCTGGTTCTTTTGAATTAAGGTTTATATAAAACGGTGCGTGTATAGTTTTTGTAAGTTCAGAATTTTTCACAAGGTCTTTATTTGCATCAGAAATTCTTACCCCATGTACGAACTCTAATTCCATACCATCTAAACCTATTTCATCTAAAATTTCAAACGCTCTTTTATATCCTTTTGAGCCTGTTGCCAATGGCATTCCGGCTGTAACAAAATTTAATTTATTCATATCTATTATATCCTATAACATCTCCAACTTTTGGGTTTACAATTTGTATAAAATCTTTTGAATCACCTAAAAACAATGCTCCGAATTGCATAATTTCAGGGCATATAGCACCCTTTGCTGTTTTTATAAAAATTCTATCAGCTTCAATTTTAACAATTTCACCGTTTACTGTGTTTTCTGGAAATTCATAATCTACCACACTTGCCTTATGCAGCTTCAAAATTTGACCTTTATAATGTGTGTAACTAGCTAAAAACGGATTAAGTGCTCTAATTAATCGTTCTATTTCAACAGCAGTATTATTAAAATTAATCAAATACTCCATATCAGATAAATTTTTGGCTTTTTTAAACTCACCTTTTGGCTGAATATGTCTTGGTAGTTTTCCGTTTTTTTCATATTCTTTTAAAGCTGAAACAATAAGGCTTATCCCAAGATAATTTGTTTTATTAAAAATAGTACCCATTGTTTCAAATTCATCAATAGGACATTTTACCTGAGCTACAATATCACCCTCATCAAAGTTTTCTGACATAAAATGAATTGTAACCCCTGTTTCTGTTTCTCCATTCATAATTACTCTTGAATAAGGGTTCCCACCTCTATATTCAGGCAACAATGATGGGTGAAGATTTAATATACCATCTTTTATAAGATTAATAAACTCTATTGGTAATTTATGATTAAACGAAAACACAACCGCTAAATCTGGCTTTAATTCTGTAATTGTTTTATATAGTTTTGGAGATTTTAAATCATCATATTCAATAAAATTAAGCTTGTTTGCTTCAACAAATGATTTAAAATTATGATAAGTGTTATGAGATTTTAATGGCCCCATTACACCTACGATATTAATTGATGCATTTATTAATGCCAATATTCCTGAATAAGCCATATCAGGAACACCTATAACAAGAATTCTTTTTTGAGTGGTTGTATTAGCCATTTTTTACCAATTCTTTTTCAACAATTTCTGACAACAAGTTTGAACAAAACTCAACAAAATTACAACAATGTTGTTTTCTTTCTGGTGAATGCATTTCAAATCCTTTTGAAAGTACTCTGCAACAAGTTGCTTTGTGAGCCTCTTTGAACTTTGTCATAAACTCTTTAGAAAGTTCTCTTGCTTTTTGTGGATTATTATATTTGTTTTCTTTTCCAAATAAACAACCAATTACAATTATTGAACCAGCAACAGCACCACAAAGACAACCAGAACTTATTCCACCAGAAAATCCTGTAGCAACACTTAATAAATCTTTATCACAATAACCTTTTTCAATTGCTTCTAAAATTATACTTTCTGAACAAGAATTCCCTTGCATAAAATATTCTACAGCTTTCATATAACCCTCCAAATTTAGTTTAGCATACAATATTGTATTAGTCATTCTATTAATATTTTATAATATATTTACAAAAACGAATATAAATGACATAATAATATTATGAAACGAGGACTTATTATATTATTAATATTAATAGCAGTAGCTTTTGGTATATTCTATGCCATTGACTACTTTAATGACGATGCAAACAAAGAATCTGTTGACGTATACAAAACTGTAATGAATAGAGGATACATTATAGTTGGCGTAAAAACAGACACAAAACCTTTTGGATTTATTGACGGTTCAGGTGCAAATGCTGGATTTGACATAGATTTAGCTCACGAAATTGCAAAAGAGTTATTCCACGACCCACAAAAAGTTAAATTTGTTCCAGTTTCTGATAACGATAGATTGTATCTTTTAAATTTGAACAAACTAGATATGGTAATTGCAACTCTTACTATTTCTGATACAAGAAAAATGTCTGTTGATTTTTCAAAACCATATTATTTAACTGGTCAAGCATTATTAGTTAGAGCAGGAAGTCCTGTTCGTTCAATGGCAGATTTAAGCGATAAAAAAGTTGGTGTAATATTTGGTTCAACTGCAGAACAAACGATGAAGTTTTTACTTCCAACAGCAAAAGTTATGGGGTATAAAAGTTATGATGAAGCATATAGAGCCTTAAAATCAGGAGAAATCCTTGCTATAACTTCTGATGATGCAATATTAAGACGTTTCACATCATCTGACTCAAGTGTAAAAATTTTGCCTAAAAAATACTCAAAAGAATTCTATGGTGTTGCATTCAGAAAAACTGATGAACAAAACACATTAAAAGATATTGTGAACAACGTTATATCTGATATGGAAACTCAAAACCAATTAAATCAACTCCAAACAAAATGGGGTTTAAAATAACAAAATTTTAGAAATTATCTTCGTAACTTATCAATCATCAGTCTTGCCGCAGATATAAGAGGATCGATTGATACAGAAAATGCTGGAGAATAAGTTATATCAGCTCCTGCAAGTTCTTCTACGGTCATATGTTTTAAAAGAGCAGTAGATAATGTGTTTATCCTTTTATCAGCATCACCACAACCAATGGCTTGTCCACCGAGAAGTTTATGTGAACGTCTATCAACAACAAGTTTTAATGTCACGTTTTCAGCTTCTGGCATATATCCGGCTTTATCACGTTTAGTAATTGTTACAGATATTGCATCAAAACCCATCTTGCGAGCAACTTTTTCTGTGAAACCTGTCATAGAGATAGTCATATCAAAATATTTTGTGACGCTTGAACCTAAAACGCCCTCAAAATCATCAACTTCGCCACTCAAATTTATTGCAGCACAACGTCCTTCTTTATTTGCAGTTGAACCTAGCGGAATCCAAGCCGGTGTAAGAGTCATTATATAAACTTCTTCTATGCAATCACCACAAGCATAAATATCTCTAATGTTTGTTTCCATACGACTATTTACTTTTATAGCACCAGTTGGGCCAAGTTCAATTCCTGCCGATGATGCAATCTCAACGGTTGGTTTTATTCCAACAGATAAAAGTACCAAATCTGTTTCTATTATCTGACCTGATGCAGTTTTTATTGCTTGAACCTCGCTATCTCCGATAAATTCAACGACTCTATCATTTGTTATTATGTGCACAAGGTTAGATTTAATTGTGCCCATATAATCTTGTACAATATGCGCAAGTTCGCTATCAAGTGCCGGCATGATTGTTTCATTGCTTTCCACAAGTGTTGTATAAACATTGTTTGCAACGAATGCTTCAAGAACTTCAATACCAATATATCCACCCCCGACAATTACAGCACGAGTCGATTGACGAAGTTTTTCTCTTAAAGAGATACCATCTTCTAACGTTCTTAAAGTAAAAATATTTTTAAGATTTACATTTCGTACTTTTGGAATTATTGGATATGCACCTGTTGCAATAACTAATTTATCATAATCCACAGGATATGCTGTATTCGTATCAAGATTTAATGCAATAACCTGTTTTTTCTCTGGTAAAATTTTTATAATCTCGTTACGTAAATGAATATTTATACCGTCCTCTTCAAACTTTTCAGGGGTTCTTATTATGAGTTTTTTATAGTCTTCAAAATTTCCTTGAACATAATAAGGTAGACCGCATGAAGAATAAGATACGTGTGTGTCTTTTGTATAAATATCAACTTGAGCATCAGGACGCATTCTTTTTGTTTTAGCCGCAGCTTTTGCACCTGCTGCTACGCCACCTATTATTACAACTTTCATATTTATAATTATTTATATAAAGAAATTTTTATCAATTAGATAACAGGATATAAAAATCGTAATAAAATTCAGTAATAAAAAATCTTTATAAAATTAGTCCAACAAAGAAAACCTTTGAAAAATTTCAAAGGTTCTCAAAAATTAGTTATTTATATATAGTTTCTCATTACTGGTATCTTCATACAGTTATTTAAAAACTCAATCGTATTTACTTTTTCGTTATAGAGGTATTTTAAAAAGTTCAAATATGACATATCTACAGAACTTACAAGCACATTTATCTCAAACCCATCAGAACAAAACGGCTCATAATCGTAAGTGACATAGCTGTTATATTTACTTTTCCACTCTTTTTTTTCAACACGACAATTAGTTTCTTCTACCGTATCTTCAAACCAGTCTATGATGTCTTTGTCAACATTTTTAAATTCTATATACCTTTCTTGAAATTTTGCCATAATAAAATCTCCCATATAAATAATTCTATATTGTTATCAATTTTGATAAATTCCCGTTTTGGATAATCTTAAATTGAAATCTAACCACAATTACCTAGGAATATAAAAATAAAAAGTCGAGGTGCTTATTCTAAGCACCTCGACTTCTATAAACTATTTCACTAGCTAATTATGAAAAATATCTTTTCAACAATCCGTCGAAACCACAACCGTGTCTAGCTTCATCTTTAGCCATTTCGTGAACTGTATCGTGGATAGCATCATAACCAAGTTCTTTAGCTCTTTTAGCTATATCTAATTTACCAGCACAAGCACCTTGTTCTGCTTCTGCACGCATTTCCAAGTTTTTCTTTGTAGAGTTTGTCACAACTTCACCCAACAACTCTGCAAATTTTGATGCGTGTTCTGCTTCTTCAAAAGCATATCTTTTGAAAGCTTCTGCTACTTCAGGATAACCTTCTCTTTCAGCTACTCTTGACATAGCCAAATACATACCAACTTCTGTACATTCGCCATTAAAGTTAGCTCTTAAGCCTTCCATAATCTCTTTATCTTCAACAACACCACAACCTACTTCGTGTTGACAAGCGTAAACTTTTTCGCCACCATCAATTTTTGTAAAAGTCTTTGCCTTACAAATAGGACATTCTGCAGGTTGAGAATCTGCTTCTACTGTATAACCACATGCTGTACATACAAATTTTGCCATTTTTATTTTTCCTCTCTTTTTCTAATATACTAACCAATTACAGGAGCGTTAAACACTCTTGTTGCTAAATCTTTATCCAACATCAACAATGCTTTTTTATCATCACCAATCAATTTTAGTGTTGCTAAAACTCCACCAACACTTGATTCTTCTTCTACTTGTTCTTTCAAATACCAATCTAAGAATGAAAGTGCTGCTCTATCTTTTACTTCATCAGCAACGTCCATCAATGCATTAATTCTTGAAGTTACAAATTCTTCGTGTTTCAACACTTGTTCAAAAATTTCTAATGGTGTTGAACCTTCGATTTCAGGTTTATCAATCGCTTCTAACACAATTTTACCACCACGTTCTAGCACATAATCATACATACCCATTGCGTGTGCATGTTCTTCTTGAACTTGTACATTAAACCAGTTTACAAACCCTTGTAAATTCATTTCTGCAAAGTATGATTTCATTCCTAAATATAAATATTCTGAAAATAATTCTTTATTAATTTGGTCGTTAAATGCCTTTTCCATCTCTTCGTTTAACATAATAACATTCCCCTTTCTCTATTATTTTTTCTATTATTTTTAATACAATTAATTATAAAACCAAAATATTATTTTTAAAGTTGTATATACAACATTCTCTTTTATATATTTGTATTTTCTAAAATTTGCATATCAATTTCTATTATAATATTATATAAACTATGAATATAGATTACGCAATAGACACTCTGCTATCACCAATAGCCGATAAAGTTTCAGGAATAATATTTTCATCTATCACAATACACGGTGTAAAAGTTGAATTTATAACCGCTTTATTAATTTTTGCAGCAATCTATTTTACAATCAGAACAAGGTTCATCGGATTCTGGGGGTTCAAACACGCAATAAAACTCATTACAGAAAACTACGAACACAAAAAAACAGGTTATGAACGTAAGAAAAAAGGTGAAGTGTCATCTTTTCAAGCTCTAAGTGCAACTATCTCAGCATCAGCAGGAATAGGTAATGTTGCAGGTTCAGCGGCAGCCGTATCAATCGGTGGAGCTGGTGTAATTTTTTGGATAATTATAGCAGGTCTACTTTCTATGGCTCTTAAATATTCAGAAGTTTTACTTGGCGTAAAATTCCGTCACGAAAACCCTGACGGCACAGTTTCAGGTGGACCAATGTATTATATTGAAAAAGGATTACAAGGTCCTATTATTAAAAAATATGCACCTTTTCTTGCAAAACTATATGCAGTATGCTGTTTATTTGCTATGATTGGTGGCTGGAACTTGTTCCAAATAAATGCAATGACTTCTCAAATAACAGAAGTTACAGGTGGACAAAACAGTATATTCTATAACAACGGTTGGGCATTAGGTTTAATCGTTGCTGTCATAACTTGGATTACAATTATAGGTGGAATAAAATCTATCGGGAAATTCACATCAAAAGTGACTCCTGTAATGTGTAGCCTATATATATTAAGTGCATTTTTAGTTTGTTTATTAAACATAAAACAAGTACCTTCAACAATAAGCCTAATTATCCACGAAGCCTTCACTCCTAGAGCTATGGAAGGTGGAGTTTTTGCTTGCTTATTATGGGGATTTAGACGTGCAATGTTTGCAAACGAGGCTGGATTAGGAACTGCACCAATTGCGTTTTCTGCTGTTAATACAAACAAACCTGTTGCTCAAGCTTTTATATCAATGCTTCAACCTTTTGTTGATACGGTTATTGTAGGGTTTGCAACAACATTTGTTATAGTTATATCAAAACAATACCTTTTAACAAACGGACTTGCAGGGATTGAATTAACATCAAAAGCCTTTGGCACAATTTGTCCACAATTTCCTATTCTTTTAACAATTATGGTTTCTTGCTTTGTGTTGTCTACTATGCTCTGTGGTTCTTATTATGGAGTAAAAGCGTGGACTTACCTTTTTGGTAACGGCAAAAATCGTGTAAGAATTTTTCAAATTATTTACTGCTTATGTATTGTTGCAGGTTCTGCTATGAATTTTGAAAGCATAATTAATTTATCTGATGGAGTTACTTTATTCCTTGCTGTACCAAACCTTATTGCAGTATTTTATCTTTCTAATGTTGTTATCAAAGAAACAAAAAGATATTGTAAAAAATATAATATTGGGTTGTTTAAGTAAATTTTTAATTCATCTGTCATTCAGAATGGTTTGCTAATATTTTGTATCGCAAGCGTAGAATCCCTGCAAACATATAATGACTAAAAGTACAACAACGTATCTAATAACTTTCAATCGTCATTTCAGGTTTCTTTTCTTTTACAAAAACCTTTTTTACAAACAACAAAAATGAATTTTCTTTCTTTGGTTCTTCAAAAATACTTGTTTGAGGTAAATCATTTGTACTTTTTGAAACTTTTTCTATAATAATTGTCCTTGAATCTTTTTGACATTCAGGGTGAAACTTTATATAAACATTCTGCATAAAAATTTTGAATTTTGCAGAACACTCTTTAGGGCAACAAAAACCCAACACTAACCCAATCATTAGTGAAACTACAAAAATGTATAAAATATCGTTTTTTAATATATCGGTAATCTTCATACCAATATTATAACATACCTAAAGACCAATAATTTACAAACTAACCATTAACAATATCCATTACGCAACGTAATTGTGTGACTTATTCCTATGTGGCGCAAGACTTTCTATATGAAACAAAGTAGAAATAATCGCTAAAGCAGAAGAAATCATGTGTGGAACTTTAGCGTGAGCAATTCCCGTAACAGCAGATAACCCGACAAAAGTAAGTGCCAACCCACCACTAAATCCTGTTCGATTAAATCGTGGTCTTTGAACAGGTGGTTCAGGTGGTCTTTCTTCCCTATCAGCTCTACCATAAAACACTGTAGGCACAAGTGGTGACCTTAATACTCTCGGAAACCTTTGGATTGCAGAAATAAACATAATAACCTCCAATCAGTTATTAACTTTATGTTTTTATAATAGCATTTTGTAAAAAAATTTCAATAACTTTTGTTAATTATTTTTAAAATTTTTGACATGCCATATTGTTTGGTGTCTAATATAGAAATAATCTTATTGGGTAGGATATGTACATAAAACAAATAGAAATCGACAATTTTAAGTCGTTCGCTACAAAAATAGAGATTCCTCTATTAAAAGGATTTTCAACTATCGTAGGACCAAATGGGTCAGGAAAAAGCAACATTATTGATGCAGTGTTGTTCGCACTAGGTTTGGCTACATCTAGAAACTTACGTGCTGAAAAAATTGCAGACTTTATATCTACCTATACAAAACGTAACGAAGCTATTGTAAAAGTTACGTTTGCCGACGGTGAGAATGGTGAAGAATTTAGTGTTGCTAGAAAAATCAAAAAATCTACTCAAGGCTATAACAGTGTTTACTACCTTGACGATAAGATTACTACTCATACAGAAATTTTGATGAAACTTGAAAAATACAATGTTACCCCAAACAGCTATAACGTTGTTATGCAAGGTGACGTAACAAGTATCATTGGTGCAACAGATAACGAACGTCGTAAAATCATCGACGAAATCGCCGGTGTTGCTGAATTTGACAGACAAATCAACCAAGCATCAGAAAAACTCGACGCAGTAGAAGTTAGTGTTAAAAACTCTTCTATAATGCTTCATGAGGTTGAAAACAGACTTAACCAACTTAAAGAAGAAAAAGAAGTTGCTCTAAAATATCAGAAACTAAAAGATGAAAAACACGGACTTGAAAGCCAAGTCAATACAGTAAAATTCTTTGATATCAAAACAAAACTTGAACAAGCTCACGAAAACATTTTAGAGTATACAAAAAAGAAAAAACTTGAAGAAGTAAATGCAAAAGACCTTGATGAACGTATCAAAGTTATTGATGAAAAATACCAAGAAATCTGTGAAACAGTAAAAGAAAAAGGTGAAGCACATCAAATCGAGGTTCAAAAAAAAGCAGAAGAATGCAAAGGTGAAATTTCTAGAAAAGAAAACTCATTTAACTTCGAAGAAAAACAAATTCAAGACAAGAAAAAAACTATTGAAAATTCTATAAATGGTATTGATAACCACAATACAAAAATTGAGGTTGCAAACCAAAACATAAAATCAAAACAGGTTGATATCTCTGTAACAGATAAAGAGCTTGAAAAACAAAGAGCTGAAAGAAAACGTATCACAGAAGATTTGACAGGTTTAAACGAAAATGTTGACCAACAAATCAAACACCGTGAACACTTGAGAAAAGAACTTGATACCCTAAAAGATAAAGAAACTGCTCTTATACAAAAACAAGTCCCACTTGAAACAGAACTTCAAAACCTAAACAATAAGATTAAAGATGCAAAACAAGGCATTGAAACATATAACAGTCTTAAAAATGATTACGAATCAAAAAAAGACTCTCTAGAGCTTCAAATTGAAACTTTGAAGAAAGAACAGCAGGATTGCAAAATAATCCAACAAAACATTACGCACGATTATGACAAAGTTATAAACGAGCTTACAGACCTTGATTTTGAACTAAGTGCAGGTCGCAAACAACTATTCAACCTTGAGGTACGCAAAAACGCAAGTGAAGTGTCTAGTGGTAATAGAGCAATTCAAACTGTTGAAAATGCTCATATTGAAGGTGTCCATGCGCCATTATTCAAATTAGGTAATGTTGACAAAGAATATGCTACAGCACTTGAAGTTGCAGTAGGTGGTAGAATGTCAAATATCGTTGTTGACGACCCTGATACAGCAACAACTGTGTTTGAAGTAGTTCGTTCCTCTGGTGCTGGTCGTGTTACTTGTATACCTCTTAACAAGATTGCTGAAGCTCCGAATAGCCTTAATCTTCCTAGAGAACAAGGGGTTATTGATTATGCTATAAACCTTATCGATTTTGATGATATGTACCTTGATGCATTCTATTATGCAGTGGGTAGTACTCTTGTTGTTGAAAACGATTATGTAGCTAAAAAACTTATCAGAAAATACAGAATGGTTACACTTGATGGTACGTTGTATGAAAAAACAGGTGCTATGACTGGTGGTGGAAAGGTTACAACAAACCTAAAATTCTCAATCCATGAAGATGATGAGCTCGAAAAATACAAAAAACGACTACAAGAAATTGAAAACAAATACAACAAAGCTAAACAACGCAAACAAGAGCTTGAAACTAAGCGTGAACAAGTAAGAATTAATTATTCTAACGCTATGACAGAGTTTAACAAAGCTAATATCGAACTTAATAGTTTGAATAAAAACTTTGAAACTTCTAAAACAACGTACGCTCAAAACCAAGAATTTATCAAACTTTCTGAACCTGAAATAGAAAGAATAAATAAAGAATTAGATAAATCAGAAGAACGTCATATCAAACTTATTGACGAAATGACTGAACTAAAATCAAAAATAGAAGAAATTGAACAACTTCTAGATGATAGCGACCTTAAAAAATTAAAAGAAATGACAGAAGGTATTGATTCAGAAATTGCAAGGTTAGAAACCAATAAACGCAATTTTGAAAACGAAATACAATCCTTCAACATGGAAATTGCGTTCCACAAGACAACTATTGAAAATAGCAAAGAAACAATAGAAAAATGTAAATCTGATATTGAAGAAAGTGAACGCAACAAACTATTATTCACTGAAGACATCAAAAAGCTAAAAGTTCAGTTGGAAGATTATGAAACCCAAATTGAAGAAATCAAAGAAAAATTGGGTGATTTGCTAAAACAACGTGACGAAATTAATGAACAACTTATTGATTTACGCACCAAAAAGAATGTTAAAACTGCTGAATTAGAAAAGATTGCAGAACAGATTGAATCATTTAAAGCAAGACGTCGTGAAATTGAACCTGAATTGGAAGTAGCTAGAAAAGATCTTGAAGAAGCAGGTGTTGAAATTTCAAAACTTCAACCTGTAAATATGTCTATTGATGAGCTTAATTCAAAAATTCAAAGATTATCTAGAAAAATGGACGATTTAGGTGCTGTTAATATGAACGCAATCACTCAGTATGATGAAGTTTCACAAAGAGAACAAGAACTAAAAGAAAAAATAGAAACATTGTCACACGAACGTCAAGAAATCATAAACAGAATGAATGGTTATGAACAAGTTAAAAAAGATGCGTTCATGACAACTTACAACAACATCAACTCTAACTTTAAGGAACTTTATCACCAACTATCAGGTGGAGAAGGTTCGTTGATACTAGAAGACGAAGTTAACCCATTTGCTGGAGGTTTAGATATTGAAGCAAAACCTGGGGACAAACCAAAAGTAAAACTAAAAGGTTTGTCTGGTGGAGAAAAGTCAGTAGCTGCGCTTGCACTTGTATTTGCAATCCAAAAATACATGCCTGCACCGTTCTACGCATTAGATGAGGTAGATTCAGCCCTTGACCCTATTAACATTGACAAGTTGGCTAATATGATAAAAACTCAGGCAAAACAAATACAGTTTGTTGTTGTAACACACAGAAAGCCTATGATTGAGGTTTCAGACCGTTCTATCGGGGTTACTCAAAAAGAAAAAGGTAAATCACTTGTTTCAGGTGTAACTCACCATAAACAAGAAATAGTGGTATAATAGATTTGAGATTTGGGAAAAAGATAAAGAGGAAGAATGTCACTAAATTATTTAGATTTCAAAGGGATAACTAAAAACGAAAGAGGCGAATTTGACGGAATAGATGTTCTTGTTGCTATGGCAAGACAGGGCAAAATCGACCCTTGGGCAGTTGATATTGTCGAAGTTGCAGATATGTTCTCAACTCACTTATTCCAATCAAAAGCACAAAACTTAAGATATTCAAGTCGTGTAATCCTTTATGCAGCTTTACTTTTAAAAATGAAAGCTGACATCTTAGATGGTATTGATATTACAGAAATAATTCCACCTGATGAAACTCCTATGGACGAATGGGACGATGGATTTATGCCTGATGATATGTATGAAGACTATGTTCCTACTAATAATGTGGCGTCATTTGAAGAAGTTTTACAAAGAAGAACAAGTGTAAGATTAAATCGTAACCGTATAGTAACCTTGAGAGATTTGGTTAGACAACTAGAATTTTACGCAAAATTAGATAAAAAAGTTGAAATCGAAAACGCTAAAAAACGTGCTCAACAAGCTAGAAAAACTAGAGATTTGTCTAAATTAACACCGTCTGATATGGTTAATCTCGCTCACGAAGAAGATTACAAGCTTGGTGCATCTATTCTTAGAAATAACCTTACAGAAATATTGAATAGAGAAACTCAAATAGAGCTTAATGAATTAGTTTTGCTTGGAATGGATAGAATCACTGCATATATTTCTTTATTATTCCTAGTAACAGAAGGTGAGTACACTTTAAAACAAGATGATTTTTATGGAAACTTATATGTAATTAAAAACACTCACAAAGAAGCTTCTGAAGAAGAAATTATGAACGAAAAAATAGTACAAGATGCACTAACAGATGACGTTAGTTCTGTGGTTGACAATGTAGTTCAACTTCATAACAGCGTTGAAATTGAGGAGTATAACAAGTAGTGTCAAGTTTAAAATCAAGAATTGAAGCAGTACTTTTTACAACAGCAAGAGTTTTACAAATCAAAGATATAGCAGAAATCTTAGGAGAAGAAAACGAAGATGTTGTTGAAGAAGCTATGTTAGATTTAATTATGGATTACTCATCAAGAGATAGTGCGTTAGAAATTGATGATGAAAATGGCTATATTCTGCAAGTAAAAACTGAGCACATGGATATAGTTGAAAAACTTTGTCCTGTTGAATTATCAAAGCCTGTACTTAAAACACTAACTGTTATTGCATTAAAAGAACCTATTAGACAAGCTGAATTAAAAATGTACCGTTCAAATGCTTACGAACATATTAACGAACTTGTTGAAAAAGGGCTTGTTTCAAAAACAAGAGATAAAAATGGTCGTTCTTTTAATGTATCAACAACTCCTAAATTCAATGAATACTTCAAATTAAAAGGTGATTTACGTTCATTGATGAAACAAGATATTGCAGAGTTATTAAGGAATTCAACCACTGACGACTAATTAAACGATTTAATATAATTAGGTGCTATAATAAACTTATGAATTACACAAACAAAGATTTTTTAGAAAGAAGACCTCAAAGGTTGTGCAAGATGTGTGGTAAATGTTGTAGAGTAGTTGTTGCATCAATTCCACATGAGGAGCTTGTTTTAAATGCAGAAAACGGCGACAAAAGTGCTAAAGAATTTTTAGAACTATTTGAACCTTATCCATCATATAAAGATGCAATGGAAGTTGATGAAGAAATTGTAAAAAACATTCCTAACTATGAAAAACAAACCTTCTATAAATGCAGATTTCTTCAAGATAATAACTTGTGTTCTCGCTATAAAACAAGATTAGAGGTTTGCAAAATATTTCCATCATCACCTTGGGCAGTTATCCCACCAGATTGTGGTTTTGAGGGTTGGTTGTTTGTGGAAAGAGAAAAACATAAACAAAGAATAAGAAAATTAAAAGAAGAACTTATATTGTATAAAGCGAAACTAAATACAAATATTCCAAACAAAGAAAAAAAATTATATGAAAAACTTATAAAAAAAATAAACGAACGTATTGAATTATTTGCAAAATACGGGGCAAAAGACTGGTAGGCTGTCATTACAAAATGTAAAGTAAATTCTTTACTATTGTCCCTGTTTGCAATAGTATGTTAATATATTAATAACGTATTGTAGAATAATTAAAAGAGGTTATATCGTGGAAAATTTAGGACCAGATATTTTTGGAAAATCAGAAGCTACACAAAGCCAACCAGCTGAAAGCCTAGTAAATATGGCTAATCCATCAGTTATTAAAGTAGTTGGTGTTGGTGGCGGTGGCGGAAACGCAATAAAAAGAATGATAAAAGCAGGCTTGACAGGTGTAGAATTTTGGGAAATGAACACTGACGTACAAGTTTTAGCATTATCAAACGTACCAAACAACAACAAAGTTCAATTAGGTGCAAAACTTACAAACGGACTTGGTGCAGGTGGAAATAGCCGTATCGGTGAACAAGCAGCAGAAGAAGCTACTCAAGAAATTACAGCAGCTTTAGAAGGTGCAGATATGGTATTCATCGCAGCTGGTATGGGTGGTGGTACTGGTACTGGTGCAGCTCCTGTTGTTGCTAAGATTGCTAAAGATTTAGGAATTCTTACTATTGCGGTTGTTACAAAACCTTTCTCTTTTGAAGGTAATCGCCGTATGGTTTCTGCAAATGAAGGTCTTGAAAAACTTAGAGAAGCTGTTGACTCATTACTTGTTATTCCTAACGACAAGTTGTTACAAGTTGTTGACAGAAGAACTGGTATGAAGGACGCTTTCGTAGTTGTTGATGAAGTTATCTTGAGAGGTGTTCAAGGTATTTCTGATATCATCACAAAACCTGGTGAAATCAACGTTGACTTTGCCGATGTTAAGAGCGTTATGGAAAACTCTGGTTCAGCTGTTATGGGTATCGGTATCGGTTCTGGTGAAGGTAGAGCTGTTGAAGCTGCACAAGCTGCTGTTAACTCTAACTTGCTTGAAACATCTATCCACGGTGCTAGCGGTTTAATCGTGAACGTTACAGGTGGTCCTGATATGACATTGTTTGAAATCACTGACGCAATCAATCTTATCAGAGATTCTGTTCTTGAAGATGCAAATATCATTATTGGTACTTCAATTAACGAAGATATGCAAGGCGAAGTTTCTATTACAGTTGTTGCTACAGGTTTTGAACTTAAACCTCAAGTTCAACAATTAACAGCACCTGCTGAAAACATTAGTCCATCAATTGATACTATATTCTCAGGTTTAAATTCAAATGTGAATATGAACACTCAAACTACAGCAGCTCCAACTCAACAAGCTCCTGCAAACAACAATGGCACATCTAACAATATGCCTCCATTCACTGGTGTTTCATTCACTAATATTGAAATTCCTGATTTCTTGAAGAAATAAGATATCAAATAAAATATAAAAAAGAGGTTCTTAAATAAGGACCTCTTTTTTTATATATATTATCATATTTATCTTAAGCAACACTTGCTCGCCTAAAATTATTATATCTTGATTTCGATTTGACACCAGCACAAAGTTCAGCTAACCTGCCGGACATCATTAACATTCCACGCTGAACTGCTGCGTAATCATTCATCGCTCCCATCATTTTCTCTGGGTCTACCATTGATGAAACCCCTAATTGATGGTTATCTACTTGCTCTTTTGCGTACTTTTGTACAAGTAATTTGTCGATTCTGTCTTTTGCTCCAATTGCCATAACTTTGTTTCCCTTAATAACTTAACTAATACTAATTCTAATACCAAATCTAGCATACCTTTATAACTTACATAATGCATACATAATAGCTAAACTTAGTATCCCTTACTTTTATAAAGTATTTTTAGATTTTAAAATTGATTATTTTGATTAAGATTATTAAGAAATATGAAGTAAGCGGTTGGAGTTTTTATAATTTCTATGTACGCAGAACAGCTTGTTTATGGATTGCCACAAATTTGCGATACAATCTTGGATTATTCGGGCTTGCTAAACACTATATTCACTTTTAAATTCTGTCGAATTTAGTCGTTCATTCCGTGTTTTACGCTCTTACGGGTTTCTGACTTTGTCCTCACCCCCTCTCACAAAACAATACTCAATTGTTTTGTTCGGCAGAGTCGAAAATCCGCTTTTCGCAATGACGTATAAAAGGACTTCTCCATAAAAAAGAAAAGTCGGGATTACCCGACAAATTGTTTGTGTGTATTAAATGAATTTATGTGTTTTTTAGCCAATTTCTTCCAGTAAATCATTAATTTCGTTGATTAACTCAGCGTCATTATATTTATCTGTATGTGCCAATGCTTTTCTTAAAAGAGATTTTGCCTTTGCAGGGTGCTTCAAATCATACATCAATTCACCTGCGGCTTTATAATTTTCTGCAACATTATTATTTTGTTTGGCATCAGTATAACTCTTAACTGCACTAGCATAGCATTGTAATGCTTTTTCCGGTAAATTAAACTTATTAAATGCTCCTGCAGTATT
The DNA here is from genome assembly GCA_002103075.1 of Candidatus Gastranaerophilales bacterium HUM_9. Classification (GTDB taxonomy): domain Bacteria; phylum Cyanobacteriota; class Vampirovibrionia; order Gastranaerophilales; family Gastranaerophilaceae; genus UBA2883. Next base: position 70,453 of record DABG01000006.1, on the reverse strand, counting down.
GCTTGATACATAACCTTTCATCTCTGAATCATCTGTTTGCGTAACTAATACATCAGCTTCATCATAGAATACAAAAGCATCAGGATTGTATTTATCTGTATAAATATTACCAATATTTGTTAAAGATTTTGATTGAGAAGACAAGTTATCTTCTTTACCTGCATATGAAACAGAATTCATATAATGTTGAACAGCTGAATCAAGTTGATTTACATCATCATAAATTTTTGCCATTGAATAATGAGCCTTTGTCTTCATACCAGTATCAGTTGTAACTTGCAATGAACGGTTATAATTATTTAATGCTTGAGCCAAATAATTATTATCATCATATATTTTACCCATTTCATAACAAATTTTAGATTGAGCATCTTCATCTTTTACAGACTCAGCTCTTGTTAAGGCTTTTTCTAAAATATTCATAGCTTTTGCAGGATTGTTTGAATATGCATGTTTTTTAGCTTGAATAAATAAAGATTTTAATTCATTATCCTCTGGGATAATTGTCAATTTTGGTTTTTGAACAGCAACCTGTTGAGGAGTTTCTACAACACGTTGAACAACTCTTTGTGGCTGAACCATTGGTTGAACACGTTGTTGAGCTGGTCTGATTGGAACAGTTTGTCTAACAGGTTGTTGTACTTGTTGAACAGGTTGTTGAACAATTGGTTCGTAGTCAGGAATTTCTTGTTGAACAACTGGTTCTTCTGTTGGAATTGGTTCTACAGATGATTTTTCTTGAGGTGTTTTTTCATCTTTCGGAAACTTAACCAAGAAATCTTCATTTATTTCTGTATCATTATAGCTATAGTTAATTCTTTGTAAGAACAAAGCCTCAAGCCAGTTTTGTACAACACGAGATTCTTTTTCTAATGTATCAGAGATATATTTATCCAATATTACTGCTGCATTTAAAAGATTTGTTTGAACAAAATTGATAGATGGAGCATCACCTTTTGTATGTTCAATAACCTTATTCAAATAATCTTCAATCTCATCTACAAGACAGTTTGGAGTTCCTATAGCAGCAATCGTACCACGGAAATCTTTAATAACTTGTGCAATATTAACTTTATTATTGCGTGCCATGTTATTTATTTGAGTTTGTTTAGCACTTTGAGTCCCTTGAGTATTTTGAGGGTTTTGCATTCCGCTTGCAACTTGATTATTTTGAATGTCCTGTCCATATTGTTGATTATTAATAGATTGATGATTAACCTGTGGTTGAACAGGTCTTTGTTGCATAGCAGGTTGCTGTGCATAGTTTTGTTGGATATTTTGATTTGGCATATTATGAGCAGTCATAGGAGTAGACACAGGTCTGTTAACCATTGGCTGTCCCATTTGTTGTGGCATTCTTGCTTGTTCTTGTGGAACTGTTTGATTGTTTCTAACAGGTTTTGGAGGTAACTCTCTTGGTCCAACCCCCATTGTTACAGGTTTTATATTTCTACCACCTGCTACTGGAGGAGCTTGTCGACTACCACCTGCTACTGGTGGTGCAGGTCTACTTCCACCAGCTACTGGTGGATTTCCTCGTTCAGGAAGTGGTGCACGTCCACGTGCAACTGTTCTTGGCTCTTGATTATTTGAGTCACGTCTGTTTCTTTGTGGATTTTCTTGCAACGAATCATGAGTCTTTTCTTCAGACTCATCATCTTGTTTATACCCTTGACCATTTGGCATATATGATCTTGGTGATATATTCATCGCATTATACACTACAAACCGTCCTTCCCAATGAGAATACGACACTAAACATCATAACCTTAATTGGTTTAACATAAATCATTTGTTTATATGATATCTACAGTGTATTTAATGATTTTTATATAATAGTCAAAATTTTTATTTAAAATTATACTCGAACTTTTACAACAGCTTTTCTAACAGTAGCTTTTTCATTCAAAGAAATCGATGGTTTATGAGCATCGGTTGGGTATAAAATCATATAATCACCTGCTATCATAGGGTAAAATTCACTTTCTCCAGTTAAATCCAAAAACTCAATGTCTCGTTCTTTTTCATAAGGGATATTTTCTTTGCAATCAGAATACCTTGCAACACCGATTTTTTCTTCACCAGAAATAATATACTGAATATCAATATAATCTCTATGTGCCTCAAACAAAGCATCTTCTTTAGTTTGATAAGTTTCAACATTCACATACATGTAATCATTTATCACATGCCTGCCATCTTCTAATCTAGAAAAATCAGTCTTAGCCAAAAACTCAAGACCTTCTATAACTTTTTTGTTCAACTTATCTTTAATCATAATCTTAAAATCCTTTTTAAATCTAGTTTACAGGAACATCAATTGGTTGAGTAAGCATTACATTGATTACAGAACCCTTTGTCAAAGTAACTTCTTCACCTTTTTTGAACAAATCAGCTACGCTATCGCCCAAGAAATAAAAACCGCCACCAATAGCTCCACCTAAAGCACAAATTGGAGTAGTTATATATTGTGCCCCTGGAATACAATTTTTAGCACGTCTACCAAAGTTAGTTGAAACAGTAGTAATATCGCAAGTTTTTGTCCAATTATCTTGTACCGCTTGACCATATCCCAAAGTTTCATACAAACCACCATCATAAGTAGTTTTCTTTATACCATAAACACCCAAACAAATTGGCAACTGTCTACCTGTAGGAGTAACAACATGGTCAAAATCAAGATACAAAACAGCACCTCTAGAAAGTCGCTTTGCTGGTTTAATCTGTTTTACACATCCTCTTATTACTGAACCTGTAGGCAAAACAGTAACATTACCAACTCTTTGTTCATTTAGCAACATCAAATTAAAAGAACTGCCCTCTTGACCTGATATAGTACTAACAGTTTGCAACAACTGTAATGATAATTTTGTACCAGTAGGTATTCTTACAGTCTTTACATCTGCTCTATATGCTGCAAACGTAGTGTTTATTGTCATTGACAATATTGCTAAAAATGTTATTAAAAATCTCATATCATTCCTCTATATATTTTATCTTATATCATAGTCAATCTTAATTATATCATATAAATTCCTATTTATATACAAATAAAATTATCCTAAAATTACTCTTCTTAACTATTTTATTTTATTTCATTTTACGAATAATAATAAATAGTTAAAGGAGGAAACATGAATAAAAATACAATCATATTATTACTAATATTTGTTTTACCACTAATCACATATTTTTATGTGTCAAAAAACAACGAATCAACAGTAACCGTTTCAAACACAACAAAACCTAAAATAATTAAATTCACATCAACTTTATGTGGTGAATGTCAAAGAATGGATACTGTAATAAAAGAAGTTTATCCAAAATACCAAAAAGATATAGAACTAATTTCTGTTCCTGTTCAAAACCAAACAGAATATAATCAAGAAATGATATCTAAATATAACGTAACCCTTGTTCCAACAATCGTTTTATTAAACAAGAACCAACATATCCAAAAACGTATCGAAGGATATATTGATAGGACTACATTTGACAATTATTTAAGAGAGATAAAATAATGATAGATATTACAGCTCAATTTACAGAACAAATATCTTCTGGCAATTTTCAACTAATGCTTTTAGGGTTATCATTCCTCGGTGGTCTTATAGCATCAATCTCACCTTGTTCACTTGCAATGTTACCAATTGTCATTGGATATATAGGCGGTTTCAATGAAAACGATAACAAAAACACCCTACTTCAACTAACCTCGTTTGTCATAGGTTCAGCAATAGTATTCAGCATAATCGGAATACTTTGTGCAATCACAGGTAAAGTTTTTATCTCTATTGCTGGTGGATATTTCTTAATCTTTGTAGCCTCACTTCTATTAGCAATGGGTCTACATCTTTTAGGGATACTAGAAATAAACCTACCAACTCTTATTTCTAAAATCCCGTCAAACTCAAATAACTCAAAATACTTATACCCAATGCTCTTAGGTGCAATCTTTGCAATCGGCGGAACCCCTTGTTCTACCCCTATTCTTGCAGGTATTATGAGTTTTGCAGCAATTACAAACAACATATTAATCTCACTTCTTATGTTATTTATGTTTGCGTTAGGAGAAGGTGTAATCTTAGTATTTGCAGGTATGTTCACAAACTTAATAAAACAAATCGACACTGTTGCAGAATATTCAGAAGTTTTTCTTAAACTAATCGGGATTATTATGATTATCGCATCAGCTTTCTTGTATTACAAAACTTTTAATCCATTTTTCAGCTAATTCCTTTACTAATATTTCAACTCCGAAATTAAAAAGAAGAAGAATAAATCTTATTTTAATTAAACATATTAAGATAATTTTTATTCTTCTTTTGTGATAAAATAAATTTATAAAATGTAGATAGAAAGAAGGAAAAAATGGAAGAAGTAAGAGTAAGAATTGCACCATCACCAAGTGGAAACTTACACGTTGGTACAGCTAGAACAGCATTATTTAATTATTTATTTGCAAAGAAAAATAACGGTAAATTCATATTAAGAATCGAAGATACTGATGCAGATAGAACTTCTCAAGAATACATTGATAATATTTTTGATAGTTTAAAAGCATTAGGTCTAAACTGGGACGAAGGTCCAGACGTAGGTGGAGCTTATGGTCCTTACACTCAATCTGAAAGATTTGATATTTATCCAAAATATATCCAAATACTTTTAGACAAAGGTTATGCTTACGAATGTTTCTGTACTCCAGAAGAACTTGAAGCAGAAAAAGAAGAAGCTACAAAAAACAAAAAACCTTATGTTTATTCTAAAAAATGTGAAAACTTAACAGAAGAACAAAAAGCTGAATTAAGAGCTCAAGGAAGAAAACCTGCTATCAGATTTAATATCTCTAAAGCTCAAAAAGCATTCCACGATAGCTCTATTCTTGAATTTGATGACCTTGTAAAAGGCAAACTTCACATGGATACAAACCTTTTAGGTGACTTCGTTATCCAAAAATCAAACGGAGCTCCTACATACAACTTTGCAGTTGTAATTGATGATATGTTAATGAAAATTTCTCACGTAATCAGAGGTGAAGACCACATTTCAAATACATACAAACAAATCCTTATATATGAAGCTCTTGGAGCAGAAGTTCCTAGATTTGGTCACTTAGGTATGATTCTGGCACCAGATAGAAGTAAATTGTCAAAACGTCACGGTGCAACAGCAGTTAGTGACTTCGTTAAACAAGGTTACCTAACAGAAGCTCTTATCAACTTCGTTGCCTTGTTAGGTTGGGCTCCATCTGATGGTGAAGAAATTAAACCTGTTGAAAAGATTGCCGAAGATTTCAGAATTAATGAAATTTCTTCTTCAAACTCAATCTTTGAATACGACAAACTAAAATGGATGAACAGCCATTATATCAAACAACTTCCAATCGAAGAATTGAAAGAAAGACTAAAACCATATCTAACAGATTATGATTTGACAGAACTAACAGAAGAACAGTTTACTAAGATGATTGAAATCACTCGTGAACCACTAACTCTTCTATCTGATATCACAGACGCTGTTTCATACTTCTTTGGTGATACAGTAAAATACGCAGAAAACGTTGAAGAAGATGTTGTAAATACAGAAACTTCACAAGCGGTATTAAAAGACTTCGTAGAAGAAGCTCAAAATTGGGAATGGAATGAAGAAACACTTCACGACAAACTTGAACAATTCCGTGGCAAATGGAAAGAACAAGGCATTAAACCAAAGATGACTATGTGGGCTATCAGAGCTGCTGTTTCTGGTAGAACTCGTGGTGCTGATATGGTTGGTATGCTAGAAGTTCTAGGTAAAGAAAGAAGTTTGAAAAGAGCTAAAGCTGCAATCAAGTAATTGATTAAATATATAAACAATAAAATGGCGAGATGATAATCATCTCGCCATTTTAATTATTAAATTAATAGTCATTTTGCATACAAGCACTTTAGAAATAGGTTAAACAAATGTACGTAGGGATTCCACGCTTGCCTTAATAAGTACTTATAACACGCTCTGAATGACAGTTAATGTTTACAGAAATTCTGAAATAAGTTCAGGTCGATGTAAAAATATACTGCATCATGATGACTATTTTCTATTTTACATCTTGTTTAATGATAATCAAATTATTGATAATTTTCATAGCACATGTTGGTAATACAACATGTTCCAAGCCATCAGCAATACTCAATATACCACCTGCTTTTAATGTTACATCTTCACCTTTATATGAAAATGTATAATCAGTATCTCTATCTGATCTTATTGTGATTTGGTTTTCCATTTTATTCTCCCGTTTTTACCCAAAACAAAGGCGGTTTTACCCGCCTTTTAAACTTACTATATAACCAGCAAGCATTCTATTAGTCAAATGTATAGTTGATAATAGCTGCTTCTCTAGCTCTTTTAATAGCTTTTGCTACCATTCTTTGGTGCATTGCACATGTTCCTGTAACACGTCTAGGAATAATTTTACCTGCTTCTGTTAAGTATCTTTTCAATTTAGAAGCGTCTTTGTAATCAATTGCATCAACATGGTCTGCACAAAAACTACAAGTTTTTCTTTTTCTTCTGTCTTGATCTTGTTTTGCCATTTTAATAATTTGCCTTTCTAGCCTTATTTCTTATACTTTTTTACTTTTTAAAACGGAATTTCATCATCATCAACTTCTGAACTTTCGCTCATAGATGGTTGTTCAACCTCTATTTCCGTTATATTTTCAGGATTAGCACCATTCGACTGTATTAGTTCTACATTTGATGCATCTATCTCATAAAATCTCTTGTCTGAGCCGTCTAAATATTTTGATGTTGCAACCTGTAAACGACCGCCTACAAGTATCTTATCACCTTGACGAACCTTATCAAGAATACCCTCTAAAGCCTTGCGTTTTGAGATAACTCTTACTAATATCTCATCGTTTTCTCCGATATTTAGTGTTAAGCTATATATTGCTATATTGCTTGAAGTAAATCTCTTTTCAGGGTTTCTATAAACAGTCCCTGTTACAATAGCCTTAGCCAATGACATATTATACTCCTGCTTTTACTGATTTTTCTAAGAACATTGTTCTTAAAATGCTGTCATTTAAACGTAATTGACGTTTGAATTCAGCAACATTAGCTTCTGGTAATGAAAGTACCATATTTGTAAAGAATCCATCTCTGAAATTTTGGATTTCATAAGCTAATTTTTTACGTCCAATTTTTTCTACAGAATCAGTTTTACCTTCTAAAGTTTCAGCATCAGCAGAAACTTTTTCAATCAATTTATCAACTTCTTCTGAATCAGCGTTTGGTTTGAAAACCACTAATAATTCATATTGTTTCATTATATATTTCTCCTTTTAAAAAAATCTTACCATAAAAATACAAATTACAACAGATACTCTGCAAAATAACTATATTCCGCAGGTCCTATTAAATAAATATTTTCACTTTTATTATCTGCATGTTCGCTCCAATCAACAGTTACAGCCCCTCCTAGCAGATTAACCTTAACTTTACAGTCTGTTAAGTTATTTAATACACCAGCTACAACACTTGCACAAGCACCTGTTCCACAAGCTAACGTTATTCCACAACCTCTTTCATATACACAGAAATCCACCTCATTCCTACTTTTTATTTTTACAAATTCAACATTTGTTTTTTCTGGATACATTTCGTGTTTTTCAAGCTCTGGTCCATAAGTTTTAGCCATCTCATAAACATCACCCTCTGTGAAAATCACACAATGCGGATTTCCCATAGAAACAGCATTAATAATAAATTCTTTATCTAACACCTTAATTTTTTGGTTTAAGTTTTTACTACCAATAAAAGGAATTTTCTTAGGCTCTAATATAGGTGATGACATATTAACTTTCACATTACCATCTTCTAATATTTCCGGTGAAATAATACCCGCCCCAGTTTTTACAGAAAACTTCTTTTTATCAATCAACTTTTTGTCATAAACATATTTAGCAAAACATCTCATACCATTGCCACACATCTGTGCAGTCGTTCCATCAGAATTATAAAAATACCAAGCAATATCAGTATCTTCACTATCCAATTTCGGTATAATCATTCCATCTGCACCTAGTCCAAAATGTCTGTCACAAGCCTTTTTCGCCAATTCAGACATATCTAAGCCACTCTTTTCATATTCACTGTAATCAATAACCACAAAATCGTTTCCACAACCTTGCATCTTTGTAACTTTTATTTTTGTCATAACAATCTCCAATTTTCTTTAGTATACCAAAAACCCTGTAAACAATGAATTTTACAACCAAATATTAAGAAATATTACAAAAATTAAATCAAAAAATCAATTTTTAAACACAAAAAAACTTTATTAAAGTACGGGAATTAAAGAGTTGAATATTTAATAAAAGACTGATTAGAGATGTTGAATTAAATATTAACTGTTTAATCCGTTTTAAAAGAAATTAAGTTATTACAGGAATTATAGGAGATTACACACATGACAACAGGAATACCAAACGGACCATGGGGATTTAATGCAGGCGGAACACCAGTTAATAGTTATTTTGCAGATGCACCATATTTTACATTTGGAGCAGAACCATACAGAGCAACAATATCAAATAGCGTTAATGGAACAACTAGTATGCCATTCGTACCTCTAATATTTATGGATTCACCTTGGGCTGACTCAATGTTATCAACAGCAGAAACATCAGCTGCTTTAAGATCAAATTATGGTATATTCTACTAATAATTAAAAAGTTTTATAAAAACAAAGAAGTCCCGACTTGTTTCACAAGTCGGGACTTCTTAATTATTAATAAATTTAAACATTTTCAAGGTTTCTCAACGCAGCAATCTTCATAGATTTAAAATCAGGAACTTCACCTGTCCAAATCTGAATAGCTTTTTGAGCTTGATATAGTAACATATCCAATCCCTCAATTACTCGCAACCCCTCTTTTTTAGCTGATTGCAAAAGCATTGTGGTTAATGGATTATATACAATATCATATACAACTGTATCTTTATCAAGTTTTCTAATAACTGCATCAGAAATAGGTTGTTCGTCCATTGCGAACCCCTTCATTCCAATAGGAGTTGCATTTACAACTATTGCTGATTTTGGCAATTCTAACAAGCATTGAATTTGATGTGTTGTAAATTTAACTTTTGGGAATTTTGCTCTCAAATAATTTATTGGTTCTTGAGCATTGATAAGGTTTCTTGTATAAAAATCAATTGAAGTTATACCACGTTCAATTAACCCTACACTAGCAGCTCTAGAAGCACCACCTGTACCAAGTATACAAGCATTTTTACCTTTTAAATCAACATCTTTAGGAATAGCTGACTTAAACCCGTAAATATCCGTATTATAACCAAACATATCTCTATGTGAGCCCGATATTTTTACAGTGTTTATACAACCTGCAACATTTGCATAGTCGTCCAACTCTTCCATAAAAAATGATATTGGAACCTTTAGGGGAATGGTAACGTTAAACCCGTCATAGCCATTGATTTTTAAGAACTTCACTCTCTCAACCAAGTTATCAGGTGATGTTTCCATAACATCATATTCAACATCAATTCCAAGACTTTCAAACCCTGCTTTTTGAATAACTGCAGAAATTGAATGTCCTAAAGGATAACCTATTATACCCAATTTATACTTCATAATCTAATCCTATACCTATTCCATCAAAGTTGTCATCAAGATTGGTTCATCTTCTGTCGCTAAAACAGTGTGTTCAAAGTGAGCAGATGGCTGATGGTCTTTTGTCACAACACCCCATTCATCTGGTTCAACATAAACATCATCACCACCTAGATTAAGCATTGGTTCAATCGCTATAACGTAACCAGATTTAATCTTAGTAGTGTCACCAACTCTATAGTTAAACAAAAATGGTTCTTCATGCATAACGTGACCTACACCATGACCACCATATCGCCTTACTATTCCCATTTTGTAGCTTTCAGCAACATCTTGAATAGCACCTGAAATATCGTCTAAAACATTACCTGCTCTCATCTTTGAGATACCAGCAAACAATGCTTCTTCTGTTGCTTTCATCAAACGCTGTTTTTCTTCAGATATCTGACCTACAGCATAAGACCAAGCACTATCACCAACCAAGCCACCATAAGTTGCTCCAACGTCGATTGCAATAATATCGCCTTCTTTCAAAATTTCTTTTTCAGATGGGATACCGTGTACAACTCTATCATTTATAGATGTACAGATACAAGCAGGGAAACCACCGTATCCCAAGAAAGTAGGAACCGCCTTGTTTTCTTTAATAACTTGCATTGCAATCGCATCAAGTTCTTTTGTGCTTATTCCAGGTTCGACAACCTCTTTCATTTTCTTATGTACAAGTGCAACAATATGACCAGCATGTCGCATTCTTTTAATTTCATCTCTTGATTTTCTATTAATCATTATTCAACAACCTTTAATAACCTTTCCCATACTTCATCAATAGAACCATTTGCATCTATTGTTGATAATACGCCTTTGTTCTTATAATATTCAATCAAAGGTGCAGTTTCATTAAAATATGTGTCAAATCTTGCTTTTGCAGTTTCTTCATTATCATCTTTTCTTTGAACTAACTCGCCACCACATTTATCACAAACATTTTCTTTTACAGGTGGTTTGAATTTCAAGTTATAGATTTCACCACAGTTTTTACAAGAACGTCTGTTTACAATTCTTGCAATCAAAATATCTGTTGGCAAATCAAAATAAGTTGCTCTAAAATCAACTTCATTGTCACCATCAAGCTCTTTTCTGATAACTTCTAACAAATCAGCTTGTTCAACACTACGAGGGAATCCATCTAGAATAAACCCGTTTTTACAATCATCTTGTGATAATCTATCTTTAATAATAGCACCAACTAATTCTACAGGAACCAAGTTTCCTTTATCAATAAACTGTTTTGCAATTTTACCATTTTCTGTACCTGCAGAAATTTCAGCTCTCAACAAAGAACCTGTATCAACATGTGGAAATCCAAAGTGTTCTGCCAATTTCGCTGTTTGTGTACCCTTACCACATGCTGGTGGTCCTAGAAAAATCAATTCTTTTTTCATATTTTAAACCCTCATTTCATTTGAATATATATAACAATTATAACTCTAAAAAATAATATTACCTAACTAGAGAATTTATTTGTGGCGAACTTTTATGATTAAACAAATATATGAAAAAATTTGCACTCATAACCTTAATATGTTTTTTTATCTCGTTTTGTTGTTTCGCAGAAGGAGAATACAATGTTTTTACAACGCCATACCTACCAAAGTTCAAATCAAACAATGATACTCAAACCTTATTTATACTTGATTATTCAAACAGTATGAACGAAATGTTACTTGATAAAACAAAACACAACCTTTTAATAGATAGTATTAGAACCCTGCTTCCACAAATAAGCGGAAATAAAATTGGGGTAAGAATTTATGGTCACAGATGGGGTTTAACTCCATTTGACGCATGTAAAGCAAGCTCCTTAGTTGTACCTATAAATAACGACAACGAATACTACATAACAGACACTCTTAGAAGTTTCAGACCAAGAGGTATGACTCCAATAACTTATTCACTTAAACAAGCCATCAAAAACGATTTCACCCCAGATGACAAAGAAAAACACATTATCCTAATTACAGATGGGGGTGAAAACTGTGACGAAAGTCCTTGCAAATATGCAATGGAATTAGTAAAATATCGAAAAGATATAAAAATTGATGTCATAGCACTAAATCTTGATAACGAAGAGGATTTAGATCAACTGAAATGTACAGCAGTTGTAACAGGTGGGAAACTCTATTCTGCGAACACTCAAGCGGAACTTGTAAGAAACCTCAATAACGCATTTAATAGAAAGAAACAGGTTAATGCCAAGATACTATATTAAAATTTCTGTGCTATCATTTTATTATGGCAGATTTATTTAGTGGATTAATTGAACAAAACAAACAAATTCCGCTTGCGGAGTTACTTAGACCAAAGACACTTGAAGAGTTTTTAGGTCAATCAAATGTTATTTCAAAAAATTCACCACTTATGAATCTTATAAAGTCGCAAAGGCTGTTTTCACTAATTCTTTGGGGAACTCCAGGGTGTGGCAAAACAACACTTGCAAGACTAATTGCAAACCAAGTGAACGCAAACTTTGTAGAACTTTCTGCCGTTTCATCAGGAATAAAAGACATAAAAGATACTGTAGCTCAAGCAAACGAATGTCTAAAAGCCGGTCAAAAAACTATTCTATTTATAGATGAAATCCATAGATATTCAAAAACACAACAAGATGTGCTTTTACCATACATTGAAGATGGGACATTTTATCTTATCGGCTCAACTACAGAAAATCCATCTTTTCAGGTTGCACCAGCTTTGATTTCAAGAGTTCAAGTGATAAGACTTAACTCTATTGATGATGAAAGTATGGCAAACATTATTAATAAAGGGTTCAAGTACCTTGAAGAACACCACCAACCACTTGAATACGATGAAGAAGTGACAAAATTCATTATTAATAATGCGAGAGGTGACGCCAGAACAGCACTTAATATGGTTGAAAACTCATATTTTTCAAGCAACTTATCAAACAATTTTAGGCTATTGAATGTAGAAATACTTGAAAGCATTACCCAAAAACGCAACACAAGATATTCTAGACAAGAACACTATGACTTTGCATCAGCGTTCCAAAAAAGTATAAGAGGTGGCGACCCAAATGCAGCAATATATTACCTTGCAAAGATGATAGAAGCAGGTGAAGACCCTCGATTTATTGCCAGAAGACTAATTGTCTGTGCAGCAGAAGACATTGGAAATGCTGATACAAACGCACTAAATATAGCTTTAAACGCATACAAAGCCGTTGAAATACTAGGACTGCCAGAAGGCAGAATTCCACTAGCTCAAGCTGTTATTTATGTAGCAAAAGCTCCAAAATCAAACCAAGCTTGTATGGCAATAGATAGAGCCTTAGCTGATATTGAAAGTGGCAACGATTTTCCACCACCTATGCACCTTAGAGATTCACACTACAAAGATGCTAAAAAATACGGATTTGGGGTTGGATATGTTTATACCCACGACAATCCTGAATACAACCAACAATTCATGCCTGACGAATTGGTCGGTAGGAATTATTTGGATTAACGCTAGGTTATTGCAAACGATTAAATACTTGCTCCACCCTCGTTTTTCATCTTTTCTAACGCTTTTTTAGCACCGGCATGTTCTTTTGAATACTTAACAACAAAATTTATAGACTGTACATCTCGTGCTATAGCAGCTCTTACTCTATCAATATCTGGTAAAGACAATCGTCCAATTACATTATCGTCTTTTTCTGAGTCAAAACGTCTTAATAATTTTTGTGACTTTTCATCTAATCCTGCAAGTCCATTCTTCAACGCAACCCATTTGTGTAATGCGTGCATAAGTTCATATATATCTAACTCTCCGGCTTCAACAACAACCATAGTTTTACTTTTAAAAGAAAAACTCCTTGTCGTTGCCAAATTCAACAACAAAGCATTTAACCCAGTTCTTTCTGTAATAAGCCCTTGACGTTCGTGGATTTTTTTCAAAACTTTTTCAGAATTTTTTATTTGGTAAACAGGGGTATTATGTGCTTCAAACACCTTAACTAATGCGTCTGCATTATTTTTACAGTTCTTCAAAATAAGTGATACTTCTTCATCAACTTTTGTAGAGTTTTCTACCTCTTCCTTGTTTAAATCTAAAGTACAACCCTTAACAATTTTTTTACCGTCATAACCCAATCGTTTCACAAGGCGTTTTTCTAAAAACTTGCCCTGCCAACTCAATAACATAAATGAAAATGTCTTAACTGTTCTTGCAATTTTATGAAACATAGTTTTCCCTTAATACAATCATTGTATCAATTTTTTATTTTTTCTCCACCTCTGAAAGTATGGTTTTTATATTCTCAATTTTCTCCATATCAGTAGTCTTTATAAGCAAAGTCTTTTCTTTTGAGGTGTCACCTTTTAATATTGTAATTTTTGTTTTTGGAACTTTGAATAGTTTTGACAAATACTCAACAACTGCCTTATTAGCTTTATTCTCAATCGGTTGAGCTGTAATTTTTAATTTAATCATGTCCTCTGCAAATATAAACTGGTTTTTTGATGCGTTTGGAGAAATTCTTAGTCTTAATATAATCCCCTCATCGACTATTTTTAATACATTTTCTGATATCATAAAGTTTCTTTCTTCAAGTTTCTTTACACAATTTGACAAATGTCAAACAAAAATTTAAAATTAATAAATAATTTAAAACATTTACCAAATTAAAACATACATTTATATAATCGTCAAATAAGACACATCAAAAGAGGAGGAGAAGTGTTATGACTGAACTATTACCCCGATTATTTATGCGTAAGAACGTAAAAGAATGGAACAACACAGCAATTGATTGTTACCAACTAAACTGCAACTGTAAAAAATGTTTTATTCACAATACCTATTTCAAAGGTAAACCCTACAGTTGTAAAATGAAACACTACGTACAACTGTTGCTCAACAAGCTCGGTGAACCAAAAGAGCTTGAGTACGAAAAGTACGCAAGTTAAGTGATTGTAAATACTTTTCTATAATACAATCCCGCACCGACAATTGATAAAATAATGTTTGGTAAAAACGCTGCCAAGAAAGGATTTAATGTGCCAGCTTGCCCAAAAGACAGCGACAATGCACGAATTAAATAGTATGCAAAAATTATAAAGATACTAAATAAAAATCCACGATTATATCGTACTCTTGGTGGCGTAATAGCCAACGGAATACCTATTAACACAAGCACAATTGTAGTAAGTGGAAGTGCAACCTTATCGAACAAATCAATTATCAAATCTCGCCTGTGATCAAGTTGTTTGTTACAAATAATATATTTGCATAACTGTAAGAAATTGTGTTCATTAGCAACATTTCTATTAAGTTCCTTTTTTAAATTCACACCAAACTGAGCAATAGTTTTGCCAAAATAAGTTGAGTTAAGAACCTTGCCCTCATCTGCTATAGTATAAACAATTCCGTTTTCAAATAACCAACCTTTTGGTGATGAACCGCCTGATTGAGCTTGTAATATGTGAATAGAATCTTTATTTGCCATATCTAGTACGGTAACATTATGAAATCGTTTGTCCTCGCAGGATTCTACGTAGAATAATCTTTTTAAGGTTTTATCATCATTAATCTCTTGGAATGTGAAATCGTGTTTTCCTTCTGGAATGTTCTTTTGACAAAATGCCCATAAAGCTAAGTCCTTAGACTGTTTTGTCATAACCGGCACAACAGTTTCATTGATAAAAAAACTAGCCAAACACATTACAACAGAAAACGCAAACACAGGTTTTGCAATCGTATTAAAACTAATACCACACGCTCTCATAACAGTAAGCTCTGATGCTAAACTAAGTTTATTCAAGGTCATAACCGTTGAAAGCAAAACACCCATAGGAATTGTCATTACAAAAATTGATGGCAAACTCAAGATAACCAAAATTAATGCAACTTTAAACGGTATACCGTATTTTGAAATCTGTTTAATCAATGTCATAAAAGTATCTGATGCAAAAATAATAGAAGTAAATACTAAAACCCCCATAACAAACATTTCTATAACTTGTTTCAAGATATATTTGTCTAAAAGTTTTAATTTATAATTCTTTAACGCTATTAATTTGTTCAACAAACCTTTTAACATACAACCATTTTACCTTAAAAATAATACTTTATACCAATATTTTATAATACTTTCTACCAATGAAAGAAAATTCTATCGGATTAGTATAAAAATATAATCCTCATCGCTCATTCCTCTCTATTGAGAGGCTTTTTTTATTTTGAGAACGCTTCCTTGATAGATTTTTCATAATCAGGTCTTAATATACCAACCTCTGTAATAATACCTGTAATAAGTTCGTGTGGTGTAACATCAAACCCTGGATTTATTACATTAATACCCTCAGCACAAACACGTTTGCCATTGATATGAGTAACTTCTTCGTGTGAACGTTCTTCAATAGGAATTTCATCACCTGATTTAATTGAAGTGTCAATTGTTGATAAAGGTGCAGCAATATAAAACGGAATGTTATGATATTTTGCAGCAATAGCAACTGTATAAGTACCAATTTTGTTTGCTGTATCACCGTTAGCTGCAATTCTATCGGCTCCAACAACAACCATATCAATCATACCTTTTTTCATAAAATATGAACACATACCATCTGTAATCATAGTTACAGGGATACCGTCCATCTTTAATTCAAATGTAGTAATTCTTGAACCTTGTTGACGTGGTCTTGTTTCATCAGAAAAAACTTGAACAGTATTATCTTTTGCAAAAGCTGAACGAACCACTCCTAAGGCTGTGCCATAGCCAACTGTAGCTAACGCACCTGCGTTACAGTGAGTAAGAATTGTTGCACCTTTTGGAACAACTTCTGCACCATTGTCCCCTATTCTTTTGTTGATAGAAATATCATCATTTTCCATTTTTATACCGTTTTGTTTTAATTCTTCAACGATACCTGATATATCAGATTTTGAGTTTTCAATTAGTTCAATCTGTTTATCAACCGCCCACATCAAATTAACTGCAGTAGGTCTAGAAGTTTTCAAGTACTTAGCTTTTTCGATTAACTGTTTTACAAATTCATCTCTTGATAAATTTTGTGCTTGTAATTCTTGAGCATACAAAACAACCCCGTGAGCACCTGCAATACCAATTGCTGGAGCACCTCTAACTATCATTGTCTGGATAGCGTCAAACATTTCTTGACCTGTTTTTATATCAATGGTTACAAATTCATACGGAACTTTTGTTTGATCAACCATTCTTGATACGTTATCTATCCATTGTATTGTTCTTATTTTTGATTCAAATGCCATTATATACCTCAACTTTTTATTTTATTTCAAAATCATTACTTTCAAACGAATTGTCTTGACGTGCCTGATATTCTTCTAGTACCTCGTAAATATAAGCTGTAACAGCTCCAGAAAAACCGTTCATCAAAGCACACAAAAGAGCTAAAAATATAATCAAGAATATCAATAATACAAATGTCAAAACAGATGTAAAGCTAGCGTTGATTATAATTCCAACCCAAAAATCTTTAAACTTAAACACGAACTGAATAATTGCTGATAAAGGAATAAAAACGACAGAAAACGCTAAAATGGAACAAAAACCAATTACAGCACCTATCACGCCACCTTCTTTAACTGTTATTTTTCCTAAAACATTTATCTTTTTAAGATAAACAATTATCACAGCTGAAAGCAATAGAAAGTATAAGATGAATAAAACCGTTCCAATAAAAGGAATAAGAGAAACTAATCCCATACCCAAACCAATTAGAACACTGAATAAACCGATTTGTTTTAATAGTAATAAATTCATATTGCCCCCTTTAAATAAAAGAAATTATTTTCTTTACAATCATATCATAAAAAGAATGAGGTTATTAAAATATGTAAAGAATTTATGAGGAATTAGCAAATATTTTTTTGACAAGAATTATATAAATATCAATAAGTATGAACCAATCAAAGGAGAATGAAATGTCAACGACTATCCAACAATCACCAGTAGTAAATTACAATCCAAAACCACAAAAATCAAATACAGGAAAACAAATAGGATTAGTTACAGGTGCTGTAATTTGTGCTAAGGATCTTAGTAGAGGTGATATTTTTCAAGGTGTAAAACATAATATTGGATATGCAGTTGAAAGTTATAATAAAAATAAAGATGCATTAAATAATGTGTTTACAAAAAAAGAATATGTAAAAGATTTTATTAAAACAGCGAAAGCTAACCATATGGCAGTAACAGCTATGGGAGTAGGTACTGTAATGGCAGGTGCTTTGTTGGCAGGTAGTTTAGTAGACAAGGCAATTGATTCTATCAAAGAACATAGAGCTGAAAAGAAAGCTCAAAAAATGGCGATGGAAGAAGAATAGAATAAGACTCATAGGATAAAGTTTATAAATTAAAAATCAAAGGGCGAAAGTTTTTCTTTCGACCTTTGATTTTTATTGTTATATTTTTGAAAAACTTTGAAAAAGATTAAATGACTGACTTTTAGATATTTTTAGTGTTGTATCAATATATTATTTCTTGACTTTTGTCAGATATTTAATCAATTCTTGCAAACGAAATTGAATCAATTTTATCCAAAATATTCCCAAGTTCTACTCGTTCATCAGTCGTTTCATGGGGGTTTTTCAAAGCAAAAGCCTCAATTTTACCTGTATCATCTAAAATTGGTGCTAATCTAAAACTGTGCCAATGTTCTAAGTCTGATACACTTTGTTTATTCCCTACATACGCTTCAACCAAGTGATTTTCAAAGAACTCAGGTGAACGCAACCTATCAAGAAATTCTTTTTCACTTGTAACTAAATTCTCGTCCTTAAAAGTATCCAAGAACTTGCGGTCTTTGATTAAAATTTTCGCTGGTTTTTCTTTACTTAAATAATCTCCAGCTTCGATTGTACCGTTTCTTTCAAATCCCATAAGTCGCCAAGGAACAATCGCATCACCAGCAGAACGAAGATCTGTTGATAATAAATTATTCTTTAAAATTTTTATTTCATTTTCTTCATCTGAAGTTATTTTTTTATCAACAACAATTATTTTATAACCATTGATATCTTTTTTATGATTTGGATAATCAATAGCTATTTCTTTTATTCCATCAATATTTTTATCCTTACCATCAAACATATTTTTTATAGTCTTTGCGGTATCTTCATCTCCAATTTTCTTTAGAGATTTAATCATATCTTTTATAAAAGGTTCTTCATATTCTTTTCCCAATGCGTATTGAATATATCTTAAACCATCACAAGCCCTTACAATTTTTGAATCTATAACATTTTGAGCATAAATATCCTTTTCTTTGCTACCATCAATCATTTCTGGTTTAACCAAATGGCCAGACTTATTACCGTTAGAAAAAGTAACTCTTATTTCTCCTTTTTTACTAACGGTATCAATACACTTCAACAAATTTTCACGAGCTTTTGGGTTTTCCATTACAGCATTCAATGCAGTTATTTCATAACATATACCAAAACTTGGTTGAATACTCATAAATCTTTCTAATGGTGGAAACATATCAAAATAAGACTGTCTATCCATCTTCAACTGCTCAACTTTACCTTTTCTATTCAAAATAGAAACGGCTTTGTCGTCTTGAATTTGAAAAACATCACCTATCAAAGAATTTTCTATAGCTTCTTCTTTTGATTTATAAATTGGAACATAGTTATCAATCAAACGACCTGGTTTTTCTAAGATTTCAATATCTCTGGCAATATTTTTACCATTTACAATAAAATCCTTTGAATTTTTACCAGACTTAAAATTATCTATGAAAGTTTTGTAATTAGAAACTATCGTTTCTTTTTTATCTTGACAAAAAATTTTTGCATAATATGCTTCTCTATCCAAAGCACTTGTAAGAACGTCAGGGTTACTTGTATGTTTAGAAACAACATCTGCAACTTGATTTACATGTTTTTCTGCTGATGAAACAACAGAACTAATCACATTAATACTTGGAACCTTCATAATATATATAAAACATTTTTCAAACAATAATTGCTATCAAATCATGTTTTTTATATAATAATTTTGCAAAACTTAGTAATAAGAAAGGAAACTTTAAGATGAAAAAATCAGTAAAAGATTTAGGTGATGTTCAAGGAAAAAGAGCATTAGTAAGAGTTGACGTAAATGTACCTCTAGATGCAGATAAGAACGTAACTGACGACACAAGAATTCAAGCAATTCTTCCTACAGTTAAATTTTTAAAAGATAAAGGTGCAAAAATTATTTTGATGGCACACTTAGGTAGACCAAAAGGAGAATGGAATCCAGAATTCTCATTAGCTCCAGTTGCAAAACACCTATCAAAAGTTTTAGGCGAAGACGTTTTGTTCGTATCTAAACCAGTTGGCGAAGGTGCAGAAAAAGAATTAGAATCATTGAAAGATGGTCAAGTAGCATTGTTAGAAAACATCAGATACTACAAAGCTGAAGAAGCAAAAGATGATGATATGACATTTGCTGAAGAATTAGCAAAACTTGGTGATTTTTATGTAAACGACGCATTCGGTGCTGCACACAGAAAACACACTTCAACTGCTAAAGTTGCTAAGTTGTTAAGCCCAGCAGTTTCTGGTTTATTGATGGAAAAAGAATTAAGATGTTTATCACAAGCACTTGATAACCCAATAAGACCATTCACAGCAGTAGTTGGTGGAGCAAAAGTTTCTTCTAAGATTGGTGTTTTAGAAAACTTAATCGATAAAGTAGATAATTTGATTATCGGTGGTGGTATGGCTTATACATTCGTAAAAGCTAACGGCGGTAAAATCGGTAACTCAATTTGTGAAGACGACCAAATCGAAACAGCTAAGGCAATCGAAAAGAAAGCTGCTGAAAAAGGCGTTAAATTGGTTATGGCTACAGATGTATTAGTAACAGACGACTTCTCTGGTAACGGTACAAACAAATTCGTTAAAATCAACGAAATTCCAGACGGATTTGAAGGTGTAGATGCTGGTGAAGAATCAAGAAAAGCATTCGCAGAAGTTCTTAAATCATCAAAAACTATCTTGATGAACGGACCAGTTGGTGCATTTGAAAACCCTAAATTCGCTGAAGGTACAAAAGCTGTATTAGAAGCAATTGTAGAAGCAACAAAAAATGGTGCTACTTCTGTAATCGGTGGTGGTGATTCAGTTTCAGCTGCTAAGAAATTCTGTAAAGCAGAAGACTTCACACACGTATCAACAGGTGGCGGTGCTTCACTAGAATTCATCGAAGGTAAAGTACTTCCAGGTGTTGCTGCACTAGATGAAGCATAGTAAAAATTGTTTTTATTTTTAAGAAGGTGCGAGATGCAGAGCATCTCGCACCTTTTATTTATATTTAATTATTTTTATTAATATTTTATATGTGTATATTTAAGTGCATTACCTGACTTTAACATATAATTATTTATATTCATTTTTCCTAAAAATAAAATACCCAAAGTCCGATTATAATTATCTTTTCCGTACCTTACCAAATAGAGATTTTTTGTTGGATTATCTTTAAAAAGTTTAACAAGTGCTAAAGTTGATTTTGTTCCTTCTGCTACAACCTCACTTATTTCTATATTGTTTTCATAGGCTTGACGATACGACCTTTGATTTGGTTTAGACTCATAACAATCAATTCCTAAAAACCTTATAATTTCTTTTTGATTATTTTCATTTAATATTTCTATGGTATCACCATCATATACACGTGCCAAAGAAACTTTTACTCTCTCATTTGCAAATGAACATACACCTACAAATGTCAATAAAAAAATAATTAAAAACTTTTTCATAATTTCACCTTTACTTACATTGTACAGTCTTTTGTAAGATTAGATTTTAAAATAAACAAAAAGTATTATGTTGTCAAGTACAATGTAATATGAGATGTATATATGAGTTACGATAGAAAATTAATGAGAAACGGTAATGGTTGGGCATTAAGTATAAATTCAACTATTTTGAAATTTTTAGATGTCGACCCAAATATTAATATGGTTCAATATACGATTGAAAACGACAAACTTATTATTTCAAAAAGTGATAAATTGATTTCTGAAAAAAATTCTGATAACTAGAGTGTTCGCAGGAATCCTGAAACAAAATAAAAAGTGGTCGATGAATACACAACCGACCACACAAGTATTTGTTTATCACTCACAATTTAGTCTGCATAACAACTTAACAATTTATTGTTTCTCATATTTCTCAAAGCTCTCAACTCAGTTTGTCTGATGCATTCTTTTGTTACACCATACAAGTTACCAATTTCCTCAAGAGTTCTTTTTGAAATATCCCCTAGTCCGTAGCGCATCTTAACTACGTTTTGTTCACGTTCTTTTAATGTAGAAATTACTCTCTCTAAATCACGTTTTAAATTTTCTGCTTCTGCTGCTGCTGCAACATTTGTATTGCTATCTTCCAAAATATCAGCTACAGACATTTCTTTGCCGTTTTGATATTCCATACTGCCTTCAATTGAAATAGTCTTAGAATATGCTGACAAGAATGTATCCAATTTATCAGGTGAAATATTCATTTTTTCTGCAACATCTTTATTCTTAACTTGACAGTTATATTTACGTTCCATTTCTGCCTTGATTTTTGAGAACTTAGACAAAGTTTCTTGGATATATACAGGAATCTTCATACTATGAGATTGTTCAGAAATTGCTTTAAACATAGCTTGTTTAATCCACCAAGTCGCATAAGTTTGGAATTTATAACCCAATTTCCAATTATATTTTTCAACTGCTACCATCAAACCAAGATTGCCTTCTTGAATTAAATCAATCAATGGTAATGCTGACATATGAATTGCTTTTTTTGCTACAGAAATAACCAATTTTAAATTTGCTTGAATTAATTCTTTTTTTGCTTCATCATCACCAGCTTTAATTCTTTTTGCTACTTCTCTTTCTTCTTCTGTTGATAATGCAGGATATTTTGCAATATCTCTAATGTATTGTGCTAAATCTGAATCTGTACAAGATTTCAATACAACATTTGTTGATGGTCTAGTTGCTTTTGTTGTTTGCTTCATTCTGATAGGTAAATTGTTAGCCATAGTAAAAAACTCCTTCGTTACACGTAATTATTATTGACGATATTAAATATGGGGGGGGTAATATTTGGTAAATATTATTTTTTTGTACAACCTCTAGGTATAAATGTATGAATTATTAATCTGTTCTACTCTCAACACCTTTTACATATCAACCTGTGTTATATACTTTATATATACCCTCTATATATTATTCGTTAACATTTCTTGTTACAAAACTTAAAATAATTTTGTCAAACGCAAATATATCCTTAAAAAATAGGTAGAGTTCTATATAAAATGCTACGTAATATACCTTAATATTACGTAGCATTTCTTAACAAAACTCAATTATAGCCTTATTTTATCAAAAGTTGTACTTCTCTAAAATGAGGATTTTTTGATGATTCTAAAAGTTCAAACAACACAGTTTCAACACAAGTAAGTTTTACACCATAATCTCTCATCAATTCTAAAGCTGTTCTATAATCTTTTTTACTTCTGCTTGCACAAGCATTTTTTACAACAAACACATTATAACCGGCTTCTATCAACTCTCTTGCCGTTTGATAAACGCAAATGTGTGACTCAATACCTGTTAAAACAACATTCTTTTTACCAGTTTCTTCCAACTTAGCCTTAATTTCTTCAACTTTTAATGCAGAAAAAGTTGTTTTTTCAAAAATATTAGCTCCGTCAACGAAAGATTTTACTGATAAAACAGTTGAACCCAATCCTTGTGGATATTGTTCTGTTAAAATTACAGGAACACCCATAATTTGAGCAGTTTTAGCTAAGATTGCATTATTATTAGCAATCTCCATTGAATTTTTCAACATATTCACAAGTTTTTCCTGAATATCTATCATTAAAAACACTGTATTTTCAACATTTAACATAAATTCTCCTTTTTTATCATATTATTTAACTAAATTTTCTTTTATAGTACGTTTAGCTTCTTTCCACAACTTATCGTATTCTTCAAAAGAATATTCTTCAAGAGGCTTAACGGCTAATTTCTCCATCATTCTAAAACGATTCATAAATTTTTTATTAGCTCTCAACAAAGCCTGTTCAGCATCAATTTTATACCATCTTGCCAAATTCACAACAGCAAACAAAATATCGCCCATCTCGTCTTCCATTGAGTTTTTGTCATTATTTTTCACTTCTTCAAAGAACTCATCAAACTCAGACTTTACACAATCCATTAAAGTTTCAACTTTATCCCATTCAAATCCAACTTTAATCGCTCTTTTACTAATTTTTTGGCAAGCCATCAACGCAGGTAATGTAATTGGGATACCGTCCATCTGTGATTTTCTTTCTTTTTTTTCTTCTTGTTTTAACTTGTCCCAATTTTCAACAACATCTTGTGGGGAATTAACTTCTGCATTACCAAAAACATGAGGGTGTCTATGAATAAGTTTTTCGTTTAATTCCTTTGCAACATCTTCAATATCAAATTCATTATTATCTTTAGCTATTTGAGAGTGCAAAACAACCTGTAATAATACATCACCCAATTCTTCTCTTAAATGAGTAGGATTATTCTCTTTTATTGCTTCTACTGCTTCATAAGCTTCTTCCAACATATTAGGAGTCAATGTTTGGTGAGTTTGTGCTCTATCCCAAACACAACCGTTTTCGCCTCTTAATGTTTCTATTATTTCTACTAATCTTTCTAAATTTTTATATTTCATATTTTCTTCCTTTTTTATAATTTTACAACAAATATTGTAGGTCTGTTTTACAAAACCTCAAATATCAATAAAAAATTAGTACCTTTCCTAAAAATCATCCAATCAAACAATAGTAAAATAGTTACAAAAAATCTAAAGTATGATAAAATATAAACGATAGGAGAGTTAATTGTATGAAGAAAAAAATTAGTATTTTATTTAGTATATTATTCGCATTAGTTATAGGTTTTGGAGTTTTTGCATCAGAAACGAATGCACCAACAGAAAAAGATAATTCTACTCCACCTTGTGAAATAGAAGTTTCTGAACCACAAAAAGAAGTAAAAAAACAAGATACACCAGTTGTTCTATTAACAAATCTTGTAAACCCAATCTCTGTGGTTAAATCACCTAATAACTATATGGGTAAAAGAATAAACGTATCTGCAAAGTTTAACAAATTCTCAACACTAGGTCTTGATTACAAACCTGCGATGAGAAGCTCTGAGGACTGCATATCTTTCTTAATTTTCAGACCTGATACAGACAAAAAAATTCCTCTTCCAGAAATGAAATTATTCGTAAAAAGAGGATTTGCAGAAAAATATATCGAACTTAAAGAAGGAGATACAATCCAATTCTCAGGCGTAGTATTTTCAAACGCTTTAGGCGATGTTTGGGTTGATGTCGATAAATTAGACAAATTAAACAAGAAATAATATAGTATGGAGAAGTTATGACAACAAAGAAAAAAGACGTATTTTTGGCTATACACGGACATTTTTACCAACCACCGAGAGAAAATCCGTGGTTAGAAGCAATTGAGCTTCAACCAAGTGCAAACCCTTGTCACGATTGGAATGAAAGAGTAAACAATGAATGTTATGCACCAAACTCTGTATCAAAAGTTGTCAATAACAAAAATGAAATAATCTGTCTAGTAAACAACTACGAATATATGAGTTTCAACTTTGGTCCAACACTGTTATCTTGGATGCAACAATTTGCACCATTAGCTTATGAAAGAATAATCAAAGCTGATATGAAAAGTGTAGAAGCTCACAATGGACATGGTAACGCAATTGCACAGGTTTATAACCATATCATTATGCCATTAGCAAACGAACTAGACAAACAAACCCAAGTAAAATGGGGAATTCGTGATTTTGAAACCCGTTTCGGCAGAGCTCCAGAGGGTATGTGGCTAGCAGAAACTGCTGTTGATGATGATACTCTAAGAGTTCTTGAAGAAAACGGAATCAAGTTCACTATCCTTTCACCATTCCAAGCAAAAGCTATCAAGAAATTAGATGAAAACGACTGGCAAGACGTTAGCTGGGGTAACATTGACCCTGCTCGCTCTTACAGATACTATATCAAATCTGCTCCAGGAAAATTCATAGACTTATTTTTCTATGATGGTGCAATCTCAAAATCTGTTGCTTTCGACGAACTTTTAAGAGATGGCAATAAGTTCATGAACAGACTTAAAGATGGTATTTCTTACGACAGAAACTATCCTCAAATTGTAAACATTGCAACCGACGGTGAAAGCTACGGTCACCACACAAAATTCGGTGATATGGCATTGGCATACATAATGTCTATGAAAATAAAAGATTCAGACTTCACTGTTACAAACTACGCAGAATACCTTGATAAATACCGCAGTGATTGGCAAGTAGACCTTAAAGATGTTTCATCTTGGAGCTGTTCTCACGGAGTTGGTCGTTGGAAAGAAGATTGTGGTTGTTCTACAGGGGGTCACGCAGGTTGGAACCAAAAATGGAGAAAACCACTTCGTGAAGCTATGGATTATTTAAGAGATGCTGTTTATCCTGTTGTACAAAAACTTGGAAAGGATTATTTTAAAGACCCTATTCAAGCCAGATACAACTATATCGACGTAATTTTGGATAGAAGTTTGTCAAATGTACAAAAGTTCCAAAACGAATACTTCCTACCTAATTTAACCGATGAACAAAAAGTTAAAGGTATGAAATTATTAGAAATCCAACGTGATTTGATGCTTATGTACACAAGTTGCGGTTGGTTCTTCTGCGAACTTTCTGGTATCGAAACAGTTCAAATCATGAAATACTCTGCTAAAGTTATACAACTTATTAGCGAATTTACAGATACGAATTTTGAAGACAGATACCTTGAAATTCTTTCTGAAGCAAGAAGTAATTATCCAGAAATCGGTTCTGGTAAAGATATCTATAACAGATTTGTAAAACCTTCTGTTATTACTTCAAAACAAATAGTAAGTTTGTGGGCTGTATCATCAATTTATCAAGAACTGAACGAAAAAGAAAATGTATACTGCTATAGAATCAAAAAACGTGATTACAAACGTCTTAAAAAAGGCGACACATCTTTGATTATTGCAGAAGTTCAAATTCAATCAAGAATTACGCTTGAAAAACACAATTATATGTTGGCTCTATTGCAGTTTTCTGGTGGGGATTTTCAATGTGCAATCCGAGAATGTACATCAGAATATGGTGAAATCAAAAATAAATTGTCTAAAATATTCATCGTAAATCCAATGACTGAAACAATTAGAGCTATTGACGATTTCTTTGGTAGAGAATACTTCACTCTTAAAGATATCTTTATTGAAGAACGTCGTAAGATACTTCAAATCTTGTTAAAAGAACGTCTTGACGAGTTCGCAAAATCTTATGAAGATATTTACAACGAGGGAAAAAGCTCTGTATTGCACTTGCAAGATTTAGGACTTGATATTCCAGATGAATTCAAGATTTCAGCACAATACACACTTACAAAACAGTTTAACGATTTATTCACTCAATCAAACGCTTATATTGATGAAAACGTTATTCAGCTTGCAAGTGATATCAATTTTGAAGCAAAAAGAATTGGTATCAAACTTGATAAAAAGCCTACAAGTGCTTTGTTCAGTAAAAAAATTACTGAAAACATTAATAGATTGGTGTTCAGCCTTGAATATCAACAAGCAGATATGTTACACGACTTGCTTGATGAAATAGAAAAACTTGATATAAAAGTTGATATTTCTGATGCTCAAAACATATTCTACACAAAAATTATTACTCAATTAAACGATTTAATTGAAAATATGTCTACACAAGCAGAAAGAAATTTGATAGAACAACTTTTTGATATTGCAAAAAGATTGAACATCAATGTTGGATTTTATCAAGAAAAATTCGATAAAATCCTACTTTCAAAATAGAATACAGGGAAGTTAAAAATGATAGAAACAATTTTAGGAATGCTAGTCGGGTTCATACAAGAAGTCATAAAACTTTTTGGACCTTGGGGTATAAGTTTTTTAATGGCAATTGAATCTTGTAATATTCCATTACCGAGTGAAGCTATTTTACCGTTTGCAGGCTATATGGTTACACTAGGCAAAATTAACAGTATACACACAGCCTCAATCTTTGGTGCAATTGGTTGTGTACTTGGTTCTATTCCATCATATTACATTGGATATTTTGGTGGAAGAGATTTTGTTGAAAAATACGGCAAATACTTCCTTGTGTCTAAAAAAGATTTAGAAGAAGCAGACAAATGGGTTGATAAGTATGGTGATTGGGCATTTTTCTTATGCAGAATGTTACCTGTAGTAAGAACCTTTGTATCTTTGCCTGCAGGTATCCTTAGAGCAAGAAAACGCACGTTCTTCACTCTTACATTTTTAGGTTCATTGATTTGGAGCTATGTTCTTGTTTATGTTGGTATCAAGATGGGTGAAAACTTTGAAGCTCTAAAAAGTATTTGGCATAAGTTTGATGCAGTTATAATTGCTGTTTTCGGTATATTAGGAGTTATTTACGTTTACAAACATATTAAGAACTTGAAAGAGTCTTAGTGTTCGCAGGGATATTAAAATAAGTTTCACTACTGTTCCGAATAATATTAAAGAAAGAGTTTAGACATTAAATGTACGCAGGGATTCCGAAATTACCCTGTATTTGCTCCACGCTCACAGAGTTTCACCTACATATATCTAGATTCACGGTTTGAAAGTTTATCACGAACAGAGTTGTCTGCACCATCTGATACAAGTCTTGACCAATCTTTTTTAATTTTTCCCTCAGGCATATCTTTAACTGTGTTTGCAATAGTTCCTCTAACCATATTATCTGCACCATCTAACAATCTAGGAATCCAATCCTGTGATTGTTTATATCCTGGGATAGAAGTTAAATTTTCTGCCAAAAATTCCTTTGCAACCTTGTCTTTTGAATTTAACAATCTGTCATACAACGGTACTTTCAATTCATCATTTATAAATGGCACGACTTCACATAAGCCAGTTGTAACTTGCTCATTATCACAAGCTAATAGCTTATCAATCCATTTTTGTTGAAGGTTTTTATCATCATTTAACAAATCAATTGATCTTGCTAAAGATGTATTAACCATATCATCATTTTTAGAGAAGAATTTTTCGAAATATTCACCATAACGACTGCTTCCCATATATTTCATAGAGTTTATCAAAGCAACGCTTGCATAAGGGTCTGCATTATCACTAAATGTTTGATAGATATGTACACGGTTTGGCATATCTTTATAATATTGATTAATGTTTCTTGCTAGATATTTAATTGTTGCAGAGTGTTTTGTGTCAGTTTGTTCTTCAAAAAACTTATGACGTAACTTGTCCGGAACATGTTTAATTTCCTTTGCTATATTTTCTACAGCTTTTATATCATCAACATTCGTCACAAGTTTTTCAGTCAAATTATCTAATACAGGTGTTCGTTCAAAATTCTTGATATTTTGAATTAGAGCTATATTAACCCTGTGACTCTTTAAGTCATAACATTTTTGATATAACTCTGGTTGAATTTCTTTTGGCATATGTTTAATACCGTGAACAAGACCAATAGCCTTATCCTTAAAGTCATCTGAACCATCGTTCTTAGAAATTATATCGTTAAAAATTTCAACCTTTTTCTCAGGAGTTTCAGCGTACTTAATAGCAGAATGAACATCTTGTGCTAACTTGTTACCAACGAGGTTAGAAACAGTTTCTATTCCCCCGAAATCACAAATATAACCATTAATTCTGTTTTTAGGAAAATCATCACCATAACCAACACCAATATCGCTTAAATCTAATTTGTCTTTTGGTTTTTCAATATTTGGTGGTAAATAATCTACAACCATTAAACCGTGTTTTGTATCACCATAATAATATTTTACAAACTCTGATTTATCACCTGCATAATTCTTTACATACTCAGCAAGGTTTTGTTCTGTATGGTTTCCGTGGTTTTGGAGATAATTATTATCACGTTTAAATAATTTAGCTACAACACCTTTATTTTCATCTTTTCCGATACCTATTTTATATGCCCAAGCTTGAAATCCATGCCCAATATATTTTACTGATAAAGGTGTTTTTTCATCAATAATACCGTTTTTAGTAAAAAGATTAGTTAAATCGTCATTTAATCTATCAACATCTGAAAATTTTCTTTCTTTTTCAAAACATTCCCCGAATTCAGTGATAAAGTTGTCCTTATCAAATTTTTCTGGATTTTCGATTCTACTAAGCCACTCTTCTGGCAATCCACGGCCCTCAGTAATACCGCTAGCATTTTTATGAATATTTGAAAATTCAGTAACGTTACGTTTTGAATATATACGTTTTCCCATATCTGTTGTGTAATCAGCTATAGCTTTCCAATCTAATTTTCCTCTAAAATTTATTTTAGCCAAATAATTTGGAGCCAATGCTGGCATATTATAATTATTACTTATTGTGTTAGTTATATTATTATTTTTTGACTGATTTAGACGATTATTTTTTAATGAAGTTACACTATTTGTGTACAATCCAGCGTTAATTATATTCATGATTATCCTTAAAATTTGTAATAGTTGTTATTATTATAAAAATCGTAATAAAAAAACTTGCTAATAAAATAACTAATATGTAACAAAAAAATTATTCACGGACAGGCATATATCTAGGGATTGTAGCAGCTGATTTTCTTACAAATGTTAGATTGAAAAATATATGGATAAAGAAGAAAATAAAAGAAGATCTATGAGAGCTGATATAAAAGCTAGCAAACAAGGACTTGATACAAAAGAATAGATAATTTTAATCAAATATCAAATATATTAAAGATTCATTTTATCTTTCCATTCAGGTAAAACAGAATAAATCCAGTTTAGTTTAAGTACTTTAAAATTTTTTATTTGTTGTTTATATTTATTTGCAGTATTTGCAACACGTTGAATAAAATGCATTTTAGATTCTAAAAAAGGAACTTGTTTATATTCAGTTTTAAAATTTTTAATTCTATATGGAGAATATAGAGATGCATTGAGTTGCTTTCCATTCTTTGAGTCTAATAATATGTGAACAGAATTATCTTCTTGAGATTTTGCTATTTTAGATAAGTTATTCAATTGTTTGGGGTTCAAGGTTGTTAATAACTGTTTTTGCACCTTTGGATCCATAACATGTAACCCCTTGTATGCAGGTTGAGAATAATTGTTTGTTTGATTTATTTTTTGGATATTCATAAAATGATTTTATATGAAAAGCTAAATATTTACAAACTCCATTCTTAATAAACACCAAATTTAAGGGCTGTATTATTACAGCCCTCTTTTTTGTTGTCTAAATTCTTTTAATGCTTTTTCAAGGAATTCTTTCTCTTCTAATGTAACACGACGGGAAAATACAACGGTTTCAGGCTTTATTCTGCCAATTTTCTTTCCTGCTTTACGTCCTGCACCTTTGGGGTTAAAAGTGTCTTTATATAATTGATACATTTTATCATCAACACCATTAAAACCTTTCATAACATCTTTTAATGATATTTCAGGAAATACTGTACAGAACTTTGCACATGCTTTTTTTTTAATTTGATAAGGTCATCTTCTGATAAGCCTTCAACGTTATAAAAAACGTTATATAACAACGCTTCACCACGATAAAATCCTATCTCTAAAACGTTATATTCAGGAGTTGAATATCTTATTCTGATGTTTACCATTATGCAATCCTCATTTTTTTAAGTGATACTGTTTGTTTTTCTTCTTCTGATAAAGCAAAACCTTTATTATATGCGATAAATAATAAATCTACATACTTCATCAAATATTTTTCTGCTTGACTAATGCATTTGAAAGAACCGAAACGGTCAACTCTATCTTGAGCTTTATTATATTGTTCAGCTCTTTTTTCTATCAAAATTCTTAATTCTTTTTCTGCCATTTCTATAAATGGTTTGTTCATGATTTAATCCTTTCTGTTAAGTTTTGTTGCTAAACACTTGAAAAATTTGAGAAATAGATTAAAATATGAATAAAGGCAAAGGATGCGTTACGTCCTTTACCTCGTCCATTTAGGACTTTATCTTCAACAGAACTGTTAGCATTGCCAATATTTCTATCAGTTCTGTTACGCTGATTTGAATTATCATCAGAGCCTCCTTTCGTTAACTTGATGAAAACTCAATTCTTTATGCCTTTATTCAATTTTCAACGTTCTCTATACCTTTATGACTATTTATATATCTACATACAAAAAAAATACGATAGATAAATCTATCGTATTTTTCTTAAAGATTGGGCAGAGGTAAGGACTCCGTTTGCGTCGAGAAAAACAATTGCGGATTTTCGACTCTGCCGAACAAAACAATTAAGTATTGTTTTGTGAGAGGAGGTGAGGACAAAGTCCGAAACCCGTAAGAGCGTAAAACACGGAATGAACGACTAAATTCGGTAGAATTTAAAAGTGAATATAGTGTTTAGCAAACCCGAATAATCCAAGACAAATTATTGTTTTTCGGAATGTACCTCCTTATGTTAGCAAATGGAGGGGAGAACCACCTCGGTGGTGAGAAAACGCCTCCTTGCCCTCTACAAACTAAAAAAGACTCCCTTTCGGAAGTCTTTTCTTAAAGATTGGGCAGAGGTGGATTCGAACCACCGTACCCTCGCGGGAACAGATTTACAGTCTGTCGCCTTTAGCCACTCGGCCATCTACCCACATTGACTGTTTTTGACATATTCTTTCAAATATGCCCTTGACGAGATTTGAACTCGTGACCTCTCCCTTACCAAGGGAGTGCTCTACCCCTGAGCCACAAGGGCAAAGTTTTAGGAAAAAAGCCGGTAATAGGAATCGAACCTACAACCTACGGTTTACAAAACCGTTGCTCTACCGTTGAGCTATACCGGCGAACCCAGTAAATATATAATACTAAGAAAAAAATTAAATGTCAATATGATTTTTTTCTTTTTCTTCGACCTTTGTTTCAACAGGATTTTCAGCACATTTCTTTTCAAATTCTCTTTGTGCTTCCATCATTGTTCTTGCAATTATATCTGCTTCTTGTTGAATTTTAATACGTTTCATGACTGTATTCATTTCTTCCTCTGACAAATCTCTTGCAGAACGGAATTCTATAAACATAGGATTTTTTCTAAATACCATGTAACCAATAACCATTATTGCCCATAACAAAACACCTTGAACCAAAGCAATACTTGGAACCATGCCTGTAAAATTAGCTACTACGTTCCATAAAGACTTCATTACAAACCCAGGGAATACAATAAATCCAGCAGCCAAGCATACACCAATACCACATGCCATCAATATTCCTCTTAAACCATTTATTTGAATCATATTAAAATTTTTCATTATATCACCTTTTGTTAATTCGCTATTTATTATAATTAACTAATTTAAGAAAATCGTCTTCATTTAATATTTGTACACCTAATGTACGTGCTTTGTCAAGTTTTGACCCAGCATTTTCACCTGCTATTACATAAGATGTTTTCTTTGAAACAGATGAAGATGTTTTTCCACCCATAGATTTCAATATTTCACCAGCTTCATCTCTTGTCATCTTTGATAAAGTACCTGTCAACACAAATACCAATCCTGATAACTCGTTTGAAACAACTTGAGAACTTTCAACAGGTTTTACACCTAACTCAGTTAACTCCTCTAACATTTTTTGCGTTCTTTCAGATTTAAAAAACTCATAAATATTCAAAGCTATCTTTTCACCAATTCCCTCAATAGAAGACAACTGTTCAAGCGTTGCAGACTTTATTCCATCTAGAGTTTTCAACTCATTAACCAATATTTCTGCAGTTTCTTTCCCAACATGTCTAATAGAAAGTGCTGTAACAAACTTTGCCAAAGGACGTTCTTTACTATTCTGAATTGAATTATACATATTAAACGCAGATTTTTCTTTAACCAAATCCAACTGCATAAAATCTTGTTGAGCTAACTTATAAAAATCCTGAGGATACTTGACCATATTTTTATTAAACAACTGTTCAATCACAGATGGTCCAATAAAATCTATATCCATAGCTTCCTTTGAAACCCAATATTCAAGTTTTGCTTTCAACACAGATGGACAATTCGGATTAGAACAATATGCAACCACCTCACCGTCTTTATATTCCAACGGAGAATGACACTCAGGACAATCTTTTGGTGGGACATAAACAGGTCTTGTTAAATGTTCGTCATCATCAACAACCTTAACAACTTTTGGAATAATTTCAGCAGCTTTTTTAATGAATACCTTATCACCAATTCTGACATCAAGTCTTTGTATCTCATCAAAGTTATGCAAACTTGCTCTTGATACAGTAGACCCAGCCAAAAGCACAGGTTCAAGCACTGCCACAGGTGTCACAGCACCTGTTTTTCCTACTCCTAACTCTATATCTAAAAGAGTTGTTGCTATTTCTTCAGGTGGGAATTTGAAAGCCGTTGCCCACTTTGGAGCTCTTGAGGTATAACCTATTTCATTTTGAGCAGAAAAATCATTTATCTTAATAACAACACCGTCTGTTGCATAATCTAAATCAAATCTTTTTGTCGCCCACTCATCGCAAAATGCTATAGCTTCATCAATACTATGCACCAATCTAATATTAGGGTTAGTCTTAAACCCGAGCTTTTTAACATATTGGATACTATCCCAATGAGTTTTAATCTCTGTATTTTCTTTCGGCAGAATAACCGTATAAGTAAACATTGATAAATCACGTTTTGCTGTAATTGAACTATCTAATTGTCTTAATGAACCAGCTGCCGCATTTCTAGGGTTAGCGAAAACTTTTTCGCCATTCTTCAAACTTTCTTCATTCAATTTGTTAAACGATGATACGGGCATATAAATTTCTCCACGTACATCAATATCAACATTTTCAAACAATTTTAAAGGAATAGCCTTAATTGTCTTTAAATTTTGGGTAATATTTTCACCAATAATCCCGTTACCACGAGTTACACCAGTTGTAAAAATACCGTTTTTATAACTCAATGCAATCGCTAGACCATCAATTTTTAGTTCACAAACCAAATCAAGATTAGTTTTTCCATATTCTTTTGTTACACGATCATACCATTTTCTCAAATCTTCCGGATTATAAGAATTATCCAAACTATAAAGTCTATATTCGTGTTTATATTCTTCAAAACCTGTACTTACAGAACCTACACGTTGAGTAGGACTATCAGGAGTTTTTAATTCAGGGTGTTCTGCTTCAATCTCTTTTAATTCTTTAAACAACATATCATATTCATAGTCGCTTATTGTTGGATTATCTAAAACATAATAGTTATGATTGTGCTTATTTATCTCAGATTTTAGATATTCTAATCTTTCTTTAATCATCTAATCTTATTCCCCAAATTATTAATAAACATTCTATCATACAAAATATTTTATTTAAACATGTTTATCATATAATAAACTTATGTCACAAAACAATCAAAATACAGAATTTAATCACTATACCGTAATGAAACAAGAAGCCGTAGATGCACTAAACTGCAGAGATGGGCTAATTTATGTTGATTGCACACTTGGTGGTGGTGGTCATAGTGAACTAATCCTTCAAAGAATTTCACCGAACGGCAAACTTTTTGCATTTGACATAGATGATGATGCAATAAATTATGCATCAAAACGTCTTGAAAAATATAAAAATTTAACAATAATAAAAGATTCTTACACAAACATAAAATCAGCATTAAAATCACACGGAATAGAAAAAATAACAGGTGGAGTCTTACTTGATTTAGGAGCATCATATCACCAACTAACAAAACAAGAACGTGGTTTTTCGTTTTCAAAAGAAGCACCACTTGATATGAGATTCAATATGTCAGGAGATTTGACAGCTTATGATGTTGTAAACACTTATAAAGAAGATGAACTTGTAAGAATTTTTAGCGAATATGGTGAAGAAAGGTTTTCAAAACGTATAGCAAAAGCGATTGTCGAAACAAGAAAACACGAAAAAATTAACACAACTACACAATTAAGTGAACTAATTATAAATTCAACACCTAGAATAAAGTCCTCTATACACCCTGCCACACGTGTTTTTCAGGCAATAAGAATTGAAGTAAACCAAGAGTTAACAAATGTAAAAAAAGTTTTAGAAGATGTGTTGGATTTATTAGATTATGGTGCTATAATATCTGTAATCAGTTTTCATTCTTTAGAGGACAGGATAGTTAAAAAACTTTTCAAGTTTGAAGCTCAAAAATGTAGATGTAATAACCCTATATGTAACTGCCCACCACCTAGAATCGAATTGGTGACGAGAAAACCGATAACAGCATCGGAAGATGAAATTAGAATTAATCCACCTTCTAGAAGCGCTAAACTAAGAATCGTTAGATGTGTCAAACAAAATTAGGTTAAATAATTGAACAATTACAGAGTAACAAATCGCAATATAAACAGTGTTCGTGAACCAAGACAAGGTTTCAACACTAACAGTATCCAACAACAACGTGATAATCAAATCATTACAGGCTATTTTCCTAAAGAAAATACTGCCAGCGATATCGCATTAAAAAAATTTAATGATACATTATCTGGTCTTTTGTTATGTATTATCGTTATTTCAACAATTAGTTATTACTTCGTTGTTTCTAGCGAAATTAAACTAAACGAATACAGCAGAGAAACAACTCTTTTAAATGTTGAAAACGCAGAACTTCAAAACAAACTTGATAGATTAAAATCATTCAACAACGTAGATTTAACTATGCAAAAGAACAACTTACTTCAACGTCCTGAACAAGTAATTGAAGCAACTGAAGTTGATTCAGATAATATTGTAAACAAGAAAAAATCTAATTCTGTAAAACCAAAAGTTTGGTCTATAGGTTATTAATTATAAACCTATTATATTTTTATCGTTAACTTTTGTAAAACATTACTCCAATATATTATTAAACTAGCAAAAACATTGAAAAAATTTACTTAAAATACATGTGTGTTAGTTAGAATAAGGTCTTTGTATGTCTGTAAGTTTAGCAGATCCAATTAGAATGCTAGTGTTTGGCTGTATGAATACTGATAAAGCCAACAATTCATTACGTGCTGACCAAAAAGAACGTGCACTTGTTGCTGGACTTCAAGTTAAAAATGCAGCAAGCGACGTACTAGAACTTGCACACGGCAAAACTGGTGCTGTTGCAGACGGACTTAACAGAGTTTCTGGAACAATCGAAACAGCTAGAAACTCTAGCAAAATTTTTGATGGAGTATGTAAAAGTGTAAACATCTTATCAAAACTAGTAAACCCTATCCTTTGTGTAGCTAGTGCCGTTCGTGCCTATAAGGCTGATGACAAAAAATCTGCCTCAATAAAAGAACTCGGTGCAATGAGTTTTATGTTTGGTGCCGAATGGGCATATAAAAAACTTTTTGGCCTAGGTGGAAACGTAGCACATTACCAAAATAACAAGATACTTAACGGAATAGTAACTGCAGGCAAAAACTTCTGCAAATCAAACAAAATCTTAGGCAAACTTCCACAAGGCAAGCTCGGTGGATTGATAAAAGCGCTAGGCTTTATAACTGTATCTTGTGGTGCGTTTGAACTAGGTAGCAGAACAGGTAAGTTTATAGCAGATAACACAACTGCAAAAGCATACGCAAAAACTCACCCTAAACCTGAACCACAAGCACCTCTTGAAAAAATGAACGATAAAGAAAACGAACCTAAACCAACAAAAGAATTTGTTGCATAAAAGTTTTAGAAAAAAAACAAGGGCTTCAGTTTTTCAAACTGAAGCCCTTGTTAATTATATATATTCTGATTAAGAATCAAGTAATTCTCTCAAAATTTCATTAACTGTCTTAGGATTTGCTTTACCCTTTGTAGCCTTCATAGCTTGTCCTACAAAGAAACCAAACAAGTTTGTTTTACCAGATTTATACTGTTCAACTTGTGGCTGGTTATTAGCAACAATTTCTTCAACAATTTTTCTAATAGCATTAACGTCAGTAATTTGACTCAAACCTTTTTCTTCAACAATTTTCTTTGCAGAAGTACCATCGTTCATCATATCAACAATGATTTGTTTACCAACATTATTAGAAATAGTGTTCTTTTCAATCATACCAAGTAATTCAGCCAAGTTTTCAGGTGTCAACTTAGTATCAGAAATTTCGATATGTTCTTCTTTTAAATGAGCTGCAATAGGTCCCATCATAAAGTTTACAGCACTCTTTGCATCAGCACCAAGTTCTAGAACCTTATCAAAGAACAACGCTGAAGCCATTTGCTCAACAATAACGCTTGCGTCATACTCATTCAAACCAAGTGACATATATCTTTCACGTTTTTGAGCAGGCAATTCAGGAAGTGTTTTTCTAACTTCTTCAACCCATTCTCTTGAAATAGATAATGGCATCAAATCAGGTTCTGGGAAATATCTATAATCGTGAGCATCTTCTTTGCCTCTCATAGATTTTGTAACGCCTTCTGCATCGTCCCACAATCTTGTTTCTTGAACAACTTCTTCACCATCTTCAACAAGTTCGATTTGTCTATCTATTTCATATTCAATAGCACGTTGCAAAGCTCTAAAACTGTTTACGTTCTTGATTTCTGCACGTGTACCAAATTCTTTTGAACCTTTTGGCATAATTGAGATATTAGCGTCACATCTCATAGAACCTTCTTCTAGGTTACCGTCACAAACACCAATATATCTAACAATATTTCTCAATTCTTCCATATAGTTTTTAGCTTCTTCTGAACTTCTCATATCAGGTTCAGAAACAATTTCTAATAATGGAGTACCTGCTCTGTTTAAGTCAACCAATGAATATGTAGAGCCTGCAATACCTGCAGCACCTGCGTGAACAAGTTTACCAGCATCTTCTTCTAAGTGAGCTCTTGTGATACCAATTCTTTTACCATTGATATCCAAGTGACCGTTTAAACAGATTGGTTCATCATATTGAGAAATTTGATAACCTTTTGGAAGGTCAGCATAAAAATATTGTTTTCTATCAAACTTACATTTTTCAGGAATATCACAATTTAGAGCTAATCCTAATTTTATACCCATATTTACACATTCTTTATTTAATACAGGTAAAACTCCTGGCATACCTAATGTAATAGCACTGATTTGTGAGTTTTGTTCATTACCAAATTCTGTACTATCAGGTGCAAATATTTTTGATTTTGTTTTTAATTGAGCATGTACTTCTAACCCAATTACAACTTCGTATTTTTCTCTTAAATCTTCCATTGTTACCTCTTTTTCAATTACTATATATATCAATTATACTAACACAAACAAATCTTTATTTTAATAAATATAATTTTAATAGTCTAAAAAATATCAAATAACATGCTCTATGTATATTGATTATAAATTGTCATTGATGTTAAATGAAACTATGAAAAGAAAAGAGCTTGTAATTCTTATACTAACTGTCATTCTTGTAATTCTTTTATACAAGTGTATTACTAATGCAATCTATACTTCACTACCTTTAACAATGGGTGATGACAGTATTAATACAAAGCAAATTTCTTCTCAAAAACTCTTTGAAAAATCTTGGAGTGTTATCAACCAAAAATATATTGATAGTAGTCTTAATTCACAAAATTGGAGCTATTGGAAAAAACATTATAAAAACAAAATAAAAACAGATGAAGATGCAAAAGTTGCGATTGATACAATGATTGCAAGCCTTAATGACCCTTATAGCAGATTTTTATCAAAACAAGAGTTTGAAGAACAGTTCCGTTCAATTGATGCACACATAACAGGTATAGGCATCAACATAATTAATAATAGTGGAAAAACCGTTATCCACAGTGTCATCGACGGGACACCAGCTCAAAAATCAGGTTTAAAATCAAACGATATTATAACAGAGGTTAACGGTAAAAATATCAATGGTATGGACTTATCCTCTGTTGCGACCTTGATTCGTGGACCTATTGATTCTAAGGTTAAACTAAAAATCAAACGAGGAAATTCTTATTTAATAAAATACATTAAACGTGAAGAAATAGAAATCAAATCTGTAGAAAGCCGAATTGACAAAAACAACATTGGCTACATTAAAATAAAAAGTTTTATCGGTTCAAATACTGCTTCTGATTTTGTAAAAGCACTAAAAGACACCTCTAAAACAGACGGACTAATAATTGACCTACGAGGAAATACAGGTGGGTTACTTTCAAACGCTGTTGTTGTAGCTAATTTGTTTATCAATAACGGAAAAATTGTAAGCATAGTTTCTAGAAACGGAAAGAAAAACGATATTTCTGCAAAAACAGATTTTCCTATAATCACCAAACCAACTGTAGTCTTAGTTGATGAGACAAGTGCAAGTGCTAGTGAAATCCTATCAGGAGCGCTAAAAGACAACCACAAAGCTATCCTTGTAGGCTCTAAAACCTATGGGAAAGGACTTGTTCAACAAATCATTCCACTTGAAAACAGCACAGGATTAAATATTACTATTGCAAAATACCTAACCCCAAACGGGTCTGATATTAATAAAAAAGGAATTGAACCTGATATCAATGTACCTTATTCAATAAGCGAACGCAGAAAACACAACGATATTCAATTAAAAAAAGCTGAAATGATTGTTTATAACATGTGTAAAAAATAGACGAATAGACGCACACAGGGATTAGATATTGAATGCGTATTTCGTAATGTGTAATGCTTATATGTTTACAGGGATTCTTCGCTTGCCTTAGTAAGCACTTACAACACGCTCTGAATGGCGGTTTTAATTTAAACTTCCACCTAACACAAATTCCCATTTGTAACCTTCTTGTTACAAAAACTCACCTCATAATCTAAAAATACTACAAATTTTATTATTCTACGCAATTTAATCTAAATTATTTGATGTACGGGCATGCCTTTTTGCAATCATGGAAATCCTTGCTATGGCATGCTTTGACATGAAAAATAGACCGAATGGTCTAGATAACCTTATTTACTTCAAATGGTATAAGATAAATACTCTTGTTTATTAAAATCTCATCTAAATAATAGTAGTATAAATAGTGTAGAGGGAACTAAAAGAAAATTTATAATATTTGGGGAGATAAATATGCGTAGAGAATTTAGAAAAAAAACAAGAATTGTCCTTATCGATGACAACTATGATCATCTTATGGGAGTAAAAGAATTATTAACTTTAGAAGGTTGTTATGACACTATTCAAACAGCTACAAACGCTTCAACTGGTATCAATATGATTAAAAAATACAATCCAGATGTAGTCCTTGTTGATATGAATA
Source organism: Candidatus Gastranaerophilales bacterium HUM_9 (assembly GCA_002103075.1). GTDB lineage: Bacteria > Cyanobacteriota > Vampirovibrionia > Gastranaerophilales > Gastranaerophilaceae > UBA2883. The sequence goes on along the minus strand of DABG01000006.1, from coordinate 29,502 downwards.
TGCCTGACAAAAACGGTTTACAAGTAATCAATGAAATACAAAGACTTGAATTAAATGTTAAAGTAATCGCACTTAGTGCTTATGACGATTCTGATTTAATCTTTAGAGCTATGAAAGTCGGTGCTAAAGGTTATGTACTTAAAACTATGGCATCTGCTCAACTTATTTGTGCTATTGAAGATGTTATCGCTGGTAAAATCTTCTTGCCATCTGCTTTATCACTTAGATTTTTTGAATATTTTCAAAAATCTGTTCAAGAAGAAGAACAAGTTGCAGACGATAAATTACTTACCAGTCTAACTCAACGTGAAGAAGAAGTTCTTGACCTACTTACTCAAGGTTTTGGTTATGCAGAAGTTTCTGAAAAACTGTTCATTTCAAATACGACTGTTAAAACCCACGTTAATAATATCTTCCAAAAACTTCAAGTGAAAGATAGAACTCAAGCAGTTCTTTACGCTCTAAGACACGGTTTTGATAAAAAAAGAAAATCTAAATTTGTTACTATTTAATTTATGTTATGTTTAAATGATTTGGGGTAAGAGGTAATAAAGAAAGAGAGAAATTTGCGGAACATAAAGTTCCGCAATATTTTTAAATAAATTTGGAGAACTATGAGCGACTATAACCTAAACTGTATAAAATTCATCTCACACGAGATTAAAAATCAATTATCTATCTGCGACCTTTATGCAGAAATAATCAAAAAAACCTGTGTAAAAAACGAAATCTTTGATATAAACATAATGCGTGCAATAGACTGTATAAAAAACTCTATCAAAATGAGCGGAAACTCTCTTCTAGAGTTAAAATCCTGTGATACTACTATCTTAGACAAGGAATGTATTAAACTCGTTCTTGAAGAAGCTCTTAACCTATCTAAAGTTTATGGCATACAAAAGAACATCAATATTACATCAGAAATTAAAACATCAACCCATGTGTTAATTGACAAGACAAAATTCATAGCAACAATCATCAACTTAATCAAAAATGCTTGCGAAGCATTTAAAGATGAACCTAAAAAAAACATATTTGTCAATGCCGTTCAAGAAAAAAATGTTATAAAAATTTCTGTATCAAATAACGCAGAACCAATAAACAATCCTGATAAAATCTTCACAGAGGGATATACAACTAAATCAACTGGAAACGGTTTAGGTTTAGCTATCTGCAAATCAAACATTGAAAAAATGAACGGAAAACTAAAACTGTTGAAATCAGATTCGATCTCAACAGTTTTTGAAATAACTTTAAATTCTATCTAATTTAAAACCTACTTAGATTTTTTATCAACATCAGTAAACACCAATGTCAAAGCAGCTGCAACAGCACCTGTAACAACACCTGCTACAACAGAAGCCTTTGTCTGCATTCCTCTTGCTGTAGATTTCATCATCTTAAATAACGCTTCACTTGTGTTTGAATTCTTTTTAAGAACTTGTTTTTCCGCATCAAAATTTTCGTGAACAAGTTTCAAAGCAGCATTTCTACCAAATAATTTGTCACTCTTTGTATTGTTTTGTAAATTCAACAAATTTTCTTTTAATTTTGTAGTATCAGGTTCTGAAAAAACTCTTTCAATAGCCGCATCTACATCTTCTGCTGGATTAGATTTAATAGCTTCTGATAATTCTTTACTTGCTTTTATTTGTGGTTTAACAGTCTGAACATCAACTTCCGGATCAACTACAGAACGAACAAAACTGTTAATAATAGACGCTTCTCTTCTTTGTTCTGGAGTAACATTTGCTTCTAAATGATTACTAACCTTTTTTACAAAAACATCTGATGGATTATTTTTGTATAACCAGTTTTTCTTAGTTGCAGTATATGCTGTGCCTGCAACAGCACTAGTTGTTGACGCTACTACAATTCTGTTTTTTAAATCAGAATTTGAGTCTACTCTTCTTATAGACATATCTATACCTCTTAACATTTTATAAATTGTAACCAAAATACTATCACATTAAAAATTAAAGTCAATAGCCATAAGGGATTGAACCAATTAACTAAGTGAAAAGTTAGAAATACCTGTTGTAATCATTGATACTTCAAACTTGTCTGCTTGTTTCAAAACATTTTGAACAACCCCAGGTTGAATAATCAATTTTACTCGACATTGAACAGCTGTGTTCAAATCATGCATAGTCAAAGGTACATCAGTTGCTAAAACAGCATCTTTTGCATTGTCACACGCAATATTCAAGGCATATTCTGAAGCATTAGACTGTAATCCTTGTGAAATACCAACTGTCTTAAAATCCTTTGCTACAACAATTGCTGAACTCTTTAGATACTTAGAAATCTTCCACGCAAAAATAGCGTCTTCAATTTGTTCAACTGTTGGTTTCAATTTTGACACAACTTTGAATGAGTCTTTATCTAATTCTTTTTTATTAACATCTTGAATAATTGTTCCAAATGGCGTTAAAGTAATTTCTTCTTGCAAATAGTTTTTATAGTCCTTTAATGGAGTATCTATTTTAACATATTTAACCTTATTTATTTCTAAAACATTAATAGCTTCTTTTGAAAATTCTGGAGCCAAAACAATATGTTGTGAAGTCAACAAACGAGCTATATCAACATTTACCTCTTTTGTCAAAGCAACAACACCACAAATAGAGTCAATTGGGTTACAGTCAATTGCATTCTTAAACGCATCAAATATAGTTGCACCCAAAGCTGCCGCAGTCAATGTATTGTTTTTAACAAACACAGCTCCACATACGTCATAAAACTCTGATGCTATATTCAAAGCCAATGTAGCATTAATCAAATCAGCATAAGCTAATTCAGAGTCTGTAGTATATTCAATCATATCGTGTGTTCTATATAATTTTGCAGTCTGTGAAATAGTTGCACCTGCACCTAGCTCTTTAACCAATTCCATATTTTCAATCATTTTATATTCTTCCTTTTTTAAAAATTTCAAACAATGTTCAACTAAACTTCAACCAACAAAACCTAATTATTAAAATCCTGTCCTGCTGTTGGAATAGGTGGCTGAGAAGTTTGTGGAACAGGAGGTCTTTGAGAAGCACCCTGTTGCATAACGTGTTCATTAAATCCACTTGGAACATAATTATTTACGTGTACAACATCTTCGGTTGGTGCATTCACATCTGAATCATCAACATATTTAGTTGGTGCTTTTGCATCTGTCAACTTATTAACAGCTCTACCTTTTTCCTTAAACAATATATCAGGATATCCAAAATCTTCATTTCCATAAGGTTCTGTAGCTTGCAACATTACATTTTTCCATATAATTGCAGGAACTGTACCACCTGTAAGTCCACCCATACGAGTGTTGTCATCATTACCTACCCAAACACCTGTTACAACACTTGGCGTATAACCAACAAACCACGCATCTTTATAATCATCTGTTGTACCAGTTTTACCTGCACAAGGCTTACCAATATTAGCAGCCATACCGGTACCGTGTTTTACTACTGTTTTTAACATAGATGTCATCATTGCTGCAATATCTGTTTCTATAACTTTTTCAACCTTTGTTCTTGGAGCAGAATACAATATTTTACCTCTTGAAGATTCAACTCTTTCAATAGCATAAGGTTCAACTTTGTATCCTCCACTAGCATAAACACCATAAGCACGAGTAATTTCAAATAATTTAACCCCGTTTGAACCAAGTGCGATTGTGTAATCGTATTGTAATGGAGTGTTTATACCCATCATTCTTGCACATTGTATAACAGATCTAACACCTACATATTCAATCAATCTAACTGCACATACGTTTGATGAAACCATCAAAGCCTTATACAAAGGAATTCTTCCTCTATATTTATTACCATAGTTGTGAGGTGCCCAAGAGCCTAATTTATATGGAGTATCGTCTATCATATCATTTGGTGATAAACCTTTTTGCAAAGCCGCTGTATAAATAAACGGTTTAAATGCTGACCCAGGAGGTCTTATAGCTTGTGTAACTCTATCATATTGGCTTTCTGCATAGTTTTTACCACCTGCATAAACTAAAATTTTACCATCAACTGGACTGAATGAAAAAACAGCTGCTTGACTATTTTTACCTCTTAATCCCCAGCCATTTAATGTACTAATTATTGTTTCATTAGCTTTTAATTGTGCTTTATAATCAAGTGTTGTTATAATTTTATAACCGCCTTGTGAAATTTCTTGTTCTGTAAATCCAAGTTTTGAAAGCTCGTTCATTACATAATCACAAAAATAAGGAGCTTTATTTAATGTGTAATATTTGGGTACAGAAGAAAGTCTAATCTCCTCTGATTGTGCAGCTTCCATTGTAGCTTTATCAATGTAATGCATTTTGTACATACGTTCTAGAACTCTGTTTCTTCGTTTTTTAGCTAAATCAATGTTGTTAAATGGTGAATAAACTGATGGTGCTTGAGGTAACCCTGCAATAAGTGCCATTTCAGCTAATGTTAATTGATTTAGTTTTTTATTGAAATAAGTTTGTGCAGCACCATCTACACCGTAAGCACCTGAACCTAAGTAAACATTGTTCAAATACATTTCTAAAATTTGTGATTTACTCAAAGACTTTTCAATCTTCGCTGCAATAATTATTTCTTTTAATTTTCTTGTATATGTTTGCTCGTTTGATAAAAACAACATTCTTGATAACTGTTGAGTAATAGTACTACCACCTTGAACAACACGTCCCGCAAGAATATTTTCTAACATTGATCTTGTCAAACCAAACAAGTCATAACCGTTGTGGTTATAGAAATTTTTATCCTCTGTTGCAATAATAGCTTGTTGCAATTGTTTTGGAATATCATTTATACTAACTTTTGAGAATGTACAAGCATTAAATGTCTTAATAACTTCCCCATCATTAGAATAAATAGTTGTAACCATATTAGGTCTAAAATCTGAAAGATTTGCAATTGGTGGAACAGCCATTAAATATAACTTTAACGAAACTAATCCGCCTAAACAAATTGCAGCACCTAATATTATCAATCGTTTCAAAGTATCAAAGAGAGTGTCCTCTTCTTGTTTATAAGAACCTCTTGAAATTCTTGTACTGAAATCATTATAATTATTTCTTTTGTATCTAGCCATATTTTATTAAACTCCTAAAGTATGTTATTATTTTAGCAAAAACATAGAAAAATATAAATTGGTAGAATACACATGTTATTTGATTTTTTAGAAACAATTAAAAACGAATTTTTATCATATTTTGTCGAAGAACGAGTTGAATACGAAATAGTCGGCAAATGCAAAAAGTGCGGCAAATGCTGTAATTATATGTACAGTTTTGATACCTATACAGAAAAAGAATTCAAAATAATGCAATTTTTATTTCCTGCATACAGAAGATTTTATATAAAAGAAAAAGACAAAGACGGCAACCTAATTTTCGCTTGTAAATACGTAACAAAAGAAGGCTTATGCTCAGTATATGACAAGCGGTTGGAGATGTGTAAAAAATACCCTGCTAAAAAGATATATTTCAAAGCTGGACTACATGAGGGCTGTGGGTATAAAGTCATAGAAAAGAAATTTGAAGACTACTTAAACCCGAAAAACTCTACAAAATAAAAATGCCGATCTATTGATACGGCACATACTCACGCTTTTTTGCTTGGTTGCATAAACGGGTTACAACTACAACCTACCTGATACTTGTTAGATAGTTGAATATCATTGTTTACTTCCGTTTTCTGCTCCCTTGCTGTGGAGGAGAAAATAAAGAAAAGAGATTAGATTAGTTATATAAAACATGTACCCATGTATATACTTTATATAACATTTTTAATAATTATTTTCTCAAAAACATTTTGTAAATTATCTAATTTTGCAATTATAGTTGAATTATAAGCATTTTAGTAAAATCAATATTTATTAAGTTATGTAACAAAGGTATATACTTTTTTGTCAATTTTAAAGAAAAAATATACTTTATATAAACATAAGAGAGTTTAATGAGGTAATTTATATGACAGCAGAATCAATTGCAACAGCCAAAGCACCTACTACCATCACAAGCGATATTGCAGGAGCAAATAATGGTGATGCAGTTAGTACAAAAACTATTGACGAAGCTCAATACCAAACTAGTCCCATTGAACTTTTTCCAAACACTGTTCAAGAAGAAATTCACCATACACGTGGATATGCAACAAACCAAAACGGTGATGAATATTATTTAAACAACAACAATCAAGCGTTTGCTATCCCTGGATACAACGAAGTTTTTCAAGCTAAAATGCAACAATCTGTAAAAAACATGATTGAAAACGCTCAAGCAAACAATAGCAAAAAGCCCGTTATTTCTTTACAAAATGTTGATTATGACGATTTTGGATTAAAATCTAACAAAGAATATTTCACTGTTGATGCAACAACACTTCAATCATTTAAAAGCAGTCAAGCATTAAGAGAAGCTGGAATTACTGTTCTTGGTATGCCAACTCCTGGAGCAAAGTTTGAACTTGTTGCTTACGACCAAACCGGTAAACCTATCACAGGTAATGAATGGAACAATTTCTTTGACCAATACGGTGCAATTGTAGCTCAAGAACAAGCAGAAATAGCTTCATAAAAAATATATAAAATTCATTTAAACAATAAAACTTATCACAATATGTGGTAAGTTTTTGTTATAATTAAGCTATGAAAGTTTTAATTTTAGATGATAGTTACTCGTGGCAAGAGTTTCACAAAAATAATATAGAAGAAATTTTTATAGAATTAGATATTAAAAATTACCAAATAGACACTGTATCGTGGGCAAAAGAGGGTTACGACGCAGTTATGCAGAATATTAATGAGCCATATCAGTTAATCATTTCTGATTTACAGATGGAAGATGATTTTAGACCACAATTTGCTGGCGAATGGTTCGCAGAACAAGTTAAAACCTTTAAACAATATCTAAATACTAAAATTGTATTATGCTCTGCAAGTTATAATATAAAACAAATTGCAGAAAACTTAAGTGTAAATTTTATCCCCAAACGTATAGCTATTACTGATATTAATAGCTATAAAAATTCAATAATTGAATTATTAAAATAAAAAATCAAGCCTTTACTTTATAGTTCATAGTTTTAAAATACGCAAACTATGAACTATAACGTTATACAAATCTACTCCTTAAAAAACAAAAAATCGGGATGACATGATTCGAACATGCGACCCCCTCGTCCCAAGCGAGGTGCTACCTCTCACAAAACGATACTTAATCGTTTTGTTCGGCAGAGTCAAGCTGCGCCAAATGTGGCTTGCTTGGTAGCGACACTACCTACACTACTTTTCAAAAAAACAAAAAATCGGGATGACATGATTCGAACATGCGACCCCCTCGTCCCAAGCGAGGTGCGCTACCAAGCTGCGCCACATCCCGATATATTTAGAGTAGTTCGCACTACTGTTATTTAATTTTCAATCTTGTGGCGATCTTGGTAGCGACGCTACCTGCATCCTCCTTCTCGAACGATACTTAATCGTTCTCGTGGAGTCCTTGCCACATCCCGATATATTTAAAGTAGTTCGCACTACTGTTATTAAAATTTCATACACAATCTGTGCAAATCAATTGTATATTAAACAAATTTTTACGTCAAGTATAAATTTTAAATCATAAAAATAAGGCGATTGATATTTTATATCAATCGCCTTTTATATACTCTTTCTCTTAATTTCTAACCTTCTCTTAATTTTTCTCGAACAAGTTTTTCTATCTCATCTTTCAATTCAACATTCGCATCTAAAAACTCTTTAGACTTTTCTCGACCTTGTCCAAGTTTCATATCATTATAACTAAACCAAGCTCCTGCTTTGTTTACTATTCCTAAATTTACAGCTACATCTAATATATTACCTGTCTTTGAAATACCTTTTCCAAAAATAATATCAAATTCAGCAGTTCTAAATGGTGGAGCTACCTTGTTCTTCAAAACCCTTACTCTTACATGGTTACCAACGTCTTCTCCATCACCCTTCAATGACTCAACTCGTTTAATCTCCATTCTAATTGATGCATAATATTTCAACGCATTACCACCTGTTGTGGTTTCCGGATTACCATACATAACCCCAATTTTTTGTCTTAATTGGTTGATAAATATAACAGTTGTATTTGTTTTACCAATTACCCCAGTTAATTTTCTCAAAGCCTTTGACATCAATCTTGCTTGAAGACCCATTTGCTGATCTTCCATTGTACCTTCAATTTCTGCTTTAGGTACAAGTGCTGCTACAGAGTCAACTACAACTATATCAACAGCTCCTGAACGAACTAATTCTTCTGTAATATCCAAAGCCTGTTCACCAGTGTCAGGTTGTGATATCAATAATTCATCAATATCAACACCCAAATTCTTTGCATATTCAGGATCCAAAGCATGCTCTGCATCAACAAACGCTGCAATTCCACCTTTTTTCTGACACTCAGCAACAATATGTTGTGCCAATGTCGTCTTACCTGATGATTCAGGTCCATAAATTTCTATAATTCTTCCTCTTGGTATACCACCAATTCCTAATGCAACGTCCAATGCCAACGCACCTGTAGGAATTGCATCTACATTAACTGTTGTCTTATCACCCAATTTCATAATTGAGCCTTTACCAAAATCTTTCTCAATCTTATCAATAGCTAACTTTAACGCTTTTACACGTTCTTCTGATACGTCAGCAGTTTTCTTTTTTGCTTCTGCCATTCTCTCTATTCCTTAAATAACTTAAAATAAACTTTTTCCAACTGAATCTTTTACATACAAACCAAATATAAATGGTCTATATGATGCATTTTCTTTCTTTAAATCGTAGTTTTCTTTATTCAAATCTTCTATCTGATTTTTTAAATTTTCGTTTTCTGTCTTACAACGAATCAATTCAACTACAACTTCGTCCATTCCCTCTAATCGTTCGTCTAAAATTTTTGTTACAGAGTCAGTAATACTGTTTTCCATATTATGCAAAGACTTTAACAAACTATCAACCACTAGTTGAGATGCTGTATTTGACATTGTAGAACTAATAGGTGCTAATGTTTCTTTAGCCTTTTTCAAAGCTCTAACATCTTCCAATGAAAAATAAATCTTACCATCGTCAGTTTTCTTTGGAGATACATCGGCTTTTTTACATAAACCTACTATCTCTATATTATCACTTTCTAAAATTTTTCTTACATCTTGTGGCGACAATACATTGTCATTCAATTGATTCACACCCACGAAATCTTCCCCTTTAATATTTTACCAATATTATACCACAATACATCTTACCATGTATCTTTCAAAAGACGAATTTGTAACAATTTCTTTAAAAAACTTTATATAATTTAAAAGGGGCGTGCCTTTTTAGGTACGCCCCTTTAAATCTAATCTGTTATATAACCTTTTATAGCTGTTTTTGCTGCAACAAAAGGTGATGACAAATAAATCTTACCCTCAGTATTTCCCATTCTACCTTGGAAGTTTCTATTCTGAGTAGACAAACAAACTTCACCATCAGCCAAAGTACCAGCATGTACCCCAACACAAGGTCCACACCCAGGAGGTAATATAACCGCACCGGCTTCCATAAAGATATCTATCAGACCTTCTTTTAAAGATGCTTTATAAACATCTGGTGATGCTGGACAAATCAACAGTCTTACATCAGGGTTTACTTTGTTTCCTTTCAAAATACTTGCAACCATCCTCATATCTTCTAAACGACCGTTTGTACAAGTACCTACAAATACTTGGTCAACCTTGATATCTTTTAATTCTGATACTTTTTTTACATTATCAACCGTATGAGGACAAGAAACAGTTCTTTCAACATCTGCTGCATTGATATTGATAACTCTATCATAAACCGCATCACTATCAGGTTTAACAACCCTGAACTTATCTTCTCTACCTCTTGATTTTAAATATTTCCTTGTAGTTTCATCAGCCACAATCAAACCACATTTTGCACCTGCTTCAACTGCCATATTTGATAAAGTAAATCTATCTGACATAGACATTTTTTCAATAGTTTCACCACAGAATTCTAATGCCATATAAGTAGCACCATCAGCACCTATTGAACCTATCAAATGTAAAATCAAATCCTTAGCACATACATCTTTTTTAAACTCGCCATTTACACAAATCTTAATTGTTTTAGGTACTTTTAACCAAGTTTTACCAATTGCCATCGCAATCGCAACGTCCGTTGAACCCATGCCTGTAGCAAATGCACCTAACGCTCCAGAAGTACAAGTATGTGAGTCAGCACCAACAAGTACTTCAGCTGGATTAACATAATCTTCTATCAATCTTTGATGACAAACACCTTTACCGACATCAGATAAAATTGCTCCGTATTCTTTTGAAAATTCTCTCAATACAGTATGTGTATTAGAAAGCTCTTTTCTTGGACTAGGTGATGCGTGGTCAATAAACAAAATTGTTCTTTCAGGGTTCCTCAACCTATCTTTTCCAAGTTTTTTAAATTCCTGAACTGTTAATGGACCTGTACCATCTTGCACTGCACAAACATCAACTCTAGACACAATCAATTCACCAGCGTGAACTTCCTTATCTGCATGTTCTGATAATATTTTTTCTACTAATGTTAATCCCATAATGTATTCCTTTATCTAATCTTATAAATTTAAGCAAAGCCTACACAATATGTTGAGGCAAGGCTTTCTTTCTATCCTTTAATGCTTCTGAAAGTTCGTAATAAGGTGATACCGTCATTACTCTTGCAGCAATTTCCGGATAGTAATAAATAAACTTTAATTCACTTGATGTCAAAGGTTTTTGAGTATGTACGTTTGCATAACGAGCCAATTCCAATACTGTTCTAGCTTCTTTTTCGTCCTTGAACTCAATTTCAAGTTTGTTATAAACGTTTCTGAACCCTTTAATGCCACCATATTCACCAGTTGTAATCATACGACCAGTTTCAATGATTTCTGGCTCACCTCTTCCTAACTCTTCATAGTCATAAAGTTCATAATTTCTTCTATCTTTTAAAGCTCCATCTGCGTGAATACCTGATTCATGAGCAAAAGCGTTATCTCCAACAGCTGGCTGATTAATAGGAATTGCAACTCCAAATGCATAAGCAGTATATTTTGCAAGTTTCCATGCCTTACTCAAATCAATTCTTTCATCTAATTGATATTTATTTTTAAACCCTGCTGATTTTAATATAGACAACAAACAAGATACCAAATCTGCATTACCAGCACGTTCTCCCATACCGTTAATTGCAGTGTTTATATATGCGTCAACACCAGCATCAATAGCACCTTTTGCACCCATAACAGAACACGCAACTGCCATACCTAAATCATTGTGATAATGTACTTCTATTGGCATCTTTGTTGCTTTTGCTATTTCATATATTCTATTATATGCAGTCCAAGGATCTTCATATCCTAATGTATCACAATATCTGAACCTATCGGCACCACACCTTTTAGCCTCAGAAGCTATTTCAATCAAATAATTTATATCACTTCTTGATGCGTCTTCTGCATTTACACCAACAGTTATAGCTCCTTTTTCTTTTGCACATTCAACTGCTTCGCAAGTTGATATTAAAATATCTTTCTTAGTTTTTTTACCTAAATATTTACCAGCAATCATCTGATCAGACGTAGATTGAGAAAGGTTGCAATGTTTAAGTTTTGGAACATTTGTAAACGATTTTTCTACATCAGTTGCAATTGCTCTCATCCAACCTGACAAACGAGTGTTTTCTAATACATTTCTTTCTACAAGTTCAAGGTTTGCATTCAAATAATTCAATTCGTGTTGAGTTGTTGGAAACCCAAACTCAGACTGAGTTATACCCATATCATCAAGCATAAGGTTGATAATAGTTTTCTGTAATTTTGCAAGACCAAGTCTTGAAGTTTGTACACCATCTCTATTTGTTACGTCTACTACGTATATTTTTCCCATAAACAATCCTTCTCATTACATCTACTTCATATTTTCATCTTAATAAATATACCACTTTTTTTTGATAAATAAAAGATATTTTATAATTCATTAATATACGTATTGTGCTTGTAGAAATAGTTAATGTTTATAGGGATTCCGAAATAATCTTGAATTTACTCCACGCTCACAGAGTTTCACCTTTTGTGACGTTGTCACAGTCGGCTCAATCTGTTCGCTATCCGAACTAACTTCGTGTCGTTCGTCCGTAAATTCGCAATTCGGAATGACTATTATTATTTAGTTTTAGTCACCCTGAACTTGTTTCAGGGTCTCTATAACGTCTTTACAGAGATTCCACGCTTGCGTTACAGGATACATTCAGACCACTCTGAATAACGTACACAGGCTGTCATTCAGAGGGAGTGCAACGACCGAAGAATCCCTCCGAACATAAAGAAATCTTTATTTATGGATTGCCACAAATTTGCGTTGCAAATTTTCGCAATGACGAACATAATCCATTGAACCTAACAAAAAGTTGAAGAACTCATATTGAAGTGATACAATCAAAACGTAAAGTATAGTTAGGGGGGTCCACCCCAAGTAGCTCTTTCAAATGTTGTTGATTGAGCAGAAAGGACAAAAAATGGAAAAAACAAACGAAACATTGTCTATCTTAAGACACTCAACATCTCACGTACTAGCACAAGCTGTACAAAAGTTGTTCCCAGAAGCGAAGTTGGCTATTGGACCAGCTACCGATGAAGGTTTTTATTACGACTTTGATATGACAAACGGTCATACCTTCACCCAAGAAGATTTTGAAAAAATCGAAGCAGAAATGAAAGCTATTGTTAAACAAAACCTTACTTTTGAAAAGGTTGAAATTGAAGATGTTGATGCTAAAATTGCTGAATTTAAAGCTGAAGGAGAAATCTATAAAGCTGAATTATTAGAAGAACACAGAAACGATAATCCTACCCTTTATCTAACAAAAGATAAAGATGGAAATGTATTATTCAACGACTTGTGTGCAGGACCTCACGTTCCTAACACATCATATATCAAAGGTAATGCTTTCAAACTTCTAAAAGTTGCTGGTGCTTACTGGAGAGGTAACGAAAAAAACAAGATGTTACAAAGAATCTATGCAACAGCATATTGGAACAAAGAAGATCTTCAAAGCTATTTGACTATGCTTGAAGAAGCTGAAAAACGTGACCACAGAAAACTAGGTAAACAACTAGACCTATTCTCTGTAAGAGAAGAAATCGGTGGTGGTCTTGTACTATGGCACCCAAATCTTGCCGTTGTAAGAGAAGAAATCGAAAACTACTGGAGAACTGAACACAGAAAAAGAGGATATGTTATCGTAAATACTCCTCAAATCGCTAAATCAAAACTTTGGGAAATCTCTGGACACATGGATCACTACAAAGAAAACATGTTCTTTATCCAAAAGAACGATGAAGACGAAGATCAATTTGTAGTAAAACCAATGAACTGCCCATTCCACATTTTGATTTATCAAGCAAACAGACACTCATACCGTTCATTACCACTAAGAATGGCTGAACTTGGTACAGTTTACAGAAAAGAAAAATCAGGAGCTCTAGCAGGTCTAACACGTGTTCAAGGTTTCACTCAAGACGATGCTCACATCTTCTGTACACCTGAACAGCTTGTTTCTGAAATCAATGAAATCATCGATTTCGTATCAGATACAATGAAAATCTTCAAGATGAATTTTGAAGTTGAATTGTCAACAAGACCTGAAAGCTACGTTGGTGAACTTGCTAACTGGGATTTGGCAGAAGCAGGTTTGAAAGAAGCTATGGACAAACGTGGTATGAAATATGACATCAATGAAGGTGACGGTGCGTTCTACGGACCTAAAATTGACTTCAAGGTTAAAGATGCTATTGGTAGAACTTGGCAATGTGCAACTATTCAACTTGATTTCAACCTACCTGAAAGATTCAATATCAAATACCAAGACAAAGATGGCTCTATGAAAACACCTGTTATGTTACACAGAGTAATCTTTGGTTCAATGGAAAGATTTCACGGTATCTTGATTGAACACTATGCAGGTGCATTCCCTACTTGGCTTGCTCCTACACAAGTTACAATCGTTCCTATTTCTACTGATAAACATGCTGATTACGCTGAAGAAATCTATAACAAGATGAGAAAAGCTGGTATCAGAGTTCAATTAGATGATCGTTCTGAAAGTATGAATTACAAAATCAGAGAATCTTTAAAAGAACACAAAGTTCCTTACGTTTGCGTAGTTGGTGACAAAGAAAAAGAATCTAACTCTGTTGCCATAAGAAAACGTGCCGTAGGTCAAATCGGAACTTTATCTGTAGATGAATTTATAGAAAAAATTCTTACAGAAATCAAAGATAAAGTTTCTGATTAATCTGTTTAAAAACAGAAACTATATAATCCAAGAGTGGCGACGGTTTCACCGTCGCCACTCTTTTTTAGTAAAGGCGATTGAATTTTATTCAATCGCTTTTACATAAAATCTTTCATGGTTATTATTGTAAATATTTGTAAAAACTACACTTATTATATATCAATTCTTATCCTTCACTGTTTTTTTATTAACGGAAATAAGAAAGAAAGGTGATAAGTGTATGAATACAATAGGTTTCAATCCAAATTATTCAAACAAAATAGCTAACACAAATCATAATAACAAAAATGTAAATTTTAAAGGTGCACTAGGAGATAAATTTGTTGAAGAACTTGCTTCAGGAAAACATGTAAAAACTGAAACAATTATGGATTCATTAAAAGGAACATTTGGTCCTAACAAAAGCAAAGTAGCTGATGTAATTGATTCTTTTACACATAAAATTATGGCACTTACTAGCAGAAATTCTCAACTTGAACAACGAGTAAATGACCAATCTGACAGAATAGTAAGTTTATCTTGGGAAAAAAGAGACGCACTTGATGCAGAAGCGGAACGCCTTGAAAATTCATTCCATTCAATAATGAGGGGAAAAGATAAAGAAATTGCCCAAAAAGATGCAAGAATCAAAGAACTTGAAAAATATAAAGCAATGAGTAAAGTTAAATCCATCAAAGAAGTTGATGCTGTTATGCCAGATGTTGCAATTGACACTCTTGATAAAATGATAGCTAAACGTGAAGAGTCAACAAAAAGTATGCTTAATTTCTTAACAACAGGAAAAGGTCAAGAAGAAGCACTTGAACAAGTTAATCGTAATAACATTATGTTGAAAGCACATAATGAAGGTGTTACTGATATCAAAGAAGTTAAAGAAGCAACACAAAGAGCAAATGATGCTGGAATTTGGATTTCTTCTGATTCCAACTTTACAATAAACATGATTGGGCAAGCTCTAAAAGGCTGGAGCTACGGTTCTAACTTGAATTCGACACCAATTAAGACTCAAATAGAAGAAAATGCTATGGCACTACTTATACCTATGGCTGAAGAAGGATATTGCAATTCCGGAATATCAAATATAGCTAGAGTACTTGATAAAACTATAGAAAACGCTAAGAACTATCATAATAATTTTTCTAAGGGTAAAGAAAAATTATTTGAAGATGTTAAAGAATTAAATAAAAAAGGACAATACGATATCACAGAAGTCAAAGTTCCATTCAGCTCAACTCAATCAAAATTTGTTTTAACAAACAAGGAAAACCCTGCATATAAATGGGAACGCTCTTTTGAAGATATTGCAATGATGGGCGAAAATAGATAATAAATACTATTTTATAAGGTAAAATATGAATTAAAGGAAGAATTATTGAAGTATTCAGTTTATTACAACGAATACAAACCTCTTCAATGTATAAATAGTATGAACCTGCTGTACTTTGTGATACAGATGTGTATGAATAGATTCTGTAACAATTTTTGTCATTGAACTACGTAACATATAAATGAATAAGGTTTTCTTATGAATTCTAAACTTACACTAACAAGCTCTCACACAAAGCGTCACTTGATAATCCTGTACCTGTAAACATTTTTATAAGTTCAGTTTCCTCTACGCTTGTTCCATATCTAAACAAATACTCATCAAGATAACCTGCAGTTTTCACTGTTTCAGTCAAATTTCCCAACTTATTTTTCAAAAATTTGTACATCTGTGCCTTTATTAAATCGGCTCTAAAATAATTTTGATAATATGCTGGATGCGACAAATAATGCGGAATTGTAGCCCATTCATTATTTATATCTTCACAATCATTAGCACCTATATATTTTTTTCTTAACTCGTGCCACAACTGTTTTAAATCTTGTTCAGGATTTTCATACATCTGTTTTTCAAAATTTATTATCAGCATACTTCTATTGATAAATTTCGCTTCAGATTTCTTATGCTCAGCCTTGAACTTTTTCAAAACATCATCTGATACAACATCTTTTAAGATATCTTCTTTTTGTTGTAAGTCACCCATCATCATAGCAACAGCCTCAGTCATTGCTGGATACGCTGTTTTATCCAAGAACGGTAAATCTTGACTAATCCCAATATGATAAACACAATGACCAAGTTCATGGCACAATGTATCAATACTTATTGTGTTATTAGTCAAATTAGCCAATATTCTAGCATCTTTTCCCGCTTCTATATCAAAGCAAAAACCGTGTGTGTTCTTATTTTTTCTTGGGAATAAGTCCAAAGTAATCGGTAGATTTTTTACATCATACCCCATATTTTTATAAGCATTAATTGCTATATCTACAACTTCTTCCTTTGTTTTCAAAGCCTCATTAACAGCTTTTGTAGGATTATTCTTCAACAACAAACCATAATGGTACGCCTTTAATTCACTTGGTTTAATTCCGTATTCTTCTGCCAACTCTTTTTTGTTTTCTGTCTGCAGTTTTTGGTTAATATCAAGAGCGTTATTATAAACTTCGTCCAACAAGTTCTGCAAATACTTAGCGTCAACGTCATAACCTTCTTTTAAATTGTATTCAAAGAAATTTTTATACCCCTTAGTTTTTGCAAACTCATTTCTCAGTTTAACCAATTCAACCAAATCATCAGCAATCAAATCACCTGCCAAAACATTAGCCTCATAAGCCTTTTTTCTCAAATCAATATCTTTTTCTGTTTGAAGAATTTTAGTTATTTGTGCCTTATTAACCTCTTTACCGTCAATTTTAGGCACATAAGAATTAAACTTTGATGCTATCTCATTTTCTTTATCTCTTAACTGTTTTTTAATATCACCAGTATTAAGTTCGTCATCAAAATCCTTTACTAAATCATGTAATTGTTTTGCCAAATGTTTATCTGAAACACCTTCTTTTTCAAGAGTTTCGAACTTTTTAAACAATTCTTCATTCTTATATAAAGCATAAACTTCATCCTGAGATTTTTGATAAGTTTGCATATTTTTAGCCGTACTATTTATATAAAAATTCCAGCAATCAATACTAGCCTTTAAACTCTTTGGTTCAAGTTCTTTACAAAACTCATCTCTTAACTCAATATATTTTTTGTCCGTCATTATGCCATTACCTTTGCTTTAAAATTGTTCAAATCTTCAATTGTATCAATACCAATAGGTTTATTAGGTACAAAATCAACCTTAATTTTCATACCCATTTGAAGCACTCTCAATTGTTCAAGACTTTCTGTCAATTCTAACGGAGTTTGATTAGCATTTGTCATAGCAAAAAGAGCTTCACGCTTATAGCCATAGATACCAATATGACCATAAAACTTTGAATGACCAGCATTACGTTCAAAAGGTATTTTAGAACGTGAGAAATAAAGTGCATAATGATTATTGTCAAATACACATTTTACAAGGTTAGGGTTTTCCACTTCTTTCATATCAGTAATTTCAGTTACAAGTGTTGATACATCAGCATTATCATCTTCTTTTACTAATCTAATAACTTTATCAATATTTTCTGATTCAATCATAGGTTCATCACCTTGAAGATTGACAATATAACCAATTTCAGGGTGTCTTTCTGCGACTTCTGCAATTCTATCACTACCACTATTGTGACTTTCTAAAGTCATTTCAGCTTCTGCACCAAACATCAAAGCCGTTTCATAAATCTTTTCGTTATCAGTAGCAATAATTACTCTATCTGACAAATTAGCTTGTACAGCTTTTTCAAAAACCCACTGAATAATAGGCTTTCCACCTACTTCTATAAGCGGTTTCCCTTGCAATCTACTAGAACCATATCTTGCCGGTATTATTACTGCTGTTTGTTTTTCCATTTTATTGTCCTCATTTTCTTATTTATAAATTCAAATTCCAAACTATTTTTATACTCTATATTATACTCTCATTATTAAAAAAAGTAATCAATTTTCAATAAATTCAGATAAAATCATATTACTCAATAAAAAACCATTGTGCTCTTCTGAATTATTGAGTTTATAACCATTCTTTGTACGAAGCAAATGTCCAGTATCAAGATATTTTTTCAGAATTTTATCATATTTATTATCGAAATCAATACCAAAATCTGTATTAATCTTATTTACGTCAACACCCTCTTCAAGTCTAAAACCTAAAAAAATTCTTTCTTCAAGTTCATCTTGTTTTGTTAAGAACTTACCCATTAATTTATCTGTCGGGTCGTTCATATATTCAGCCAAATTCGTTGTATTAGAATATCTGATATCACCCTCAAATCCGTGAGCAGAAACTCCAAATCCATAATATTCACCACATCTCCAATAGTTAGAATTATGTTTTGATTGAAAACCAGATTTCGAATAATTACTAATCTCATAATGTTCAAACCCATGATTCTTCACAAGTTTGTTTGCTAATAAATACATATCAGCTTGACAATCATCATCTGGTAAATTTGTTGGATAATTACTATAAAAATAAGAACCCTCATCAATTTTTAAACCGTACAAAGAAATATGCTGTACATCAAGTTCAAAAACCTTGTTTAAATCAGCCTCAAAACCAAAAATTGTTTGATTAGGCAAACCATAAATCAAATCAAGGCTAATATTATCAAACCTAGCCTCTTTTAAACTTTTCACAGCCATTATAATCTCAGAAGATGTATGACGTCTGCCAATCAACTTCAACAACTCATCATCAAATGTCTGAGAACCAAGACTAACACGATTAAAACCTAATTCTTTTAAACCATTTGCATAATCTGGTGTAACGTCATTTGGATTAAGTTCTATTGTACGTTCACAAGTTTCTTCAAACTCAAACTTATCAACAATCTTTTTTAGTTCATCTATCTTCATAACAGAAGGTGTACCACCACCTATATAAAAGGTTTTTAGTGGTTCACCTTTATAATAATAATCTATCTCTTTTAACAGTGAAAACAAATATCCTTTTCTTTTTTCAAGTGTTTCAAATGATGTAAATGAGCAATATTTGCATTTTTTCACACAAAAAGGTATATGGATATAAACTGACTGAACCATTTTATTTTGAATCGTCCTTTTGTTTAGAAGCAATTGCATCTAAAAGGCTTACAACGTTCATTTTTTCAAATGCGTCACAGTAGTTCCAAAGCACTGTTGGAAGAATATCACCAGGAGTTCTGTTTGCAAACTTATATTCACAGAAACCTTTAACTTGGTTCACTGTTCCGTCAACATTTGATTTAAAATACTTACAACATTGACATAATAGAAGTGTATAACCATAGCTTTCAAGTTTTTCTGAGATTTCTCTGATTGCATCAACAACTCTCAAGTGGTTTTTAGTTCTATATTTTTTACGTTTATTTATAAAAATAACTCTTGATAAACCTGATTCTGAAACGATTTCAAGTCTACAAGGATAATATTTTTTGCCATCAAATACGTTTACATGAACATTCATTTTCTGAATATTTACAGATTTTCCAGTATTCAAAATTCTTTCTCTAATAAATCTCAAGAACGGCAGATTATAAACCACTCTACAAAAAGCATAAGCAGGATATAAGAACAAATACAAATGTTCTTTTGAATGTATTTTAGAATGCAACAAACTTGCACAGAACCCGATTAAGAATAATGCGATTTCGCCGCCAATCACATAATAATTTAACCAATTTGAATCTAATGCACACTTAAATAGAAGTGCGAAACCTAATGCTAATGTTAAACAATTAGGATATATCAATGATGTTATCAACTCTGAATGTCTAATGTTTGAGAACTTGATATTCTTAAGCATCTTAAAAAACAACCCAATTCTTGTTGTCAATGATGGAATTTTTAAGTCATAATCATTTATACCAAGATAAACTTTAACATCATTATTAAAACCACATTTATAGTTCAACTCAGATAAATACATTGTCAATCTAAGTTCATCTTCTGTAGTTTTTATTCTCAAATCGTTTACTGAATCAATAACATTTTTCTTAATAGCCAAAATATCAGAGTTAATAGAATTATTCAAACCTAACATAGCTCTTGATTTTAAAATAAAGTTATTTTTGTATTGATTATAAGAATATTTAATATTATCTACAAGTGTCAATTCATTATTACAAATCAATGTTGTAGCACCGGTAATTGCATCGACATCTTGTAAAGTTTCATTGATTTTTTCTAAGAAATCTTGATTTACATAATATTTTGCATCAAGAAAAACATAAGCATCTAAGTCTTTAATTGGTAAATATTTTTCTGTTAGAATTGAAAAAGCCTGTTCTTTTCCAATTGTATCAACATTTTTGATATTCATTACAGTAACATCTAAATCACCTTGGAAAAGAATTTCAGACTCATCAGTACAATTATCCAAAATAACTTGAATAGTATAATTGTTCTTTGGATAAGTTTGGTTTTTCAACTGTTTAACTAAGTTTTCTATAGTAGCTTTATTATTATGTGAATAAACTACTACGCATAAATTGTTTCTTCTTTGTTCTAAATCACGATTTTTGCGTTTTTTAGACTTCAAACCACTATAAACAAGTGATAAGTAATACACAGTATAAACTGTTACATAAATAAATAATAGGTAAATGAATAGTTTCATAATTATAAATCTCCATAAACAGTTTATAATAAATTTTTCAATTATACAACGATAACGACCACTTTTTACTACTTTAGTATGAAAAGATATCCTCTAAATAGTTGAGTTTTTAATAAAAAATTAAAGGTCATATATTCATATTTCGTAAATCTATAAAAAAGTATATTTGACTTTTTAAAAATTATTATTAAAAAGACAGCAAGAGCAAAGGAAGTAGACATGACAAACATTAGTAGTACAAGTTCTGTAAATTCATCATCGTATTCAGAAAAATATCAAGCACAGTTGTCATCTTCAACAAAACGCCAACTAGAAGCTCTAGGAATTGACCCAAGCACAGTGACTTCAGAATCACAGGCATTGGCATTAATCAAGACAAAGCAATCTGATAAGAAATTTGAAGATGCTATGGTATCAAAAACTGAAGCAAGCCAAACTTCTGAATCACAAGAGAGTTCTGAAACACAAATGATTGCAGAAGCAAAAACATTAGCAGAACAATTAGGAGTTTCATTGAACTCAGATGCAACATTTGATGAAATCACAGCAGCAATCAATGATGCAATCCAAAAATTGATAGATAAGTCAGGTAATGACCCACAAGCACTACAACGTGCACAGTCATATATGACGCAACTATCAGAGTTGAACAATCGTTATAGTTCAACGATGTCCTCAACAAATAATATGTATGCTGCAAT
The DNA here is from genome assembly GCA_002103075.1 of Candidatus Gastranaerophilales bacterium HUM_9. Classification (GTDB taxonomy): domain Bacteria; phylum Cyanobacteriota; class Vampirovibrionia; order Gastranaerophilales; family Gastranaerophilaceae; genus UBA2883. The sequence continues at coordinate 7,898 of DABG01000006.1, read as the reverse complement.
GAACAATCAAGCAGCAAATACCAAATATATGTTGGGATTATAGGGAAAATACCAAACAACGAAAAGAAACAAACTAGCCTGAAGAACGTATCTTCGGGCTTTTAATTTTGAAAATTAGTTATTCAGGAAAATTTTAAAACGTCATTGCGAACGATTAAACAGTTTTCAAAGTAGTAAGTGTGGCAATCCATAAATCAACGGTTCTGCGTACTTACAAAAGACTTTTTCTGGATTACCACGGCTCTCACTACGTTCGAGCCTCGTAATGACGTGCTATACATGTTCTAAGGGATCCTTCGGTCGTTGCACTCCCTCTGGATGACAAACTGGAACCGTCATTCAGAGTGGTCTGCAAGTACTTTATAACGCAAGCGTGGAATCCCTGTGAACATATTTTAACTCAAATAAATACAGAGTCTGATTGATTGACTAATCTTGGGCAGACAAGTACAATAAATACTATGGAGAAGTCAGAACTAATTGCAAAAGTCAAAGAAGCAATAAATCTTACTAAACAAAAAGATTTCAATTCAGCAGGTAAAATTTATGTTGAATTACTAAAACACGACAAAAACAATCCAACAATATTGTCACTTCTCGGTCTATTATATCTTAATATCGGAAAAATTAACGGAGCAAAAAAGTTATTAACAAAAGCAAACAAACTCAATCCCAATAATCCAACTACAATAGAGGCTCTTGGGTTTGTTATGTACAATCTTGGCGAATTCAAAAAAACTTGTTCTTATTTTGAAACAATAATCGAGCAATCAAAAAACTATGAAGTTTATGAAAAATTCATTAATTCGTTGATTGAATTAAAAATTTATTCTAAAGCCTATAAAATTTCTGAAAAAGCAATAAAAATGTTTCCATTAAACAAAGAAATTTTATCTTCAATGGTCTATGTTTGCATCTATACAGGTAGACTTCAAGAAGCAGTGAAATACTCTCAGCAACTAATGTCTACCTATCCAAAATATTCTAAAAGCTGGCTAAGACAAGGGCTTGTCCAAGAAGTTATTTTTCACGATGACAAATCAGCAAAAGATTGCTACAAAATGGCACTTAAATATGGAGAAAAAACATCAGCTTATTATAACCTTGCAATCAGCTGCAATAAGACAAAAGATTATAAAAAAGCAGAATACTACATAAAAAAAGTTATAAAAATAGAAGGCTTGAACTCAAATAACTACTTTATTCTAGCGACTGCGTGTTTTGGACAAAAAAAACTTAAACTTGGTTACAAATACTACAGCATAAAAGATTCTTTGCGAAGCAAAGACCCAACAATATCAAAACTCAAAAACATTTGGGACGGCAAATCATATAAAGATGAAACCTTATTTGTATATTGTGATCAAGGGATTGGTGATAGTTTGATGTTTTCAAGGTATTTCCCATTCTTAAACAACAAGTTCAAAAAAGTCATAATAAGTGGTTATCCATACCTAAAAGAACTATTCAAGCGTTCATTTAAGGATTACAAAAATCTAAAATTCCGTGTTCACACAAAAACGTTACCTAAATATGACAAAGCTGTTGTTATGTCAAATCTGCCTTATACACTAAAAAAAGAGCTGGATTTTCCGTTTGCTGATGGATATTTGGTTTCGGATAAAAAAATAGTCCAAAATTTTAAAGAAAAATACTTTAACACAGATAAACTCAAAGTCGGTATCTGTTGGGAAGCTGGTGCAGCAGGAATAAGAGAGCAACTAAACAGAACTCTTCATATATCCGTGCTTGACGAAATCTTAAAAATGGACGGCATACAATTTTATTCATTACAGTATAAACCTATCCTTGATGACTACAAAAACTACAAAAACATCATTGATTTGAGTCCCGAATTAAAAGATTTTGACGATACAGCAGGTGCAATCCAGAATCTTGATGTTGTTGTAACAGTTGATACATCAGTTGCACACCTTGCAGGAGCATTAGGTACAAAAACATTTATGCTACTTCCATATTGTCCTGATTGGAGATGGTTTGACGATGATAAAACTACTGATTGGTATAAATCTATGCGAATATTTAAACAAGTAGACTCAATATTTTGGGATAAAGAAATCCACGATATAAAAACAGAACTTGAAAAAATGTTATTAAAATAATATTTATAATATAATAAATCTATGGTTTGCAAAACAATAACTGGAACAACAATAGGATTAAACGCATACAAAATAGAAGTTGAAGTTGACGTCATCAACTCAATTCCGAATATAATCATTGTAGGATTACCTGATAACGCTGTTTCAGAATCAAGAGAAAGAATACGTTCAGCCATCAAAAATTCAAGTTATACGTTTCCAAAGGGAAAAGTTATCATAAACCTTGCTCCTGCTGACATAAAAAAAGAAGGTACACATTTTGATTTACCTATGGCAGTTGGAATTTTACAAGAAGAAGGTGTTATTGAGCCTGAAAAAATAAAAGATACAGCATTTATTGGTGAATTATCATTAGATGGCTCACTTAGAGCAGTTGCAGGGGTTCTACCAATCGTTACAGGACTAAAAAAGAACGGAATAACTTCTATTTTTGTACCGAAAGAAAACGCAAAAGAAGCTGCTCTTGTTCAAGATGTAACAATCTATGGTGCTGAACACTTGAGCGATATTGTAAACCACTTTACCGATAATCCAATAACACCAACCATTGTGGATATCCAAAAATATTTGAATAGTGCATTAGAAGAAGATTTTCTTTATGATTTCAAAAATGTAAAAGGTCAACAAAAAGCCAAAAAAGCGTTAGAAATAGCAGCTGCAGGTGGACACAATATCCTTATGTCAGGAAGTCCAGGCTCTGGTAAAACCTTAATGGCAAAATGTTTTGCATCAATATTACCACCACTAGAGCTAGAAGAAGCACTTGAACTAACAAAGATTTATAGTATCAGTGGATTATTAACAAGCGACAAACCACTTTTAACCCAACGTCCATTTCGTTCTGTCCACCACACAGCCTCATCTGTAGGTATTATTGGAGGTGGTTCAAACCCAAAACCAGGAGAGATAACCTTAGCTCACAGAGGAGTTTTGTTCCTTGATGAGATGGTTGAATTTCCAAGAATGGTGTTAGAAACATTAAGACAACCTCTTGAAGACGGTAAAATTGTTATTTCACGTGCCAAAACATCTGTTACTTATCCTGCTCAATTTATGTTAGTAGGTGCGATGAACCCTTGTCCTTGCGGGTTTTTAGGTGATGTAGAAAAACATTGTACTTGTACAGAAGTTCAAATTCAAAGATACAAATCAAGATTATCTGGCCCATTGTTAGATAGAATTGACTTAGTTATTAATATACCAAGACTTACGACTGATGAATTATTGAATATAAATGAAGACTCAGAACCGTCCTCTGAAATAAGAAAACGTGTTATTTCTGCAAGAAAAATTCAGATAGAACGCTATAAAGATGAAGGTATCTTAACTAACGCAGAGCTTAATTCAAACCTTATTGAAAAATATTGCAAACTTGATGAACAATCACAAAACCTTATGAAAATGGCAGCAAGCAAATACAAATTGTCTGGTAGAAAATACGCTAGAATACTAAAACTTGCTAGAACTATTGCTGATTTATCTAATGCAAAAGATATCGAAATGGTTCATCTATCTCAAGCACTACAATATCGTTCAGAGGAATAGACTATGAAAGATTTTCCACTATATGAATTTTATTGGGAAGGTAAAGCTGAATCAAAACTACTTTCAACCTCTACGACATCAAAACAACTAATTCTTGATGAAAAAAGAAGTAAGAATTTGAATTCAACCCGAAATATTTATATAGAAGGTGATAACCTTGATGGATTAAAACTTTTACTTGCTGATTATAAAAACAAGGTAAAAATGATTTATATAGACCCACCTTATAATACAAGGAATAGCTTTGTTTATAATGATGATTACAAATTAAAAACAGACAAAAGAAAAAGCAAAAACACATCAGAAACAGAAATATCAAGAAGATATCATATCAACTGGCTAAATATGATTTATCCACGACTTTTAATCGCAAAAGAGCTACTAAAAAAAGACGGAATTATTTTTATCTCAATCGATGATACAGAAATTTTCAATCTAAAACTCATCTGCGATGAGGTTTTTGGAGAAAGCAATTTCATATCTTGTTGCACTAGAGTAGCAAAAAGGACTTCTAATAAGGGTACATTTTTTAAATCAACAAAAGACTATGTTTTAGTTTATGCAAAAGAAGTTTCAGCATTAGATGGAGTTCAATTTGAAGTTCAACCTGATATCAATCTTGAAGATTTCAAATACCAAGATAAATACGGCAGATACAAAAAAAGTGGAGCATCACTTTATCAACCGTCACTTGAGCCACGAGTAAATCAACGATATTATATTGAGTGTCCTGACGGAAGTTTTGTAATTCCACCTGGAAATGTTTTTCCTGATGAAGTTTCTGATGGTGCTATTATAAAACCTGTTTCAAACGAAGATAAATGTTGGAGATGGAGTAGAGAAACATATTTAAAGAAAAAAGATTTTCTTATGTTTTCAAAAGCACGTAAAAACTGTCCATTGATTGATAGTGAGGGCAATCCGTCAAAATGGAATGTCTATGACAAAGTTTATTACGATGATAAAAAGAAAGAAACCTTAAGACCAGAAGATGTAATATACGATTATCCTAATTCAAAAGGTACAAAAGAATTACTTGAATTGGGAATATCTTTTAGTTTTGCAAAACCAAGTGGACTAATAAAATATTTAATGAAAATATCGGGTTTAAAAAATGAGGATATTATTCTAGATTTTTTTGGTGGTTCAGGAACAACAGCTCATGCCTGTATGCAATTAAATTCTGAGGACAATGGAAAGAGAAGATTTATTATTATCCAATTAGAAGAATCGCTTGAGGAGAAAACAGAAGCATATAACAAAGGATATAAAACAATTAGCGAACTTGGGATTGATAGGATAAACAAAGTTGGGGATAAGATTGTACTAAAAAACCCTGACAGTATAATTGATACAGGGTTCAGGGTTTATAAGATTGTGTAAAGAGAGAATGGAAACACAACAATTTACGAATTTTCTAAAATTGTTTTAAGGTCTTCTTCTGGTGTTGTAATCGGTTTTATCTTAAACTTTTCTTGAAGCACTTTTAACACATTTGGTGAAACAAACGCAGGCAAAGTTGGACCTAAGAACATATTTTCTATACCTAAAAAAAGAAGTGTCAAAAGGATACATACAGCTTTTTGCTCATACCAAGAAAGTATAAAATATAATGGCAACTCATTTATTGAACAATTAAAAACTTTCGCTAATTCTGATGCTACCATTATCGCAGAATACGCATCATTACATTGACCGACATCTAACAACCTTGGAATACCGTCAATTTCGCCAAAATCAATGTCGTTAAATCTATATTTACCGCAAGCAAGGGTAAGAATAATTGAATCTTCTGGCACTTTTTTTGCAAAATCTGTATAATAGTTTCGTCCTGGTCTTGCACCGTCACAACCACCGATTAAGAAAATTCGATTTATTTTTCCTGACTTAACTGATTCAATCAATTTATCTGCAACAGACATAATAGTTGAATGACCAAAGCCAACAGTTAATAAGTTTCCGCCATTGATACCTGTCATTTTTTGAGGTTCTTTATAACCACCTAATTCTAAGGCTTTTTCTATAACAGGTGTAAAGTCTTTGTTTTCTCCAATATGCTGAACGTTTGGATACTCCACAACTGAGGTTGTAAAAATTCTGTCTGCATAATTATCTTTTACTGGCATTATGCAATTTGTCGTAAACAAAACTGGAGCAGGGATATCAATAAACTCTTTTTGTTGGTTTTGCCAAGCAGTGCCGAAGTTTCCTTTTAGATGTGGGTATTTTTTCAATTCTGGATAAGCGTGACAAGGCAACATTTCACCGTGGGTGTAGATATTTATATTTTTATCTTTTGTTTGCTCTAATAACAAGGCTAAATCACGCAAATCGTGACCTGAAACAACGATAAATGGACCTGCTTCAATCTCTGTTGATACAGTTGTTGGAACTGGTGTTCCGTAGGTTTCAGTGTTTGCTTTGTCCAATAGTTCCATTGCATACAAATTTATCTTACCTGTTTCTAAAACAAGATTAAGAAGTTCATCTTGAGAAAGGTTTTGAGGAAGTTTTTGAAGTGCTTTATAAAAGAATTCATCAACTTTAGAGTTTGTATAGCCCAAAATTTTTGCGTGATAAGTGTATGCAGCCATACCTTTTAAACCAAATAGAATTAAGGATTTAAGACTTCTTATATCTTCATTTGCTGACCAGATAGAATTCATATCAAATTTGTTATCACAAGGAATTTTTGAAGATATTTCATCTATTAAAATTTGAATAGACTCATTATCAAAATTGACATTCGTAACGGTTGTAAAAAGTGCCTTTAGGATTAGTTTTGTATTTTCTTCAGATTGAGAGGTACAAGAGGCAAACTCTATAATTTTATCTAACAAGACATCTTGAAGATTAGCAGTATCAGGTTGTTTTCCACAAACACCTTGAATTGTGCAACCTTTAGAATGAGCAGTTTGTTCACATTGAAAGCAAAACATTTTATCAGACATAATATTCTCCTTTTGTTATTTTAGGCTTCTTTTTTTTAATATTTTATTAAAGAACCACAATTGAGATAATTAAACAGTCGGGGAATATTATATAATTTTTAAACAATTAGTACTCGTCATTCATAGCGTGCTATGTATATTCTGTAACGCTAGCGTAGAATTCCTGCAAAACTTTACCCTACCATTCTTCATCAGTTTCGTCTTTAAATCTATCTCTTTCATCTGGGGCTAAATAATTGTCATAAGAGCGGTTGCGTTCTTCTAGTTCTAACTTTCTAGCTCGCAAATATTTTTCTTCATCGTGTCTATATTTTTCTGATAACCTGTCGTCCTCGTCCCAATCAGGATCAAACCCACTTTCAAACCTGTATTCACGATTTAAACGATTAACATCTTTTCTCAAATTTTTAATACGTTTTTGTTTTGCAGAATTATGGTTTTTATTCCAATTCGGTTGTTCATAATCATCGTCATCATCATATTCTTCATATTCATCACAATCATCGTAATCATCATATACTTGATTTGCTTGATTTCTAGAATTTTCCCTTTCTACAGCATCTTGCATTTCTTCTTCTGTAGCAAAACCTGACATAAGTTCTCTAGCCGTCACAAATTCAAAAGATTCTAAATCTTTTGAATTCAGCATATCTCTATATGAAATAAAGAAATTTCTTGCAGTATTCAAATCAATATTTTTTAACCTCGTTGCTGTTTCATTATCAAATTGAGAACTTTTAACTGGTAACAATTTTTCTATAATTTCATCTCTTGTATCTTTTGTAAATTCACCTGATAAATCAATTAAATTCAAGATATTTCTAAGTTTTATCAATTCTTGTGTAGGGATTTTTTCATCAAGTATATCATCACTTTTCTTACTTGGTTCATTCTTATCAACTGATTGGCTCCACTCTTTAAAACTTGAAGATTGTCTTGTATTATTTGAACTTGCACTAAACAAATCAACAATAGCTTTAAACACCAAAACAATCAATATTCCTGCGATTATCCAAAAGATTGGATTTAAAAATATTGTCATTAAAACGCCCATAACTAATACAAAAACAAGAAAATACTGCATAAAATACCTCTGTACCTATTATATACAATTTTTGAAAAATTACAAAGCATTTTATAAAAATGTCAGAAACAAAGAATTTCCCAAAAGCCCTCTGTTTACGTCATTCAGAGGCAAGGGAGCAGAGCGGATTTACGTACGGACGACTGTTAGGTGGTTAGTGTTTATCTACCTATCAGCCACTTGAAGCCGAATGAA
>DABG01000005.1 GCA_002103075.1 Candidatus Gastranaerophilales bacterium HUM_9 | reverse complement strand
TATTGCACCCTCATTATATATAGCGCCACCATTAATAGCCTTATTTGATGTGAACTTAGAAGTTAATATACCGCCTTTATTTGTAATATTGTCTTGTGGTTCCGTTCCTGCTTTTACCAAGATATCTGATTGGATAATACCGTTGTTAGCATTATACAAAGCTCCACCGTTTTCTGTGGCTGTGTTGTTTGTATAACTAGAGCCGGTTGTGGTTAAGTTGCCTGAATTGTAGATGGCTCCGCCAAAATCAGCAGAATTAGAGTTTATAACTGTCTTAGTATTATTTTTACCAAATGTTGATTTATTAATACTAATTATACCCAATTCACCGTTATAAATCGCTCCACCATAACCTTTTGCTTCATAGTGTCCAAAGTTTTCAGAATCATAAATATCTGATTTTGCATAATTCCCGACAAAAGTTGAACTTGTAATAGTTGCAACAGCAATAATATCTTCTGTAGAAAGACCATTTTCATAATTAAAACCATTATTATAAATAGCTCCGCCAAAAGAATTTTGAACCTCACCAGTAGGTCGAGTGATAGTTTTTATTATTTCATTACCATCGCTATCAGTTATAGTTATTTCAACATCTTCAGTAAGTACTTTTGCATACACACCATTTTGCGTAAATGTTGATTTATTTAAAATCAAACTACCTTTATTGTAAATAGCTCCACCATTATCTGCATAATTTTGTTTAAATGTAGTACTATCAGCCTTAATTATACCAAGTTTGCTAACAACTTTTGACTCATAATCAATTATATTGCTATTGCCACGAGTAACTTCAAATTCTTCAATATCAGCACTACTATCATTATAAATAGCTCCACCCAGTTTTGAATAATTGCCAGTAAATGATGATTTATTTGACCAAACATAACCGTTTGCAGTATTTAAAATAGCTCCACCATTTTCGTTTGCAGTATTTGAATTTAATTTTATAGAAACCAATCCAGCAATATCAGATTTTTTACCTTTTTTATCCGTCTTAATTCCAACAATTCTATTATCATTATAAATAGCTCCACCATTTTCAGCCTTATTATAGCCGTAAGAAGATTTGCTATCTGTCAAATTACCTTTATTATAAATAGCTCCGCCATTACCAGTAGTTTCATTATAATAATATCTTGTAACTTTTTTGTTTTTACCATTTACTTTTTCTGTAGCAGTAACGCCACCACCAAAAGTATTCTTACTCAAACTCAAATTAGAGTTTTCATCATTATAAATAACACCACCATCAACTGCCGTGTTATTATAAAATTTTGAAGAAGATATAGATACTTTTGAAGAATTTTTACTTGATATCTTTGATACATCATCATCAGATTTTACATAAATAGCACCACCTTTTTCAGCACTATTTCCTGTTTCTATTTTTTCATCTTTTGTTGTATCATATTTTGCTGTACCAAAAGTTGATTTACTAACATTTACTGAACCTTTATCAACAAACAAAGCACCACCGAATTCATCGGCACTATTACTTGTAAATGTATCAGATGTAATTGTTACAGCTGAATTTTTATTATTGTCTGCATTTACATATACAGCACCACCATTTTTAGCAACGTTAGAATCAAAACTGTTTTTAGAAGACTTCATCAAGCCTGTTGTATAAATAGCTCCACCTTTTTCATCAGCTATATTATTATAAAATCTTGAATATGAAATGTTTGTAGAAGTTGGATAATATGCCGTTTGTATATTCGCAACCGCACCGCCATTCAATGCTCTATTACCGTTTTCTTCACCGTTTCCTAGCTCAACATATTTTAACGTCAAACTGCTCTCATTATAAATCGCACCGCCATCATAAGTAGCTACGTTTGAATATAATTTTGCATAATTTTTTGAAGTGCCTTTTAATGAAACACTGCCCTTATATCTCAATGTGCCGATTGTATAAATTTTGTTATTTATACCCGCACCATTATCTTCTGTTTCATTATCTTCAAAATTAACAGATGTCAAAGTAACCTTGCCGCCTTTATTTATTATCGCTCCATCAAAACCTTTCATACTAAAGTTTTTACCGACTAATTGTTGTTTATTAGGAGCAATAGAAAATTTAACTTTTCCCTTTGTATTAGAAGAAAGTACACCCGCCAAAGTTATACCCTCAACAGATGTTAGTGTAGAAATTGTTGAATTAGTATTACCATTGATTGTTAATTTTGCTGATTTTAATTCTTTATGGCGTGTTACAATATTTAATCCATCAGGCTCAGTGTTATTTCCATAATCATAAATAACTTTATCAACATTCAAGTTATATGTTAAAGATTTTGTTGAATACTTATCAATAATATTCAATAAATCTTTTGAGTTGTTATTCAAATTAGGATTATCATTATATATAATCAGATTACCATTCAAGCCTAATCTTACATAGTAGTTATAACCATCACCTAAATTATTATTTAATCTTAAGCCCGTATTATAATTATCTAAATGTTTTGTTTCGCCATCTGTTTCATAAGTTAATTTAATAAATTTCTTAGTTTCACCAATCATATCAATAACTTGAATCTTAGTTGGAAGAGAACTTTTTAAGTTTATATTCATCAAATCTTTTGTTAAAATCAAACCAGTATATCCTAAAGAAACCTTATCATTGAAAATTTCAGTAGGAGTCAAGCGTTTATCAGCAATGACAATTTTGTCATTTTTAACTTGCCCATTACCATCAACATCAATATCAAACGTATAATAAGTATCTTTTAATATTGTTAAATTATCTGTATAAATCGTCGAAAACTCAGGTTTATTAGAGGAATCATTGCTTACACTCAATGTACCACCATTCAAATTAATATTAGCTAAACTCTTTTCAGCTGAACCAACATCATTTCTTATATAAACTGTTCCGTCATAACCGTCTTCATTATTAACATTCAAAACCAGCTTAGTATCTTTATCGAAATCAATACCTGAACGTATAGCTATTGTCTTATCAGTCTTAGCATTCAAATAAAGGTTTTGTTCACCATATTCATCATAGTTTTTTGCAAAATATAAATCGTTGCTAACCTCTTTTGAATTACCCTCAGCAAGATTATGTCTATTACCATCAAAAACACTATCTGCATTATCAGCATATATAGATACATCAGATTTTGAATAAATTGCACCACCTAATCCATCTGAATTGTTATGATCAACAACTACATCTCTCAAAATAACGGTTGCATCATTAGCTAAAACATTTAACAATGAACCATTACCCAAATTCACTGTATCATCTGAACTTGCATTAGCTTTTGTCAAATGCACTGAGTCAAACAACACAGTTTGTGGTTTATGAACAAAAGTAGTTTCACCGTCAACAACCTCTTCAACTAAATGTTCTTCTGCAACTGTCATTCCACCATACTTATGTTGAAAATCTAGCGTAGAACGAGCCTCATTTCCTTGTAAATCTGTTTCGATTAGACCTGAAATTGTTAAATTACCTTTTGTAATTCCTACAGATTTAGGGTGAACTGTTCCAGTTATATCTAAATCAATCGAATCTAAATTCACATAATGAGTATTTGTATCAGAAGCAGCAAATATTTTATCAACATTTGTCTTATCTCTATTTACAAAATACAATGCTTCCAACTGTCTTTGCTCTGCCATATCAGAAGTTATATCAAAATGCAATCCATTGTTATCATTGATAGATAATTTATAATACCAATCAGTTGTTACAAACGCAAAACTTTGAGACCAAGAAGTAACTTTATCAACTTTAATATTATCAATATCACCACCAACAGAAGTTGTTTTAAACTTATACCTTGTTCCAACTCCATTTAAGGTATCATCTAACGCAAGAGTTAAATCATTATTACCCTGAATTATCTCTACATCAAAATAAAATGCCGGTTTAATTGCAGTTTTATCTATTTTTAAACCACCTGCTATAAAATTAACCAAACTTGCCAAAGATGTATCAACATTTACATTCGATATTGTAACAATACCTTGACCATTATCAGTGCTTATCTTATCTGAAAAAATTAAGTTTCTAACAAGATTAAAATTTAATGGCTCACTACTACCAGCATTTATTAAATCTATCATTGGAGTTATTGAATTTTCAAAAACATTTTCATTCAAATTAACATCTAAGCTAAATGTAGTTTTAGAACCATCATCAATTACCAAAGAACTAAATTTATAAGTATCATTAGTACCATTTCCTAAATCAATAACCCCTACAGAATTAGTACCTACATTTAAGTTAAATCTAGATTTATCGCCATTGATTTCACCAGCTTTAATATTAAATACACCCGCAAATCTTTCATCTTGACCACTGCCACCTAATTGAACTGTTACTCCATTATTTATGTAAGCGTCCATAGTAGTTGTTTTATCACCGGTAACAACTATCTTTGCACCCTCAATATCAGATGAAACAGAACCATTAAAATATACATCTTTTAAAGTCACGTTTGCATCACTTGAAGATATTTTTAAATTAATATTAGAAGTATTTAAATCTGATAACTTTAAATCCGTAGAATTATTTAAAACAATTTCTCTATTCTTGAAATCTAAAACGTTATTATTATTTTGAGAAGTAATCTCAACTTTTCCAGCAGATACATTTATACTTGCAGAATCAGAATTATTTGTTAAAGTATAGTCTTTTACCAAATTAAATATTCGTGTTTCACTATTTTGAATTTGATACTCTAAAGTTAATTGCAACAAATCACCTATTGATTTGCTACTAACTTTATCTTGCACTTCTAGATATTTGATTAAATAATCCAAACCCTTTCCAGAATTATTAACTAAAACATCTCTGTAAAATGCCGTTACATAAACATTGTCAAACATTTCGTTATTAGAATTAATAATAAAATTACCGTCAACTAAATACTTATCAAACGTATCAATTTTATGATAAGCACTTGTTACATAAACTTCTAAATTATTGAAATCATCAGCCAATTCTAATAAAATATTTTGACTTCCCTCAGCTCCAACATAGTCTGAATACAAAACCGTTGTTGATTTTGAGAACAAATCTGCTGCATCTGAATATTTTGATTTTATTTCTGACACAAAATCACTGTTCAATACATCGCTGGCTTTTTTGATATCATTAGGCATAATAGCAGTTATACCAATATTATTAACAGCATCAATAACCTTATTATTTAATTTTAATGAAGCTAATTCATCTATAAAATTAATATAGTGAATTTTTACAGCACCACCTAATGAATATCTACCAACTCTTAAACTATCCGACGTTAAAGAAGTTTCTCCAAGCAAGTTTCCAAGTTTCATATCCATTTCATAATCAACAGCTTTTGAAGAGATTAACTCTGCTATATTATACTGTTTTATACTGTTATCCGCTAAATCTATAACCCCACCATCAGTTTTTAAGGTTACAGAAGAATCTGCAAACGTGTCTGTATCAAATCTGAATCTTCCACCTTTTAAATTCACATTTGCATCTTTTATTATTCCTGTAATAGTAGTAACATCATCACCAGTAATATTTATCGTAAATCTATTATCATTCAAACCTAAACCAATGATATTTCCAGACAAATACACATCTTGTAAATTCAAAACAGCTTGATGATTTTTTACTACTATAGGATTTGTTATACTATCTGTGCTGTCATAAATCTTGACATTCTTCAAGTTCAAAACAGAACTAGATATCAATTCAAATCCTGTATGACCATTCAAATCAATCGCTGAATTATTAGAAGAATAGCCTTTTATTGTCAATTCACCTTGAGTTTCACCTAAATCTTGACCAACAGTATACACATAAGACGTATCTGTTGTAAATGATTTTGCTATTACATCACCCAAATCATTTTTTATTATAGCTTTATTTAATATAGCTAATACATCTGTTAAAACTTCTTCATTTGTATTGTATTTATAAATAAACCCAAACGATTTTTTATCATCAGTTACTCCCAAATATTGACGTCTTTCACCATAAATATGAGTAACTTCACCAAAATCATCACTCCATTTAGCGTCAGCTTTTATATCAGTGTCACCCGTCATCGTACTAACTACTTCTGATGGCAAGTTCAACTTATCAATCAATGCTGCAATCTCATTTTCTAATGCACTACTTATACCTAAAATTATTCGAGAAGATGTGCTATTTATTATCTTTACAGCAAGTTGATTTTCTAAAATAGTTTTCAAATCAACTCCTAACAAATTCATTTTATTAAGAGTTAATACCCCTCTTGAAGACTTGTCTGTTGTAATTGTATCTGCTAACAAATTGCCTGACTCATCAAGAGTTATATCAAAATCAAACAATACTTCATCTTTAAATGTAGTTTTTTCAAAATTATAATCCGCAATATTTCCGTCCAAAACATCTAACTTGACATTCTGAAAAGTAACTGCCGCATTATTTATCTGATTAAATAATTTAAAAGTATCATTAGATGCATTTTCACCTTGTATTACAACATTTATTAAATCTGCACCACTAATACTATCATTAAGAACAACTGTTCCACCATCTTTTATTGAGAACGTTAAAGTTACATCATCTGTGCTTTCAGAATCGTTTATATAAATAGCCTCATTTAGCTTTCCAGACTCTGTTAAAACATAGTTTCCAGTAAACTCAATTGTTGCACCATTAGCTAAGAAGTTTAAATCCGTTTCAGAATAAATTGCACCACCTCTTTTGGCAACTACAGAAGTATAGTTGCCTAGAAATGATGAATTCTCAATCGTACCTATTTCACCAAGATTATAAATGGCACCACCATCACCTTTTGAAAAATTACTTACAAAAGTTGATATAATATTTGTAATTACACCATCTTGAGCGTTATAAATCGCACCACCGTCATTATCTGAATAATTTGAGATAAAATTAGAATTTATTTCAGATATAGTACCATCATTATAAATTGCACCACCACCTAAAAGTGCATAATTACCTATAAACTCCGAATTTATTCTATCAATTGTTCCTGTGTTATAAATTACACCGTTTTGATTTGAATAATTACCTAAAAATACTGAATTTAAAAGAACAATATTTCCTTTATTGTTAATAACTCCACCATCATCTAGTGAATAGTTTCCAATAAATGTTGATTTGATAGACGAAATCATAGCATTTTTATTATTATTTATAGATGAAGCACCTGTTTTAGAAAAATTGTTTAAAAATTCTGACTCAATTGACAAATTAACCTTGGTATTATTAATTACTCCTGATAAAGCACCTGTGAGAACTTCACTTATACTAACATCATCTGATGTTATTTCTATAACATTCTTAACCGACGAAACAGAATCGCTAATCTCATATTTCAAAAATATAGGGTGATTAAACCACTGCAAAAAGATTGTATTGTCATCTTTTTGATTTAACACTGTATATTGTACATCACCAGATTTCACCAGACCATCAACGTTTAAGTATACGTTGTAAAACTTTTGAATTTTCCCACCGTTTTGAATATCAAATGTTGATGTACAAAAATTATAATCACTGCTATCAGCCAACGTTATATTATAAATAGAGTTTCCTGTTGATTGAAAAACAGATGACAACAAAGGAACAACTATAGCAGTTTGTTCAGTATTTTCATCAGCAAATACAAACGAACCAGATATAACTAATAAACACACAAAAAATAGAGATTTTAAAAATTTTTTAAAACCAGAAATATTATCTTTAATACTGTGCATACTACTATTCTTAGGCATTAATATTTAATTCGTTTCGTGATAATTAACTCATTCTCTATATAATATGGAAGAATATCCCTTAACATAATTATAACTTATAATAAACACCTCAACAAGTGGATACAGTCAAAACTAGGATAAATACAGTTCAAACTCAATGTTTTTCAGCATTTGAATATGTAAATTTTTGTATCAAAGACTATTTAAAAATTAAAAAAATTTAATATCTTAACAAACCTAGTAGACATGACTTGTTTCACGAAAATAATATTTTGCAAGTTATTTACATCATGAAAACAACTTTTTTAAAGATTTCATTCTTTACAGCTCTTTATTTTCAAGTGTTTTCAGGTTTGTAAAAAATTATTACAAAAATTTGACAATACTAAAAAAAATGACTACAATAAAATCAATAGATTAATTGAGGTTATGTGTATTTATAACATTATATAGGTGTGACTCTTTACTAAACAAAGGGGGATTTTTATGAAAACAGCATTAGAAATCAAAGAACAAAAGGCATGCTTCAATGACGAGTTTGAAAACTACCTAAAGAAACAATGTATCAAAACTACTTTCAACGGTACTGAACTTGAAACTTTCTCTTGGTACAGAAAAGTTCTTGGACTAGTTTAATCTAATTCCAATATCATAAAATATCATAAATTTTGTAATATATATGTGTGTGCGAATATAGTTATAAACTTTTGAGGGTATAAGTTTATAAAACTGTGTTGCCAAATGTTTTGCAGATTTGTTCTGTCATAACATTCATAAATAAGTATAAATGTATTCTCGTAAACCCATTTTGCATACTCTAATACTACATTATTTGTAGAATAGAGGGTGTTTGTGTTGTATTTATCCATCTAAGCAACAAACACCTCTTTTTATTTGGTTAATGTATGCAGGGATTCTTCGCTTGCCAACTCCCGTGGTCGTGTTCAACAGCTTGATTGAACACGACAAAATTATTTATCACCTAACAACCTAGTAACTTCCTATACATCTTTCAACTTTTAATTTTCAACTTTCAACCCATAAGAATATCTATCTGTTATATTACCATGACTATTCATTTTGTTATCAAATGCCGATAAATTAAAGTAGTGGAGTTTAGGTAGATGTCAAAACAAAACTACAAAAAAATACCGCAATATCTGCTTATCAAAATGGCTCAAGATAACGACTTTAAGGCCATTGAAGAACTTGTGCGTAGAATTCAAAAAGAAATTTTTGGTATATTTATGCACCTCTGCAAAAAACGTGAAATAGTTGCAGACCTGACACAAGAAGCCTTAGTAAAAATAGCAAAAAATTTACACAAACTAAAAAATGTGTCAAAATTCAAAACTTGGGCTAACCGAATTGCTGTAAATCTCTTCTATGATGAGCTTCGCAAAAGTGCAAAACAAATCGAAAATGTAGACATAAACGATGAAAACCAAGCAGAAGAAATTAAAGATGATAGCATGCTTCCACTCGATAAATGTCTTGCCTCTGAACTCGGTTGCATAATAAAAAATTCAATTCTAACCTTACCCATCGACTCTCGAATAGCAATAGTGCTTAGAGAATTTGAAGGATTAAGTTATGAAGATATTGCAAACCTAACAAAAACAAACATCAATACCGTAAAGTCAAGAATATCAAGAGCTAGGCTCCAACTTAAAAATACACTCCACGATTATATTTAGAAAGGTTTATTTAATCAGATGAAAATAACTTGTAAACAATTTGAAGAACTTTTGCCGTTCTACTTAAACGACGAACTTAGCGACACTCTAAAAGCAGCGTTTATAGAACATCTTCACAACTGCCCTAACTGTCATATAAAATTCAACATGCTTAACTCTATTGTTAATGACTTAAAAGACGCCTACAACCAACTTATGTTTGAACCACAGAAATCTGATATAGTAGTAGAACCTGAACAATCAGAAGAAAATGATAACATGTCAAACCTTTCTGCTTACATTGATAACGAACTTAATGATGATATCAATATCCAAATTAGAAGAGATATCGTCACAAAACCCACACTTAGAAAAAAAATAGAACAACTCTATAGTGTTAGAAAACTCTTAACAGATTCTTTTAACAACGAAAAAAATAAATTAAAAAACGATTTTGCAAAAGAAATCATGAAAAAAATCCACTCAAATCCACAGCAAAAAGATAACTATTCTCCCTGCCTTATCTTTATATGTTTTGTTATTAGCATGGTTATCGTATCATTTTTAATTATTAAAAGCGTTATTTAATAATATTTATTTTATATTTAACAATTTAGTATCTCGACACAATACACAATTTTGAATATGGGCAATTCATATCCGTACAAACAGAATTTTTCAACCCATCTTTAGTAACCTTCTCCATGCCGACACAAGCCATTTTTATACGTTCTAGATATTCCTCTTTTAACTTCTCATCAAACTTTATCTGTACTTTCTTATTGTTCTTCAAATCAAGATAAACAAAGGTTAAAGCCCCTTTATCTCTATAATCCTTGTATAATTCATCACACAATAATAAATAAACCATTGTCTGAAAATCATAAGTTTTATCAGAATTTACTCCACCTGTTTTGTAATCTAAAATATAATAATCATTATTATTTTTTACAACTGCGTCAATTCTACCACCTATCCAATGGTTTTCGACTTTCATTGTCAAAGAATGTTCAATAGCCACAATCTCATAATCAAAGTATTTGGTAGACTTCAAGTTATTCCAATACTTCAATTCTCTTTCAGAAAGTTTCTTTATATATTTTTCTACAGGAAATTTTTTCAAATAATAAGCTGCAAGTGTATGGATATTTTTACCCTCTACAAAATTCTCATCTAAAACAGGGGTTGAAACTTGCTCTACATACTTATAATAGAACTTCAAGTCACAATCCTTGTACAAATTGAACATTGCAGGCGATATAACAGAAAATTCAGCCATCTCACACCTAACTAAATTTCTAAATATGTATAATTAGGGTGTTCATTTAAACGAGATTCAATCTCTTCAAACGTTATTAACCCTTCTGTTGCACTAAACTTTGACACAACTGAGGCTGATTGAACAGAACCATACATCAAAGCTCTTCCTATATCCTCATTCGTACGTTGCAATGATGCAAAGAAAGTTGATGCGAAAGCATCACCTGCACCAAGGGTTGAAACAACATTTGATGGGAATACGGGACACATATAAATCTTTTTGCCGTCATAAGCATACGCACCACGTTTTCCATCTGTTATTACTAACACTTGATAATCATACACTCTCAATTTTTTAAGCATAGTAACTACGTCTGGGTGAATAACTTCGTGCGAATAATGCTCTGTCTTTGTATCAGGTCTAACTTGAACACCTGTACACATAGAGGCTTCTTCCAAATTCATTACAACAATATTAGATGTTTTCAAAATAGGTTTAATTTTTTCAAATCCTTGTTTCAAACTTGTTGTACCAGCATTAAAAGCAACAATTATATTATTTTCATGAGCGAATTTAACTAATGGTTCCAAAACCTCATTTGATTTACCATTCAATGGTGCAACATATAACCAATCAGCATTTTTTAGTGCTTCAAAATCGATATCTTCAAGCTCAATACAAGCATTTGCACCTCTATTTGTCAAAACAGTTCTATCACCTTGAAAACTAACCAAGATAACAGAAAAACCTGTAGACAAAGATTTGTCTTCAATAATACTATCTAACTTTACATTAGCTTTTTTCAAATGGTCAATAATCCCTGTTGAATAAATATCATCACCTATTTTAAAGATTGCAGATGTATCATAGCCAAGTTTTGCAAAGTTTGAAGCAGTATTAACTCCGCCACCACCTAAATTAGTAGAGAAATTGGTCATGTCTATTTTTGAGCCATAAGGATAACTCATATATTCACATTTTCTGTTCAAACTGTTTACAGAAACAATGTTTGCCTCATCACTCTCAACAAATACGTCCATTGTTGCACTGCCGATTGTAAAAACCTTAACCATAATATACCTCTCCACTTATAAAGTTATCAATTTATTACCATCATCAATTTACAGACATTTTAGCACAAAATAATTAATGAAAAGATAATAAATAACTAAAAAAAGAGGCGAAAATTTTCAATGAAAATTTTCGCCTCTTAAAAAAACTTCTTACAAAATTAGTGAGCAACTTCAGTTGTTGCAAAAGTAGCAGCTGCTGGATATGGAACACCAGCTTTTTCAGCAGCGTTAAACAATGTATCTGATTTATCAACTATTGATGGATTATCAATAATTTTTTGGATATCAGAATTGATGTTATCAGCTTTATTAATCATAACTTGAGCACGACCCGCTGCTTCTGCACCAGGAGCTGCTGCTGCTTCTTTATAATCTTGTGGTTTTGCATCTACAGCAGGAGCAGTTTTTGTTTGATCAGCTTCAGGCTTTTCAATTGGTTTTGGTGCTACTACTGGATTAAATTTTACGTCTGGTTTGTTAATTTCGTTCATAATAACCTTGCTTTCTATTAAATTCTCTTATACTTTTCTTCAATATGTGTTTATATAACGTATGGAAAAAAATTTTTTTGCTAGTACATTAAAAAAACTTTACAAAATTTTCATGGTCACAATATAAATTTTATTGATACATATTATAATACTATTTTTCACAATTTGACAAGTTTCATATAATAACTTAACAACTTAGTAATCAATCTTAATATTTTAGCAAATTCAACTAAAAATTATACTTTATACAAATATGGTTAGTTCTTTTGGGTTGAATAGTGTGTATAATTCTTATCAAATGCCTTTAATGACATCATTTAAGGCAACAAACCCTATCGACTCAATTTCTACATTTAAAAAACAACATATTCAATCCCAAACCACCTCAAAAAATCTTATAGAGCAATATCTTAATCAGGCAGGTATCAATAATCTCCCGTTTACAAAAACAACAAACACAATTTCTACTCCATCTGGTATTGGGAACTTAAAAAACAGAGTAGAAACAGATGCACTAGGACGAGAAATTCTTTCAATAAACTACACTCAATCAGGAAGTGCTATAACCCAAAACCTTAAAACAACCTCTCCTGATGGAACAACCGTTGAAAAGGTAACAACAAATGATAATAACATTAAAAAGATAAACCTTATAATTAAAGATAAATCAGGAAAAATTTTAGTAAATAAAGAAAAATCTTACGAAAAACTAAACGATGATTGTGCAAAAACCGTAGTTAACGGTGAAACCTACAACATCTCAGGACTTAGTGGTAACGTAATTTCTGTTGAACATAATGGTAAAACAAAAACCCTAGACTTATTAAAAATGACAGATAATAACGTTGAAAAAATGTCTTTAACAAAAGATGGTGAAAACGAAAATGAATCTTTTGAAAACCGTTCAGAAAAGATTTCAGACAAAGAACGTGAAACACTTTATTCTAAGATAAAATCGCTTGGTGGCGATGATTTAATAAGATTAGCTAATAGTGTTGATGAAATTGCTTTCTTAGACACACCTGATGGTTGCCTAGAAAGTTTTTACAACAAACATGCATTAATTTATTCAAAAGAAGTTGGACCTCACGTAATCTTGCACGAATTAGGGCATGCTGTAAATCACAAAATATCCGATAATGAACTATTATCAAGTAATTCTCACTTCAAAAATATTCGAGAATACGAAATTAAGAATTTTAGAATAAATAGAACAAATACTGATACCTATTTTTACAACAAGTTTACAAACGCTGATAATCTTGTAAAAAGAAATCTAGCACCCGATATGGACTCAGCAGAAAGCAGATTGAGAGATGAAACCTTTGCGGAAGGTTACGTAATACTTAATTCTACCGACATCTTAGACTTTGACCAAAATATTCAACAACGTGCGTTATCATTAACAAAATACTGTCCAAAAACTCTCGCTCAGATAGAAAATTATTCATGCTAATTTATAAATCTTAACAATTCCACTTTTCTTGAAATTTATGCTAAATTAGTATAAAGAAAGAGGTGTATATGAAAGAATTAGCTAGTATTGGGGTCTTCGGAGGCTCTGGGTTCTATAAATTTTTAGAAAATATTGAAGAAGTAAAAATAGAAACTCCTTATGGTATGCCTAGTGATAACTTGTTTATTGGCACAATAGGAGAAAAGAAAGTTGCGTTCATGCCAAGACATGGTCGTAACCATACCATCTTGCCACATTTAATTAACTTTAGAGCAAATGTTTGGGCAATGAAAGAAGTTGGTTGTAAACGTGTAATATCACCTTGTGCAGCAGGTAGTTTACAAAAACACGTTGAACCTGGAAGTTTTGTTATAGCAGACCAATTCGTTGATTGGACAGATGGAAGAAAATCAACCTTCTTTGATGGACCTATTGTAACTCACCCATCAGCAGCTGAACCATATTGTCCAGAGTTAAGAAAATTTGCTATCGAAACTGGTAAAGAACTTGGAATTAAAGTTCATGAAACAGGTACTGTTGTAGTTATCAATGGTCCTAGATTTTCAACAAAAGCAGAATCTAAGTTTTTCACTTCACAAGGTTGGGAAGTTATCAATATGACAGCATTTCCAGAAGCATACCTTGTAAAAGAAATGGATATGTGTCCATTGAATATTTCTTTGATTACTGACTACGATGCAGGTTTGGTTGGTGATGTTCCACCTGTTTCTCACCACGAAGTAATCCAAGTATTTAACCATAATGTTGAAAACTTGAAAAAATTATTATTTACTATGATTGAAAAATTGCCAGACGAAAGACTAAACTGTAGCTGTGCAAAAACAAGAGAAATGTCTAGAGTATAGGAGTTATTGATGAATATATTGTCAAAAATTAATCATTTTATTAGTACTTTAATATACTTCTATAGTATTTTGATTGTTTTAAGAATTTTCATGTCATGGTTACCTAGCATCGACTGGGACAAACAACCAGTTAAGTTTATTAGAATAATTACAGATGCATACTTGGATATTTTCAGAAGATTCATTCCACCATTTGGTGGTTTGGATTTTTCTCCGATTGTTGCACTTTTATTTCTAAATTTATTACAGATGCTATTTGCAGGAAAATAGAATGAGTACTATTATTTAACTTTTTGTTGGAGGATTTGTGAATTTAAGGGATAATTTGAAATACAAACACACTGGTCACGATTATTACAATGCAGCAACTATGCCAGTAAAGCCGAAAAAACAAAAACAAGCAATGCCTAAACCTAAAAAACATAAGAAAAAGGCTTCAATTTTAGCTTGTTTATTATTATTATCAATCATTGTTGGATTATCAGCAATAATTGTTCCAACTGCTTACAAGTTAGTTATTCAATCTTATTTAAACAAACCAGTTACTTCAACAAACGCAGATGATTCAATCCTTGCATATAATGCAAAAAACTTTGGTGGATTAAATTTTGCAGATTACATTCTTCCAACAAAAAAATATTTATCAAACTATTCGTTTTTAAATATGACAATGGAATATCCTACAGCCAAAAAAGATACAAAAATGAAACCCCTTTTCTATGGGGATAGACTTGTCGAGTTGGAAAACTCATTAAAAGCACTTAATAACAAATACCCAAACATTAAACCTGCGGTATTTGTATGGTCAATGGATAACAGCAACTATGTTGATATAGGTGGAGATGTCGTTTACCCATCTGCAAGTATAATAAAATTGCCTGTTCTTATCCAAATGTATAAATCAATTGAAGCTGAACAATTTGGACTGAAAGATAACATGACACTTACTGAATATTATCGTTCAGAAGGTTCTGGTAACATGCAGTATTCTCAAGCTGGCAGAACTTATTCAATCACTGATTTGGCAACAACAATGATTCAAGACTCTGATAACACTGCAACAAATATGTTGATATCAAAAGTTGGTTCAATGAATGATGTAAATGCAGCAATCAAATCTTGGGGAATTGAACATACACATCTTCAAACGTGGTTACCTGATATTACAGGAAATAACTATACAACAGCAAAAGATATCGCTCAAATGCTTTATAATATCGGAAAAGATGACAACAAATTCTTAAACATCAATTCACAGAGCGATATTATAAATATTATGAGCAAAGTTAAAAATACCATGCTTATAAAAGCAGGACTTCCTGAAAATGTAAGTTTTATTCACAAAACTGGTGATATTGGAACAATGCTTGGTGATGCAGGGATTGTGTATTTGCCATCAGGTCAAAGATATATCGTTGTAATATTGGCACTAAGACCTCATAACAATATCAATGGAAGATTGTATATTCAAGAAGCGTCAAAAATTATTTATAACTATATGTCTACAAAGAATTAATATATAGAGTTTTTATACGGAGAAGGTGGAATTGCATCTGCAATTCCACCTTCTCCGTTATTTTCACAATCCATAAATCAACTGTTATGTAAACACAAACCGTCATTCAGAGCCAAGGGAGCAGAGGGCGAAATATTTTGAATTTAACAGAATTGATTTAATTCAAAATATGTAGACCCGTTTAACGCGACCGTAGAAGTTAGCAAGCGAAGAATCCCTGCAAACATGTATAGCACGTCATTACGAGGAACGGAGTGACGTGGTAATCCAGAAAAAGTCTTTTTATGTACGTAGGGATTCCGAATCAAGTTCGGAATGACTGTATAATATTTGCTTTTAGGGTCATCCTGAATTGCGAATTTACACTCTGCCGAACAAAACAATTAAGTATTGTTTTGTGAGAGGGAACGATACGAAGTTAGTTCGGATAGCGAACAGATTGAGCCGACTGTGACAACGTCACAAAAGGTGAAACTCTGTGAGCGTGGAGTAAATTCAAGACAGTTTCAGGATCCCCCTGAACATATTACTGTTGGGGTAGAAACCCCAACCTACAATTCGCAGAACCGTTGGTTTATGGATTGCCGCACTTAATACTTTACAAACCGTTCAATCGTTCGCAATGACGGTTGCACGTCATTACGAGTCGCGAAACAACGTGAGCGACGTGGTAATCCAGAAAAAGTCTTTTTATGTACGCAGAACCGTTGGTTTATGGATTGCCACACTTAACACATTGTAAACAGTTCAATCGTTCGCAATGACGAACTATTATTTACAACACACTCAAAAAGACCCTTTCGAAATCATTTTTTAACATTTCATACAAGTATATGACAGATACTTTAATTATTTTTCAGAAGTTCATACATTTACAGGATAAATTGTTTTTACAAATGTATATAATATATTATGTAAGGCACACTAATGGATAGTGGGATGGAGAACGAGAATAATTTTAGTAGCTATAATAATATAAAACGACTTTCTGATGAAGAAATCGAGAAAGTATGGAACGAGTACTTAGCCGATAAAACAAATAAAAAGCTAAGAGATATTCTTATTGTACAATATATCTATCTAACAAGATATGTTGTTGGACGTGTTAAGGTTGCTCTTCCTCCAACATTCACGTTTGAAGATATTTCAAGCTACGGTGTTGAAGGTTTAATTGATGCTGTTGAAAAATATAGCCCAAGAACTGGTGCTAGATTCGAAACTTATGCTCTTGTAAGAATTAGAGGTAATATCATCGATAAAATTCGTTCTCAAGATTTCTTGCCAAGAACAGTTAGACAAAAAATTAGAAGTGTTAAAGAAGCTCAAGAAAAACTAAAAAAAGAATTTGGAAGAACTGCAACAAGCAGTGAAGTCGCAAACTTGCTAGGTATTGAAACAGAAAAAGTTGATCAAATCCTTGCAGATGATACTACAGTTACATCTATCTATGATAAAAAAGGTTCTGGTGATGATAGTTTAGAAATTATTGATACAATTAAAGACTCATCTCACAAGACACCACACGAAGAATACGAAGAAAAAAGTGTTAAAAATCAATTAGAGGCTTCTTTGAAACGTCTACCAGAAAGAGAACGTATGGTAATGGTTCTTTACTATCACGAAAACATGACATTCAAAGAAATTGGAGAAACTGTAGGTATTTCAGAATCAAGAGTTTGTCAAATCCACGCACAAGCGATTATGAAATTGAAAAACTTGCTTAGTGAAAACCGTAACGAACGTCTTAAAAAGAGTATTATTTAATTTTATCTGATTAAGCAGGTAATGAAAACTTTATACTTGTTCCACTACCGTATTTACTATTAATTGAAATTTGACCGTTATGTTGTTCTATAATCTTTTTACAAATATTTAAACCTAAGCCGAAACCAGTTTTCTTATGTTGCTTTGCAAGACTAACATATTCTTCAAAGATATTTTTTATGTTCTTTGTATCAATACCTATACCGTAATCCCTTATTTCAAAAACACATTTGTTATTTTTTAGATTTAAAGATATATCTATCTTATTGTTTGAATAAGAATATTCTATAGCGTTTGATATTAAGTTATTTATAACTCGCTTTATCTCTAGAAAATCAAGTTTAATATTTGGTTTTAATTTGTCGTGTTTAAAATTTATCTTAATATTTTTATCATTGGCAAGATATTTTAAATCGTTTATTGATGACGATACTAACTCTTCAAAATCAACAAATTCCTTGTTTAAAGATAAACCATTATTTCGTTGCTTATAAAAACATAAAATATTATCTGTAATTAATTTCATATACTTTGCAGAATTTAGTAATTCTTGAAGCATCTCATTATTATAATTTGATGGCTTATTTTTTAATAACTGTTTTAACGCACAAATCTCTGCATTAATCGGACTTTTCAAATCGTGAGTAAGAGTTGCTACAAAATTCTCTTTCTCTTTATCAATAGAAGTTTTCAATGCTTCTGTTTTTAGAATATTAAGGATTTGTGTTTTTGCAATGATAGGAATTAGAGGTCTGTTCATAAAAGATGCAGATTCAAAGTTGTAACATTTGACTATTGTTTCTGAATCAGTAACAGAGCTTAAAAACAAAATTGGTGTCATCAAATTTTGATAACCAAGCCTTATTTTTTCAACGAACTTGAACCCTGAGAGTTCTTGCATATTCACATCAAGTATTATCAAATCATATTTTTTTAGTTCAATTTCATTAAGAGCATCAATTGGGTTTTGAAAAAATTCAACTGTACTAAAATCCTCAATAAGGGATTTTAATTCAGTAATATTATTGATATTATTATCAACAATTAAAATATTCGCATTTTTTATTTCAGTAGTACTTTCTAATTTCATATTATACAATATACCTGAAAATAGTTATTCTAAAATTACCTTTTTAGGCTAGAAAAATAGGACAAATTTCTATATTTTATTTTGAGCAAAAGTTTAATTTTTGTTAAGACTTGAAAAAAAATAGATTTAGTTGTAAAATAAACATGTTATAACCCTGTTTTTATAAGAGGAAGAAAGAATATTATTAACCGTATTAAGAGGCTTGTATTATGTATGTAAATAAATGCATTAAATGTGGGGCAGAGTTTGAAACAAAAAACCCAAAAAGAGTAATTTGCCCAAATTGTTTGTACGCAGACAAAAGTAGTTCAACAACAGAATCACAAGGAACTGAAGAAAAACAATTAAGTAGTTATAGTAGTTACAGTTCATATTCAACAGAAGATAGAAGTAGCGATAGACCTAGACGTCAATATGACAATAATAGAGGCTATAACAGAAACAATAATAGAGGTAGTTATAATAATAACCGTCGTTATGATAACAATTATGGTGACAGAGATAGAAACGACAGAAATGATAGAGGTGGTTACCAACAACGTAGACCATATAACAACAATGGCGGCGGATATAATCAACAAAATAGAGGCTACGGTTCACAGGGTGGTTACAACAACCAAGGCGGATACAACCAAGGTGGTAACAGATATAATAACCAACAACGTAGACCAAACAACAGATTTCAACAAGGTGGCAACAGAAGACCATCTAGACCACAACCTAGAAAACAAGCTAAGCCACTACTTATTAGTAAAGAGCAATTAGAACAAATTGAAGCATTGTATAAAACAATGTTGCCTTTACCAAACCCAGATGCACACGAAACAATTGGTGCACACTTAGGTATAGAACCAAGAAAAGTATTCTTCGGTATCAACTTGGTAAGACAAAAACTTATGTTACCTAAATTGCCTTTTCCAAAAAGAAAATTAGCAGTAACAGTTGACCAAATGACAGCAATTAAGAGCCTTTATACTCCATTGTTGCCATTGCCTCCAATTGGTTGTCACAAAATTATTGCTGCACAATTAAGAGTTGATGAGTGGCGTGTTCACGTTGCTATTAAACTTATCCGTGCACAAATGGGATTAGATAGATGGAACGAAGATAGACCAGACAAGCCAGCTGACTATATGGTTCCTAAATATCCTGCTCAAGAAAAGAAAGCTCAAGAAAAAACAGAAGCAAAAACTGATGATGCTGAAACAAAAGTTGAAGAAACACCTGCTGTAGAAGATAAAGCAGAAGTAGCAGAAACAACTGTAGAAGCACCTGTGGAAGAAGCTCCAGCTCCTAAAAAACGTGGTCGTAAGCCAAAAGCAGAAAAAGAAGCTGAAACAGAGACTAAATCAGAAGAAGCTCCTGTAGAAGAAGCACCAAAGAAACGTGGAAGAAAACCGAAAAAAACTGAAGATGAATAATTATATTTCTGTTGGTAAAATCTTAAATTTTCACGGTGTAAGAGGAGAAGCTAAAGTTGGTTATTCTCGTAATCAACAAGAGTTCATGAAGTCTTTAAAAAATGTTTTTATCCTTAAAGACGGTGTTTATATGCCTTTTACAGTTAAGAGTATCAAATTCAATAACAAGTTTGCTATTATCAAATTTACAGGAATAGATTCTGTAAATGAGATTATTGAATACAAAAATTGCCTTATATTTGTTGATGAAACAACCGTTAGAGAAAATCTTGATGAAGACGAGTTTTTGATAGATGAACTTGTTGGAATGAAAGTTTTATGTGAGGGTAAACAAGTTGGAATTGTTATTGGAGTTTCTAATAATGGAGTCAATGACTTGTTATCAGTGAAATCTAACACACAAAAAGTTTCATTGGTTCCATTTGTTAAAGCAATTGTTTTAGATGTTAATATAAAAAATAAAGAAGTTGTTGTTGATAACATTCAGGGGCTAATTGAATGAAGTTCGATATCCTAACACTTTTTCCTGAAATGATTGAACAAGCGTGTTCTCATAGCATTATGAAACGAGCTGTTGACTCTGGAGTTCTAAAAATAAACACAATAAACCCTAGAGATTTTACACTTGATAAACACAACAAAGTTGATGATACACCTTATGGTGGCGGAGCTGGAATGGTGTTAATGGCACAACCTTATGTTGATGCTTATGAAAGTATCGAGCGTGCTGAAAACACTATTACCTTAATGATGACACCACAAGGTGAACGATTTGATAATAAAATGTGCACAGAACTTGCAAAATATGACCAGATAGTTATATTATGCGGTCATTATGAGGGCTTTGACGAACGTATAAGAACAATTATCCAACCTAAAGAAGTATCAATAGGCGATTTTGTTTTAACCGGAGGAGAATTACCTGCCTTATGTTTAATGGATAGCGTAAGTAGAAAACTAGATGGAACACTCGGTAAAATAGAATCTATGGAAGAAGATAGTTTTGAAAACGGACTTTTAGAATATCCTCAATACACAAAACCTAGAGAGTACAGAGGTTTAAACGTACCAGAAGTGCTTTTAAACGGCAACCACGCTCTAATAAATGAATTTAGATATAATGAACAACTAAAAAGAACAAAAGAGCGTCGCCCTGATTTATATGAAAAATATGTTTCAAATCACAACCCAAGCACTAAAAATAATACAACTAAATAACTCAAGAATAACAAAAATAGGCGGCGGAGCTTTTAGCTCCGCCGCCTATTTTTTATAAACTTATTTTTCTTCAAACATATCTTTTCCTACGTGGCACAAAGGACATTCAAAATCGTCTGGTAAATCATCGAATTTTGTACCTGCTGGAATTCCTTCTTCTTCATAACCTTGAGCTTCATCATATTCCCAATTACATACTGTACAAACGTATACTGCCATAAGTCTTCCTTTCATTTAAACTATACCGAATAACATATAAGTCTATTATACACTATTTTTTACAAATTAAAATAGCCAATTATACAATTTTTCAATTACTCGCTTAAGCCAAAAGTAGACATAATTTTCTCCATTATGCTTTCCTTCTTTAAAACGTCTTCTTTTTCTGGCAAAATTTCAAAACCTTTTAATCGACTTTGCCACTTATTAAATTCTTCACCTTCTAAACTCATTGAAATATCATCATCTAAACAGCCTGTTAAACTCAAATGTCTTTGATTAGTATTATTTAAAACTCTTTCATTATCTTTCATAACAGCGTGAAATGCTGTCAAATTCCTATCAAAATAAATATCTCCATCTATTTTTGAGAAAATAGGGACAACATCTTCTGGACAAAATTTCTTATGACCGTACATAATACCAAACATTTCAGATGCAT
Organism: Candidatus Gastranaerophilales bacterium HUM_9; assembly: GCA_002103075.1. Lineage (GTDB taxonomy): Bacteria > Cyanobacteriota > Vampirovibrionia > Gastranaerophilales > Gastranaerophilaceae > UBA2883. The sequence goes on along the minus strand of DABG01000005.1, from coordinate 33,791 downwards.
CATTTAAACTTTTACTATCTGTCATTTTTAAACTTCTTTCTGGGATAGGTCTAAAGCCCATCATTGTATGGAACTTTAACGCTGGAAACAATGCAATCAAAGGCATTCTATCTACACCATGCTTTTTTGCTAGTTCACAAGCAACTTGTAGTAATCTTATTTGAGTACCTGAATAACTATCGTTATAAAAAGATTCTATATATCCTGGAGTAAATTTTTCACCATCATCAGTTAGCTGTATCCCAAAAGATTTAGAACCTAATATTTCTTTATTATTCTTTAAAAAATACTTTCTTCTATGAGAACCATCTTGTGTTCCATTTGTAATTCGTCCTGTTAAATCTACTGGAACAGGTTCTCCCGTTTCTAAAGAAATAATTGTTGTTTTATTATCATGTAATTTACTCGGTCTAAATTCATCTGTATAAAGTTTATCCAAAGTTCTAGAATGAGTTTTGTCGATAACCTCTCTTATATGTGCTTGAGAGGTTTCATACATTTTTTCAAGTTCATTTCGGTTCTTAATTATAGGTAAACTATGTGCATTTAATGATATCATATTTGCATTAATGCTCTAAAAAAATATTTTTGCTAGTTTATAAAACTATATAAAGGTAAATAATAAAACAGCTAAAATCCCTGCTATAAAACAATAATAAGCAAACACTCTCAAAGAATATTTACCCAAGAAATCTAGAAAATATTTAATACATAAATACCCAACAATCGCTGATACAACAGTTCCAATAAATATATTCAACCAGTTATAAGATGCCAATTCAGAAAATGCAATCTCTTTAAGTGGATAAATAATTGATGCACCTAATATAATAGGAATACTCAATAAGAATGAATATCTTGCACAAGCCACTCTATCAGATTTAGAGAACAACCCAGCGGCAATAGTCAAACCAGAACGAGATAACCCAGGAAGTGCGGCCAAACCTTGAGCAACAGACATTATAATAGAAGTCTTTAAATCAACCTCATGCTTTTTATCAGGAATAGTATCTGAGAATTTTTCAGAGAAGAATAAAATCCAACCTGTTACAAACAATAGCATACCAACTATTGCAGGTGATGACATTAGTCTTTCAGCTGTGTCGCTAAGGAACGATGCAACAATAACCGTAACTAATGTACCTAATATAATGTATAATCCTAATTTTGCTTCATAATCAGAAAAATCTTTTGTTTTAATAGCATTCATCGTCTTATTGAAAATATTTATAACTTCTTCTTTAAAGAAGATAAGCACTGCTACTAAAGTACCAATATGAAGCATCATACTAAGCACTATATCATAACTAGTAGGATCTTCTATAGGCTTGTGTGCAACCATTTGCATAAGATTTGAAGTAAAAACTAAGTGTGCAGAACTTGAGATAGGCAAAAACTCGCTCAACCCTTGAACAGCACCCATTATAATAACCTTTATCAACGCAAACAGTGATGTAACCATTTTTATTATTCCTCTTCAAAATAACTCGCACAAGATGTAGCAGTTTCCCAAACAGAAATCTTACTAATTTGTGGAACAACTTCTTTCATTTTTTCATAAATATATTTTGAAAGAACTTCGCTACTTGGACTAATACCCTTAAAATCAGGTAATTCATTTATATCTTTATGATCCAATATGTCTAAAACAGATTTTAAATGCTTTTTCAAAACCTTGTAATCAATCAAAATATTGCTTTTATCTAGCTCTGTTCCTCTTACAAATGCTTCTACCAGCCAATTATGACCATGCTGATTTTCACACTCACCATCATAATTTAACAAATGATGTGCAGCAGAAAAATACATTTGTGCTTTTAATTCAAACATCTTACCTCTCCCTAAATAACCTTATTATTATTTCAAGCCTTTACGTTTATAATAATCTTCAATAAAACCTGTATTGAATTTACCACTAATAAACACTTCGTCTTCAATAATACCTTGGTGGAATGGAATAGTTGTTGCAATACCTGTAACAACATATTCTTTCAATGCTTGATACATTCTTCTTCTAGCTTGATTTCTTGTTTCACCCCAACAAATCAATTTTCCAATCATTGAATCGTAATAAGGTGGAATAGAATATCCAGGGTATACATGAGAATCCACTCTTATACCAAATCCACCAGGAGCGAAGTATCCATCAATTTTACCAGGACAAGGCATAAAGTCTTTATCAGGGTTTTCGGCATTGATACGACATTCAATAGCATGACCTCTTAATTGGACTTGATCTTGCGTATATCCAAGTTTTTCCCCAGAAGCAACTCTGATTTGTTCTCTAACAATATCAACTCTTGAAATCATTTCAGTAACACAGTGCTCAACTTGTACACGAGTATTCATTTCCATAAAATACCATTTTCCATCATGGTCAAGTAAAAATTCACAAGTACCAGCACCTTCATAATTAATAGCCTTTGCGGCTCTAACAGCAGCAGCACCCATTTCTTTACGAGTTTCTTCATCAATAGCAGGTGATGGAGCTTCCTCTAACAATTTTTGGTGACGCCTTTGGATAGAACAATCACGTTCGCCTAAATGGATAACATTTCCAAAACTATCACCTAAAACTTGAACCTCAATGTGTCTTGGGTTTTCTAAGAATTTTTCTGCATAAACATCAGGGTTACCAAAGAAGTTTTGAGCTTCAGATTGACATAATGGCATATTAGTATCAACATCTTCATCACTTCTACAAACTCTCATACCTTTACCACCACCACCGGCAGTAGCTTTAAGGATAACTGGATAACCAACTCTATTTGCAAATTCCTTAACTTCTTCAGGTGTTTTTACAATGCCTGTACCAGGAGTAACAGGTACATCATTTTCAATCATTGTTTTTCTTGCAGTAGCTTTATCGCCCATTTTCTTCATAGCTTCTGAAGATGGTCCAATAAATTTCAAACCACTTTCTTCACACATTTCTACAAAATCAGCTCTTTCTGACAAAAAGCCATATCCAGGGTGAATTGCATCAGCACCTGAAACTTCTGCAACTGCCATAATTCTACTTATATCAAGATAACTCTTAGCACTTGCTGCAGGTCCTATACAATATGAATCAGTTGCTAATCTAACGTGAAGTGATTCTGCATCTGCTTCTGAATATATAGCAACTGTCGGAATACCTAACTCACGACAAGCTCTGATTACACGAACTGCAATCTCCCCTCTATTTGCGATTAAAACTTTTTTTAACATAATCCATTTATCCTTTTATCTATCGGCTAAAAAAAATACCCATACAAAATGTACAGGTATTTTTTCAAAAATTCTTATTCAATATACATAATGGTTTGACCATATTCTACAGCCTGACCATCTTCTACACAGATTTCTACAACTTTACCTGAGAATTCTGTTTCAATTTCGTTCATAAGTTTCATTGCTTCAATAATACAAACAACATCACCAGATGAAACTGTATCACCAACTTTAACAAATGCTTCTTTATCAGGAGCAGGTTTGCTATAGAAAGTACCTACCATAGGTGAAACAACAGGGTTACCTTTTTTAGCAGGTTCTGCTGATTCAGCTTTTGGAGCAACTGCAGCTGCTGGAGCTTGAGCAGGTGCTGGTTGAGCTGGTGCCGCAACCGGCATTGCAACTCCTGCACTAACTACTTCTGGTAAATCTTTTCTTATAGTGATAGCTTGATTGCCATCTTCTAAAGAAATTTCTGTTAATTCATTGTCTGCAATTATTTTTGCTAATTGATCTATATAATCTGTATCAAATTTCATTTATCAACCTCTTACTTACTAACAACGATCCAAATATTCATTTGATCTTGTATCTACTCTAATCATATCTCCGTTTGAAACAAAGAATGGTACGTTTACAACTGCACCTGTTTCTAATGTAGCAGGTTTTGTACCACCTTGTGCTGTGTTACCCTTTTCAGCAGGTGGAGTATCAACTACCTCTAATTCTACGTGAGCAGGAATATCTACACCAATAATTTTTCCATCGTGCATAAGTATTTGAACAACCATATTTTCTTTCAAATACTTGATTCCACTTCCGATTTGGTCTTCTGAAAGTTGCATTTGTTCATAAGATTCATTATCCATCATAACGAATTCTTTACCTTCTTTGTATAAATATTGCATTTCACGTCTGTCTAGAGTAGCTTTAGCAACTTTTTCACCAGCTCTAAATGTTTTTTCTACTACTTGACCAGTTTCTACGTTTTTTAATTTAGAACGTACAAATGCAGCACCTTTACCAGGTTTTACGTGTAAAAATTCTACTACTGACCAAAGACCATTGTCTAATTGTAATGTTAATCCTGTTTTAAAATCATTTACAGAAATCATATAAACTCCTTACGATAATGTTATGTGACTTTTTCTATTTTCTCATAAATAATATCACAAAAGATTTAATTTTCAAAATTATATAAGGATATGTTACATAAGTTTGTGAATTGTGCTATACTAAACTCAAAGAATAAAGCATAAGGAGAGCACGTTATGAGTATACAAGATATTAGAAAAGAACACGAATTAGTAGACATTTTTTGCACACTTGCAGAAACTCCGTCACCATCACTTCACGAAGAAAAAGTGATAGCTAAAATTCAAGAATTTTGTTCACAAAATAATATTCCTTGTACACTTGATGATTATAAAAACGTATATATATATATTCCTGCAACAGATGATTCAAAACAACCAATAATGTTTTCATCTCACATGGACGTAGTGGGTGACGCTTCAGAAATCAGATTATTATTAGACGGTGATTTTATCCACGCAGACGGCAGAACACTTGGTGCTGACGACAAAGTTGGTGTTGCTTCAGCATTATTACTTGCTAAAAAAGTTGCAAACGACAAATCTCTAAAACATGGTGGACTAGAAATAACTTTCACTCGTGATGAAGAAACAAATATGAGTGGTATTGAACACGTAAACTTCTCTAAAATCCATTCAAAATACGTTTTGGTATGTGATGCAGATAAACTTGCTCAGGTTCAAATATCAGGTGCTAGTTACACAAATGCAAAACTTCTTGTAAAAGGTCTTATCGGAGGACACTCTGGTATCGATATCGGTGATAAAACTCGTCTTAACGCTGCAAAACTTATTGCAGAACTTCTTGCAGAATTTCCTCAAGGTGTTTTCTATGAAGATAAAACAGGTGTTATCACATCTTGTAATCTTGGTGCAATCGTTGCTGGTGGTATCCAAAACGCAGTCAAATCGCTTATTGATGACAATGTAAATTCACCTAACTACATAAAAACTATAAACGATAAAGCATCTACAAATATTATTAATACAGAGGCTAGAGCATCATATTCAATTAGAAGTGCTAGTGTTGAAAAAGAAAACGAACTTAAAGCACTAATGCAATCAATCGTTGACAAATTCAACAAAAAATATGAAGGTCTTGCTTTGGCAGAGATAACTTTTGAAATTCACTTGCCACCTTTTGAAAAAGCTGATGATGACTCAATCCCAGAGCTTCACACAAAGGTTTGTAAAAAGCTAGGCATAGAAAACGAAGTTTCATCTTTCCACGCTGGTGCTGAAACTCATATTTACGCACATCAAAAGAATATCAAAGGTGAAACATTTATGCCATTCCTACTTGGATTAGCAGATGTTTTCAATATGCATTCAGCAAACGAAAAGGTTGATTACAAAACTATGCTTAAAGGCTACGATATTATTGAAAACTTATTCCTAGAATTTAACTCATAATAGAATTGCAGGCTGGAATGACTAAACACAAAATAATTATAATATGTGTAGCCATACTCTCGTTTTTGCTATTCTCTGTTTATAATTACCAAAAATCAAAATCTTATGATATTTTAGCGATAAAATCGCCCTTTAAAATTATTGTTGATTTGAACAATAACGGTATCGAAGATGACGATGAAGTTATAACAATTCTTAATGGCTATAATTATATCAAGCGTTCTGACCTTCAAGACCCGAAAAATTTTTCAAAATATTCTAGCTACAATCTTTCTAAAAAAGAGATTATCGCTTTATCATACCTAACTGAGAAGTTTGTTTCTGATTATCTAAAAGATAAAACTGTAACACTAAAAGATAATAACATCTATCTAGGAACAACAAATTTCAATGAAAAGTTTTTAAATTCAGGGTTTGTGTTTAAGGACAATAAACCAACAAATAAAAAAGCTCTCAAAAAAGAACTTAAGTACATCAACAAAACAAACTTTGTAATTTATAACGCAAAAAGTAATAAATATCACACAATAGATTGCAAGTATGGATTACTAGCTCACAATTACGTATTTATTTCAAAATCACAGTTACCAAAAGGTGTAAAACCTTGCAAATACTGTCATACTGACAAGAATAATTATCACAAACACAATAAACATTATAGTCACAAAAAATACAATTTTCACGGCCCAAACCTTAATGTTAAGCCTGTTCCTATAATGATTTCAAATGGGTCAATAAAGGTTTTAATAACGGATTACACTACAAAACTAAAACCAGACAGATGTTGTAATACAGAGGTTTGCAAAGAGCTCGTAAAACAAATTAATAACTCTCAAAAGTCAATTGATATTGCGATATATGGGTATAGAAAAGTTCCACCTGTTGAAAAAGCCTTGAAGAACGCAATTGCTCGTGGGGTTAAGATTAGACTTGTTTATGATATCAATTCTTGTAATACAAATATTTATCCTGATACTATGTATCTTGTATCAATTATTAAAAATGCGGTGAATGATAAGGCTACTTTTAGTACTGGACAACCGAGTGCTTATACTAACTCTATTATGCACGACAAATTTTATATCTTTGATGATAAAACGGTTATGACAGGTTCTGCGAACCTTAGTTTTACGGATATGTCAGGGTTTAATTGTAACAACGTTGTAGTAATTAATTCTGCTCAGGTTGCACAAGTTTATAAACAAGAATTTGAACAAATGTATAATACAAGGTTTCATTATTTGAAATCAAAGATTCATGAAAAAGAGAATATACAGATTGGAAATACGAATGTTTCTGTGTATTTTTCACCAAAAGATTTGACAATTGAAAGAATTATAATTCCGCTTATTAATTCTGCGAGGAAGCAAATTTGTATCCCTGCATTTTTGATTACTGACTATAAATTGGCACAAGCATTGATAAATGCAAAACAGAGGGGAGTTGACATAAAAATAATTCTTGATGCAGCTAATGCCAAAAGCCCTTATTCTAAACATAGATTGCTAAGACAACACGGAATACTTGTAAAGACAGAAACTTTTGCAGGAAAATTACATTCAAAGACAATGATTATTGATAATACGTATTCTGTGATTGGGTCAATGAATTTTTCAAAGAGTGGGGAACATAAAAACGACGAGAATGTGCTTGTAATAAAGAACTCAAAAATTACAGTATTCAATAAGATATTTTTTGAATATTTGTGGAAAAAGATTGATAATTATTGGTTGACACACGATGCTAGTGCAGAGGGGTTGGATTCTTTAGGATCTTGTAGCGACGGGATAGATAACGACTACGACGGCAAGATTGATATGGAAGATGAGGGCTGTCAGATACATCATAGAAAGAAGTAATTATAAATGATACATTGAATTTGTGGACGGACGACACGAAGTTAGTCCGTACGTAAATTCGCTCTGCTCCCTTGACTCTGAATGACCGTTTCTATATCCTATCCAACAACAAAGCAAGGTTCTTTTCATCAATCACAATACTTGCGTGTTCTCTTAAAACAGGTTTGGCACAAAAAGCAACCCTAATATCTGCATGTCTGAACATACTGATATCATTTGCCCCATCGCCAACAACAAGAGTTTCACCCCTATCAATTCCCAAAACCTGTTGCAATCTTACAAGCATATCGCCCTTGCTAGTATTAAACATCATCTCTCCACCAACAAGTCCAGTCAAAACACCGTCCTTTTCGTGAAGCACATTAGAAAAATCAGCATCTAACCCCAATTCCTCTGCAAAATAAGTAGTTGCATTCTTGAACCCTCCAGAAAAGCATACAACCTTATACCCTCTATCTTTCAAGCCACTTACAACTTCCTTAGCACCCCTCATCAAAGGTAACTTATGGCATATCTCATTAACTTTCTTAACCTCTAAGCCCTTTAGCAAAGAAACCCGTTTCTGCAAACTTTCAAAAAAGTCTATCTCACCTCGCATAGCTAAATCAGTTATCTCCCTAACCTCTTTATCTATCCCGAGTTCCTTTGCCAAAAACTCTAATGTTTCACCGTCCATTAATGTAGAATCAAAATCAAATACTGCAAGTTTCATATTGTCCCTATTTATCCATATTTAGTTATTACTCAAATTCAATTATTATTACACATTCAAGTTGATATAAATAGGGTTATGAACACCATCAATTTTTTCAATCTCAGCTAACACATTAGCCTCAACCACTGATTCAATGTTAATAACCATTATTGATTCTGTTTCATGTTTATCATTCTTCTGAACAACATTCATCGAACCAATATTAATACCGTTTTCACCTATTACTTGTGCAACCTTTGCAATCATTGATGGTTGGTTCTTGTGAGGAACAATCAACATGTGTTTTTCAGGACGAATACTTGTTTCATATTCATTAATCTTAACAATTCTTGGAATATCTTTTGCAACAAGCGCTCCTGCTACAACATAACTGCCCTCATTTGTAGTAAGTTTGATTGTCAACAACCCTGCAAAGTTACAAGCCTCATTTGAACGAGTTGAAATAATACTTATATCACGTTTCTTAGCCAAAACAGGTGCGTTTACATAATTTACACTTTCTAAAACAGATGACAAAGCACCTTTCAAAACTGCAACCTCTAACGGTTGAATATCCAAATCAGCCAACTTACCTTGAGCTGTAATTTCAATCTTTTTAATATTACCCTTAGAAATCTGTGACGCTAACTTACCAGAGTTCTCTGCAATCATCATATAATCTTTTACAGGTTCTAATTTATCAGGTCTTAATGATGGAATATTTACTGCAGAAGATGCTGAACCACCAGACAAAACTTCCTTAATCTGTTCTGCAACGTCAACAGCAACATTCAACTGAGCTTCTTTTGTACTTGCTCCCAAATGTGGAGTCAAAACAACATTTCCCTTAGTATCAATCAAAGGACAAGTATCAATATTAGGTTCGTTTTCATAAACGTCAATCGCCGCAGCTGCAACCTTGCCCTCATCTAAAGCAACCTTTAAATCAGCCTCATTTATAATCCCACCTCTTGCACAGTTAACAAGTCTAACACCGTCTTTCATCTTTGCAATAGTGTCTTTATTTATCAAGTTAACTGTTTCTTTTGTTTTAGGTACGTGAACTGTAATAAAATCAGGTTTTGCCCAAAATTCATCAAGTGTAGCAACATATTCACCACCCATTTTCTTAACAACTTCTTCTGATGTATAAGGGTCATAAACAGCGAGTTTCATACCCAAAGCCTTTGCAACCTCAGCAACGTGTGAGCCAATCTTACCCAAACCTATAATACCAAGAGTTTTTTTATAAAGTTCACAACCTGTAAACTTTGCTCTGTCCCATTTACCAGATTTTGTAGAAGTTGCTGCAGGTGCTATATTTCTAGCCATAGCCAACATCAATGCTATAGTGTGTTCAGCAGCAGCCATAGTGTTTCCATCAGGTGAATTCACAACGATAACACCCTTTTGTGTTGCTGTATCAATATCAATGTTATCAACCCCAACACCTGCTCTACCTATAATCTTCAAATTCTTACCTGCTTCTATAATCTTTGCAGTTACCTTAGTTTGACTTCTTACCATCAATGCATCATATTCAGGTATAATTTTTATCAATTCTTCTTCACTCATAGTTGGCAAATTGTCAACCGTAGCAACCTTTTCAATTATCTTTGATGCAATCTCATTTATTTTATCTGTAATTAATACTTTCATTTCTTACTCCTATTTATCCTACTACTTATTAAGGTTTTCTATTAAAGTTTTAACCCCACTACCTAGTTCAAACTTGTGTCCAAGTTTATACAATGTAGCCTCTAAAGCACCGACAGCAGAAATCAAATCTCTGTCACATACAAAACCCAATGTTCCCATTCTGAAAATCTTATCCTTCAAAGCGTTTTGACCGTTTGCAACAACGATATCAAAATCATCCTTCAAAGTTTTTCTAATATCAGGAACAGAAACACCTTCTGGTGGATAAATAGAAGTAATAGCCCAACTTGCGTTCTTATCATCAGGCACAACCAATTCTAAGTTCATAGCCTTAACAGCACTACGTAAAGACATAGCGTGTTTTTTATGACGAAGGTTCATATTTTCAATACCTTCATCTTTAATCATCTTCAAAGCTGCATTCAAAGCAGTAAACAAGTTTACAGCAGGTGTAAACGGTGTAGAATTAGCTCTTACTGATTTTCTATAAGCACCCCAATTAAAATAAAAACTTGGGTGTTTACATTCTTCATAAACTTTCCATGCGTTTTCGTTCGCAACCAAGAATGACAATCCTGGTGGAATCATAAACCCTTTTTGTGAGCCTGATACAAGTACATCAATTCCCCATTCATCAGGTTTTACAGGCATGGCACAAACACTTGTAACACCATCAACAACAGTCAATGCACCGTGTTCTTTAACGATTGAACACAAAGTTTTTATATCATTAACTGCACCCGTTGAAGTTTCACTGTGTGTCATAGTAACAATTTTAATTTCTTTATTAGTATCTTCTGCTAATCTTTTTCTCAAAACTTCTGGGTCAATAACCTCACCTGAGCCAACCTCAATTTTTTCAACGTCAGCACCGATAGATTCAGCAATCTTTGCCCAACGGTTACCAAAATTACCCAATGACAAGCATAAAACTTTGTCACCTTCGTTTACTAAGTTTTCTAATGCTCCACACATTGCACCAGTACCACTAGCAGTATAAACAAATACATCATTCTCTGTTTGAAAAACATATTTTAAACCTGCGTAAACTTCTTCTAATACAGAGGAGAATTCGGAGCTTCTGTGTCCAATTGGGTGTTTTGCCATTTCTGTCATAACTGTTTCTGGAACAGGTGTAGGTCCTGGTATCATTAAAAATGTCTTGTCTTTCATATTCTCCTCCTTTATAGACTCTATATCCATTTAACCACATACTAATATTTAATCAAACTATATCACTTTTCTTAACATCTTTTATTTTACCTAACTGGCTAATTTTGTTATAATATCTACAACAGCGTTCAATTTGGTTTTATTTTATTAAGTTTTGTAAAGTTAATTAAAATAAAAAATGAACAATTTGAATATGGATTTCGTTATATAAGTGTAAGAGGTATTAAAAATGAAAAAGAAATGTGAAAAACTTGAATCATTATTTATTTTTTCAGATGACGAAGCATTAAAAAAACATCTTGCAGAATGTGAAGAATGCAGAGCTGAGTATGAAAAAATGCAAAAGGTTTCTGAGTTAATCCAAGAAGTAAAACCTCATTACACAAGTAACAAACGCTCAAGATTTAATGCAGTTAGAATAGCTTGTATCTTGTTTGCATTTGTTATTAGTGGTGTAACATTCCATATTGCAGATACAAATTATGGCATAATTGACACTGTTAGGTATGGTTCTCAACTAACTGCAGATGATTTAGGGTTCCAAACCGATGACTACGGGTTAATTATGGTGGACGATTAATGGACTTCAAAGATATCATTGAAAACAACAAGGCAAATGTAAGAAACATAATAAGATTAATAACAAAAGAAACCAATGAAGATTTAGAGCAAGAAGTATTTGTTCGAGTTTGGAAGAACAAAGATAAGTATACGGAGAAAGGTAGCTTAAGAAGTTGGATAAATACTGTTGCAAAAAACATATCAAAAGACTATTTGCGATTGGCAAGTAGACGGCACGAGCAAAACACTACGTCTGATGATGAGGTAGTAAATGCAATAAAAGATACGAAAGTGACCCCAGAGCTCAGGTTACAGAGTAAAATAAGAGAAAAACGAATAATAAAAGCAATCGACAATTTAAGACCAAAACTTAAAGAGGTAATTATGCTTTGCGATATAGAGGGCTATACCTACGAAGAAGCAGCAGCAACTTTAAATGTCCCTATCGGCACAATTAAATCAAGGATATTTACAGCAAAAAAAGAGTTGGCACAAAAATTAAGCGATTTGCTTTAATGAATAACAGAAAGGTAAATGTATTATGATGAAGAAAAAATTGTTAATGTTAGGTTTAGTAGCAGCATGTACTTCAACAATGGCTTTTGCTTGTCCAGATGGCAAATGTCCTCCACCTCCATGTAGACCTTGTGGACCTGATGCAGGATTTCATAGACCTTGTTGCCCTCCACCTCCAATGCACAACCTTGATGAAAAATTAAAATTGACAACAGCTCAAAAAGAAAAAGCTAAAGCATTGAGAATGGAAACAAGAGAACAAATGCGTCCAATCATGGAAGCTATTAAGACAAAACACGAACAAAAAGAAATTATTAAACATAATCGTAATATGACAGCAGCAGCACAATGTGAACAAGTTGCAAAATTGAACGCAGAAATCAGTGAACTTGAAAAACAAGCACACGATTTGAGAATCAAAAATGAAAAAGATTTTGAATCTATCTTGACTCAAAAACAAAAAAATGAATTTAATAAACTAAAACAACAACAAAGGAAACAAATGGCAAAGAACTTCAAAAAAGGTGCACCTCAACCACCTAGAAGATAGTTTTTGAACTTATAACTATAATTATAATCGTGGGCAATTCTTCGCCCACGATTTCTCTGTTGTTAAAAAATTAAATTCTTTATATGTTCTGAGAAATGACTGTTTATATCGGATTTTAGGCACCCTGAACTTCTTCGCAGAAATTCTTCAACAAATATCTAACTACCCACTAAATCCATCGTCATCTATAAGATCATCATTATTATACGCACTTACTGCCAACTGGTCACAAATTTCATTGAACTCATGCCCATTATGTCCTTTAACCCACACAAACTCAATTTTATGAGGTTTCATCAATTCAATAAGCCGTTTCCATAAATCAACATTCTTTACAGGCTTATTAGATGAGTTTCTCCAATTCTTTGCTTGCCAACCATCAATCCATTTCTTTGTTATAGCATCTAATACGTATTTACTATCAGAGGTAAGTACAATATTACAAGGTGATTTTAAAGCCTCAAGTGATACAATAACCCCCAACAACTCCATACGGTTATTAGTCGTGAGTTTATAACCTTGTGATAGCCTCTTAATTACATATTCGCCATTCGATTTTTTGTATCTAAGAACAGCCCCGTAACCACCTTTTCCTGGGTTTCCGCTACAAGCTCCGTCTGTATAAATTTCTACGTTTGGTTTTGTATCTGCCATTTCTCTATTTTAAAATAAACATATAGATTTGTGTAGATAAGTTTCTTTATATTTGAAAATTGGTTATATTTTTGGTAAAATTGGTTTGTAGATTTATGAGAGAGGAATTAATTATGGAATTAATGAAGGGTAAAAAAGGTGTAATCTTCGGTGTATCTAACACTCACGGTATTGCATACGGTATAGCTAAACAATTACATGAAGCTGGTGCTGAAATCGCTTTTTCATACGCTGGTGAAGCTATGGAAAAAAGAGTTAGACCTATCGCTGAAAGTATGAACGCAAAAATTATTATGAGCTGTGACGTTACAAAAGAAGACGAAGTTAAAGCTGTATTTGATGCTTGTGAAAAAGAATATGGTAAAATCGATTTCGTTGTACACGCAGTTGCTTTCGCTAAGAAAGAAGACCTAATGGGTAAATTCATCGATACATCAATCGAAGGTTGGAACACTGCTTTAGGTGTTAGTGCTTATTCATTAGTAACTATCTGTAGAAACGCAAAACCTATCATGAACGAAGGTGGTTCTGTATTAGCATTGACTTACTTGGGTTCTCAATACGTTGTTTCTAACTACAATGTAATGGGTGTTGCAAAGGCAGCTCTAGAATCATCAATGAGATATCTTGCTATGGATATGGGTGAAAATGGTGTTAGAGTTAACTGCTTGTCATCAGGTGCTGTTAAAACATTAGCTGCTATGGGTATCAGTGGATTCCCTAGAATGTTGAAGGCTGCTGTTGTTAAAGCTCCTCTAAAAAGAAATGTTACTTTGGAAGATGTTGGTAGAGCTGGACTTTATCTTGCTTCAGACCTATCTAGTGGTACTACTGGTCAAGTTCTTTACTGTGACTGCGGTTGTCACTGTGTTTATGGTTCTTCTGAAGAAATGGAAATTATTTCAAGCAACGTTAATATCTAGCCTGAAAAGTTTCAAGAACATAATTAAAAGCCACTCATTATTGGGTGGCTTTTTAAATATTTTGAAATCTTCTTATATAACTAAGTAATAATTATTTTTGTTTAACCATACTCAATGCTTGTTCATAACTGTCTACAAAAATTATATTTTCGCTTATTTTATCTTTTGTAATATCAAGTACAGTTTTATTTTCCCCGATTGCAAAAACTGGTATGTTTCGTTTTAAACATTCAAATACAGGTATTGAACCTAGTGAGTTTACAGGCATGATTAAGAATTTTAAATCATTCACTGAATAACCATTTTGATTAAAATTAAGTAATGGTGCTTGTGATAATCCTAACAAAATACAAGGTAAGTAAGTTGGAGTTATGTATTCTGCTGAGCATCTGGAATCAACAATTTCTTGAGATATAGTAATATCATCAAACGCAGGAGAATGAGCACAAGGCACTTTTAAGGTTTTTGAGATATAGTGAGAAATAATTGCTTCAACTCCACCTACTGGGTCAACTCCAACCCCGTTTGAATAATCATCAAAATCATCGTCCTCAAACCTACACACTATTGCAAGTACTTCTGCACCTTGGTCTAACAATCTTTTGCCAGACTCAACGACAGTTTGAATATTGTTCACAGAACCTGTTGAAATACCTGATTCATCGACTGTAAACTCTACTCCTACATCTTCTTCTGTAATATCATATCCAATGATATCGCAGCCATAAATTGTTTTTACAGCATTTATTGTGTTTATATGAACATTTATTATCCCTTGTGGGATAGACTTATCAATAATTACACCAATTTTGTTTTTTTTTGTGGTTGGATTTAGGTTAAGATTACCTTTGCAAAATTCGTCGACTGAATATCCCTCAACATAAAACATGTTGTCAGTTATTCCAGAAAAGCAGCCTGCATTAACGACATTAGGGTTTACTATTAGTTGAAAATTTTTTGCAAATTCACGTGCAAAAAAACTAGCATCACCTGCAAATCCGCCAATTGATGCACCTATTCCTGTTGGTACTATAAAAGCTCCTAAATCCATAAACTTATGATAAAACAATTGTAAAAAAATGTAAACAAAAACCTTTTAGAGTCTAAAGAAAATAAGTAAAAATACCGTAGATATAAAAGTACGTACATAATTAGGAATTCATCGTGGGATTAGCATCATCACAAGCAAGATTATTATCATTGACATCTCGCCAACATACAATTGAGGCGAATGCTCAACGCTTGATGAGTGAAAAAATGAGGCTCAGCAACAGTTCTGATGCTGTTTATCAAAAATACATGAATGCGTTAGATGAAACTGCCCTAAAAACTCGACAAACAAATGATGTAGGTGAAACATCTTGGATAGATGGTAGTATAAATAACCTTATGAGATATAACACATCAGATAATACGACTGGTTCTGTATTTTATGTACAAGATATGGACTCTGGTAAATTGTATGTACCAAAAGAAGTTTTTGACAATTATAATAATTTAACAGCAGCCACGGTTCCTGCTGGTTATGATTATACTGATGCAATGAAGTTTGCAACCTTGTTTGGAGTTGAATATAAAAGAATTGATAATAATGAAGACATTTTAATTAATTATAATGAAGCCATTGAAAAAGGTTGGGATAACGCTCTTACTGATGAACAATATGACAAATATACCGTAGAAGCTAACAAAGATAAAGATATTCAAGCTGTTGCACAAACCTTGAGAGGAATGTTGCCAACAGGATTAACAACTATGTCTTCAACAAAAGATGGTGGAACTACGACAAGTCAGGTTTATAAACTAGGTACATCTAAAAAGGCTATTGCACAAAACTATGAAGGATTCGTAATGCAAATTTTAGGGTCACCAAGTCAATCAGCAGCTTATCAAGCAAAAGATTTAGCATTGTTACAAGAATCATTAGACTTGATGAAGACTATTTCGGCTAACGCAGAAGAAGACAAGGTGTATCAAGAAGGTGTTGAAGCTCCAGCTGCTGGTGGTTCAACAACGACGACCAATGTTACTGCGACAAAAACATATACGACAAAAGAAATTAAGGCAAATAATGGTACATTAGATTATGTTTCTGTAACAGATGGTTCAAATGAGTTTGACGGTGATACAAAATTTGAACTTATGTTAAACGGTGGTACTATTACTTGGTCAGCCACTTATGATGTTGAGTATTCAAATAAATGGGCACAAAAGTTCTATGGTCAAAAAGATGTAGAAACAAGCAAGACTACAAATATTTATGATGCAGACACTGCAAATGTTTTAGCTCAATATGGTGCAACAAATATGGGAGAAGCATTAACATCATTATTTGATAAAATGTCTGCAACAACACAATATTCAGCTGGTATTCTTCAAAATATGGGTAAAACAAAAGATGATGTAGTAAATTATCGAAAATTCAAAGATATTCAAACTGCTTATTCAATGTATACACCAGATTATGAATATGTCGCAACAGATAAAGTTAAAGCAGCATACTATGAGGGTGTATATAATGCGATAAATGCAGCAGGTGGCTGTGAACAAGTTAATGATGATACCGCAAAGAATGCTACTTGGGTACAAAACATGATTAAGAACACTAAAGTTATTCTTACGACTTGGGATAGCAGTGAAAATATGTTATCAAGAACATCTGCTGCGTTAAACGTAGATGTAAAAGAAATTTCTGATGACCATAAGGTACAACAAGCAGAACAAGATTACGAAGCTGAAACAGAATTAATTAATGCAAAAGATACAAAGATTGATAATATTTTGAATAAGCTAGAAACAGAACGTTCATCTATAAAAACAGAAATCGATGGTATCCAAAAAATAATGGACGATAACGTAAATGTAAACTTCAAAGTGTTTAGTTAATTTAAACAATCTATGAAGAATTTATTAGGTTACTAAGTTACTATAATTTAAAGCCTCAACAATTTCTCTAAAACTTTGTTCATGTTAAACTTGTTTTATGAAAAAGAATATTGTTGGGTTTTGGGGTTATCCTGACCCTGAAATTATAAAAAATGTTAAACTTGAATATCCAAACGCTGAATGGGTTGATTTAGACGTAGATTTTAACGCAGAAGACAAATATATTCTGCCTGATGCCTATTGTAAAATTATCAAAAATATTATAAACAACTCGTTCAAGTTCAATCCCGTTAAAATTCTTGCTCCCATCGGTAAAGAAAAATGTGATAGTGGTTGGTTTGCTGCAAAACTCCTAAAAGAATATGGTTTCAACGTGATTGAAACAATCTACGAACAAAAAGAACATAGAAACCCAATAAATATTTGCTCAAGTAATCTTCCATTATTCCAAAAGGTTGATACTGTTATGAACAACATAATAACTCCAAAACAATTCAACCTACCACAAACAAAGGCTCAATTTGGTTTTTGGGGTGTTCCACCAAACGATATGGAAATATTAAATTTATTCCCTGATAATACACATGTGTACGGCTGGATTAGGTGTGTAGAAGCAGAAACACCTGCCGACATTGATTTAGAAATGACTATTGATGAAGATGTTCCAACTGTATTTTATTCTCAATCATTCTGTGCAAAATCTCAACTTGCAAAATATCTTGCAAACAAATACAATGGACTCTACATAGACATAGACGACTACGCAAGTAATTCTATAAAAGCAAAAATAGAAGCTTTCTTGAGGTTAAGGTAGGTAAAAATGATTTATTTAGATGCAGGAACTACATACTCAAAAATTATAGAACTAGGCGAAGATACGCTCTACAGCAAATTCGCAGGTTATTTTATTGAGAAAAAAGCTGATAAACACTACTATGTCGTGCCGTCATCAATCATAAAAAAATCAAACCTCACAATAGAAAAATGTTGTGGTCACATGGCTCAAGCCTCTGAAAATGAGATTATTGCTCTTGCTCAAGGTTGCAAAAACATAGTTGAAGACAATTCAACAATACTTGACCTTGGCTCTCGTGATGCAAAATGGATAAAATTCAAAAATAAAAAATTCCACGATATGGATTGGAACACTGCCTGTGCTAGCTCTACAGGTGCAACCGTTGAAATGCTATTAAAATTCTATAACGTAAAACGAGAAGAACTTATCTTCAACGAAGACAGATTTGTTGTAAATTGTGGTATCTTTGGATTAGAAAAAATTATGGATGACATCTCAAACGGTGAACGTCCAGTAAACGCTATCTCAAAATTTGTTCACGGTATCGCATACAACGCTTGGAATTTTTCTAAAAAACCAGAAAAAATATACCTCTCTGGTGGTTTCTGCGACAACAAATGTTTTGTAGACTCACTCAAAAACTACTGTGAAGTTATACCTTTAGGTAGATTCGTTTTGTGCGAGGGATTAATAAATGGTTAATCGCCAAAATAACCGTGAAATAGGCGCTCAAGGTGAAGAACTCGCTGTTCAATATCTTATAAAACACGGCTACAAAATCATTGAACGCAACATTCATTTTTCAAAGAATTGTGAAATAGATATCATAGCTCTTGAAAAAGATACTCTTGTTTGCATAGAAGTAAAATCAAGAAAAACTGCAAGCTGTGGCTCTCCATTAGAAGCCATAACCCCTCAAAAATACAAAAACATTCGGTTAGGATTGTTTTCTTATCTAAAAGAACACCATTACAAGAATTATAGAATTGATGCAATCTCTGTAATCCTACCCACTGGCGAAATTGACCACCTAAAAAATGTTTCGCTCTAATTAGATATAAATTTTCATAACACTATAATTAACATGAATTAAAATCCAAGTTTGTGCATAACAATACTTGCTGAAACACCCAAATTCAAAGATTCAACCTTATCGTTCATCTCAATAGTCAAACCCATAGTTGAATATTTTATCAATTCATCACTTAATCCGTCAGCTTCAGAGCCAAACATAACAAGTGTCTTTTGGTTTGGGGTCCAATTATTAAACATGACCGTATTATCATTTTTAGGTAATGTAGCAACCTTTTCAAAATCTTTAAAATATTTATCTAACTCGTCAACCGAATTCATCTCTATAATATTAGTTTTCCACAAATTACCAACCGTAGAACGCACGCATTTCGGATTATAAATGTCAACAGATTGACCATACAAAATAATCACATCAATATTAAACGCTACAGAGCTTCTTATAACTGTACCTAAATTCCCTACGTCAGAAACATTCTCTAACAAAACAACCTTCTTAGCTGTTTTTAAAACATCAAAATTTTGTTCTTTTTGATACGCAACTCCAACTATCTCTGGTGCAGAGTCTGTTGTAGAAATCTTTTTCAAAACTGCATTCGTTGTTTCAAAAGTTTCAACATCAGAAAAATTATATTTTTCAGTCTTTTCTTTTAAAACAAATATAGACTTTAGCTTCACACCAAACTCAACTGCTTCTAATACAGATTTTGAACCTTCTAGTAAAAACAAACCCGTTTCATCACGAAATTTTTTCTTTTGTAATTTTACGCAAAACTTCACATTATCATTGTTTAAAGCAGTTATTTCCATTACAACACCTCAAAATTTGATAACCATTCTTTTTCTACATCTGTCAACATAGAATAGTCAACAAGTTTCTTTTCATAGCACATATTAGAAAAAGATTTAATAACCCCATTTTCAAGATAACAAGAGTTTTCAAGCCTTATTCCAAACTCGTTTTCATTATATAATCCAGGTTCTATTGTAAAACATTGGCTATTTTTTAATGGAGTTTTTGCAACAGGGTTTTTACTCAAATTAGGTGGTGCTTCGTGAACACAAACCCCTATTCCGTGACCCAAACCGTGAGAGAAGCTAAATCCATCAATAGAATTATTATTCAAATATTCTCTTGTGAATTTATCAATCTCAAACCCTTGAGTGACACCTTCAACTACTTGATAATTAAAGGCGTTTAAGAACATTTTTAAAACTGTTGTATAAACTTTTTTGTGCAACTCTGTTGGCTCACCTTTTACAAAAACTCTTGTAATATCAGTAGCTAAACCACCCTCATAATAAGCTCCACAATCAATCAACACTAAATCCCCATCACCAACAATTTCAGTTGTAGAATTTTCTGAATAATGTGGAAGTGCTGCATTTTTGTTTTTTGCAATAATTGATTTAAAGCTCAATGATTTTGCACCGAATTTTCTAAAATTCTTTTCTAACTCAACATCAATATCGTGTTCAGAAACCTTTGGAGTTTCCTCAATAAACTTCCTTGTTTCCATCAATGCTTTGTCTGTCATTGAAAAACAATATTTCAAATGTTCAATTTCTTCTTTTGTCTTAACAGACTTCATCTCATTAATAATAGATTTTGCATCTTTTTTATTTTTTATTACAGAATAATCGTAGGCAGAAATAGTTGATTTATCAACATAAATCACATCATTTATTGTTTTTATAAATTCATAAAACTCGTTTAATTCCCTTACCTCAAACTCATCAGTTTCAGGAATTTTATAATCCGTAAATAGAATTACTTTATCTTCAAGTACAAGAACTTTACCATCAATTTTTACTGCGTAATCTTGATTAAACTCTCTTAAATTACATAAATAACTAAGTTCTTCTGAATTAGTAATCAAGCAAGGCTTTTTAAGTTTTTCGCATTTTTCTTTTAGACTTAAGCCGGTTAAAGATTTATCGATAATAGTTGCTAATTCACTTGTTTTAGCAACTGTATCTGACAAAACAGGAACAACTTTGACATCAATTTCTTTTAAAAGTGTTTCAAAAAACTCCAATCTTTTTTGAGAAACTTTTTTTGTATTAATACCCAAAGTCGAATGAGGTTCAATCATTGTGCAAATCATTTCATCTTGACTTTGACCAATTTCAAGTTTAACAACATCGATTTTAGAAAGGTCAACCTCTAAATCAGCTTGAGTGTGAAATCTTCCATCTACAAAGAGTTTAGTGTTTTGCGTTGGTTTGTAACAAACCAACGCATCACCAACACCACCTGTAAAACTTGTTAGCTTATAACAATCATTTTCACTAAGTGGAGTATATTCTAATAAAAACTCATTAGTAGAATTCACTAACAAATAATCAATATCATTTACAATATCTTGCCTAAAACTTTGTGTCAAAATTTTTGCCTCACTCTATGTTTAACACCTAGATTTATTAGTCTTTTTTACCAGTAAGTTTAATTAAGTGCCAACCAAATTGAGTTTCAACAGGCATAGATACTTGATCTACTTCAAGTTCAAAAGCTGCATCTTCAAAAGGCTTAACCATCATGCCTCTACCAAAGAAACCTAAATCACCACCATCTCTTTTTGATGGACACATAGAATGTTCTTTTGCCAATTCACCAAAATCAGCACCATTATTGATTTCTTCTAATAATTTATCTGCTTCTTCTTTTGTTTGTACAAGAATGTGACTAGCTCTTACTTTCATAATTTTTCCTCTCTTTTTTGTAACTTATTTATTATAGCATATTAAATTGCATTTTGTCATTGAGACAAGAAAGTGATATAATAGAGTTTTGTATTCCAGTCATTAAATCTTATGTAAGATTTTTTAATATGTCATTTTCTAAATTAAAAATATTATAAACCGTATCCAAAACATCAAAAGTTTCTTCTAAATTATGTCTTGCACTATTCCAACCACAGCCATCTGTAAACCAAACAAAAGTTACTCCCTCGATCGTTGCAACTTCTTGTGCTAATGTTTTATAACTTCTGGCGGTTTCATTTAATTTTGAACCACCGCTTGAATAGAAATTCGTTTCAATTACATAAATTTGATTATCTGTTTTTATAACAAAATCAAAGCGTTTTTCCATTTTTCCCTGATTAGAAATCGCAGATAAATTTACACCCCATTTTTCTTCAATCTCATGGATATACATCTCTTTGAAATAATTTTGACCTTTTATAAAACCAGCTTTTTGAATAAAACTTTCAACAAGGTTTTCCATTAAATGACCGCCACGATTTTTACGACCGTTACTGTCTAATCCTGTTTCTACTCCAGTTGCATAGTCAACTAGATTGCTGACAATATGATTTTCTAATAAATCAAAAAGTTTTGTTTTCCTCATAAATATTTTATATTCTTCAATGCTGTAATTACATTTATTAAAAGAAAAATTGTAATCACCATCAGCATCTGTGACAGAAATTTCATTTGAACGGACTGCTAATAGAAGTGGTATACATTTTAAAGTTTTAGGATAATTCCTAATAATATCTTCAAAATCTTTTTCAATATTTTTTGAACCGACTAATGAGTTTAAAATATTTAACTCTACTTTAACATTGTTAACATTTTTATTAACTTTATCAAAATCTACATAATAGCAGTAGTCAGCAATACACGGTCTAAAAGTTGATAACCATTCATTAAAATTTCTAGTCATAATTTTTAATTAAAACCTCCGTAATTTTACCTCTACCATCAGCATTTGCATTAATTTGACGAGAAGCAAAAACTTTTTTAATTTCATAATTTGCATATAAGTCATTTACTAATTTAGTGTCTGAATTTGATAACATAAATTTCACACCCATTGAATCCAATTCATTACATACATCACGCAATTTGAACTGCATATCAATATCAAAGCCATCTTTTGTATATGAGGTAAAACTGGAGGTTTCATTCAATGGTACATAAGGCGGATCAAAATATACAAAATCGTCTTTTTGAACTTTATTTAAAATTGTAGAAAAATCTGCACATTTAATTTCAGTCTTTCTTAGAAGTTCAGAACAATTTAAAAGATTATTTTCATCAATAATTCTTGGATTTTTATAATTTCCAAATGGAACATTAAATTCGCCTTTAGAATTAACTCTATACATACCATTAAAACAGGTTCTATTAAGATAAATAAAACGGCTTGCTCTTTCAACATTTGAAAGATTAGAGTATTCTTCTGTCCTATCAATATTACGAATTTTTAAAAAATATTCTTTTGAAATATCGTGCTTTTGTAGGTCTGTAATTAGTTCATCAACGTTATCTCTAACAACAGAATATAAATTTATAAGTTCTTCATTCATATCTGAAATATAAGCATTATCAGGTTGTAATTCAAAGAACAAAGCACCACCGCCGATAAAAGGTTCAAAATATCTATTATAAGTCTTAGGCATGTTTTTTAATAATTCAAACATTAGTTGACGTTTCCCGCCAACCCATTTGACAATTGGATATGTTTCGTTTTTTAATTTTTCTTCTTGTTTACTCGCATTAAACGGGACTACACTTCGTTCCGCTCTCTGCTCGCAAGCCGCTAAAACTACTGCCATTGTTTTTCTTTCTTTGAAAATACTTGTTCAAACCTTTTTATCGAAAGGTCTAAATATTCTTTTTCTAAATCTATTCCAATAAATTTTCTGCCTAATTCTAAAGCCATTATACCAGTCGTGGAACTTCCTGTAAACGGATCTAGTATTAAGTCGCCTTTATTAGTTGATGCAAGGATTATGCGTCTTAACAATTCTAAAGGTTTTTGTGTTGGATGTTTTCCAAACTCTTTTTCATAAGGTTTTGGAGTGCCGATTGCCCACACAGAACGCATTTGTTTTTCAGGCTTTTTTATGAAATCTTCTGACCAATCTCCATTCTTCATCATTTCATAATTAAACGTATGTTTTGTTCCATTATCTAATTTTGCCCATAATAAAGTTTCATGACTTGCTGTAAAATAGCGACAACTCATATTTGGCGAAGCATTTGGTTTGAACCAACAAATATCATTTAATATTTTAAAACCAGCTTTTTGTAATGCAAAACCACAAGCGTAGATTGAGTGATAAGTCCCTGAAATCCAAATTGTTCCATTCGGTTTTAAAACTCTTTTGCAAGCATTAATCCAATTTTGATGAAATTCAAAATCTTCATCAAAACCTTTACTTTTATCCCACTTGCCTTTATTTACGGAAACAACTTTGCCTGCCTGACAAGTAATCCCACCATTAGATAACATATAAGGCGGATCTGCAAAAATCATATCAATAGATTCAGGAGTTGCCTTATTCAAAATTTCGATACAATCACCCTGAAACAAAGTTATATCTTCTTTTTCATACACCTTTTGCATACATTAATTATAATATAAACAAACAGGCAAATCTTATACTTAGCAAAAATAATTTAAACTAATTTTTCTGACTGCTTTCTTGTCTTCTCAAAAACTCACAGTCTGCTTCCAATCTCTTATCTTCCATCTTGTCGATAAGTTCTTCGATATTATTCAACTGTTTTAGTTCAAACCCAACCTCAGCTAACAAAACACAGTCATTACATAATCTATAATGACCGTACTGAATAGAACCCGCTAAGCATGCATCTTGTCCACAAGCATCGCATTGAAAATATTCATTTTCACTATCAGGGTTATCATTTATGTCGTCAATCTTCATCTGAGCAACGACCTTTTGCATTTCTTCAACAACTTCTTCTCTTGATTTCATAACTACTTAATCAAACCTTTCATTTCTTTAACAGCCTGTGGCAAGCCTACATACAAAGCTCTTGCTATTATACTATGACCTATATTCAATTCATACAATCCATCAATTTCGTGCATTCTATGAACATTTTCATAATTCAAACCGTGACCGGCATTAACCTTTAACCCCAAAGAATGAGCCAACTCTGTAGCTCTCTTCAAATCAATAAAAGTTTTTTCTTCTTTTTCAGTACCAAAAGAGTTTGAATATTGACCAGTGTGCAACTCAATAAACTGTGCACCTGTTTCATAAGCTGCTCTAACTTGATTTTCATAAGGGTCAATAAATAAACTTACTTCAATACCAGCTTCAACTAAAGGTTTTACAAATTTCTTACCTCTTTCAAGCTGACCATAAATATCCAAACCACCCTCAGTAGTCAATTCTTGTCTTTTTTCAGGAACGATACAAACTGCATCAGGCTTAATCTTCAAAGCAATTTCTTGCATTTCATCAGTCATTGCCATTTCAAGATTTAACTTCGTTTTCAACTCCTTGCGAATAAGTTTAACATCATCATCTTTAATATGACGTCTATCTTCTCTTAAGTGCGTTGTAATTGAATCGCCACCGTTTGCAATACACAATTTTGCACACTCTAAAACATTTGGTTCAACTCCGCCTCTTGCGTTTCTTAAAGTTGCAACATGGTCTATATTTACACCTAATAACATATATCTATCCTCTTTTTCTATTTTTTATTTTATTCTAAATCTCTATTTCTTAATCTTATTAATCTCTAACAAAGCTGTATACGTAGGTAAAATCGTAATATCACCTTTAGCCTCTCTTGTTATAGCAAGTATAGCCTGATTAATATTTGGAATAACCTTAACATTATCAATGCCTGCATATTTTAGTCTTACAGCCATGTCATAAGCTCTTACTCCTGATGTTATAATACGTTTTGATGCTCCTTGTAAAAGTTCAAAATCAGCGTCCCAAAGCCAAGAAACATCACGTCCATCAGCATAATTGTCGTTTATAACAATCAATATATCATTATCAGTATTAACTGTTTTCAAAACCTCACTTGCTCCCGTAGGGTTTTTAATAAGTTGAATAACAGCCTTATGTCCTTTAATCATCTTGGTTTCACAACGTCCAAACACTGATTGATAAGTATCTAATGAACTTTGTAAATCCTCATAACCCAATTCAAGTGCCATAACAACTGCAGCCAAAACGTTATAAGCATTGTAAACCCCAGTCAAATATGTCTTTAACTCATATTCTTTATCGTCATGCAAAATCTTTATTATTGAATAATCGTTATAAATTTGAGCAGTTGCACTATATTCACAAATAGGTCTTGTATAACCACAATCACAGTAATAATGACCTTGTTGAGCGTAAAAACGTTTTTTATATTTCAAAACCTTACCACATTTTGAGCAGTTAAAAAGTTCCATTGGTGCTTTTGACTCTATATCTTTTTCCATAAATTGAATATCTTCAAAACCGAAATATATAGGTGGTTCATCACCTAATGATTGAAAATTAACAACAATTGGGTCATCTGCATTCAAAATAAGTTTTATTTTAGGGTTCTTATCAATTGCTTCTTGTATCTTCTTTGCAGTCGTAT
This sequence comes from Candidatus Gastranaerophilales bacterium HUM_9, assembly GCA_002103075.1. GTDB lineage: Bacteria > Cyanobacteriota > Vampirovibrionia > Gastranaerophilales > Gastranaerophilaceae > UBA2883. Next base: position 7,409 of record DABG01000005.1, on the reverse strand, counting down.
TTAATTCACCGTATCTATCCAACTGGTCACGGAACAAATTCGTAACAATTAAATAGTTTGTGTCTAAATAATCGTATAATTTTGACAAATACGCTTCATCAGACTCCAAAACCGTATAATCAAACCTCTTAAAAGGATAAATAGACAGTGCCATAGTGTTTGCAATCCCAGTCAACATATTAGCACCTTTTTCGTTATGAATAACGCTATTACCTTGAGTTTCGAGTATATGTGACAAAATACCGGCCGTCGTTGTTTTACCGTTCGTACCAGTGACAGCAATTTTTTCTTTCTTTATATATTTTGCTGTATGTCTTAAAAAATCCGGATATAATTTAAGCATAACCATTCCAATAAAAGAAGTTCCAGAAGTCTGGTTTCTCATTGTGATAGCTAATTTAATCAATCTTGCAATTACTAATAAAAGATAAAATCTAATGAGTTTTAATAAAAATTTCATAAAAAAATAATACTCCCTATGTATTTTCTTATTTTCAAAAATGAAATATACTTATATAATAGTACAAAAGAAGAATTAATAGAAATGATTTTTTTTATTGCAACAATCTTTATTGCCCAAGTAATTATCGTATGGAATATAGTATTTTTTATTATATCGCTCGATAATAAAGTCATTGCACTAAGTAATGATATAGAAAGCTATTCAGAAATCTTACCTGATTTAATACAAACAATCAGAGAAATGACTTCTGATATAAATACAATGCTTCCTGAAATATACAAAAGTTTTGTAAAAAAAAGAAATGAGCTAGTTTTAAACGAACTCAAATCAATTCTTGAAAGCCTTGCAATAGTTCTACTAAAACCACAATACAAAAAAATGTTTGTAGGTCTAAAATTAGTTACAAAACTAACAAAAAAATTGATTAAACTAAAAAATATGTTATAATAAATCAAAAAAATAAAAGAGGTATTTTATGAGCAAAGAAAGAACATCAATTGGTTTTGGCATCGGATTAATCGCAGGTGTAGTAGGTGGAATACTTGCAGGAGTAATGTATGCTCCAAAAACAGGCAAAGAATCACGTGAAAAACTAAAAAGCACAATCTGTGATTTAGCCGAAAAACACTCACCAGCAATCCAAGATGCCAAGAAAAAAGCCTATGAATCAATCGATTTGTTACGCTACAAACTTGAACGTAACTACAAAAAATTTGATAACATGCTTAAATCAAGAAAAATGAGAAAAGCAAAAGAACTTGAATCTTCTGAATACGATATAGACAATATGGAAGAATAAGGGGGGACAGGCATGGATTCACAATTATCTCAGGGCTTGACTTTCTTAGCGTGGACAAGTACCAGTTTTCTTATTGTTGTCGGTATATTTCTTGTAAAATTGCTATTCGATTGTTCAAAACTACTTAAAAATATCGACAAGAATGTTGTTATTGTTCAAAATGAACTTGAACCAATCGTTAAAAACATTTCAGAAACAACTACAACAATAAACAACATCGTTCAGACTGCAAACGGTAAAATATCAAAGTTCTCAAATATCTATGACAAAGCTACAGATGTTGTTGTAAACACTGTATCAAAAGCATCAGCTGTTTCAGGAACTCTATTAAAATACGCTTTCAAAGGGCTTTGTTCATCTTTCAAATATTTTACTAAAAAATAGTAAATCGGTTTATCTAACCGTCTAATGTTAAAAACATCAATAAAAAATAAAATTATACCGAAAAGGAGAAAAATATGTCAGTAACTAGATTTTTTGCAGGCGTTGCAATAGGGGCAGCGATAGGTGCAATTGCAGGAGTATTATTAGCTCCACAATCAGGTGAAGAAACTAGAGAATCAATCGGCAACATGGCTAAAGGTGTTGCAAAGAAAACAGATAGAACTGTTAAAGATATCCAAGATAGAGCAGACTCTATTGTTTCTGACCTACAAGAAAAGGGTGATGAAATTATTGAAAAAATTCAAGACTTGATTAACAAGCAAAAAGAAGAAACAGTTTAATTTTTTCATCAAAAATTGTTTACAAAACGGCTCAAATTGAGCCGTTTTGTTTTTTGTTTATGATATGATTTATTTATGAACAAGATAGAATTATTACTACCTGCGGGTAACAAAGAAAAATTAGAATACGCAATCAGATATGGTGCTGATGCAGTTTATTTAGGGGTTGTAGATTTCAGCCTTAGAGCAATGAGAAAGGGCGAACTTATCACTCTTGATAACCTAAAAGACTCTATTGATTTAGCACACCAACTAGGTAAAAAAGCATATCTTACCTTAAATATCTTTGCTTTTAATAATGACATTCACGCACTTGAAGAATGTATGGAACGAATTTCTGACTCAAACCCTGATGCACTTATTGTTAGTGACGTTGGAATTATGAGAATCGTTAGAAGATATATGCCTGATACTCCACTTCATATTAGTACTCAAGCAAACTCTTTGAACTATGAAGCAGTGAAATTCTGGCAAGACTACGGTGCAACACGTGTTATTCTTGGTCGTGAGGTTAATATCAAAGACATGGCTGAGATGAAATCTGCTGTTCCTAATATGGAACTAGAAGTTTTCGTACACGGTGCTCAATGCGTTTCTTTTTCTGGTCGTTGTTTAATCAGTGATTATATGACAAACGGCGAAAGAAAAGCTAACCAAGGTAACTGTTGCCAACCTTGCAGATGGAGTTACAAACTTGTTGAAGAAACAAGACCTGGGCAATATTATGAAATTGAGCAAAACGAACGTGGTACACACATTATGAGTACAAAAGACCTTTGCTTAGTTAATCATTTGCCAAAACTTATTGACGCAGGTGTTGATTCATTAAAGATTGAGGGTAGAACGAAAAGTCTTTACTATGTTTCAGCTGTTGCTAAAACTTATAGAGAAGCAATTGATGCGGTTTATAAAGATAAGAACGTTGATTTAACTCCGTACTTCAATGAGTTATTAAAAGTTGGAAACAGAGGTTATACAACAGGATTTTATCTTGGTGATGGTGAATATCCAAACGATGGGTATAGCTACGATATTTCAAAAGGTTTGGCTGGTGCTGATTTCTTGTGCGAAATTCACGACAAAGATGGCGATTTTTACAAGATTAAGACAAAAAACAAATTCTTTGTGAATACTGATATTGAAGTTATTTCACCAAGCGAAAGATTTACAACACAAGCAAAAGAAATCAAAAACAAAGACGGTGAACAACTTGAGTTTGCAAACACTAATGATGAACTTTGGGTTAAATTTGACAAACCTATCAACGATTACAAATATGCAATAGTTAGAACAGTTGGAATAAAAGTTTATGAGAATTAGACCTGATTACAACCTAAAATGTGTTTATGACATTGATTTAGAAGAACTTAAATCAAATGGAATTAAAGTTATTATGTTTGATTTAGATAGCACACTAATGGCATCAAAATCTGGCTGTTACTTTGAAGAAACAAAAAAATGGCTTGATGAGGTACAAAAGAATTTTGAAATTGTTGTTATTTCAAACAACCATAGCGTCGAATACTTAGACAAAGTTCGTGCAACCTCTAATTTTAGAGTTATTGGAGAAGCAAGAAAACCTGACACAAAAGTTATGCAAGCATATCTTGATGAATTGGGAGTAGAACCATGTTGTGCAGTTATGGTTGGAGATAGACCCTTAACAGATATCTTAGGTGGCAAAAGATTAGGTTGCACAACTATCCTTGTTGATTCAATCAACGCAAAAAACGAAAACAAGCCTACAAGGTTTGTACGTTGGTTAGAAAGATTAACGATTAAGAAGTAGTTTTTTATTTTATAAAAAAATTAAGTGGCGACGGTTTCACCGTCGCCACTTGTTAGTTAAATAGAATGCTGAAAGCATTCATATTATTCTAAATATTATTGTAAAATCAACTTCATTACTGCGTCTAAATCCGCAGGAGATTTTTTTACATTTGCATTTGCGTACTTAATTGCGTTATCAGGATCTTTCAATCCGTTACCTGTCAAAATACATACAATATCAGAACCTTCTTTTACTAGTCCTTGTTCTTTTGCTTGTATCAAACCAGCCACAGATGCAGCACTAGCAGGTTCACAGAATACACCCTCTGTTGATGCTAACAACTTATATGCTTCAACAATTTTTTCATCTGTTACGCAGCCAATTTTACCGTTACTTTCATCTCTTGCTGCAACTGCTTTATCCCAACTTGCAGGATTACCGATTCTGATTGCAGTAGCAAGTGTTTCAGGGTTAAGAATTCTTTCGCCTCTTACGATAGCTGCAGAACCCTCTGCCTCATAACCCATCATTTTAGGTAGAGCAGTAATCTTACCAAGTTCTTTAAACTCTTTATAACCTTTCCAGTAAGCTGTGATATTACCAGCATTACCTACAGGAATAAAGTGGTACTCAGGAGCTTTTCCTAAAGCATCACATATTTCAAACGCACCTGTTTTTTGACCCTCAATTCTATAAGGGTTTACAGAGTTAACAAGTGTTATTGGTTCTTTTTCAGAAATTTGTCTTACAAATTCTAATGCTTTATCAAAGTTACCCTCAATAGCAATAATTTCAGCACCATACATCATAGCTTGTGATAATTTACCCAATGCAATGTATCCATCAGGAATAAGTACCAAGGTTCTCAAACCAGCTTTTGCACCATAAGCAGCCGCAGAGGCACTTGTATTACCAGTTGAAGCACAAATAATTGCACCAGAACCACTTTCCTTAGCCTTTGTTACAGCCATTGTCATACCACGGTCTTTGAAGCTACCAGTTGGGTTGCAACCCTCAAACTTTAAATAAATATTAGCGTCTAATCCGATTTTCTTTGCCAAATTATCAGCCTTAATCAAAGGAGTATTACCCTCATTTAGCGTTACAATGGGTGTTGTTTCTGATACAGGTAAGTATTCTTTGTATCTATTTATTAAACCTTTATAGTACATAATATCTCCTTTTAAACTTCTACTCTTATTAAACTATTAATCTTACATTCTGTTAATTCTTTGATTGCTTCTTGAATTTTTTCTTCCTTACAAACTTCTGTAACAACAGTTATATCAGCTGTATTATCCTCTGAAACACCTTTTTGAAGTATTGTAGACAAACTTATATGTTTTTCAGCACAGATTGTACCAATTTTACCGATTACACCAATGTTGTTAGGTGCTGTAATTGATAGATAATACTTGTTATAAGTTTGAGAAATATCAATCATTTCAGCATCTTCTGAATGGTTACATCTCATCATAGGTAAGATATAATCAGTATTTTGTAACTCTGCAACGATGTTTAAAATATCACCTACAACAGAGCTGGCTGTAGGGAATTCACCAGCCCCTGGACCAGAAAATGCAACATCACCCATTGGAAATCCGCTTAGATGAACTGTATTTGTAACATAGTTTGTATGGGCTAATGATGAATGTTTTGAAACTAACATTGGGTGAACTCTTACATCAGCTTTTCCATCTTCACTAAGATTACCTAGTGCAACTAATTTTATTTTATAACCAAGTTCATTAGCTTTTTCCATGTCTTCTGCTCGAACTTTTGTAATACCTTCTCTATAAACCTTATCAAGATTTATACGTTTTCCAAACGCAATAGTTGAAAGTGTTGTAATTTTATACATTGCGTCAAAACCCTCAACATCACCAGTTGGATCAGTTTCAGCATAGCCAAGTTCTTGAGCTTCTTTTAAAACTGTATCATAACTAGCACCATCTACGTCCATTTTTGTAAGAATATAGTTTGTTGTGCCGTTAAGAATACCTCTTATTTTAGAGATTTTATTTCCTGCCATGATTGTTTTTATTGGCATGATAAGAGGAATGCCACCAGCGATTGCAGCTTCATATAAAACTACACGGTTATGTTTCTCAGCTAAGTTAAAAAGTTCTTTACCTTTTTTTGCTAAAAGTTCTTTGTTTGCAGTTACAATATGCTTGCCGTTTTTAATAGAACGAGAAATGTAATCCCAAGCAGGATTAACTCCACCAATAACTTCAACAACAATATCAATTGTATCGTCATTTATGATATCGTCAGCGTTCGTTGTAAGAATTGATTTATCAAGATTTTCAATACCTCTATCTTTGTTAATATTTTTTACTACTATTTTTGTAATTTCTACATTATCAAAGTCTTGTAATGTTTTAAAAACACCTGTACCTACAGTACCTAAGCCAATAAGTCCAATTTTGTATTTTTTCATAGCACCTCTCTTTTAATTATTTTCTTAATTGTACTATAAATCAGTTATAACGCAAAATAAAAGATTTATAATACGTAGCAATTTTTTTGATTTACAGTTGTTAAACTATATGTAAAAAAGGGGAAAATTATGTCAATAAATTTTAAAAGTAATAATATAGAATTAAATTACAACAATCGATTAATGCTTGACAACATTGAAAATTGTCCTAATAAGGTTGTGGAAGAATTAAGTGAGGCATCTGATGTAATCAGTAACTATGCACAATCTAAGAAATCACAAATTTGGGTTAAACCAGAAGAGGGCATGGATTATTTATATTTGCAAACTTTAACAAAAAAATCTAAAGCTACGACACTCCCTACAAAAAATGGAAATTTTTTAAATCAAGTAAAATCTTCAAGATTTGGTTCAAAAATTTTTTCTTCAAGTATGATGGACAGTACTGAAAATAGTAAAAAACCTTTTTTAAGAAGATTCTATGAAAAGATACAATATATGATAGAGGGAACCGAACCAAGAGTAGAAACAATGAAAAAAGAAACTTTGTTAAAATTAAAACAAATTGGGAAAATAAAATAAATACTTGCAAAAACATGATATTTATGTAAAACTATATGTGTGGACAGGTCAATCGGACTTGTTTAGTTTGAAAATTAAAAAGGTAAACACACTTTGGGCGTGTGGTACTCTGCCGAGCAAAACAATTAAGTATTGTTTTGTGAGAGGGGTAGACACGCTAAAAGGCGAAGCCTTTATTCTAAAACACACTTTGGGCGTGTGGTGGAATGGTAGACACGCTAGTCTTAGGAACTAGTGCGAAAGCGTGGGAGTTCGAGTCTCTTCACGCCCAATTATTAAATTAAACGAGTAACGCAAGTTGCTCGTTTTTTTATGCTTGTGATTAGAGACGAGAACTCCACAAAGCGTTAGCTTTGTCCTTAGAGTTCGGCGTGAGTGAGCTGAGGCTGGAGTGTTTTTGCTAAAGATTGAAAATCTGCAAGCAAAACACGGAACTGCCGTTAAATGCGAACGAACAAGAAAAGTCTCTTCACGCCCAATTATTAAATTAAACGAGTAACGCAAGTTGCTCGTTTTTTTATGCTTATGATTAGAGACGAGAACTCCACAAAGCGTTAGCTTTGTCCTGAAAATATTTTATATGTTCGCAGGGATTCCGAAATCGTCTTGAATTTACTCCACGCTCA
>DABG01000012.1 GCA_002103075.1 Candidatus Gastranaerophilales bacterium HUM_9 | reverse complement strand
TTTCTGCCTGTATCTTATCTGCCTGTCCTGATTTTAAGCTAGCGTCTATTGATACGTTTGCAGTATTATTCAACGTCAAATTCTTTAAATTTACGACACCAACTTTTCTATTTGTAATATTTAAGGAGCTTGAATCATTCAATGTTAAACTTGCACCTGAAAAACTATTTTCATTATAAATTGTCAAAGTTCCATTATGATGAACAACTTCTATATCACTACCCTTTGTTATTACAGCATTCTTGAATATCGTATCACCATATACATTTATAACACCAGAACCTGCAATATAATCGTTGAAACTAATAGTTTTTCCATTATTTGTTTGTAAATTAAGAATAGCTTTGAACAAAGTTCCATTTTCATCAGTAACAGTATTTAAATAAATACCATTATAAACTCCGCCAGCCTTATTACCAGAGAACACAACATTTTTAGTGTTTGCGATAATAGAAACCTCTGCACCACCATTTATAAAAATTGCTCCACCTTTTCTACCAGCAATATTATTTTTAAAATCTGTATCAATTATTTGAATATATGAATTTTTATCTGCATAAATAGCACCACCATCTTTGTTTGATTTATTTGACGTAAAACTAGAATTAGATATCGTCAAATAGTTCTTAACAGAGTTTGCTGAGTTCCCCAACGCAAAAATAGCTCCACCAAAAATTGAACTATTCTTACTAAAAGTAGTTTTAGTTATGTTTGCTGAAAAATTAGAATTTGTTGATGCAGTACTTAATATCAAAGCACCACCAGCTTCATTTGCTGTGTTTGAAGTAAAGGTTGCATTAGATATATTCAAGCTACCTTTATTATAAATTGCACCACCAAAAGAAGATGTGTTCCCTACAAAACTTGATTTTGTTTTACCAGAATTATTAACCACCAGCGTTCCAAAATTATAAATCGCACCACCTGACGAAGATGAATTATAACTAAATGTTGAACCTAATAAATTAATTTGTCCAACATTATTATAAATAGCTCCACCAAACCCATTTTGATTAGTTGTCTTATTATAAGAAAGGTTGGTAGTTGTTAAAGTCAAGGATTTACTACTATCAACTATATCATTATAAATAGCTCCGCCGAACATAGTCGCAGTATTATAATAAATATTTGATGAAGTTGATTTTAATATTCCCTCATTATAGATAGCTCCGCCATAAACCGCATTATTAGAAACATTGTATTTAGTTTTTGAATTTCCAATCGTTATTTTATTTAATAAAATGTCGCCAACATTATAAATAGCTCCACCATTAGTTGCCGTATTCAAAGTAAAATTAGTACTTATTAATGCAGTTGAACCAACATTGTAAATGGCTCCACCATCAATTGCTGCATTAGAAACAAAAGTTGTTTTATTGAAGTTAGCAGAACTATTATTATATACCGCTCCACCATAATCAGCAGAGTTTGTATTAAAACTTGAACTACTATCTTTTAAATTATTCCCATTATAAATAGCACCACCATTTTCAGAGGAAGTATTTAAGGTAAATTTATTAGATGTTGATTTAAAAGTACCGTCATTATTTAGAGCACCACCTATTTTATCAGCACTATTTGAAATAAATTCAGAGTTCGATACAGTCAAAACATTTGAGTTATAAATAGCACCACCATTTTGTGCAATGTTACCCAAAGAGCTACCATCATCACTTATATTTCCAAATCTAACAAAATTAATTGTCATAGTACCAGAGTTATAAACAGCTCCACCATTACCTTGTGAAGAGTTATTATAAAAATGTGAATAAAGTTTTTTTGCACCGTTTACTAGAACCGTACCAGATTCGTTTAAAATAGCGTTACCATCTGCATCAGAAATGTTATTTTCAAAATTAACGTTTGATAATGTGATTTTACCCCCTCTATTTATAAGTGCATTTTCAAAGTTTTTGAACGTAACGTCATAACCATAAAATTCTTGTTTATATGCAGGATAATAATTTGAACCCACCAATGCAATACCTGATAATTTAGCATCACCCTCTGACAAATAACCAGCAATAATACTGTTATTATTACCTTTAATAGTTAATTTATTTGATTGAATTTTGTTTTGTGTAGGGTTTTTTGATAGAGAACCATAGTTATACAATAAATTATCAGAATACATTGTATAAGTATTTGCAACCATATTTTTAATAGCACAAACCAATGGATGTAAATAATAATCTGGAGCATCTCTTGATACAACTAAATAACCCTCAGTTGCTAATATAAAGAAATAATCAACTCCTGAATAGTTATATTTTGCAACGTCACTATCAGTTCCTGAAAAACCGAAATATCTTGATGTCAATTGATTTGTATTAATCAATTGTATTGCAGTTGACTCTTCGTTATTATCAAAAAATGATAACATATTCAAATTATCAATACTTAACATAAGTTTATTAGATGGTAATGTAACTTTCTCTGGAATAATAAATCTATCAGAAATAGAGTTTTTAACGTCAATATCAATCCACAAATTCGTATTATTATACAAATTCAAATTCTTTACATAAATATTACTAACTTTATCATCTATAAAACTAAGAGTTCCACCATATAAATTGAGGTTATTTAGAATTTTTCTATCAGAAGTACCTAAATTACCAGCTATTTCAACTACTCCACCTAAATTAGATTTGTTAATATTTATTGTTAAACCAGATTTAATAAAATCAATACCATCTTTTAATGCAATCTTTGTATCATTTTGAGCATCTAAATTTAAAACCAAAGCTGTATTTTGAGAGTTATTCAAATATATATCATTAGAAACATTATTAGCAAGATTGTTTGAAAATACTACATCATTATTAACAGAAGTTATTGTTAAATTTGCAACTGTATAAATAGCACCACCTAAACCATCGGAAATATTATTTTCAAAACTTGAATCAGTGATTAAAATCTCATTCTTTTTATAAGTTGTTGCATTTACTACAGAACCGTTTCCAACTGTTTTGGCATTTTGAATATTAACTCCATTTAACTCCAAAACAGTGTTTTGTTTTGATAATTCAAAACCACTATGATTATTCATGTTTAACAAATGGTTATTACTATTTACAACCATTTTTCCCTCAGCTGTTGTTCCCAAATCGAATTCTTCAACATACTCATCAGAAACAATATTAAATATTCTTTCTTTATATTTATGTTGGTTGAATAAAGATAAAACACTACCAGTTTTCTCTGCTCTAATAATCAAAGAATCCTTTGTATCATTTATATCCAACATAATTGTACAAATATAATCAGTGTCATTTGCTTCATAATGACCATTTATGAAATATTTTTCAATTGTATAGTTCGCAACGGGATTTTTCTTTAATTCATCAGATAATTCTAACTGTATAGAGTCATTAGGGTTCACCCTGTCCAATATTTTTAATTCATTATATTCTTCAAAATTAGGCATTTCAAAAGTCGTAAACTCTGTTATTAAAAGAGTACCCGTAGAACCTGAGCCAACTATAAATTTATCAAACAGTTTGTTATTAACATCAACGTCAATGCTTATATTAAATACATTATTTATATTCAATTGGTTAATATTATATTCAACATACTCATTATCCCCAGTTAATAAAACCCCGTCATTAATAACCAATCTTGAATCAGCAAATGTATTAGAACCAAATTTTAAACTTCCTGCATTCATTGTAAAAGTATTATTTTCAATCAACGAATTAGATAAATCTGCCAAGCCAGAACTTAAATAAATATTTCCAGTTCCACTTATATTTGAAGAAAGAGTGTTATTTCCATCTAAATATAAATTACCATTATTAATTATCTCATTTTGATTATTTTCATTTGAACCATTTACTAAAACATTATTAAAATACAAGGTTCCACTATTTGTGATTGCTACAACGTTATCGTCAAACGTTGAGTCATTTATTTTAACAGTTGTATTTGAATTATTATTTGTTGTAATTATTGCAGAATTTGAATTTGTGAACGTTACATCATTAATAACTAATTCAATTTTATAAGCCGAATCCGTTTTAAAACCATCTTTTCCGTTAAAATTGATAATTTTATCATTACCTATTATTTCAAACTTACCGCCACCAGTTGTACCTAAATCTTTTTCACCCAAATTATAATTATCTTCTAACGTAAATTTTCTTGTTCCATCATATACATATTGGTTTGTTGCAACAAATGCATCAATAGTTGACAAGACGCCAGCTTCAATACTATCACTACCAGATTTTCTAATTCCGATAACACCAATAAAATCAGAAGATTTTACATTATAATCATAATATGCTATAGAATAATCTTGGATATATTCAGACATATCCAATGTTACATTAGTATTTGTTTCTAATATTTTAATCAGCACGTATGAATCTCTATTATTGAAGAAATATTGAGATAGTGCAGAGGTTTTATCTTTTAAACCTAAGTAATCAAAATTATCATCGGATAAATAAATAATTCCAGAGCTTGTATTATTTGAAACTGTAATTGTATCAGTATTATATTTCAAAGTATTTGTAGCTTCATCAATATACAAGCTAAAATCTAACAAATACCTCGCATTACTTGAAGTTGTCAATGTGTCTATTACATAATTTGAATAAACATTATCTTTTGTTGATAATATACCTGTCTTTACATTTAATGTGGAATCAGTATTCATAAATGTGTCTGTTCCTATATTCATAGTCACATTATTCAATTCAACATTAGCGTTATAAATTTTATTGTTTAAATAAACTGAACCGGTTTCATCTCCTGTCACATTTAATTTATAACCATTAACACCATTTATAGAATCATTAAAAATTATTTGACCATAATTTATAGAATCCAATGTTAATGTTGATGTATTCTTTGAGATATAAACAGATTCGTAAGATTTTTCCCCAATCGCAGTTTGAATAAAGTTTCCATCAAATTCTGACACACCTTTATCAGCTTTAATCGTCATATCAGTTTCTGAATAAATAGCACCACCATGTATTAAAGTAGAACTATCATAACTATAAACTCCATTATTTATAAAACTACTGTTTACAAGCTCAGTTATTATTCCCTCATTGTGAATAACACCACCAGAAAGTCTTGCAATATTATTTTTGAATAAGACATTATTAATAATTATAGTTGAAGTAGAATTCAATACATTTAACACAGAACCAGCCTGATAAGTTGGATTTGATAAAGCATTTGCTATTGTAACATTTTTTATAGTCAAATTAGTTGTATTAGTTATTTCAAACCCAGAATATGTATCACTCAAATCAATAACATATAAGGTTTTATCCGTACCGTCACCTACAACTTCCATTGAACCGGTAGCTGTAACTCCAATAGATTTTGATGTTTTATAACCTGTTGATAATACAATGAATTTTCTTTTTAAATTTGATTGAATATTCAAATAATTCAATACATCATATCCAGTTAAATTACCAACAATAATAGATTTCTTTGAACTATCCAATCCAACACCCATAGTTCCAATAAAACCATCAGAAGTTACTTCATAAGTGTCTGTTGATGAATTATAAAATTCTGATAAATCAGATGTTGTTTTATACTTTTGTATAATTCCACCATCACTTTCATCTAAGTACAATACAGCGTTTGTATCGTCATTCAAAACCTTAAATACAATATTGTAATTCATTGGGATATTATTTTTTGATAATCCCTTTAAATCTACAATATTTATAACAGCATTTGAATCAGAATGGAGAGTAATTGTATCAATAGTTGCGGTTTCAAAATCTATATCAAGCATAAATTGAGAATCTTTTGTTGAAACTAATTTACCTAAGTTTGTATTGGTTATTCCATTGTTTGAAAAATTCATCATTGTATTTGATAATTCTACAGTTATATCAGAATAATCAACAATAGATAATTGTCTATCCGTAATCGTTGAATTATTTATTTTTAAAGTTCCGGTTTTCCCGACTATAACCCCATTTATTACATCATAATTATCGCTTGTATTCGACGTGTTTATTGTTAAAGTACCACCATCTACGGTAACTATATTTTTATATTCAACTTTTAAACCTTGTTCTTCTGTGAATACACCATCAGAAGAGATTGTTAAATTGTTTTTTACAGTTGTTGTACCTAAACCAGTAAGTTCTGAAGAAAGATTCGTTTGTCCCTCTACAGTGATATCACCATTATTTATAACAGCACCTATAAAATTATCATTCATAGAGCTTAATGTTATTTTCCCCTCATTTTCAATTCTATTAAAGAAGATACCTTGAGCACTATCGCTATCAGAAGTTGTTATAACACCATTTAAATTATTTACTAAAGTTGAACTAAATGTAACAGAATTTGTTAAATAAAGATTCTTGTTGTTCGTAAATATTCCTGCAAATTCAGTTGTATTTGCAGTTCTTACAGTGCCTGTATTAACTATATTATATATAGTATCAACTCCGTTTAAATATATATTTCCGATGTTTTCAATATTTGTTTTTATAACAGAGTTTTCAACAATAAAAATTGAATTATTTATAACTCTATTAGAGCTTTCACCAAGTGTGTTTGGTTCAATAACGGAATTCTTTAGATTTACGGTACCGGTCAAGTTTTGAATAGCTAAAGCATTGTCAATGAACATAACGTTATTTAAATTCGCTGTAGCATTTTCATTGTCCAATATTATTGCAGTTGATGAATTAGACAAGGTTGTGTCCGAAACATTCAATATCGTTTGATTTTTTAAATTGAAGCCAGTAGCACCGGAAAAGTTTAATACAGAACGTATATCAGATTTTATAGCACCCTCTATAGATAATTCTCCGGCACTTGTTACTCCAATTGATGTTAAATTAGAACGTACTTGATAATTGTTGCTTGAATCAGGATCAAAAATAAATCTTCTTTTTTCACCATAGTTAGTTATTTTTTCATTGAGGAGTTTTAATCCATCTAATTCTTCACCAAATAATAATTTTATAGAGTGATTATCAATAATAGAAGCACCAGTTTCTTGTATAAATACATCTGTATTATAAATCGTATTAGAAATAGTTCTACTTAAATCGTCAACTTCATTTGCTAAAGCTAGTTTTATATCAGTACTATTTGTATAAAGAATCCTTACAACAGTAGTTTTTGTTAATGGGTTAAGATAATTTAAATTATCAATTTTAATAACACCATTTGCAACATTTTCAATAGTAATTGTATCAGCAGTATTATTTAATGGATCAATATCAATTGAATAAGACGCATTTTCATTAGATGTTAAGTTTGATATTGTGTAGTTTTTTGCTTCTGTATCAACCAAATTGATAATCCCAGAATTTGTTATTAATAAAGAATTTGTTTTCTTAAAAGTATTTTCATTAAACTGTAATTTTGTATTATTCAATGTTATTACAGCATTATAAACAGTGTTATTAAAAACAACAGAACTTGTATCATCACCAGAAATATTTATTTTATAACCATAAGCTCCATCTATATCGTCATCAAATAAAATTGTTCCATTATTAGCTGTTCTTAGTGTAATTGTTGCAGAGCTATCACCTACATAAATAGCTTGACTAATTTTATCACCACTACCTGTTTGCACATAGTTACCTTGAAAAGCTGTCGTACCATTATCTGCTTTTATAGTAAAATCAGAAATTGCATAAATAGCACCACCATAAGCATTTCCAGAAGAAGAAATTGCATAGTTATTCTTAAAAGTTGAATTTATTATTCCATTAGTTAAAATTCCACTATGATAAATAGCACCACCATAAGCATCACCAACACTAGCTTTTACTACGTTTTCTTCAAAAATCGAATTTATAGAAATAATTATACCATCATTATATAAAGCTCCTCCTTGAGCAGAATTACCTGATGCATAATTGTTGATAAATCTTGTATCAATATTTTTTATACTGCCAGAAGAATAAATTGCACCGCCTGATGCAATACCTTTTTGAGCAATTGAATAATTGTTTTCAAAATTATTATCGACAATTTTACTTATCATTCCGGCATTATATATCGCACCACCATAAGCATTTGAATTATTTGATTTTGAGTAGTTATTACTAAAATCAATTTTGTTTAAACTCAATATGGAGCCATCATTATAAATTGCTCCACCCTCTGAATTATCAGAAGTAGAAAGTGTATAATTTTTTTCAAAATATGCTGTTTTATCGTCAGAATAGAAAGAATATATATCCCCCAAGTTATAAATGGCTCCACCTTGTGCTAATTTTGAAGAATTAACAAAGTTTTCATTAAATTCTGAATAAAGCTGTTGAATAGTACCACTTGAACAAATAGCACCGCCCTGAGCTATACTTGTAGCAACTATATTGTTATTATAAAAATCTGATTTTACAGAAATAATTTCATTTGAATTAAAAATTGCACCACCATAAGCATTAACACCTTTTGCACTAGAAGATGTAAAAGGAGCTGTTATTTCATTTATAAATCCCGTATTATATATAGAACCACCGTAAACATTGCCAGAAATAGATTGAACAAAGTTTTCGTTAAACTCACCACTAATCGTACCTGTCATCATACCAACATTATAAATAGCACCACCATAACTATTTTTATTCAATGTATAAGAATAGTTTCCAGAAAATGCTATTAAACCCTGAAACTCAAGAGAGCCTGAATTATAAATAGCACCGCCTTGTGCAACTCCATTACCAGAACTAGTTTTATTTTCCACAAAAGATGAATCTAATAGTGATATATAACCAGAGTTTGCTATAGCACCCCCCTGAACAGATATACCATTTGTAATGTTTGAAACAAATAACCCTTTTAAAGAGTTTATCTTACCATTATTATAAATCGCTCCACCAATAGCATTTCCAGATGTTGATAAAGAAGAGTTTGAAATAAAATCAGCTACTATAGAATTAATTCTAGAATTATTATAAATAGCTCCACCAATGGCATTTAGTTTTGCACTTGTTTTGTTATTTATAAAATCTGCATCAATTAAAGTTATTTGAGCATACAAACCACCGTTATAAATCGCTCCACCATAAGCATTTGACGGATTAGAGGTAGCTTTATTTGCAGTAAATGAACCATTTAATGATTTTATAATAGTATCAATATTATTTTTATCTGTATAATTAAAAATAGCTCCACCAAAGGCATCTTTTTCTAATGATAAAACATAGTTTCCTAAAAAGTTGCCGTTTAATTCTGATATTATAGAGTCAGTAGTTTCTGCACTATTTGACAAAGCTCCACCTTTAATATCAGAACCTTTTCCAAAATTTCTTATAAAATCCGCATTTAATGTTAAAGAACCTGTATTATAAATAGCTCCGCCAGAAACATTTGTTCCAGAAACATTGTTTTCAATATACACACCATTTATATCTGCTACACCATCGTTGTAGATAGCACCACCATTAGAATTTGATGTTGTATTATTTAAAAAGTCTGATTTTATAGTTGATTGAGTTTGAGAAGAAATTGAAATAGCTCCACCATTTTGAGATGATGAAATATTTCTAAAAGTTTTATTTGAAATATCTGATTGATTTTCTATACGAGATGTTGTAATTGTGTAGTCATCAGGTTTTGTATAGGTATATTTTAGAACTATATTTTGATTTGGAAGAGATACATTTATTGTATTATCATTCTCAATACTTGTTGATTCAACCTTTGTTTGAGTATGAGAACTTATATACGCAGATAAGATGTTTATATCGTAAAAAACACTATCAAGAGTATTTTTATCTTTTAAATACTTATAGATGAAGTTGTATTTTGAGCTAGAAGAAGTTTTTAAATCAAATATAGGGGTAGTAGAAACAGGAGCCAATGTTGAACTATCAGCAAACGCAGTAAGTCCAGCTGTGCAAATTAAATATAGTACTATAGTTAATATTAATATCTTTTTATATACTCGTAACATACATACTCCGCCTAAAACACTGAGAATATCTCAATATTTTAGAACCCCAAGACTCTTAATTTCAAAATAAACTTCTCTATAATCATTATAATATATATTCTGTTAAAATTAAACAGTCTTAACCTTTTGTTACAATTGAAGATGTTTATATAGATTCCGAAATAAATTCCACTACTGTCCATGATAATTTTAAACCGTCATTGCGAAAATTTGCAACGCAAATTTGTGGCAATCAATAAATCAACTGTTATGTAAAAATGTCATTCAGAGCGGTCTGCAAATATTTATTTATGGTAAGCGAAGAATCCCTGTAAAGAACTAAGGAGACACTGTGAACACATTCAGGGGGATCCTGAAATAAATTCAGGATGACGCCAAAAACAAATATGACGCGTCATTCCGAACTCGTTTCGGAATCCCTGCGAACATTTTAGTACCTTTATTACTTAACCACCTAGTCACGTCTACACAATATACTTACCGTCGAACAAATCTTTAATCATAACACTTTGATCTGAACGGTTTTCGTCCTCAACATTATTTTCTTTTTTTTCTTCTTTGCGAGATTCATCGACAGATTCTATTTCAGCTTGAGAAACAATCTCTTGCTCAGGCTCAATGTTTTCTGGTTTAACTATATTTTTTTTTTGAGGTTCCGACTTTGGAACTTCAATTTTTATATCATCTTTTTGAGGAGTTCTTGCAATAACTTGAATATCTATATTACCTAAAACAACTGACGCTGCATCAATTACAATCTTTCTACGGTCAGATGCATTAAATCTATCAACCCAATCTTTCTTTTGAATTACTAAAGTAACTCTTTCTTTTGTAATCTCTGCAGGGATTGCATTTTTCTTCAACCAAGCCTGTGATGGAATATCAGGAATATTAGAAAGTATCTGTCCCCAAAGTTGTGACGCATTAGCAGTATCAACATTTACTGGTTGACTAGGTGAAGATTGTACTGGTTGTTGCGGTTGTTGAACAGGTTGTGGTTCAATATTTTGAACTTCATTTTCTACAGGTGCAGAAGTTGATGAAGTTTGATTTGCTATAGGTTTTGACTGAACAGACTGAACAACTGTTTGTGCAGGTTGAACCACTCTAGAAACTGTTGTTGGAATAGTAGAACCACCTTCAAGAGCTTGTAATCTTCGTTGTAAATCCTCTAATTTTGTATTATTAGTAAGATTAGATAAATCAATTAATGCAATTTCTAGCCACATTTGTTGATAATTAGTTTGTTTGATTTCTTTTAAGTAATCAGCCATCTTATTTATTAATGACAAAATTTGATGTGTTTCAACTTTTGATTTATATTCAGTAAGAACCTTCACTTGTGCTTCATTTAAAGAAGTCAACTCTATAGATTTTTCTAAATCACAAGTTGTTGAAATCAATATATTCTTAAAAAATACCATTAAATTATTTAATATAATAATTGGTTCATTACCATCATTATATA
Organism: Candidatus Gastranaerophilales bacterium HUM_9; assembly: GCA_002103075.1. GTDB lineage: Bacteria > Cyanobacteriota > Vampirovibrionia > Gastranaerophilales > Gastranaerophilaceae > UBA2883. The sequence goes on along the minus strand of DABG01000012.1, from coordinate 93,803 downwards.
TTTTATCCAATAGATTAATTGATGAAATAGCATCAGAATTAACTATATAATTAGCCATCTCAACAAGAGTATCAAAAGACAATCTACCTAAAAGATTGTTAATATCTTGTTCTGTAAGCTCTTTATCACCACCTAAAGCACTAGCTTGATCTAACAAAGCCAAACTGTCACGCATACCGCCTGCTGATAACTTAGCAATTGTGGTTAATGCTTCTTTTGTGATTTTTATATTTTCTAATTTTGAGATTTTTTTTAAGTGTTCAACGATATCATTCGTTGTAATACGTTTAAAATCAAATCTTTGACAACGGCTCTTGATTGTATCTAACACTTTGTGCGATTCTGTTGTTGCAAGAATAAATATAACGTTCTTAGGTGGTTCTTCTAGTGTTTTCAACAAAGCATTAAACGCTTGTGGTGTAAGCATGTGAACCTCATCGATGATATATATTTTATATTTACCTTGAACCGGTGCATATTGTACCTTTTCTAAGATATTATGAGCATCTTCAACAGAACGGTTACTTGCTGCATCAATTTCAATAACATCAATTGGCACAGAATTTGTAACAGCCTTACAACTTTCGCATTCGCCACATGGGTTGATTGTTGGGCCATTTATACAGTTTAATGATTTTGCAAGAATTCTTGCTGTAGAAGTTTTACCGGTACCTCTAGGACCTGTAAAAAGGTAAGCATGAGAGATTTTGTCTAGTTTAATAGCATTTGCTAAAGCTGTTTTAATATGAGCTTGACCGACAATATCCTCTAGTTTTTGTGGTCTATATTTTCTATATAACGGTAAATAACTTTCTTTCATGATAATATTATGATATCACAAAGGAGCTTTTAATGGACAACCTACTACCTAAATTAAAACAAAATGCAACAATTGCATTTATTGCACCGGCTGGAAGTATCAAGAATAAAGAAAACATTGATAGAGCAAGAGATTATTTTCAAGGGTTAGGTTATAAGGTTGTTTATGGACGACATTTATTTGGCAAAAACAAATATATGTCTGGTACTGACGAAGAACGATTAAGCGATTTATATTGGGCGTTTGAGGACAAGAATATTAATGCAATCATCTGTGCCAGAGGTGGATATGGCTGTTTAAGATTAATTAATCAAATAGATTACACAAAAATCAGAGCAAATAAAAAACTATTTTGTGGATATTCAGATATAACAGTTTTATCTAGTATGTTTTTTAAGAATGCTGGTTTAATTACATATTCTGGACCAATGGCTAACGGTGATTTTGGGAATATTCCACAATCAGAATTCACATTAAACGAATTTTTTAAAACTGTTCAATCAACAGGAATAAAGGAATACAGAGCAGAAAAACTTTACACAAAAGGAAAAGCTGAGGGGATTTTGTGGGGTGGAAATTTAGCATCTATTGTTTCTATGTGTGGGATTGATTTTTTGCCAGACAAAGATTTTATATTCTTTACAGAAGATTTGAATGAGCCTGCATATAAGATAGATAAGATGTTTACACAATTAATGAATATAGATAATTTCAGAGAAAGAGTTAAGGGAATTATACTAGGTGACTTTTTAGATAATGGATATCCGGAACAATTAGACGAAATGTTTTTAGAGATAGGTAAAGAGTTGAATATTCCTGTTTTAGGCGGATTTAAAATTACTCACCAAAAAGACAAAATAACAGTGCCTTATGGTTTAAAAGCAAATATTTGTGAGAATATCCTGAAGTTTGAGGTATAATAACCCTTACGTGCATCAAATATTTAAAATTTCTAGTTGATAATAAAAAATATCCACTCCATATAGATGGTGACAAATATTTTAATATCTTTTATAATTTATTGTTAAGTTATGTAACAAAATTTTAAAATTTCCTAAAGATTTCAGAAAAAATGCCGTAGAAAGAAGTATAGGGAAAACATAAAGGATTAAAATTATGGGTTTATCAGCATCACAAGCTAGATTACTAAGTTTAACAGCAAGACAGTCAAATTTGGAATTTGAAGGACAACAAATTAACCAACAAAGAACAACTTTGTCAAATCAGTCTTCTAATTATTATAACAGCTTACTTGAAATGGACGTTCCTGTACCTCCATCAAGCGACGATTACACAAAAATTGTTTACACATTCACTATTGGTGGTAACGAAGCTACTGTTAAAGAAGCATTGCCTGAAAACCAAAAGAATGGTACTGCAACATATACTGTAAGCTACACTACTAATCTTTCTACTATCGGTATCAAAGAAAACAGTGCTTACAAAACTTCAGCTAGTTCTTCTAAAACTGCTAAAAACATTGTTTCAAACGGCAATGCAGCTTATGATGAAAACAAATCATATTACTTAGCAGCTATGAACAGACTTGATGCAACATCAACTGTAGCAGCTGATGAACAATATGTTATGCTTGATTCTATGCCAAATCCAAAACCTGCTAACTTAGTTGTTATTGGTAAAAATGGATATCAAATTGATGCAGATAAATATGCTGCAATGTCTAAAGAAGATCAAGCACTTTGCAAAATCTACAGAAAAGCAAACGACACAACTGATACAGCTGCTCAAAAATATGCTTTATCATACACAGAAATCGCTAATGCTAATTCTTTCAATTACTACAGCGATAAAACTGGAAACTCTATTTACGTTGAAGACAAAAACAACGCTGGAAAAGATGTTTACACATACAAATCATCAAACGGTAGTTCATTCACAACAGTTGACCCACAATACGCTGATTCATTCGTAAACGCTGGTTTAAACATGGACGAATACTACCAATATGAAACAAGTTCTGGTATGAGATTTGTAAAAAGAGAAGATGTTGAAGGCAACTTGAACAATCAATCAGTAACAGTTATGACATCAGCTGTTGGTACAGTAAACGTTACTACAAACAACACTCTAATCAATGCAACAATTGAATTTGATGCATCTGGTAGAATTTCAACAATAACAGATGAAGAAGGCAACACATACACAACTACTGCTACTACAGAAACAGATAACGATGCGTATGATGATGCTTACAACCAATACGAATACAATCAATATGTATATGACCAAAAACAAAACGAAATAAATGCAAGTATAGAAATACTTCAAGCTCAAGACAAGAGCCTTGAATTGAGATTGTCAACTCTAGATACTCAACACACAGCTATTCAAACTGAATTAGAAGCTGTTAAAAAAGTTATGAGTAAGAACATTGATAACTCTTTCAAAACATTCAATGCTTAATAAAGTTAATTGAAAATATATTGATAATAAAAAGGCGGTCTGATTTATTTTAAATCAGACCGCCTTGACATGTAAAATCAACTTATATCAGGCTATTACAGCCATATTATTAACTTTTGTAAAACTTTTACTAACTCATGCTCCATGATATCAAAAATTGTAGTATTATTATCCTATCAACTATCCCAAATCTCCTCCCAAGATTATAAATATTAGCTGTTAGGAGCAGCTTTTTTTTTGCGATTATTAGTTAATTAGTTTATGTCGCTTTTTTATGTTAATAATTTTATTATAAGACTCATTTATGCGTTTTTGAAGTGACTTATCGGTTTTAACAATCTTATAAACATCTTCTAATATTTTTAAAGTTTCTAGAGAAGAATCTCTATAAATAAACATATCTAAACCGGCATCAATTCCTTTTAAGCAAGCATCAACATCACCAAAAGATTTAACTCCTTGCATAAACATATCATCAGAAACAATTAAACCCTTATATCCTAATTCGTTTTTAAGATAATTTATACAGTTTTTACTTAATGATGTAGGTAATACTTTGTTATCAAAACACGTGCAATGCAAATGAGCAATCATAAGAGCTTCTATATTTGATAAAATTGCATGCTTGAATGGTTTTATATGTATTGACTCCATTTCGCTCATTGAAAGGTCAATAAGAGGCAATTCAAGGTGAGAATCTTTATTTGCATCACCATGTCCTGGGAAATGTTTTACAACAGGTATTAAATTTTCTGTTTTATAAACTTTGTTTACTATATCAAACCCATTGCAAACCTCGTCAGGATTATTAGAAAATGCTCGTTCTCCAATTATTGGATTATCTGGATTAGAATTTACATCAAGACAAGGTGCAAAGTTCATGTTTATTCCAAACTCTTTTAATTCATCAAGCATTTTGTAAGTTTGGTTTTCTAAAAACTCTGTTCCTTTTTCATAAGCATATTTAGGTGATAAAAATCTTTCATGTATATGTTCAGTACGTTCTACACGACCACCTTCTTGATCAATCGATAAAAACGGCATTGTCTTTGAGTTTAATTTAATATCCTCAATCAAAGCCTTAAATTGCTTACTTGATTGAATATCTTTAGTAAAGAATATAACACCACCAATATTCTTTTTTAGAGCAATATCAAGTCTACCCGTTCCCAATATAAACATTTGGTAAAATTTGTTTTCTAACATAATTCTATTATATCCTAAAAATTATGATAACCCTGGTTCCACATCGGATTTAAACAAAACTTTTCTCAATGCAAACTGAGCTTGTGGTAATACAACAGCAAGCAACGTACTACTTATTGCAATATTTGCAGCAATATTAACTGATTTAGCTCTCAAGGCTTTTTTAGCATATTTTGAAACATTGCCGGAATTTCTTGCATCAGTAGCAAATTTGTCCATTTTTTGAGCTAATGTATAAACTTTATCTATGTCAACAAAAGCTCTTGGATCACGTACACCTGATTTCAAATATTTAACTTCACCTGTTTTTTCTGCTATTTTTGAGAATAAAGATTTTGATTTATTATCAAGAAAATCAAGTACTTCTTCTTGTTTTTTAGGTAATTCAAGTTTATTTGAGCGTGCTAAAACTAGATATCTTTTGTTTGCCATAATTTTAGGATCAAGTTCTGGATTAATACCGAACAATTTATTAGTTAACTTATCTAATCCTTTTTCAATGTGTTTTGGTGCAACAAAGTTCAAATACATCATACCAGCCATCTTAAAAGCGTTTTCTATGGCTTCATTTTTCTTTCTTGAGGTTGTTACACGACCAACCGCATAACCGCCATCAGTCATCATCATTTTTTCTTGGTGTGAAAGTCCTGTCATAAATGATGAAAACCCTTTGAATGATGGTTTTGTTTTTATTGAATTTAGAGCTGTGAATTCAGTGTTTGATGAACTATTATAAAGTTTATTGTAATTTTTAGCAGTGTCATTTTCTGTAGACATAATATTCAAGGATTTGTTATTTTTTTCTTTATTTGATTTAAGATATTTTGTAGGAAGTAATCCTTTTTTTGCGTCTCTATCCATTAAAAATGAAGTTAATGCAAAGTTTAGTTTTGGTATAACGACACCCATAAGTGCTATTGGAACAGCAAGTGCTGTAGCATACTTTGCTACTGTGAATTTTTTAAATAAACCCTTGTTTTTATTAATTGCTTCTAACTCTGAAACTTCTTTCGGTGCCAGTTTTTTGAATTTTTTAATATTCAAATCAATACTTTGTAGAGCATCTTTTTTGCCATTATTTTCTAGTAAATTATAGCTAATATTACCATTAAGTCCTTTTTTAGATAAAACCTTATTGAAACCATATTCAACAAGAGGAACCCCGCCAACCCATACTGCTGTTGTTGTATATTCATCTAGAGAACGTTCTCTTACTGCGTGTTTAGCAACAACTGGTGACTCTTTTTTGTTTTGATTATATGTTTGAACAACCTTTGTTGGTACTTCAATTCCGCAATCACGAATCAATAATGGTGTAATTCCACTATTATTACCTGCAGCTGATATCGCATTTATTAACATTGACATTTAATGATCTCCTATAAAATAATTTCTTCTTCAACAAATTTATCCCGAAGAAACTATTTTAAACCGATTACATCACAACCAATAGTCCCTTCGGGCCTATATGTAAATGATGTTCAGTTGTAAAGAAAACTTTTATCATTAAATAATCCTTTATTATTATTTTGATATTAACACAATATATTTTATTTGACAACTTAATGATATTATCCAATAGAATAAGGACTCTCAAAAATATTTTTTGCTAAATATTAAAATATAGTTAATAATTATTAAATTTTGATAAAATAGTTTAAAATAATAATAAATAGGAGAAAAATATGATTGATTTTGATAAATTAACTAATTACTCAAGAGATATCTTGATAGCATCAGGAAATTGTATGCAAAGATTTAATAATGCACAAATCCAACCAGAACATGTTTTGTTAGCAATGATTGAAGATAATGGATTGATTAGCAGTTATTTAAAAGAGCTAGGTTTACAAACTGATGAGTTTAAAAACGACGTTATAAGTATAATTAAGACTTATCCAACATTGTCTGTTGAACCAACGAGTAATCAAATATATTTATCAGATACAACAAAAAAACTTTTTATGTCAGCAGAAAATTATTCAAAAGAGTTAAAGGACGAATTTATAAGCATAGAAACTATTTTATTAGCCATGACAACCTTAAATGGTAGTGACGTACAAAAACTCTTACAAAAGTATAATGTTAATGACGTAAAAGTTTTAAAAACAATGAAAAAAATAAGAGGTAAACAAAAAGTGGACAGTAAAAATGCAGAAGAAAATATGCAAGCATTAGCAAAATTTTCAACAGATTTAACTGAATTAGCAAAAAAAGGAAAACTCGACCCTGTAGTAGGTAGAGATGAAGAAATAAGACGTATAATCCAAGTTTTGAATAGGCGTACCAAAAATAACCCAGTATTGATTGGTGAACCAGGGGTAGGTAAAACAGCAGTAGTAGAAGGCTTGGCTCAACGTATAATAAGAGGTGATGTACCTGAAAGTTTAAAAGATGTACAATTATGTGCATTGGATTTGGGTGCAATAGTTGCCGGTGCAAAATTTAGAGGTGAGTTTGAAGAACGTTTAAAAGCCGTTTTAAAAGAGGTAGAAGATTCAGAAGGACAGATTGTATTGTTTATTGATGAAATACATACAATCATCGGTGCAGGAGCTACAGACGGTGCTATGGACGCAGGAAACTTATTAAAACCGATGTTAGCAAGAGGTGTTTTGAGAACAATTGGTGCAACAACTATTAATGAATATAGAAAATATATTGAAAAAGATCCTGCTTTTGAAAGACGTTTTCAACCTATTATGTTAAACGAACCTACTGTTGAAGATACAATTAGTATTTTAAGAGGGTTAAAAGAAAAATACGAAGTACACCACGGAGTTAGAATACTTGATAGTGCATTGATTGCGGCAGCGAAACTTTCAGATAGATATATTACTGATAGGTTTTTGCCTGATAAAGCTATTGATTTGATTGATGAAGCTGCTTCGTCATTGAGAATTGAGATTGATTCAATGCCGGAAGAAATTGATAAGATGCTTAGACAAAAAATCCAATTAGAAATTGAAAGAGAAGCTCTTAAAAAAGAAACTAATCCTGAAAGCATTGAAAAGATTGATAAATTGTCAAGTGAAATCAGTTCTTTGGAAGAAAAAATTTCTAAGTTAAAGGCACAATGGGAAAAAGAAAAGACATCTATTACAAGTGAAACAGCTATAAAAGATGAAATTAACCAAGTGAAAAATAAGATTGCAGAGGCCGAAAGAAACACTGATTTGCAGACTGCTGCTGAATTAAAGTATGGCAAATTACTTGAATTAGAAAAACAGTTACAAGCATTACAAGGCAAAGACAGACTTAAAAACCAACTTTTAAAAGAAGAGGTTGATGAGGAAGATATTGCTGAAATTGTAAGTAAATGGACGCATATTCCTGTAAATAAACTTGTAGAAAGCGAACGTGACAAGTTGTTAAAGATGGAAGATTACTTGCATAAGCGTTTAATCGGTCAAGACCAAGCTGTTGAGATTGTAGCGGACTCTATTAGACGTACACGTTCAGGATTAAAGGATCCAAATAGACCAATAGGTACATTTATTTTCTTGGGACCTACTGGAGTAGGTAAAACTGAACTCGCAAAGACCTTGGCAGAGTTTATGTTCAATGATGAAGATGCACTTATACGTATTGATATGAGTGAATATATGGAAAAACATACAGTTGCAAGGTTAGTTGGGGCTCCTCCAGGATATGTTGGATATGAAGAAGGTGGTCAACTTACAGAAGCAGTAAGAAGAAAACCTTATTCAGTTATCTTGTTTGATGAAATCGAAAAGGCACACCCAGATGTGTTCAATATAATGTTACAGTTGTTTGATGACGGCAGATTAACTGATTCTAAGGGTAGAACAGTTGACTTTAAAAATACTGTTATTATTATGACAAGTAACATTGGTAGTGAAATCTTGCTTGAAGATTCATTGAATGCAACATTGTCTGAATCAAACTTTGATGAAACAAAAGAAAAAGTTATGGCTATTATGAGAAGTAAGTTCAAACCTGAATTCTTGAATAGGGTTGATGAAATCATTTTCTTCAAAGCATTGAATTTACAACAATTAAGTTCTATTGTAAACATACAAATTGAAAAATTAAGAGGATTGTTGAAACAAAATGAACTTGATTTAGCTGTAACTGATGGTGCTAAGGAATTCTTGGCTACGAGAGGATTTAACCCAATATATGGTGCCAGACCATTGAAGAGGGTAATTAGACAGTTTGTCGAAAACCCACTATCTAAGGATATCTTGGCTAATAAGTTTATCAATGGAGATAAGATTTTGATAGATGTAGATAAAGATGACGAAAAAATAGTATTTTCAAAAGTTGAAGAATAATAATTAAAAGAAGCCTCTAAATAGCTCTATAGCTAGATTAGAGGCTTTTTGTATATTTAAACCCGTCCTTGTAAGAAATGAAATGACGTGGCAATCCATAAATCAATCATTCTGCGAATTGTAGGTTGGGGTTTCTACCCCAACAATAATATGTTCAGGGGATTCTTTGGCAATTCTACATAAAACGGTTTCCTTGGCTCTAGATGACAGGTTGGAACCGTCATTCAGAGCCAAGGGAGCAGAGAGCGGAATATTTTGAATTAAACAGAATTAATTTAATTTAAAATATGCAGACCCGTTTAACGCGACCGCAGGAGTAAGCAAAGCGAAGAATCCCTACAATAATTAATATATAAACAAATAATTGTGAAAAAAAATAAATAATATTATAAATGTAAAATAAAATTTAAAAAATTAAATTAATTTAATAAAAAAAATAAATTTAAAAATAAAAAATTTTTATAAAAATTTTTTCAAAAAAAATCAAATTTTATATTCGCAGGTTATCACACTATAACTTTTCGATATATTCCAATAAATTCTACGTCAAGTTTTACAGTTATTAGCATATATCGATTAGTATTATATTATTGTTTAGATTTCTATGTGTATCAATATATACATCAAAGGTTCTTTATGTTTAAAGAGATCCTTCGGCAATTCTACACAAAACAGTTTATTCGCCTCTGGATGACAGACTGGAACCGTCATTCAGAGCCAAGGGAGCAGAGGGCGGAATATTTTGAATTAAACAGAATTAATTTAATTCAAAATATGCAGACCCGTTTAACGCGACCGCAGGAGTTAACAATCGAAGAATCCCTGCGAACATATAAATATTTATATTTGTTAAATATTTTTATTATCACTAATAATTTGTTAAAATAAAATAATGGACGAGTTTTTACCTTATATTACAAACGACAATTCTGTAGGGTTATATTGCAAAGAAACAGATGATATTTATCATTCTGCTACTGGTGCATTAACTGAAGCATTTGAAAAATTTATAAATCCGCTTGAATTAAAAGATAACATTCAGGTTTTGGATATTTGTTTTGGAATTGGTTATAATACAAAGTCTTTATTAAACGAATTCATAAAAAATGGTTATACACATATTAATATTGATTGTGTTGATACAAATCCGTTTCTTATGAAAATTTCTCCATTTATAAAATCTAGGATAAATAAATTCGATAGAATATTCAATAAAAAAAAATTATACAAAAATGTAGAGAATTATAAAGAAGCAAAAAAGATTATAGAACATCGTCTAAATTCTAAAAGCTCAAAATATGAACTTCTAAAAATCGTAAATTGGATTTTATATGAGTCTATAAAAAAATCTCTTGACAATGAAACTGAAAAAATTTTGTTTGAGGATAAAAATAAACTCTTTTTTGATAAATCTATACTAAAAATACACAAATTTGATATAAAAAAGAGGTATAATTACACCAATAAGCAAAATAAATCGACCTATTTACATAATATATATTATAACTATATATCGAAACGCAACAGTTATAAAGAGTTGGATAATTGCAAGACCGCAAAAATTGATAGAACCCAAGCAAAATTGGTTTCAGTTTTTCTTAAAAATGCAAATAAAGAACTTCTATCTGGTTACACACAAAACTTTGATGATATAAACCTTAAATTCTACGCAGAAGACATAAGAGAATTTATAAAAAGGTCTTATAACAAGTATGACGTTATATTGCTTGATGGTTTTACTCCAAAGAAGTGTCCATGTATCTGGTCCCAAGATTTCTTTGAAGAGTTATATTCACACATGAAAGATGATGCGCAACTTGTTACTTATAATACTTCTGCAATTATTCGAGCAGCTATGCTTAATGCGTGTTTCAAAGTCGGAAACATTCTAGATGAAAACAAAAATATTATAGGAACGTTTGCAGCTAAAAAATCCAAGTTTATAAAGAACCCTTTAACTCATAAACAAATGGGGTTGCTTGGTACAAAAGCAGGTATTCCATATCGTGACAGGAACCTAGATTTATCAAACGAACAAATATTATTAAACCGTGAAGAAGAATTCAAAAACTCACAACTAGAAAGTTCTTCTCAATATTATAAGAGGTATAAAAATGAAATATGATGTAGTTATAGCAGGTGGCGGAACAGCAGGTTGTGCGTTCGCATACACAGCTGGAAAATTAGGATTAAAAACTTTACTTGTCGAAAAAAATTCTTTTTTAGGCGGGACTATGACATCAGCACTTGTCACTCCTGCAATGAAAACCTCTGATAATAATATAAATACTGAATTTTTTAATGATTTGATGAATAATCTTCACGAAATTGGTGGTCAAATTACTTACGCTGACGGAAATAGAGGTTGGTTTAATCCAGAATTATTGAAGATTACACTTGATAAAATGATGCTTTCAGCGAATGTTGACGTATTATTTAACACTAAGATAGCGGAGATTGTAACAGAACCTTGCCCAAAAGTAGAAAACAATAACGAATTAAATGCTAACTTTACACAAAATTTTAGACACATAAAAAAGATAAAATTATCAAACTATAACGATACGATATGTAGTGATAATATCTCAACTCAACAAGATAAGTTATTGGAATATATCGAAACAAAATATCTTGTAGACGGAACAGGTAATGCAAAAATTTTTGAAAAATTAAATTGCGAATTTTTGAATAAAATTGAAAAAGAAAAAAATTCTGAAAAAAATATTTTTCAGCCAATGAATTTACGATTTATTATGTCAGGAATTAATTTAAAAGAGTTTTCAAAGTGGATTACAGAGCTTGATAAAGATAGAAACGTTACAACTTCATACATTATAGAAGGACAAACACACCTTTCTACAGCTTATACGTGGGATAGTAATAAGGATTGGGCACTTAGACCTGTATTCAAGGCAGGGATTGAAGAAGGGCTTATAACAGAAGAGGATTCTAACTATTTTCAAGTATTTACAATCCCTCAAATGCACTCATCACTTGCTTTTAACTGTCCTAGATTAATTTCTGATACAGATATTGACCCTGAAAACACTATTCAGACTTCTAAGCTGTTAATGGACGCAAGAGCAAGTATATACAGGCTTTCAGTCTTTTTAAGAAAACATTTTAAAGGGTTTGAACACGCTTATATCTCATCTATTGCAAACGAGCTTGGAGTAAGGGTTTCTAACAGAATTAAGGGTAAATATGTTTATACAATAGATGACTTAAAATCAGGCAAAAAGTTCAAAAATCCTTGCCTAGTGTCAAATTATCCTGTTGACATACATTCAAAAGAAAAGAATAAGTCTACTCTTGAACATCAGATGCAGGAATACAGTTTGCCAATAGAGGCACTGCAATCGTGCAATTATGAAAACTTGTTCGCCGTAGGTCGTTGTATATCGGCTGATTTTGAGGCTCAGGCTGCATTAAGAATTATACCTTCTTGTTTTTCTATGGGTGAAGGATTAGCTAAGTATCTTGCACAACAAGGGGATTAACAGTCTATTGTTTTGATTTATATATCATAAAAAGGAGAATTATTATGATATATAGCAAAAAAGTAGAACAATTACTTATAAATGCGTTTACAGGTGAATCTTTAGCTAGAAACAGGTACTCTTTCTTTGCAAAAGTTGCCGATAAAGAGGGACATAAAGAGATAAGAGATGTATTTCTTGAAACAGCCGAAAACGAACACGAACACGCAAAACTATTTTATAACTTAATACCAGAAGGTAAGCATAAAACAGAATCTTGTTATCCATATTTTATAGGTTCAACCATTGATAATTTAAAATTTTCTGCTGACGGTGAACGTGATGAATGGGAAAATATTTATAGATATTCCTCTGATGTAGCGAAAGAAGAAGGTTATAATGATGTGGCTACATTGTTTAATCATATTATTGAAGTTGAAAAACATCATGACTATAGATATAGAAAAATATATGAAGATTTGATTGATGATAAATTCTATAAAAAAGATACTCAAACTCAATGGCTATGCAAAAAATGTGGCTTTATAATTATAGGAAAAGAAGCACCTGCAAAATGTCCTTGTTGCAAACATGATAGAGGATATTACAAACAGTTCTGTGAGAAGTACTAGGAGTAATGTTCGTAGGGATTCCACGCTTTCAATACAGAATATTTACAGCACGCTCTGAATGACACACCCAGACTGTCATTCAGAGGGAGTATAACGACCGAAGAATCCCCCTGATCATGTATAGCTCGTCATTACTGTACATGTCAAGTAATTAGTTACATTTTCGTTAAATAAAGAAAGGAGTAACTAATTATGGTAAGCAGTAACAAAAATTTAATTTCACGTACATTAGCGGTACGTATGATGGCTTGTATAGATGAATATGAAGCTATTAAGTCTAAAACAAGTAAACAATTTAAATCCGTTAAGGAATTCTGTAAATACAATAAATTTTCTCATCAAAATTTCATGAAAATTTATCATAGATACAAAGCAAATCCCTGTCCAGAAGCTCTTTTGCCTCAAAAACGTGGACCTAAATTTCAAAGAAATAGAACTGATTTAGAAATCGAAAATATGATTATTGAGCTTAGAAAATTGGGAAAAAAACGATTTGAAATTAAACAAATTTTAAAGAAAAAATATTTAGAACTTGCACCCTCTGAAACAACCATTTACAATATATGTAAAAGAAACGGTTTAAATAAATTAAAAAAAGCTCAAAAAGAAGAAAAACGAAAGATAATAATGAAAAAAGTTGGTGAATTAGTACATATAGATTTACATCAAATATCAAAAGGGATAACTATTGCCGAACCTAATCAAACCTATTACTTATTAGGAGTTATTGATGACTATACTCGTTTGTGTTGGTTAGAAGTACTAGATAATAAAAAAGCTTTAACAGTAATGTTCGCAACTTTGAAAGCTTTTAATATGTTGAGAATGCGTTATGGTTTTGAAATTGATGCTGTGATGTCTGACAATGGCGCAGAATTCGGAAGTGGTAAGTTCGCTAAAAATAAAGAAGAACACCCATTTGAAAGATTGCTAACTGAAATGGAAATTAAACACATTTATACAAAACCTTATCGCCCACAAACTAATGGTAAAATTGAAAGATTTTGGAAAACATTAAAAGATGAATTTTTAGAAGATTCTTTGTTCAATGATAAAGAAGATTTGAAAGATGAAATACTAGGGTTTATTGCTTATTACAATGAACATAGACCTCATTCATCTTTAAACGGTCTAACACCTCTTGAATTTCATCAAAAAATGTAACTAATTGCTTGACATGTACAATTACGAGGAGCAGAGCGACGTGGTAATCCAGAAAAAGTATTTTGTAAGTACGCAGAACCGTTGGTTTATGGATTGCCACACTTAATACATTACAAACCGTTCAATCGTTCGCAATGACGGTTTCTTAAGAACTTCCACCAAACAAATACATCAAAATAATTTTTGTATTAAAATAATTCTATGGACGATAGAAAACTAGTTGCAGCATTAATAATTAAGGTTATCACAGGGCAGATGCTTGTGAGAGATGCTATACTACATTTTCCTAAAGACTCTCAAGACGTCAATATAGTAACAGCCTATCACGCACTTGTTCACTATGAGGCAGATGAGGACTTTAGAACTCAAGATTCTGAATATCGAGAAGAACAAAACAACTACTTAATCTTTATCGCTGAAATTCTTAATAACGGTAAGGAATTACCTAAAAATATTATAAAAGAGTATGAGCCATATTATACTGTTAGACGTATGCCAACCACAACACGTTTCAAAAACGTATTAAAATTACTTTGCAAATTTCTAAATATTTGATATCATAGAAATATAATAGTTGGGTTTGGAGAGTTTTAATTGACAGTAAAAATTGCAGTAACAGGAAAAAGCGGTAGTGGTAAAACCACGATTACTAAGGCTTTTTTATCTATTATTAGAGAATATTATCCAGAAAAAAGTGTTTTAGTGCTTGATAATGATTTGTCTGGCGAGTTTGGACATAGCTTTGGACTAGATATAAGAAACACTATTTATGGTATCAGAAGTGGAAAACACGAGTATAAAACAGGAATTCCACAACACATGACAAAATCTGAATACATCGACTGGGCTTTAGAAGATATAATTGTGTCTTTAGATGACTATACAGATTTGATTGTGTCTTGGTTTATAGGCTCAAAAGACTGTAGATGTCCTATTACTCAACAAATAAATGATTCTGTCTTTAGATTGATTGAAAGATACGACTTTGTTCTTTTTGATTGTGAGTTCGACTTAAAATACTTAAACCAACTTGTTGATACAAACATTGATTTAACTTTAATTGTTGCAAACCCAACAGAAGAATCTGTAAATTTGGCAAAACGAATAGAAGAATTCTCTGCAAAATACGCAGCTGGTGGTCAAATGGGTGTTGTTATTAACAAGACTGATAATAAAAATATGAATAAAGTTTCTAGTCTGTTGAACAGATATTATATAGATGTTTTAGGGACAATTCCATTTGATGAGAAACTTGTAGAATCACCTATGGAACGTAAGTCAGAAGTCGTTAAAGATGCTATAAAACAGTTTTATTCAAGATTAAATATACCACAGGAGATAAAATGATATTAGATGGTAAAAAGGTTGCTAACGAGATATTAGAAGAGATAAAAGAAAAGGTTGCTAAACTTGATAAGAAACCTCACCTAGCTGTTGTTTTGGTTGGAAACGACCTTGCAAGCCAGATTTACGTTAGAAATAAAAAGAAAACCGCTAATATGCTGGGAATCACATCAACTGTTTTGGAACTACCAGAAGAAACAAAAGAAGAAGTTTTATTAAATGAGATAAAAAAACTTAATAAAGATTCTGATGTTACAGGTATATTGGTTCAAATGCCATTACCTAAACATATTGACAAGATGAAGGTTATTATGGCAATTGACCCTAAAAAAGATGTTGATTGCTTTACACCAGAAAATGTTGGTAAGTTGTCTATAGGTATGGAGCCTTATTTTTATCCTGTTACACCACAAGGGATAATGATATTATTGAAACGATATGGAATTGAGGTTGCCGGTAAACACGCAGTAATTATTGGTCGTTCTAATATTGTTGGAAAACCAATGATACAGTTGTTGTTGAAGAATGACGCTACGGTTACAGTTTGCCATTCTAAGACAGAAAACCTTGAAGAAATAATAAAAACCGCAGATATAGTAATTTCTGCGGTAGGAAAAAAAGTTGTAAGATGTAAGATGGTTAAAAATAAAGCTGTTTTCGTCGACGTCGGTATATCAAGGGATACCAACGGCAAATTAACCGGTGATCTTAACTGGGAGTTAGATTTTAAAAATTTTGATGAAGTTTTAGAATATTTTGAGTATATATCTCCTGTTCCGGGCGGTGTAGGCCCTATGACTATCGCATCACTTATGCTGAACGTTTTAGCTTCCAAGTAAATGCGTATCTTGTGCTTCTGTACCAAGTCTGTCTTTGAGTGATTGTTCTTGTGCTTCAAGCTCAGTACATAATGTGTCGTACATTGATTGCATAGTAGAATATTCCATATCCAAATCAGTGTACTCTTCAAGCAAATCTGAATCAAATTTTGGAACGGCTGCATCTGCATATAATGAAGCTGCAATTGAACGAGATTGGTGACAAACATTGTTTCCATCTTTATCTTGGAAAACTGTTCCTTTTGCTTGGAATTCTTTTGTTTGACCCCATGAATCGTAGCAGTTTTCTGAACTGCTTTGCCATTTTTCTTCCAATGATTCCTGAGATGACAACTTTTTAGACATAGCAGTGGCCATGTTGTTCCAACGTGTTTGTTGGGCTTGATTATAGTTCAACTGATTTTTCACAGCCATATATTGAGCTAGTAATCCTGAGACTGCCATCTTACGTCCTTTGAGTTAGTACATCTTACATATATACAAAGTATATAACCAACGCTCAATTTCACGTATGTTTTAATTTGTTACATTTGTTTACATAAAGTCTAAAACCCAATAATAGCTTGACATTAATTTTAACAAATATTATTAATACTTGTAATAAATTTTTGTTTATAGTAGTTTAAAATCATGATTTGGTATTAGATAAGGAGGCTTATAATGAGCGAAAGAAAATTAGTTGGAACAGAAGAAATGTTCAAAAAAGCATTAGCTGGCGGATACGCTATCGGTGCTTACAATGTTAACAACATGGAAATTTTACAAGGTATCGCTGAAGCAGCTGAAGAAACAAGATCTCCAATCATTCTTCAAGTATCAGCAGGTGCTAGAAAATATGCTAATCAAACTTATTTGATTAAATTAGTAGAAGCAGCTTTGGCTACAACTACTGTACCTATCGCTTTACACTTAGACCACGGTGCAGACTTCGAAATTTGTAAGGCTTGTATCGACGGTGGTTTCTCATCAGTTATGATTGATGGTTCTAGATTCTCATTTGAAGAAAACGTAGCTGTAACTAAGAAAGTTGTAGAATACGCTCACGAAAGAGGAGTTTCTGTTGAAGCTGAACTTGGTAAATTAGCTGGTGTTGAAGACGATGTAAACGTTGACGCTAAAGATGCTAAATATACAAACGTTAAAGAAGCAGTTGAATTTGTTAAACAAACTGGTTGTGATTCATTAGCTATCGCTATTGGTACTTCACACGGTGCTTACAAATTTGCTGGTGAAGCTAAACTTGACTTTGATAGACTTAAAGAAATCAAAGATGCTCTTAAAGAAGCTGGTTTTGGTGATTACCCAATCGTTCTTCACGGTTCTTCATCAGTTCCTCAAGATTTAGTTGCTAAATGTAACCAATATGGTGGTAAATTACCAAACGCTCAAGGTGTTCCAGAAGATATGTTAAACTATGCTTCTAAACATGGTGTTGCTAAAATCAATATCGATACAGACTTGAGATTGGCTATGACATCAACTATCAGAGAATTCTTCATTGAACACCCTGAAAAATTCGATCCACGTGAATACATGGGACCTGGTAGAACAGCTGTTAAAGAACTTGTTATGCACAAAATGCGTGACGTATTAGGAACAGCTGGTCACGCTGATGACTAATAAGTATTAATTAGATATTATTTTAATATAATATATAATGCAAAAACCCGACCGGTGGAGGTCGGGTTTTTGTTTTATTATAATCAGAATGATTATTGTTATTATTATGATTACCTTGATTATTTGAGACCGAAGTGACCCATACCATTTTCGATTTCTTGAGGTAATTTTTGTTTTGCGCTGTCTCTGCGTTGTTCCCAAAGAGTTGTCAATGTATCGTTCAATGATTGTTCTGCTTGGATATCAGCTTCTTTATCAGATAGAGGTTTTAATTGTTCGTCTTGTCTAGATTCTAATGCTGCTGTATCAAGTGATTTAGCTTGTTCAATCAATGTTGACATCATTTGTTGAGCACTATTGATTGCTGAGTTGATAGCTGTCAAGATGATTTGGTTAGCTTTTGAAGTATCGCCATTTGCACTTGATGTATCAATAGCACCGATTTGAACTAATGATCCTAATGGAACGCCACCGATTACGATATTGTTCATTTGGTTGTTGAAGTTAGCCGCTGCGTTAGCACCGTTACCATTTGCTGAGTTAGCTATTGCCATTGCTAACATGCTTAGGTTTTGACCGATTGCAGATTGTTTTCTGCTGTAATCAGCTTCTAATGCAGATTTTTCTTTACCGAAAACTGATTCCATTTTTTCTATTCTCTTAGTAGCCCTTGCCAATTGGTTATTAATACGAATAGTCTTGCGGTTACAAAGATTTACTTCGCGATTTGCTCTTTGAAATTCATATTGTAAAAGCAAAAATCCCATTTTGTAATATCTCCGTGTTTTGTATCCTCGTACTTTAATAAAGTAATTTTGTTTTTGAAAATTGCCTTTTTTGTTGCATATATATTTACATTTCTTTACAATATTAGTAAAATGCAGTGATAGTGATGGTTTGAGAAATTGAGTAATTTTAGATTATTATAAGGAAATGATGTAATTTTACGTCATATTTATAAACATGTTTGCAGGGATTCCGAAACGAGTTCGGAATGACTGTTTTTGTCACCCTGAACTTGTTTCAGGGTCTCTATAACATCTTTATAGGGATTCCACGCTTGCGTTACAAAAATAATTACAGCACGCTCTGAATGACATTTTGTGTTTACAGAACCGTTGGTTTATGGATTGCCGCACTTAATACTTTACAAACCGTTCAATCGTTCGCAATGACAATTAATATCTTAACATTTCTACCATGTTCCTATATTGTGATAAAATAAAAGTAATGAGAAGAACTATTTTAGAAGATAAATCCGATATGCAAAAAAGAATGTGTGCTAAGCGTATGGCACAAATTCAGGTTGGTATGGCAATATTCGCCATAGCACTTATCATTTATCTTACTTTTATCCAAGTTCTTGATGTTAGACACTACAGAGCACGTGCAAAACGTCAATATAGCCACAGCAATCTTGTTATGAGAGGTGACATCTTTGATAGAAATGGTATCAAACTTGCTACTGATACTGTCTACTACGATGTCTATGCCAGGCCTAAAGACTTTAACGAAAAGGTTCACACTAAAGAAGAACTAGCTACAATGCTTGCTCCTATCCTTAATGTGCAATCATCTGTTTTATTAAAGAAACTCCAACAATCAACATCAAACGTTATTCTTCTTAAAAAAGGCATAACACGTGAACAACATGACGCTATTGCAAAACTTAACCTAATGGAAATTCCTATGGATAAAAAGACAAAACGTGTCTACCCACAAGGTTGTCTTGCTTCTCACGTTCTAGGTTTCTACAACCAAGATGCTAGTGAAGATGGTATCTCAGCAGGTGTTGAATACACTGCAAAAGACATTCTTGAATCAGCACCAGAAACAAAAGCTATCGAAAAAACTCCATCAGGTAATGTAATCTATAACTTTTCAACAGACCCAACAGCAGTTGTAGAACCTCAAAAAGGTAAAGATGTAACTCTTACAATAGATACTGCTATTCAACATATCTGCGAAAGAGAATTATATAAATCAATCGGAAAATTCAAAGCAAAAAGAGGGGCTATAATTGTAATGGATCCAACAAATGGCGAAATCTTAGCCTACGCTGTTTACCCATTCTATAACCCAAACAACTATAAATCAGCCACAATGATACAAATGAAAAACTGGACTCTAACAGATATCTTCCCTCCAGGATCAACATTTAAACCTCTAACAGTATCATCAGCACTAGAATTAGGAAAAATCAACCGTAATTCACGAATAAACGACCCAGGAAAAATAAAAATTGATACTTGGACAATCGAAAACCACGACTACAAGAAAAAAGGTGCTAGAGGTAAAATCACACTTGTTCAATTGTTCGAACATTCTAGTAACTGTGCGTCAATCAACATTGCTATGATGATGACAAACAATGAGTTTTACACTATCCTTAAAAAATTCGGGTTTGGTTCAAAAACAGGGATTGACCTCCCAGGAGAATCTGTAGGTCTTATCACTCGTCCAAGCACATGGAGTAAATCTGACAAAGCCTCAATGAGTTTTGGTTATGGTACTTCTGTTACAGCTATTCAAATGGTTTCAGCTCTATCAGCACTTGCTAACAAAGGTGTTCGTGTTACTCCTCACGTTATTAAATATTCTGAAGAAGATTTACCTAAATATGTAAAATCAGTAAGAGTTCTATCTGAATCAACTGCAAAAACAGTTACAGACTTGTTAAGACAAAGTATTGAAATTGGTAAATCACCACTAAAACTAAATAACTATTACTTAGCTGCAAAAACAGGTACATCAAAAAAACCAAAAGAAGACGGCATAGGTTATACAAATAATTATTACACATCAGCAGTAGGTTATCTTCCTGCTACAGACCCTAAAGTATTAATATATGTAATCGTTGACTCTGCTCAAGGTGGTGAAGTCTGGGGTAGTACAGTTGCAGGACCTATATTCCACTCTGTTGCAACACAAATTGCAAGTATTATGAATTTAATTCCTGACAAACATTAGAGAAAGAAGGACAGTATGAAACTAAAAGAAATCATTAAAAACGTTAATGTTAAAGAATATATAAACTATGATGAAAATACAGAAATCCTAGGTATTTCTTATAACTCAAAGAAAATCACAAAAGGTGATATCTTTGTATGTATGCGTGGTGAACACGTTGATGGTCACAACTTTGCTGTTGATGCAGTAAACTTAGGAGCTGTTGCTATCATGTGTGAAACAAAACTTGATATAAATGTTCCTCAAGTAATTGTTGCTTCAACTGAACAATCAATTGCACCCTTAGCTGATGCATTTTATCATTCACCTTCAAAAGATATCAACTTAATTGGTGTTACAGGTACAAACGGCAAAACAACCGTTACTCACCTTGTACAACGTATTATTGAAGCATCACAAAAAAGATGTGCGTTAATAGGAACTTTAGGTTACAAACTTTCAGCTGATTCAACATACCATGAAGCGAAACATACAACTCCACAAGCTCCAGAACTTCAAAGAACGCTTACTCTTATTAAAGATAAAGAACATATTGAAAATGTTTCTATGGAAGTTAGTTCTCATGCACTTGTACAAAATAGAGTTGGTGGTTGTCAATTTAACTGTGCAATTTTTACTAATTTAACGCAAGACCACCTCGATTATCATGTTACTATGGATAGATATTTTGATGCAAAAGCTCTTTTATTCAAACGTCTTAAATCAGGTGATAAAGCTATTATTAATATTGATGATTCTTATGCTCAAAGATTTATTAATGTATTGTCAGAGGGGGTAAAATTATTCACTTATGGTATCAAAAAAGATGCTGACATCAAAGCTGAAAACATAAAGTTTTCACCTAAAGGTGCAAGTTTTACTTGTATAACACCTGAAAACAAATATGACGTTCAATTATCTATGAATGGTATGTTCAGTATTTATAACGTGCTAGCAGCACTTACAACAGCATATGCATATGGCTTAGATATAGCAACATCAATCAAATCACTAGAAGGCATTAAAGGGGTTGCAGGTCGTTTTGAAGTAGTTGTTCATGAACCACTTATTATCGTTGACTATGCTCATACTCCAGACGGTTTAAAGAACGTTCTTACAGCCGCTAGAGAAATCACACCAAAAGACAGTTCTCTTGTTTGTGTATTTGGTTGCGGTGGTGATAGAGATGCTACAAAACGTCCAAAAATGGGTGCAATAGCAGAAGAATTAGCAGACAAAGTTATTGTTACAAGTGATAACCCAAGAAGCGAAGACCCTCAACAAATTATTACGGATATCTTAACAGGCTTCAAATCAGTAAATGACGTAATTGTTGAACCTGATAGAAGAAAAGCTATTGAATATCTTCGCAAAATAACTTCTAAAAACGACGTTGTTGTTGTTGCAGGTAAAGGTCATGAAGATTATCAAATTCTTAATGATAGAACAATTCATTTTGACGACAGAGAAGAAGTTAGAAAGGCTTTTGAACTTCAGGTTAAATAATGAAAACGATTAAAACAAAGCTAATAATTGAACCACATATCCATGGTGCGTTCGGGGTTTATTTTAATGAAGCAACTGTTGAAGATGTAATATATCTAGGAAAAGAGTTGTTAAAAAGAGGGGTTGGCGGAGTTTATCCAACTCTTGTAACCGATTCTGTTCCTAACCTAAAACGACAAATCGAAATAATAAAAGAAGCGTCTAAAAAAGCACCTATTGATTGTGCAAAAATTTTAGGTATACACCTTGAGGGAAACTTCATTAATCCAAATAAAAAAGGAATTCATAACCCTGAACACTTTCTAGAATTGACTGTTGATAACTACAAACTCATTGAAGATGATTTTATAAAAATAATCACTCTAGCACCAGAACTAGATATAAATTTATTAGATTATTTAAAAACAAAAGATATCAAAATCCAAGCTGGACACTGTGAGGGCTATGAATTATCAAAATGTGACGGTGTAACCCATATATTTAACGCTATGAAAGGAATTTCTCATAGAGATAGGTCAACGGCGTTATCAGCATTGATAGATGATAGAATTTATACAGAGGTAATAGCTGATGGACTTCATCTTTACGATGATATTCTAAAGCTCGTTTTCAAGGTAAAACCGGACAACAAGGTTATTTTGATAAGTGATGCGTTGCCTATCACATATAGCGACATAAAAGAAACCGTGTTTGCTGATTCTATTATTTATTATGATAAAGTTAAAGCAACCTCAAAAGACGGTACAATTGCAGGAAGTACAACACTTGTACCCGAAATAATAAAACTTTTGATGTCTAAAAATATGTTTAACCCACAATATATAAACAATCCTTATGAATATATGTCAATTGATATTCAAGGAGAACTTGTTTGGGATAATAAAGGGAATATTATATCTATAGAAAAGGATAACAAAGTTATTTATGAGAAGTGATGAGATAAAAAAAGGGATTGCAAGAGCACCCCACAGAAGTTTATTGTACGCAACAGGAGTAAGTAAAAAGAACATAGATAAACCATTTATTGGAATAGCTAGTTCCTATACTGATATGGTTCCTGGGCATATTACAATGCGTGATTTGGAACGACAAATAGAGCGTGGTATCCACACAGGCGGTGGTCAATCATTTGTATTTGGTGTACCTGCCGTTTGTGATGGGATTGCAATGGGTCACAACGGAATGAGATACTCTCTTCCCTCAAGAGAACTAATCGCAGACTGTATAGAAACTTTTGCTAACGCACATCAGCTTGACGGATTAGTATTGCTTACAAACTGTGACAAAATAACTCCTGCATCACTTATAGCTGCTGCAAGATTAAACATACCTACTATCATTGTAACAGCAGGACCTATGCTTGATGGTGAATGCAACTGCAAAAAATTAACAATGATTAAAGGAACTTTTGAGGGTATTGGAAGATATCGTTCCGGTGAAATCTCGCTAGAAGAACTCGAAGAACTTGAAGAACGCTCTTGTCCTACAGGTGGCTCTTGTCAAGGTATGTACACTGCAAACACTATGGCATGTCTAACTGAAATAATTGGTATGAGTTTAGAAAACTGTGCAACTTCACCTGCTGTATCAGCAGAAAAACGAAGAATTGCCTTTGATAGTGGAGTTCGTGCAGTAGAACTTGTAAAAGAGAATATAAAACCACTTGATATCATTTCTCGTGATTCCCTTAGAAACGCTATATTAGCAGATTTAGCACTTGGTGGTTCAACAAACTCTATTCTTCACTTGCTTGCAATCGCAAACACTGGTGGAATAGATTTAGACCTAAACGATTTTGATGAGTTAGGTAGAAAACTTAAACAAATTCTTAAACTTGACCCATCTGATACCCCTACAATGACAGATTTTCATAATGCAGGTGGTGTAACAGCTCTTGTAAAAAAATTGTATGAAGTAATCCCTGAATACAAAAACACCTTAAGCGTTACGGGGAAATATACTGCAGATTTAGTAAAAACAAAGACTCCTCAATCAGAGCTTATACATTCAGTTGATAACCCTGTTACAACAGAACCTGGACTTGGAATATTATACGGGAACCTAGCAAAAGATGGTGCTGTCATAAAAATATCAGGGGTTGATAAAAACTGCTATTATTTCAAGGGTAAAGCTCGTGTATTTAATTGCGAAGAAGATTCAATGAAAGCTCTTGAAAACGATGAAATAAAAGAAGGTGATGTAATCGTAATACGTTACGAGGGTCCAAAAGGATCTCCTGGTATGAGAGAAATGCTTGCACCAACTTCTCTTCTTGTAGGAAAAGGGCTTGGTACAAAAACCGCTCTAATCACTGATGGTAGATTTTCTGGTGGAACTTGTGGTATTTGCGTTGGACACATCTGTCCAGAAGCTGCTAATAGTGGAACTATTGCACTTGTAAAAGAGGGTGACATTATTGAAATTGATATTCCAAACAGAAAATTGAACCTGCTTGTTGATGAAGAAGAGCTTAAAACAAGAGAAAAGGAATTAAAAGAGTTCAAACTTGAATCAAGCACTGGGTATTTAAGTAAATACTCACGCTTAGTAAGTGACGCATCTCACGGTGCAATCATTTAGAATATACTTTAAATAAATGAATTTGTTTGTAAAGTATAGTTAATTACTAGACATATATATAAAATTATTATAAAATTTAATAAAAAGGATTTAGTTATGGCAAAAAATGTAGACACAATTCCAATAGAAGTATGTATTTTAACAGCAGACCACGATATCAAAGGTACTGTCCATGTTTCAAAATATACTAATACAAATAGAGAATTAACAGACTTATTAAATGATAAAGAGAGAAGATTTCTTGCGGTTACAAATGCTGAAATCTACTCAAGAAACTCAAAACAACCACCAAGAAGATACAATTTTTTAGAAATTCACATGGACTATGTTCTTATGGTTCACCCATCTTCTCAAGCGTTGTTTAAAGAATCTGGTAGATCACAGGAAGATATTGCAAGATTTAGAGAGTTAAGACAAAAACTTAACCAAACTAAACCTTTCTAATTATTTGGAGTGAGGATATGAAAAAGGCAATTTTTATTGTCGCTATCTTGTTTGTAGCTGTGATTTCTACAGCATGTATTAACAATATAGCAGTACAAGAATTAAATAACGCTGCTGAAACATCTATGGCTAATGGGGATTATGATGCAGCTATAAAAAAATTAGAAGCTAGTCTTGACTTAGATTGTAATATGTATGAAACTTATTATAATCTTGGAGTTGCTTATATCGAATCACGTCAGTTTTCAAAGGCTGTAAACGTGCTTGAAAAATCAATAAAACTGAATTCAAAATACCCTGAAAGTTATTATTCACTAGGTGTTGCACAAGAATCGTTGGCTGATGAATTGTCTGATTCAAATTCTCAAGATGATAAAGCTAAAAACACTGACGGAATAGTAAAAACAAATTATTCAACTTCTTTATCAGAAGACGATAAAGAAACAATGGTTGAAAACTACCATGCGGCAATTTTAAATTACAATAAATATATTGATATGAAAAACTCTGATTCAAGAAAAGAAGAACTAACTTCTCATATCAAAGATATTGAAAAAGTTCTAGAAAAACTAGAATACTAATAGGTATGGAATGATTATCACACCTTGCTGTCAGTATATATCAATAGGGAGTATAAAAATTTATCTCTATGGAATAATTTTAGGACTTGCTATTTATGTTGGTGTAACTCTTGCAGATAAAATAGCTACAAAGTTTTATAAAATTACATCAATTTATAATCAAGCAGTTATTCTTATCATAAGCGGATTATTAGGGGCAAGACTCTATTTCTGTCTATTGAATTTTCAAACATATTTTAATGACCCTATTAGAATTTTAAACATCAGAGAAGGTGGATTATCTATCCATGGTGCTATATTAGCAGGAGTGATAACAATATATGCCTTATCGAAGAAATACAAATATAACTTTTTAGAACTCTGTGATATTTTTAGTGTGATATTACCTTTATCACAAGCCATCGGAAGATGGGGAAACTTTTTTAACTCAGAAGCATTTGGAATCCCTACAAATTCATTTTTAAAGCTCTATGTTGCACCTGAATTTAGACCATTTGAATATGGTACAAACAAATATTTTCACCCAACGTTTTTATATGAATCTATCCTAGATTTAATCTTATTTATACTCATGTACAAAGTCTTTTTTAAAAAAGCTCATAAAACTAAAGGGTTATTAACTGGAATATATTTGACTGGATACTCTTTTATTAGACTATTTATAGAACCGCTTAGAGTAGATTGTACAAGTTATCTTTTTAATATTCCTGTTCCTATCGTTATCTCCTTTATATTATTGTTTATTGGTGAAGCAATTATTTATTTTACTTATTATAAGCCACGTTCATCTAAATAGATGTTTACTTTTCTATTAAAATAATTAAAAATATCAGTGTATGGTTAAAAAGTTTTTCATACTATTCATAGCAGTTATTTTATCAGCAAATATTCTTTGCTTTGCTGATGATAGTGATGATTGGTCAAATTACAGCCACGTTGATAACGCTTGGGACGGTCAAAAATCTATCACAAACAAACAGTTTGAAGAAACAATGAACGCACTTCAAGCAAAGAAAAAGAAAAAAGAAGCCAAGGCTAGAGAAAAAGCTATAAGAAAAGTGAAGGGATCAAGTTTAGCACCTGAACTTGATGCACACAATGAAAACATAATTCCTCAAACCCCTGAACAAAATTTTGAAGAAGGTGAATTAATTAGTATTCCAATAGATTTTGTTGCTGATGGGAAATTTGTTGATAGAGGTTATTACAAAGTTACCGGCGTAAAACAAAACGGCAAAGTTTATATTTTGTTATACCAAGCACACAAATTGGTTGCAAAATTACAAGCAAGAGAAACTGATGACGACTTCAATGAACCTGCAATCCAGTTCACAAGATTGTTACCAGTAAACGACCATACAATGAAAATTATTTATGGCTGTATAGATTTTAATGCTTATATAAATATTGATTTTGAAGAACCAGAAGCAACGTTTTAAATGAGTTGCATGAATTTCACGTTTGCAAGGATTCAGAATTAATGATATCTACAAAATAATCATCGTTGAACCAACTATCATAATAATAGTACCAATGAATTTTTTAACTATATTTTGTTCTTTAAATACCTTATACCCTAAAATCAAAGCCAAGATTGAAGATAATTGAAATAATGCCAACGATATTCCAACGTCCATTTTAGAAAAAACATAGTTTGTCGATAACTGCATAATCAACAATAATACCGCAATCAAACCAAAGCCACACCAACCAGATTTATCAATATATTCGTGTTTTGGTCGAAGTATCAACATGCAAATAAACGAGCATAAAAGCCCACTAAATGACCATAAAATCAAGGATATTTTAAAATTAGACATCAATATTATTTTTTTCAAGATAGAGGCTTCAATTCCAGTACAAAACAACGCAAAAAACCTAAGCCTTATATCTTTTCTCCAAAATGTTTTCAAAGAAAACTTATGTTCATCATTATCAAGGACAATATAACTCCCAACAACAATTAAAAGTACAGCTACAAGTTCTCTTATTGTAGGAATTTCACCCAATAAAATAACTGCACTAATCAAGCCAACAACTGATTTATAAGAATTTATCGGTGCAAGTTCAGAAAGTTCACCTATCTTTAACGCTTCAATTAATGCAATCGTCCCTATAGTACAAAGTAACCCTGCAAGTAAAACATATCCCCAGAATTCAATAGGATACTTTGTCCAATCAACAAAAGTCGCTGGAATAAGGCATATTAAACTCATGACAAAGTATGAATACAAGTTAACGTTTAAAGAATTAACAGTTTGTGAGCATTTCTTTTGATACAAGTTTGCAAACGCATTTGAAAAAATTCTTACAAATACAATCAAATACGTAAACATTACAACACCAGATTTTTTACCATTAATACTTGGATTTCACCTTTTTTTAAATTCGCTTTAATTTTTTTATTCATATAAGTGTTATCCAAATTACAATTTACTCTAACATTGATAATTTTAGAATTTTGTTTAAATTTAGGTACTTTTACAACAACTTCGTGTGAATTTTCAAAATCCAAGTTACCAATAACGATTACGCTATAATTAGAACAACCTCTTGCATAAGCAAATACATTTGGACAATTAGTTTTTAAAGGTACAAAACTAGCTCTACTTAATTCTGACATACAATAATTTTTAAACTTGTTAGCAAGAATAAATTCTTCAAACAATTTGTAATTATTTCCGTGTGGTCGTCTAGAGTAATTAAAAATATCAATCTTACCATTATGAGTAAAATAATATTCGTCATCAGTTTCTGATTTTGCTGCTAGCTTATTTGCCCATTGATAATTATACGTATCACCTGTTGCAAAGCCGTCAACATAATAAGCATTTAAAGGTAATGTCGTATTCAACCACAAAACCATACTTGCAAAGTTTTCGCCATTAATCAAGATAGGACTAACTTCATCATGGGTTGAGAAACTACCAATAACGCTTTTTTTCTCTTTAAACTTAGAAAACATTTTCAAGTCGTCATTAACATTTCCTATCAACTCTTTTGAAGTTTTCCAGTTCTTTAAATTAAAATAACTACCTAAATAACCATCAAATCCAGCTTTCAACAATTCTTCTGATGGGACGCACAAAGCAAACTTTGAAACCGGTGTTGTCCAAGATTTTGAAGACTCAGCCAAAAACAAAAATTCTGGGTCTTTTTCTCTAGCATATTTAATTAAATCACTCCAAAAAGAAGCTGGTTTCAAACCCGCAACATCAGCTCTTATACCGTCTGCGTGGATACTTACTAAAAAATCTACAAAACGTTTATGCAAAAAGAAAAGTTCTTCATTATACTTTTCTTCAGTGCCAACATTAAACAATCTTACATCGCTCCAATCCAATGGTACAACGTCTTTTTGATATTCATCTTTTACAAAGTATTCAGGGTGTTCAACGTACATATCATAAGCACCACAACTTGGTAAATCAACAATAACCCTTATATTTCTTCTGTGACATTCTGAAATAAATTTCTTTGCTTGTTCAATACCTGATAAAGAAGAATTTGGTGAAACTAACTGAGGATTAACTGATTTAAAATCTGTAATAGCGTACAAAGAACCAGCTGTTCCAAACGCTTTAATCTTACCAACAGGAGTAATAGGTAGAACATGTATCGTATTAATCCCCATTCTAACAAGTTCATCTAAGTTATCAATAGCGTTTATAAAATTACCACTTTCTTCACCCTCATCAATTATTTCATTCTTATTAGTATCTTTTGCGTTAAAAGTTCTTATATTTATTGTATAAATAATTGCTTGATTGTTTGTAAACAAAGTTTTTAAGTCATTTTGCCAACCTGATTGAGTATTTTTAGCAAAAACTTGTACTGATGTACATAAAACTAAAAACAAAGATAATAATAAACGTTTCATAACACACTCTCCTTTTATTCATATAGTATATCACACTTATAAAACTTCTTTTCAACTTTTGTTTGTGATAGATTAATATTAATTAATCAAAATTTTAAATAGAGAGGTTATATATGGAAAAGTTTTATGCAACTACTGCGATAGATTATGCTAATGGTGCTCCACACATTGGACACGCTTACGAAAAGATTGTTTCTGATGTTATTTATAGACACTTTACACAAAGATGTGATAATACATTTATGCTTACAGGTACTGATGAACACGGTATCAAAATTCAAAAAACAGCAGAAAAAAGAGGTATTACACCTAAACAACTTTGTGATGAGAATTCTCAACAGTTCAAAAACGCTTGGAAAGCTCTCGATTTTGAATACAGTCATTTCGTTAGAACAACTGATGATTATCACGTAAAAGCTGTTCAAAAAATATTCAAAAAACTTGTTGAACAAGGTGATATCTATAAAAACTCTTACACAGGATTATATTGTAGCGGTTGCGAAGCCTTCTTAAGCGAAAAAGACTTAACAGAAGATGGACTATGTCCTGACCACCTTAAAAAACCTGAACTTGTTAGTGAAGAAAATTATTTCTTTAAATTAACAAAATACAAAGATGCAATTGCTAAACACATCAAACAAAATCCAGACTTCATTATTCCAGCATTTAGAGCAAATGAAGTTCTAAACCAACTTGAAAACATTGAAGATATCTCTGTTTCTCGTGCTAAATCAAATGTTGATTGGAGCATTGATGTTCTTGACGATCCAGAACAAGGTATCTACGTTTGGATTGATGCACTTTCAAACTATATAACAGCTTTAGGTTATGATACAGAAGAAAATTCTGATAAATTCAGAGAATTTTGGCCAGTTGATGTTCATATAATTGGTAAAGATATTCTTAAATTCCACAGTATATATTGGTTAGGTATTCTTATGGCTCTTGATTTACCATTACCGAAACATATTTTTGCACACGGTTGGATTACAATTGATGAAACAAAAATGTCAAAATCACTTGGTAACGTAATTTCACCAACCAGTGTTTTAGAAGCATTTGAACTAGATAAACCAGATGCATTCAGATACTATATGGCAACATCAGCACCTTGCGGAAAAGACGGTAACTATTCTGATACAGACTTTAAAGAAAAAGTTAACGCACACCTTGCAAACTCAATGGGTAACCTACTTAACCGCTCATTATCAATGCTTGTTAAGTACTTTGATGGTGATGTTAAACCTGAATTTAAAGTAGAATCAGATTTGTCAAAACAAGCTCTTGAAACAGTAAAAGATGTTATGCATAATTTTGATTACTTTGAACTTCAAGAAGCCGCTTTAAAAATAATGGAACTTGTAGATGCTGCAAACAAATATATTACAGACAATGAACCTTGGACATTGGCTAAAAATGGAGAAATGGATAAATGTGGTCAAATACTTACAACAGTACTAGATACAATGTGCATAGTAGCAACTTTAATCTATCCATATTGTCCTAATATCGCTAACGATATGGCTAGTCAATTGTCATATAATTTGAGCACAAAACTTCAAGATGTAAAATTTGACAATATTAAGATTGGTCACCTTATCGATAAAGAAAACATAAAACCCGTTTTTCTTAGACTTGACAGTGAATTTGCTGATAAGAATAAGAAAAAATAAGTTTAAATCGAAGGTTAATTATTATGTTTTGTAACAAACTTAAATACAATTAATCAATTTTTATTAAAAAGAAAACTTTAATAAGATAAGGGGAACTAAAAGGGGGTAACCAAGTTTTCAATTACCCGATTAGTTTTATAAAAAAGGACGTCTGCCACTTGTAGCCGTTCTTTTTTAATTTGTAATAAAATTTTATTATTGGAAATAATACAAAAAAATAGGTCTTGTACTAAGTACAAGACACATATAACATACATTTACCCCACAAGTATATTATCATAGGAATAATAATTTGTCAAGCGATTAAAAGAGTATTAATTGAAATGGTTATTATTTATTTTTTCGTGCAAATTTTTTATAAATGTTATATAATTGTTTATATCTAGATAGGAAGGAGTTCAATATGTCAGCAAACGATACCTTAACGATGATACTTGCAGGCGGAGAGGGTAAACGTCTATTTCCGCTTACAAAAGACAGAGCAAAACCTGCTGTTCCTTTTGGTGGCAGATATAGAATTATTGATTTTGTACTTAATAATTTCATAAACTCTGGTTTTTACAAAATAAAAGTTATCACTCAATACAAGTCTGATTCGCTGAACCAGCACATTTCAAGAGGCTACAGTCTTTCACCTTTTTTGAACCAATACGTTGACTTGGTTCCCGCTCAAATGAGATTTGGTAATGCTTGGTATCAAGGAACTGCTGACGCTATCTATCAAAACAAATTACACATTATTGATGAAAACCCTAAATTTGTATGTGTATTTGGTGGTGATCATATATATAAAATGGACGTTTCTCAAATGAGAGCATTCCACAAAAGAACAAAAGCTGCACTTACTATTTCTGCAATTGAAATTCCTATAGAACAAGCATCAGAATTTGGCATTATGGAAGTTGACGAAAATTGGCAGCTAACAAACTTTGTTGAAAAACCACAATATAGACCAAAATCTATCCCTGGGAAACCTGATATGTGTCTTGCTTCAATGGGAAACTACATTTTTGATAAAGACATTCTTCTTAACGCTGTTGAAGAAGATGCTCAAATTGAAGACTCAAACCACGATTTTGGTAAAAACGTTATTCCAATGCTTCTTAACCAAGGCAAAAAAGTCATGGTTTATAACTTCAATGAAAACAAGTTTGCTGGTATGACAAAACGTGAACAAGGTTACTGGAGAGATGTTGGAACAATCGATGCTTACTGGCAAGCAAATATGGACTTGTTAGATACAGAACCAGAACTAAACTTGTATTCAAAAGAATGGCCACTAAGAACATTTAACTACAACTGTCCTCCTGCGAAGTTCGTATGGAAACAAAATGACAGGGTTGGTATGGCGACAGATTCAATGATTGCTGAAGGCTGTATTGTATCAGGGGGTGTACTTTCTAGATGTATTCTTTCTCCTGAAACAAGAATTAACAGTTATTCTCAAGTTAGTGAATCTATTCTTATGGAAAAAGTAAACATTGGTCGTCACGCAGAAATAAGACGTGCAATTATTGACAAATACGTTGATATTCCACCTTATATGAAAATTGGGTTCAATAGAGAAGAAGATATTGCTCGTGGTTTTTATGTTTCTGAAAACGGAATTACAGTTGTACCAAAAGGTGCAATATTAAAATAATGGAGAGAGATGGAGAATAGAATGGAAGAAAAAAACGAACAAAGCCTAAAACGTTTTACAACCGTAAACTTCCTTAACTTTGCGTTAGGGTTTCTAGGGTTGCAATTCGCATGGCAAATGAGAATTATCTTATCCGCTCCTGTAACAGAAGGACTAGGTGCTTCACCTTTTATTTATGGTCTAATTTGGCTAGCTGGTCCATTTACAGGAATGGTTGTACAACCTTTAATAGGTGTGCTTAGTGACAATACAAAATCAAGATTTGGAAGAAGAAGACCTTATCTTCTTACAGGTGCTTTAATCACAGCACTTGCATTATGGGCATTTCCAAACTCTGCAAATATTTCTAACTTTATCGGCAACAGTCTTCATATAACTATGCCGGCATGGGCAGGTTTATTGGTTGCAGCAATCATGATTTGGGTAATTGATGCGTGTATTAACATTGCACAAGGTCCATACAGAGCTTTAATTCCTGATGTAGTACCAGTTGAACAACATTCAGTTGCAAACTCTTATATAAGCCTTGCAATAGGTTTAGGTTCAGTTGTAGCTGCTGCTACGGCTCCTGTTTTAAATATGGTATTTCATTATCAAATGCCTATAACTGCGCAATTTATTATGGCAGCTCTAGCATTTTCATTAGCAATGATTTGGACTTGTATGACTATTAAAGAAAAAAGTTCTTTGAATACTCAAGTTGAACAAACTGAAAATATTCAAAAACAATCTTTTATAGATTCATTAAAAGAATTTTTCTTGTTATCACCAGAAGTTGCTAAAATTTGCACAATGCAATTCTTTACTTGGATTGGTATGATGTGTTTGATGATATTTTTCACAAACTTTTCAATCCATACAGTATATGGTGTACCTGATTTAACGAAGTTATCAACAGTTGCTCAAGCTGGTTATGAGTCAGCAAAAACAGCTGCAACAAACTACTCATCACTTTGTTTTGCAATTTTCAACCTGATTTGTTTCTTGATTGCAATTCCTATTGGAACTCTTGCAAGCAAATTCGGAAACAAAAAAGTACACATTATATCAATGTTATCAATGGCAGTTGCATATATAGGTATGGCATTGTTCAGAACAAATCCTATAATTGTAGCAACCTTTATGGCTCTATCAGGTATCGGTTGGGCAAGCGTTTGTGCATTACCTTTTGCAATGCTTAGCCAATATATCAAACCTGGTACAGAAGGCTCTGTAATGGGTATATTCAACATATTTATTGCAGGTCCTCAAGTATTTGTTTGTACTCTTGTTGCGTGGATTATTAATAAAGCCGTTATATCATCTAATGGCTTAATCAATTACCATTATGAATATTCATTCTACATTGGTGCATTGTGCTTAATCTTAGCATCATTTATTACTTACGGATTAAAAGAAGCTAGAAAAGAATAATCAGTAATCGATTATATATAAATTAAAAAAGGAGCTATTTTCATAGTTCCTTTTTTATATAAAAAATTTATAATAACTATTTTTTATGGATATTAACCAAATAAGTTTCTAACGCTTCATATCCCTTATACATTTCATTGGTTTTCTTTGTATAGTTATTAGAAAGCATAAACTTAAGTTCTTTTACTCTTATCTTCAACAACTCTTCTGACTCAGCTCTTAACTCATCATTCATAGAAACTGCCCAAGTTTTAAGTTTAGCAATCTCTTTATTTACTTGGCTGATTGTTGTACTTTCGAGAGTTCTAAAACCATATTTATTTAACAAATTCTTTTCTATATTAGTAATTCTAGGTTGAACTATTTGAAAAGAACAAATATTTTTTAACAAAACATATTTTTCTGCGATTCTTCTATGAGAATAAGGAACAGATGCTTTAGCCAATAAAGCTGACGTATCTAAATCCTCTCTTAAATCTTCTTCTGAGAATTCTATGTTGTTATTTTCATTTGCGATAGCACCAAAAAAATTTAATGTGTTTTCCATAATCCTCCGCTTAAATTTATTTGTTGTTTAAATTGTTTGTAGACTTTGTAAAAACATCAAATAAACTAAGAACTAACATTAAAACTATTACAATAAGTATATAACAAACATAGTGTTTTATTGTTATTACATTGACTAATAATGTAGCAATACCACCTGCAATTACAGAAATAAAGGTCATTATAGCCACTGTAAATTTTTGTGAAAATCCTGCTTTTAACAATTTGTGGTGAATATGTTCTGCATCTGCTACAAATGGTGATTTACCTTTCAAAATACGTCTTAAGCTAGAAAAAGTAATATCCATAATAGGTACAGCAAGCACAATAAACGGTACTAAGATGTACAATGTAGAACTTTTCATAACACCAGTAATTGATAACGAAGCTAACATAAACCCAGAGAATAATGCCCCTGAATCACCCATAAATATTTTTGCAGGGTTAAAGTTGAATGTTAAAAATGCCAACATAGAACCCATTAAAATACACGCAATTAACGCAGTTATTGTATTCGGTGGAGTCATAGCTAATGAGATTATAGCAAGAGCAACAGCGTTAACTGTAATAACAGAACCCGCTAAACCATCAACACCATCAATAAAGTTTACAGCATTACTAATCCCTACAATCCACAATAAAGTTAATGGATATGATAGACCAGGTGCTAATTGAATAACACTACCAGCTGGGTTTAATGGATTAAAGATAGCATCAAATCTTATACCTAAACAATAAACTAATGACACAATCAAAATTTGAATCAAAAGTTTAAATTTAGCATTCAAATTATAAATATCGTCAACTAAACCTAATAAAAACATTAATGAACCACCTAATAGAATACCTGAAACAAGTCTACCATAAGGATAATAGCTCAATAATACTAAGAACAAGAATGTCAACATAGTACTTAACCAAATTGCAACCCCGCCAATCCTCGAAACTGGGATTTTATGAATTTTTCTTTCATTTGGTAAATCAACTAAACCTTCTTTTTTTGAAAATGCAATAACAAATGGCACAATAAACACTCCTAATATATAAGAGATAATTGCACCTATTATATTTGATTCTGGTAACTTTATTAAAATTGTTCTATCCTCTCTACTATTTATATAGTGGGAATTTATCACATAAAGCTTTAGATTTCAACTTTAATTTTTTAAGAACATTTTCATCATCTGAATTTGCAATAGCTTTTGCAATAATATCAGCGATTTCTACCATAGCATCTTCGTCAAAACCACGAGTTGTTACAGCAGCTGTTCCTAAACGAATACCACTTGTTACAAAAGGACTTTGTGGGTCATTAGGTACTGTATTTTTGTTAGCAGTTATACCTACTAACTCTAATACATTTGCCATATCCTTACCAGTTTTTCCTGTTTTTGTAAGGTCTAATGTCATCAAGTGATTTTCTGTCATTCCACCTACTATATCTAAACCATTCTTGATTAATCCAGAAGCCAATGCTTTTGAATTTTTTACAATACGTTTTGCATAATCTTTAAATTCATCAGTTGAAGCCTCTAATAAAGCTACTGCTTTACCTGCAATAATGTGTTCTAAAGGACCACCTTGCATTCCAGGAAAAACTGCTTTATCAATTATTTGAGCAAATTCTTCATCACACATAGTAATACCACCTCTTGGACCTCTCAAAGTCTTGTGAGTAGTAGTTGTAACGAAATGTGCATAACCTGCTGGTGATGGGTGAATACCTGCTGCAACCAAACCTGCAATATGAGCAATGTCTGCTAACAAGTATGCTCCAACTTCATCTGCGATTTCTCTAAATCTTTTAAAATCAATAATTTTTGAATAATTACTAGCACCACAAATTATCAATTTTGGTTGGTGTTGTTTTGCCATTTTTAAAACGTCATCATAATCAATATTACCGTTTTCATCCACACCATAACCTTTTACATCAAAATATAAGCCTGAAAAATTAACTGGAGAACCGTGGCTCAAGTGACCACCGTTTGATAAATCCATACCCAAAACCTTGTCCCCTGGCTTAAGAACTGCCATAAACACAGCCATATTAGCTTGTGCACCACTATGTGGTTGAACATTGGCATGGTCCATTCCAAAAAGTTTTTCAGCTCTTTTTTGTGCTAATTCTTCAATCTTATCTATATTTTCACAACCGTTATAAAAACGTTTATAAGGTTTACCTTCTGCGTATTTATTAGTTAAAACAGAACCGCAAGCCTCCATTACAGCTAATGATGTAAAGTTTTCACTTGCAATTAACTCAATATTAGATTGTTGTCTATTATATTCATCAACAATATATCCGTATAACTCATTATCTACTTTTTTGATATTTTCTAAATTCATACACTCTCCCTTAATTCATTATACTTATTATATCTATTATTGTTGAGGTTGACTATTTTGCATCATCGGAATAATCAACTTTTGACCAATCTTAATTGAATTCATATCTGGTAAATTATTCTTTTGCTGAATAGCTTTCAATTTTGCTTCATCAAAGCTACCATAAAATCTCATTGAAATATCTTCTAAACTATCACCTGATTGAACAACGTACTCTTTATCTTGTGAAACAGTAGCCTCTTCTTGAACCTGTTGCTTATCAGCAGGCACAAAAGTGAATTTAACATTATCTGATGATTTTACAGGATTAATATTTATATCTCCTAAAGAGGTTGAACCAAAAACAAAATTAAATAATGTCATTGCAATTACTGCAACAATTACACCTGAAATAAAACCAAACGTAAAGAATGATTTTGGCGAATTTTCTGGAGTTGCTGCAACTTTAAAATTCTGCCACAATAAATCAAGTTCAGCTTGTTTA
The DNA here is from genome assembly GCA_002103075.1 of Candidatus Gastranaerophilales bacterium HUM_9. GTDB lineage: Bacteria > Cyanobacteriota > Vampirovibrionia > Gastranaerophilales > Gastranaerophilaceae > UBA2883. The sequence goes on along the minus strand of DABG01000012.1, from coordinate 55,930 downwards.
TCAGTTATATTACCGTTACTACGACCTTTCGAAGCATTATAATCTGACAATGCACTAAGCATAGCCATTTTTTCTCTGGTCAAGTTTGATCTTCTTAATGTTGAACTTTTCATTTCCTCACCCATTGTATATATAGTACACACTTAACTTTGAATACAATATCATAAGAAAATATTTTTTTCAATAAATCCGACAAAAAATAAATCATTTAGTCTAGTCCGTTTGATTTATCTAAAAGTAATTATTGAAATATTTTTTTCGTGCTAAAATTATTACAGGTGGTACGTTATGTCTATATGTTTATACCAAGGAACATTCAATCCAATACACAAAATTCATTTAGAAGTGGCAAAATTTGCTAAAGAATATTATAACTTTGACAAAATAATATTTATTCCTGCATATATGCCTCCCCACAAAACCGTTGATAAAACTCTTGCAACGCATAGATTTAATATGGTTAAACTAGCTATAAAAAACATTCCTTTTTTTAATATAAGTGATATAGAATACAAATTCAGAGGAAATTCCTATACTTATAACACAATCGTTAAACTAAAAAACGACATGAATATAGATAATAAAATCAATTTTATCATTGGAACAGATGCATTTGAAAAAATTGAATCTTGGTACAAAACGAATGAATTAAAAGAACTTGTACATTTTATAATTTTTCCTAGAACAAATTCATTTAACAAATCTGATTTTAACCAATTAAAAGAAAAAGGGTATGATTTTGAGTTTGCACCTATGAAATATAAAGACGTGTCATCAACACAAATAAGAAGAAATTTAAGAAACGGGGAGTCAATAAAAGGGCTTGAAATTCCACAGGTTATGGAGTACATAAAAGAAAATGATTTATACAAATAATTTAGAAGAGTTTAAGACTTGGTTAAAAGAGAATTTATCAGAAGAGAGATATATCCACACTCTAGCAGTAGCTGATACCTCTAAAGAGCTTGCTAAAATGTTTAACCTTGATGAAGACAAAGCCTATTTAGCCGGACTTTTACATGATTGTGCAAAAGGATTCAGCAACGATAAATTACTAAATATAATAAACTCTCATTTAAAAATTGATGAGTGCGAAATGATAAATCCTAAAACATACCATGCTCCAGTTGGTGCATATGTTGCAAAGGAAGTTTTTCATATTGATGATGAAGAAATCTTATCTTCTATCAGGTGGCACACTATCGGTAAACTTGAAATGTCTGATTTTGAAAAAATTATATTTATTGCTGATAAAATTGAACCTAAAACTCGTCCTCAATCAATGATAGATTCAATCAGACCAAAACTGTTTCTTGATAACGGGCTAGATAGAGCATTATTGGAATGCTACAAAATCACAATAAATAGCCTTACTGATAGAAACCTTAAAATATGTATTAGCACAATAGAGATTTATAATGAGTTGTTGTCAAAATTGTATTAAAAAAGTTTTATTGACTGGACTCGGTGGAGTTGGAACGGTTTATGCAAACCTAATAAGCCAAAATAACAATATTGAATTTAAAGTTCTGGTTGATAAATCAAGGCTAGAAAAATATTCAAAAGAACCCAGATTATTGAATGGGAAGCCATGTAAGTTTGAATTTATCACTCCTAAAGATGAATTTAAACCAGATTTAGTAATTATATCCACAAAATCAACTGGACTTTGTGATGCAATTAAAAACCTGAAAAAATTCATAAACAAAAAAACTTTAATAATGTCTTTCATAAACGGTATTTCATCAGAAAGAATTTTACAAAAATACTTTAATCCGGAACAAATTTTATATTCATATATAATATGTCATACAATTACAAGAAATGGAAACAATGTTCTTCATGATGGTGTAACCACTGTTGTTTGGGGTGATAAAAATAATGACATATCAAAAACAGTAGTTATTAAAAAGTTTTTTGAAGAAACAAAGATTGACAATAAATTATCTAATAATATTATTAATGCTCTTTGGGAAAAATTTTGTTTTAACTGTTGCGTAAACCAAATTTCAGCAGTAACAGGGTTTACCTTTGAGCAAATTTGGAATAGTCAAGAATGTTTATCACTTATTAAAAACATTTCTAATGAAATCAATCAAATAGCCTTAAAAGAAGGACTAACAGGGATTGATTTAGTAAAAAGTTCTTTAGAAAATTTATATAAAATGATACCCGAAGGAAAAACGTCAATGCTTCAAGATATAGAAAACAATAGAACACCTGAAACTGACTTATTCGGAGCAGAAGTTTTAAGATTAGCAGAAAAACATAAACTAACTATTCCATATAATAAAAATTTATATTATGACGTGTTGAACATGACAAAAAATTAACATTTTACTAACAAATTAATTTTATTATGTGTTTTATATATGCGAAGGTTAAGTAGATGATAAATAAAATAGATACAAATTCAAATATAGTGTACAATAGTTCAACAAAAAAAGATAATACTGATAGGAACGCTTTGATAGGTGCTATTACAGGAACACTCGTTCCACTAGCTTGTATTGCAAAAACCAAAAAGACTCCTAACATTCTAAAACTTGATTATGGAATAAAAGACATGCTAATTCTTTCAAGTTCTGGAATTGCAGGTGGTACAATAGGTGGAATGTGGGGAAAAACAAACGCAGAAAAAAAAGAGAAATGTAAAGAGAGTGTTTTTCAGCTGTTTAATTCGACTATTCCAGCATTAGCAGTTGGAGGAGGGTTAAAAATCGTTGAAAATTTCAAAAAAACGAATAATGTTGCAGGTAAGTTCGTTGCAACAACTGTAGGATTAATAGGTGGTATGATAGGAGCAGAAAAATTATCAAACATTGTCGTTGACCCTAAAGATAAAGAACCTGATAGAAAGATAACACTAAAGGACTGCGTTGCAAACATTGATGATGCTGTTGGAGCGTTAACATTAGCTAAATTCCCTTTAATTAAAAATTTAAAAGTAGAAAAAATTCTACCTGCAATATATACGTATTGTGGCTATAGGGCTGGTTCAACAATGCCTGTAAGCAAATATCACAAAAATGATAAACAAAAGACTACTTAGCCAGTTGTCTAAAATTTAAATTTTTTTAAAGAATATGTTGCATTTGCAACATCATTATAATAAAATTAACTTAATAAATATATTTATGTGTGTGGGGAGCGTATGCGAAAAAAAATAATTATTGCAATATCAATATTATTTGCTGCAATTATCATTAGATCAATTATTACAGCAGTAAATACTCATTTTAACCGTGTAAAAATGATGAAATCAGCAACTCCAGAAGTAGTTGTTAGTACGGTTGGTTCATATAACATGGTTAGAAAATACGAAGCACCAGCGAGAGTTGTTTCAAAATATCAAGTGAACGTAGAAGCTCGTATCAGTGGGTATCTACTTAAACGTTATTTCAAAGAAGGTGACTACGTCAAAGCAGGACAAGTATTGTTCGAGATTGAACCTCAACAATACCAATATGCTATGCAACAAGCCTCAGCTGATTTAAAAAGCGCTCGAGCGATGCAAGTTTACTATGATAAACAAAGTGAAAGAGCTAGACAACTTGTAAAACAAGACTATATTGCAAGAGCTGATTATGATAATGCAGTAGCTCAAAGAGATTCTTATAGAGCAGGTTTAGCAAGAAGTGCTAGTGCTTATAGAGATGCTCAAAGAAATCTTAGCTACACAAGAATTAAAGCTCCTGTATCAGGTAGAGTTGGTATCAACACTGTTACAGTAGGAAACTATGTTACAATCAATTCCGGTCCACTTACAACCTTATATAGTACGAACCCGATGTATGTAACATTCCCTCTTGAAGCTACTGATTTTAACGAATTATCAAGAGTTGATGGCTCTGCGAATGTAAAACGTAAAGTTGAATACATTTTTAGCTCTGGGCAAAAATACAAATTAACAGGAGTGCAAGATTTTTACGATAACAAAGTTGAAGAATCAACAGGGACAATAAAAATGCGTGCGACTTTTAATAACCCTGAAGATGAACTTATTGCAGGTGACTACGGTAAAATTATAATCTATTCAAATAAAACCGCACCAGTACCAATTATTCCATCAAAAGCTATATTAGATAACCAAGAAGGTAAGTATGTTTACAAACTTGGTGAAAATAATATGCCAGAAATTGCATACATAAAAGTTGATAGTCAAGAAGGTCACAATTCAATAATATCTTCTGGACTTAATATAGGGGATAGAATTATAACAGGAGGACTTCAAGAAGTTATTCCTGGTGTGCCAGTAAAAGTTGTTAATCAACTATCTCACAAAACACACGAAAACTTTTTCCATAAAGTTATGAGAAAACTAAAAAGAATTATAAAAGGAATAATAAATGGCAGGTAATTTATTCATCAGAAGACCCAAATTAGCGATGATTATATCATTAGTAATCATTCTTGCAGGATTGATTGCAATGGTGAATTTGCCTGTTGAAGAATACCCATCAATTACACCACCACAGGTTATTGTATCTGCAACATATAGTGGTGCAAGTGCAGATGTTGTTGCATCAACAGTAGCTGCTCCTATTGAGCTACAGTTGAACGGTGTTGATAACATGATTTATATGCAATCAGATTCAAGAAGTGGTTCATATAAACTTACAATCTATTTTGAAATTGGTACAGACCCAGACATGGCTTTGGTAAATGTTCAGAACCAATTACAACTTGTAAATCCAAGACTTCCTGAACAGGTAAAAAAATACGGGCTTACAGTAAAAAAATCAACGGGTGGTCCTGGGATATTGATGATTGCATTAACTTCTCCTCACAAAACCTATAATTCATTATTCCTAGCTAACTACGCTAGAAGATTTTTAAAAGATGAAATTGATAGAATTAATGGGGTAGGTGAAACCAGTGTTTTTGGTGCTGGTGAATACGCTATGAGAATATGGCTAAATCCAGAAAGAATGGCGAGTTTAGGTGTAACACCAACTGATGTTAGTGCTGCAATCGAAGCTCAAAACACACAAACTCCAGCTGGTTTTCTAGGTGGAGAACCTATGACAACTCCTCAAGTAATAAAATTCACTTTAAAGACGAAAGGTCGTTTAAAGACAGTTGAAGAATTTGAAAACATTATAATAAAAGCAAATCCAGACGGTGCAAACGTAAAAATAAAAGATATTGGTAGAGTTGAACAAGGTTCAAATGCTTATACTTCAAGGTCAAGAGTTGAAGGAACAGAAATAGCAATCCTATCTATTAGTCAACGTCCAGAGGCTAACGCCATTGCCCTTGCTGATAAAATTATCGCAAAAATGAATATTGTAAGTAAGAGTTTTCCAACCGATATGGAATGGTCTGTTCACTATGACAACACAGAATTTGTTAGAGAATCTATTCACGAAGTAATAAGTGCAATTATTCTTGCAGTTATACTTGTAAGTATCGTTACATACCTATTTTTAGGCACTGCTAGAGCTGCATTCATTCCGTTCTGTGCAATCCCTGTTTCATTAATTGGGGTATTTATATTCATGAGTGTATTTAAGTTTTCAATCAACCTACTTATCCTATTTGGACTTGTACTTGCAGTAGGTCTAGTTGTAGATGACGCTATTGTTGTATTGGAAAACACTCAAAGACACATTCAAGAAGGTAAATCACCCAAAGAAGCTACAGAGATAACAATGCAAGAGGTATTTGGTGCTGTTATTGCAACATCATTAGTACTTATGGCAGTATTTGTTCCTGTATCATTTATGACAGGTATCACAGGTCAAATGTTCAGACAATTTGCACTCTGTCTTGCAACATCTATCGGATTATCAACCCTTGTTGCACTTACTTTATCACCTGCTTTGTGTTCATTAATCTTAAAATCTGGAGAAGAAAAAGCTGACTTTGAATTTATACAAAAATTTGATAATTGGTTTAATGGAGTAAGAGATAAGTACCTTAATCTTGTTCATTACTTCGTTTCAAAGCCTAAAAACACTCTAAAACTATTAGGATTTATTTTGGGATTTATCTTATTTATGTTCTTAATTATCCCAAAAGGATTCTTGCCTGATGAAGATAAAGGAGCACTATTTACACAAATTCAGCTTCCTGATAGTGCAACATTAGCTCGTTCTGATAGAGTTGGTCAAGAAGTAGCCAAAGAAATTGCAAAAATCAAAGGGGTTAAAGATACTCTTGAAATCGCAGGTTTTTCTGGTGATAACACTGTTCTTGTCGTAACAAGTCTTGAACCTTGGTCAAAAAGAAAGAGTGCAAAACTTTCTCAAGCATCTATTCAAGCACAAATAAATAGAAAATATAGACACTATTCAGAGGGTACAGTCGCAACATTCGCTCCATCTTCAATATCTGGTATGAGCATGTTCGGTGGGTTTGAATATATGTTACTTGATAAAGGAGATAAAACCCCTGAAGAATTGTTTAATGTAACTCAAAAATTCTTACAAGAAGCTAGAAAAAATCCTAAATTTTCAAAACTATTTACAACATATACATCATCTCTACCACAGATAAAAGTTGAAATAGATGAAGAAAAAGCTATGTCACAAGGGGTTGATATACTATCTGTTTACAACACTCTAGCAGCTCAACTAGGTTCAACTTACGTAAACGACTACAATCTTTATAATAGAGTTTATCGTGTTTATATTCAAGCAGATGCTCCATACAGAATAAAACCATCTGATTTAGATAAAATCTATGTTAAAAACAATCTTGGATATATGGTTCCAATAAACTCAATAATAAAACTCGTTGATACAGTTGGACCTTATACAATTTCACGTTTCAATATGTATCCTGCTGTAACTATAAACGGTGTTCCTGCGAACAATGTAAGTTCTGGTCAAGCAATGAACGAAATGGAAAAACTTTCAGACAAAATTCTTGATAAAGATATGGGTTATGAATGGTCTGGTACATCTTTCCAAGAAAAAAAATCAGCAGGTCAAATTGGACCAATCCTTGCGATGGCACTAACTTTTGTATACTTGTTCTTAGTAGCATTATATGAAAGTTGGACTTTACCGATTGCCGTTATGCTAATTTCTCCTGTAGCACTTGTTGGAGCTTTGTTCTTCCAATATGTTTCAGGATATTCACTTGATATTTACGCTCAAATCGGACTTGTTATGTTAGTTGGTCTTGGTACAAAACAAGCTATTCTTATTGTAGAATTTGCTAAAGATGCTATGGAAAAAGACGGTTTAAATTATATTGATGCTGCATTACAAGCAGCAAAACTAAGATTTAGAGCAGTTATGATGACTAACATTGCATTCTTGCTAGGTTTATTACCACTTATACTAGCAAAAGGTGCTGGTGCTGGCAGCCGTCACTCAATCGGTATGACCGTATTCGGTGGTATGATTGCGGTATCATTTATCGGTAGTATTCTTGTTCCATCATTCTTTGTAATGGTTAATATAATGAAAGAATGGGCTTATGGCGGGGGAATAATTAGAGCATTTAAGTTTGTTGTAGAAAAAGCAAAAACTTATATACAAAAAAGAAAGGAGCAAAAGTAATTGAAAAAATTTCTTTCAATACTTTTAATAGTCCTACTTGGTTGCAATAATGTTTTTGCATTTAGCTTAGGCTCTAAATTTTCTAAAGAAGAGTATCCTGATAGCGATAATGTTCAACCTTTAGTTAAATCAAAGATTACACAAGATACAGTTATTGAAGGTAGTATTCAAAACAATATTGAAGTTACACTTGATGATTGCATAAAATTTGCTCTTGGAAACAACCCTAAAATTCAAGCAGCTATTCAAGATGTGTTTGCATCAGATTATAGGGTAAAACAAGCATGGTCAAGTTGGTTTCCACAATTTTCTTGGCAAACAGGTTATACAAGAATAAGACAACTACAATTATCCGACGTATTCAAAAGAAACCTTATTTACAACTACTACACATTAGGTCAAATTTCGGTTTCAGAGATGCTATATGACTTTGGTGTAACCCAAAACCAAGTAACTATTAGAAAACTTGAAAATGAACAATATAAAATCATGTTAACTTCAACAATCAATCAAGTTATTTGTGATGTAAAGAATTCTTATTACAACGTTCTCTATGCTTATGAACAATTACGTGTAGCAGAAGAAATGGTAACAAGATATGATATGTTCTACAAACAAGCAAAAGCATTCTATACAGCTGGAACAAGTCCAAAAGTTGACTTAACAATTGCTGAAGTAAATTTAAGTAACGCAAAATTATCTTTAATAGAAGCACAAAACGCACTTATGATTGCTATGGCGACGCTTAACAACTCAATGGGTATGCCGTATTTCAATCAATATACAGTGAAGGATAAACTTAGATATAATCCTTGTAATCTTAGTTTAAATCAAGCAATAGAAGTTGCAAAAGACTCTAGACCAGATTACAAATTATCTATTTCAAAAGTAGAAAGTGCAAGACAAAATCTTCAACTTACTAAAAAATCTTGGTTCCCACAAATCACAATTGAGGGACAATACCAAATCGGTGGTAAAAGTTTTACATCTAACTACGGTTACAACCTAGGTGGATATCTTAACTTCCCAACAATCAATGCTATGTTGATTAGAAACGAAATAAAAGAAGCTAGAACTCTTTATACAAGAGAAATTGCAAATGCAACAAGCACACAAAACGATATTTATTTAGAAATTCAAACAGCTTACTATAACTTGATTGAAAAGAAAAACAAAATTCCAGTTTCAACTCTTACTGTAAAACAAGCAAAAGAAAACTATGAACTTTCTTTTGGTAGATACAAATCAGGAGTAGGTAACCCCGTTGAATTAAAAGAAGCTCAACTTCAATATAGAGATGCACAATTAAATTACTACAACACATTATATGAATACAATACTGCTCGTGCAAACCTTGAAAAAGCAATTGGTAAAAACATTGTTGAAAACCAAATTACAATAAACCTTGACCCTAAAAAAGTAAAGAATGATAAAAATGCATATAAAAAAGAAGTTAAACAAGAGCTTAAACAAGATTTAAACACACAAACTCAAGACTCTACAATAAATAACAAAAAATTTAAAAAGAATAAAGAAAGAAAAAGCTATTTTAAACTGATTAAAGAAATCGGTGCTTAACAGTCGATAATAAATATTTGAATATAAATTATATTTTTTATAAAATAAAATTATAGAATACATAAAGAGGAAACAATATGTTAGACATTAAACTAATTAGAGAAAATCCTGAAAAGATTAATGAATTATTAAAGAGAAGAAACCCTGAATTGTCAATTGATGCAGTTATTGATATTGACGTAGAAAGAAGAAAAATACAAGCAGAAGCCGATGAACTTAGAGCAACAAGAAAATCTGAGTCACAAAAAATCGGTCTTATGAAAAAAAATGGCGAAGATACAGAAGCTATTCAAACAGAAGTAAGAGAGCTTGGTGATAAAATAAAAGTTTTAGAAGATAAGCAAACTGAACTTGATACAAAACAAAAAGACTTATTATTACACATTCCAAATATTCCTGATGAATCAACTCCAATTGGTCCAACAGAAGACTATAATGTAGAAGTATATAGAAAAGGTGAACCTACAAAATTCAACTTTGAGCCAAAAGCACACTGGGATATTTGCGAAGAAAAAAATATTGTAGATTTTGAACGTGGTGTTAAACTTTCACAATCAAGATTTACTCTATATAGAGGTAAAGGTGCTAGACTTGAAAGAGCTATCATCAACTTCTTCTTGGATCAACACACAGAAAACGAAGGCTACGAAGAAATTCTACCTCCATTTATGGCAAACAGTGCAACAATGACAGGTACAGGTCAATTACCTAAGTTTGCAGAAGACATGTACAAATGTGTTGATGAAGATTTATACTTAATCCCAACAGCTGAAGTACCTGTTACAAACATTTATTCAAACGAAATCTTATCAGAAGCTGATTTACCAAAATATATGACAGCTTACACACCTTGTTTTAGACGTGAAGCAGGTTCTGCAGGCAAAGATACAAGAGGTTTAATCAGAGTTCACCAATTCAATAAAGTTGAAATGGTAAAATTAACAACTCCTGAATCAAGTCCTGAAGAACACGAAAAGCTAACTCTTGACGGTGAAAGAATGTTAGAAATGCTAGGACTTCCATTTAGAAGAGTTGCACTTTGTACTTCTGATATAGGTTTCTCAGCAAACAAATGTTATGACTTAGAAGTTTGGTTACCATCATATAACAACTATAAAGAAATCTCTAGTTGTTCAAACTACGGTGATTACCAAGCTAGACGTGCAAATATCAGATATCGTGATAAAGATGGCAAAGTTAGATTTGTTCACACAATCAACGGTTCAGGTCTTGCAGTAGGTAGAACATTTGCAGCTATTGTTGAAAACTTCCAACAAGAAGATGGAAGTGTTATAATCCCTGAAGTATTGAGAAAATACACAGGATTTGATGTTTTATAATCAACATTTTATAAAAGATAACAAAAAAAGAGTGTCAGTTATGGCACTCTTTTTTGTATTAATACATTTTTATCAAATACCTATTTTTCAGCTTTTGGATTTCTTATACCATAATATGTTACAGGAACAAAGAATTTGTCTTCTGATTTGTTTGTATAAACCTTATTTTGCATAACTCCAGCCATTTCTGATGGAATATATTTAGGTTCATAAAAATTCTCCATTCTCAATCGATATCCCATTTTACCGTCATATCTCATTCCAAAGCTATATACAGGTCTTGTATCGACCAAAACCTCAGAATTTGAACGTCTTGCATTCTTATCAAGATATTCTACTAATTTATTTTTATCATTCAATTTTTTATTAGATATCTCTAATGTATCAACCTTAATTCTTTCAGCAAATGTTGTATCAACATCATTTAAAGCTGATTTTGTAAAAGAATCAACTCTTTCAATTATTGGATACTTCGTTACATTAGTAATTTGATGAATTGGTTCTCTTTTGCAGGCAGTCTGTGATAATGCCATAGTACCTGCAATAATTTTAGTAGCTATACTCTTAGTATTCATAATAAATCCTCTTTTCTCTTATTAGATTTAAACGTTCCTAAAAATATTTTTTGCTACTAAAATCTCTTATTTTTGATTCCCTCCTGGGACACAAACGCCAAACTGACAACTAGAATTATATTTTGTATCTTCATTTGTATCGTTTCTAAATTCTCTTAGTTGGTTTTGAATAGAACTATTATCCTTAATTTCAAGACGAGCTTCTGGTTCATCTCTAGAAAAATTTTTTGGAGTTGCACTATAAGTTGGTCTAAATTCTTGTCTAAAAGTATTTGGATTATAGCCCTTTGCAAGCATTTGAAATAGAAAGATTATAAATAGAATACCTAATATGTATAAAATTATTTTTTTCATAAATAACACCTTTTAATATACTTTAACAGATTATAATAGACAATTATCCGACAAAGGTATAATAAACGGATTAAGTAGACGTGATAATATATGTTCGCACAAATTATTCTCTTGTTTCAAAAGTTATTTATTGCACACTCTGAATTGTTTATTTATGGATTGCCACAAATTTGCGATGCAAATTTTCGCAATGACTTTATAATTATGACAAGAAGAAATTCTTGCTAGGAACTGTCTTAAAGAAATTATTTTCAGCCGTTGTCTTAGCTGATTCAACAGGTTTAGTTTGAAAATTATAATTTCTTTTTCTTGAATTAACCATATTTTTTGCAGCTTGTGTATTCAAGAACTTCAATGTTTCTTTTACATTTGATTTTAAAGCCAAATGCTGAGCAATATTAGTACACGCAACTTGTTCTGTATTCAACAACAAGGAATTATCAATATAGTCTCTAATAACGCTTTCACTAGCCTGATAATCAGCATATAAAGATGAATTATCAGTAGCATATTCAACATTAGTATCCTTAGGAGATTTTGACTCTTCTGATTCAGTATCTTCAAACATCTTCAAAAAAGCACCACCATTTCCACCGCCATCTGCATTTGTTTGCATTTGGTTATTATTCTTCATAGCGTACGGATCAACTTGTGAATAATTAGTCGTGTAAGAAACTACCATAATTTTACCCTCTATTATCTTTATAATGATAATTACGGCAAAATCAACATGACTCTATATATATTTAGCCAAAACTCATACTATTAGATGAACTTAAAATTAACGTCTTACGTTCTTTATAATAATATCTGTAGCCCAAGGTACATAACTGAATTGACCAAGGAATGATGTTGCACATAAATACAACACAAATAGCTGAACAGCACCTGAAACTAATGAATATTTACCAAAAAACAATGGTGCATTGAAATAAAATAACACCTTCAACACTAAAACATTTATAAATGGAATTATTGAAAGAACTTGTACCAACAATGACAATAAAACTGTCACTAACCAATACAAAATAACTAAGAAAAATGTCATAAATATATGATATTGTAAAAACGGAGTTAATCTTAATTTTCTAAACGCTACTAATATCAAATAAATAAAACCTACAAGTCCAAAAGTTAAATAATTAAGGACTGCAATAATTCTTTCAAAAAGTGAACAATTATTAGAAGTTTGCGACGATCTCATCTTTCCTGCTTTCTTCAATAAAGTCTTCTACAACTTGAATATAAACAAGTTTAAACTCATCATTTTCTGGGCTTAAACCAACAGCAGCCTTATATGAATAAATAGATCGTTCTATTTCGTTATTCATATAATACGTGTTTGCAATCAAAATATACAAATCAGGATCTAACTGAGTAATTTTTAAAGCCTCTTTATACTGCTCTTCTGCCTCAGCAAACTTACGTTGATTTGAATACATATTACCTAACAAAATATATGCTTTTGGCTGTTCTGGATCAACCTCAATAGCTTTTTTATAAAGTGCAATAGCCTCATCATATTTACCAAAATCAGATTTAGAAATAGCATAACAGATATATGCTCTATACAAGCTATCACCCTGCAATTGAAGAGCTTTTTCAAAATATGTATTAGCTCTTGCTTCATCTTTCATTAAAGATAAAGTGTTTGCTAAACAAAGAGCAACAGTCTGATTATCAGGTTCTAAGCTAAACACTTGGCTATAATACTTAAATGCACCCTCATAATCAAACAATTTAAAACATACATTCCCTAAATCAACTAATGCCGTCAAGTTTTGAGAATCAAGAGATAAAGCCTTTTCATAATAAGCCTTAGCTTCAACATAATCTTCAAAATCGTGATATAAAAGTGCGATTGAATTATAAATTTCTGGTTCATTAGAAATAAAATCTAATGTTCTATTATACCATCTTAAAGCCTTTGAGAAGTTTTTCATCTCAGCATAAGTATTTGCTAAATTATAGTAAACCAAATAATTACTTGGATTTACAGACATTGCTTTTTCAAAATACTTTAATGCTTTTCGATACTCTTGTTGAAAGAAATAAATACTACCAATATTCAACAAGGCCTGTTCATCTCTTGGGTCAATAGTCAAAAGTGTTTCATAAACAGAAATAACCTTATCATAATCCTCTTGCATAGCATAATAACGTGCAAGCTCGTGGTAATTTTCTGTATTTTTAGGATCTCTTGCCATTGCAAGAACAACTTTTTGTATTGATTGTTTTATATCTTTTAATTCTTGAGTATCTTCCATACCTTTATCCTATCATATTTTAATAGATTACGCAAAGTTTTATTTGTATTCAGAATATTCTTCTGACTCTTTCAACCAATCTTCTTCTGAAACACTATATGCATGATTCCAAAATTTTTCGATTGCGTATAACTCACGTTCTTCTTTATGAAGAATATGAACAACTACATCGCTGTAATCTAATAAATTCCAACGATTCTTCATATCGTTTTCAATCCTAACAGCTTGACGAGAGAACAATTCTCTAACTCTCAATTTTACAGCTTCTGTAAGAGCCTTTACCTGAGTACTTGCATCAGCAGAACAAATAACAAAATAATCTGCAAATGATGACACATTACTAATATTCAAGATAGTAATATCTTTACCTAATTTTTCATCTAAAATTCTAGCTATAACACAAGCTAATTTGTAAGAAGTAATTTCGCTCATTATGCCCTTTCTTTTTCAATCTTGTCTATCAATTCTATTCTATGTTTGTGTCTTTCACCTTCAGAAAATGGTGTTTCTAACCAAATATCAACAATATCAATAGCTAAGCCCTTACCCAAAACTCTTTCACCTAAACACAAGACATTAGAATCATTGTGTTCTCTCGTCATTCTAGCAGAAAATGTATCAGAACATAATGCAGCTCTAATTCCATCATATTTATTAGCTGCAATAGACATGCCAATACCTGTTCCACAAACTAAAATACCTTTTACGTTTTCTTCTAAAACCTTTTTAGTCAATGCTTTTGCAATATCTGGATAATCGCAAGATGCTAAAGATTCAGTACCTACATCAACTATTTCAACACCTTTTTCTTTTAAATGTTCTTTAATAACATTTTTTAAGTCATATCCACCGTGATCAGAACCAATAATAATTTTCATACAAAACACCTTTTCTTTTTTACCTTTCTATATTGTAACAAAAACTTAACATTTTTCAAGTTTTATTAAAGATTTTAACAAAACAATCCGTCATATATATTGTTAGTTAATAAGACAATAATGAGGTGAAGGGTATGGACAAGTATTTTAACGTGGATACAGATGAGATGATGATAGAATTTTCTGAAATGACAGGATTCAATTTTGATTCTGAAGCATTTAAAGATATAAAAAGAGAAGTGGGGGAGTACTCAAAGCAGCCGCTTACTTTTCTATATGGAAACTTTGATATGGTAGATTATCTACATTCTCTATGTCAAGGAGCTTAATATGAATTCAAAAGATTTTTTCAAAACAAAAGGTTTTTCTCCAAATTGGCTTGAAGATACCCAAGCAAAAGAAGAACAACAGACAAACAAAATTGAAGAGCAAAAGCAAGAAATAATAGAACACATAGAACATAGAAAGGAGTTAAACACACTACTAGCTGAGCTTGAAGAGATAAAATCTGAATTCAATAAGATATCAGAAAAAAAAGAAAGACTTCAAGACTTATTGAAATCGTATTCAAAGTTTGTCTTTAACTAAATATTCAACAATCACAATAAAAAAAGAGGAACAAAAAAGTTCTTCTTTTTGATTATAAAAAATTTCTAAAACCTAGTCGCTTTCAGCAATAACAGTTGCTACCAAGTCACCATAACTATTAAAGCAGCCATTTGTTTCTTCGACAATGTATTTTAGTTCAGATTTACCTTCAATAGAAGCCTCTGCCTTATCCATCGCTTCATCATAATCTTTGAATTCACCAACCAAAGTTTTTGTTAAACTTTCATTTCCTTTTTGTGTATATACTTGAAACATTATTACCTCCAAACTTATCTTGATTTACGTAAATGTTCTAATTCTTCTTGATATGGAGAAATAGCAACGATTTCACCAATAACTTTTCCAATATTATCTAATACATAGTCGATTTCTTTTTCAGTAGTAAAACGACTCAAACTAAATCTTATGCTACCGTGAAGTGAAGTAAACGGTGTTCCCATTGCTCGAAGAACATGGCTTGGTTCAAGTGAACCAGAAGTACAAGCACTACCAGAACTTGCACAAACTCCAATATCGCTCAAATGCAACAATATAAGTTCACCTTCAACATATTCAAAACCTATATTTGTTGTATTTGGAACTCTATTTGAAATAGATGTGTTTAATCTAGCATTAAAGATATTCTTCAAAATACCTGTTTCTAATTTATCTCTAAGGCGTTTAACTTCTGAAAGTTCGTATTTCATATTGTCAATTGCAAGTTCAGCAGCTTTTCCCATACCAACAATATAAGGAACATTCTCTGTACCGGCTCTATAACCACGTTCTTGATGCCCGCCATTTATTAAAGGTGGCAAAACAACGCTTGAATTTACATACAAAGCACCAATTCCTTTTGGAGCATGGAACTTATGACCAGAAACCCCTAACATATCGATATTAGTGTCTTTTACATCTATATCAATCTTACCAGCTGCTTGAACAGCGTCAACAAAGAACAATGTTTCAGGGTTCTTTGATTTAATAATTTCACCAATTTCTTTTATTGGGAATATTACACCAGTTTCATTATTTGCCCACATTACTGAAACCAAAGCTGTGTCAGGTGTGATTTTTGATTTTAGTTCGTCTAATTCAAGTTCTCCATTTGAATTAACACCAATATAATCAACCTTATAACCTTGTTTTTCAAGCATTTTATATGTATTTAAAACACAAGGGTGTTCAACTTTTGTTGTTATTATATGTTTTTTATTTTTGTTATATGAAACAGCACCCTTTATAGCTGTATTAGCACTTTCTGAACCGCAAGAAGTAAAAACGATTTCTTTAGCATTATTAGCACCTAAAAAATCTTTCATCGAATGTCTTGCATCATCAATCGCCTTTGATGCATTAGTACTGAATTCATACATACTAGATGGATTAGCATATTCGTCTTTTAAATATGGCAACATAACCTCTAATACTTTATCATCGACCCTTGTTGTTGCGTTATTATCTAAATATATAACCATTATACTTGTACTACCTCTATATCTTTATTAATTTTATCTCTTAAGGTTGTTTCAACAAATGCTTTTATTGTTAAAACAGAATTTTTACATTGTGAACAGCGACCTTGAAGTTTTACAAACACTCTATTATCTTCAATATCAACTAATTCAATATCGCCACCATCTTTTTGTAGTTCTGGTGCTATTACATTTTCAATTACCTTATTAATTTTTAGAATTAGCTGAGCTGGTGATAATTTTGGAGTATCCTTAACAGCATACTTCTCAATCAATCCTTTAATAGTGTCTTTACAACGTCCACAAGCACTACCAGCTTTTGTATAATTAACAACTTCATCTAAAGTAGTTAAACTTTTATTTATAATTGCATCTTTAATAACATCTTCAGTTATATTGAAACAAGTACAAACTACTTTTGATTGAGTTTTTTCTTCATTAACTTCTTCAAGTTCTTCTTCCTTAAAATAGTTTTTCAAAGCATCAACAAGAGCTTCATGACCCATTACAGAACAGTGCATTTTTTCTGGTGGCAATCCGTCTAATTCATCAGCAATATCTTGGTTTGTAATTTTCTTGACTTCTTCTACAGGTTTACCTATAACCATTTCAGTTAAAACACTCGAACTTGCAACGGCTGAACCGCAACCAAAAGTTTGGAACTTTGCATCAACAACTATTCCGTTTTCTATCTTTAAATATATTTTCAAAGAATCACCGCAAGCCAAAGAGCCTGCAACACCTACTGCATCAGCATTATCAATACTACCAACATTTCTTGGGTGCCTATAATGATCCATTACCTTATCTGAATATTTCCACATATCTACACTCCTTTTACATTATTTTATATCAAAAAAATTTGTAAACATAGAATAAAATTTATACAAACTAGCAAATTTTATATAAAACTTTACTTTATATATATGTGTGCGTTATGATTGAATTGTTATGAAAGTATTGAATATATCATCATCTAAAATAATAAAAACTTGTATAATACAAGAAAAAAAGCTAACAACTAGCAACCCTAAAATGATTGGAGCAATTCCGACATTACCTGTTCCAACACCACAAAAGGGACATAGCTTTATTTCTACACATATAACACCTTTGTTAAAGAAAATTAAAACAGGTTCAACCTCTATTTCTGCAATATCAGATGGTTGCTCTCAAGTTGGTAAAAATGTAAAACAAGCAAAAATAGCAGCAAAAGAAAATAACACATCTCAAGTAACAGCCACATTAAAAGGCTTAAAAAATTCAACCGGAGCAATAAAAAATACTCTTGGTGAAATAGCTGGCGTTAATGATGTCATTCTAGCAAAAGAACAAGGTGGAACATCAAAAGCTGTCATCGAAGGTGGTAAATCAGCTGTAAGAGTTCTCTTATCAAGTGCATTAACAGTAGCTTGCTTACCAATACCTGTTCCAGGAGCTATGATTGGCGGCTGGATTGCTGGCGAAAAAATTGCAGAAAAAATCGTAGGTAAACCTATTTCTAAACAAATAGGAAAACTCAAATAATTTAATATAGTATAACATCAACCTACTGGTCAGATTCTTTGTGTTTATTTATCAATTTTTCAAAATCAGATGGCTTAACGCTTTGAATAAAGTCCTTAAATTCCTCTGCTTCTTCCTCATCTCTAGCAGAATCAGTAGATACAGCACCATCCATCAATACATTTTCTGTAACATAAATAGGAGCTTCTGCTCTCATTGCAATTGCAATAGCATCTGATGGTCTTGAATCTATTTCAATAACTTCATCGTCTTTCATCAAAAAGATAGTTGCAAAATATGTTTCTTCTTCAACATCATTGATTTCAACTCTATCAACAGTATATCCTGTTTTATCAACAACATCTACTACTAAATCGTGCGTCATAGGTCTAGCAACAGCTAATTTTTCAATCTTTCTAATAATAGCACTTGCCTCTGCTGAACCAATCCAAATTGGTAATGCTTTTTTATTTTCTAAATCATGTAAAACTACAATTGGAGAACCTGAACGAGTATCCAATGCTATTCCCATAACTTTCATTTCAATCATAATCTGCTCCTAATAATAGTACTTATAAAATGAATACTAGCATAAAACACTATTTAAAACAAGGTTTGCTGTTCGTTATTAACTCTCAAACCTAAGTGTCTATATCCAGCAGGTGAAACTTTTCTACCCCTTGGGGTTCTTTGCAAAAAGCCTAATTGCATTAAATATGGTTCATAAACATCTTCAATCGTTTTTACGTCTTCACACAAAGCAGCTGCAATCGTCTCAATTCCAACAGGTCCACCATCATAGCTTTCTACAATAAATCTCAACAATTGTCTATCAATTGTATCAAGTCCGTATTCATCAATATTTAGCTTTAACAAAGACTCTCTTGCAACTTGTTCTGTAATCAAACCATCATATTTTATAATAGCAAAGTCTGCAACTCGTTTAACAAGCCTATTTGCAATACGAGGAGTACCTCTTGAAGATTTAGCAATAATTTCAGCACCCTCATCAGTAATTTTAATACCTAATATATCCGCAGTTCTTTTAATAACTTGTGCAAGTTCTTCCATTGAATAAAATTGTAATCTATGAATAATTCCAAATCTATCTCTTAAAGGTCCCGACAAAGAGCCAGCTTTTGTTGTAGCACCAATAAGTGTAAACTTTGGGATAGGTATTCTTATAGATTGAACTGTTTGAGATTTGCCAGATGTCATATCAAGTGCAAAATCTTCCATTGCTGGATATAAAATTTCTTCTGAAATCTTATTCAACCTATGAATTTCATCAATAAATAAAATAGTACCACTTTTTATAGACATCAAAAGACCAATAATATCTCTTGGACGTTCTAATGACGGAGCAGAAGTTATCTTTATATCAGCTCCCATTTGGTTTGCAATAACCATAGCCAAAGTTGTTTTTCCTAATCCTGGAGGTCCATAAAATAGCAAATGGTCAAGAGAGGTTTCCCTAATTTTTGCAGCCTCTATAGATATCTTCAAAGTTTCTTTTAACTCTTTTTGTCCTATGTAATCATCAAATGTTTTTGGACGAATAGAACTTTCAAACGTCTTGTCATACTCAATCTCCTCTGTTTTTACCATAGGATTTTTTTCTTTAACGCTCTTTTTATTTAATCCATTATCGTCATCTGAAAATATAGCCATACCAGAATTATACCACAACAATAAACTATATTAGTACAAGGTTTATTATCCAATAAGATAAGTTTTGATAAAGAAATATAGTATTCAAGGTAATTACTAAGATGAGTTTTGATAAATAATAAGAATATGAAATTTGTGAAATTTTTAAAACTAATAAATAAAAAAGTAGAAAAATATAATAACAACGTATCAAATCCGTTTGATATGGCACGAAACATTACTATTGTCTGGGTCGACGATTATTATCCAAAACCTTATAAAAAAGAAAACTAATTTTATCGTTATGATAAAATATAAGTATGAAAAATTTTATTTTATTTTTAATTAAAATTTATCAAAAATTTTCTAAGCTAACACCGTCTAGATGCAGATTTTATCCGACTTGTTCTCAATACACAAAAGAGGCAATTATAAAATATGGAGTAGTTAAAGGCGGTTGGCTTGGAATAAAAAGAATAGCAAGGTGTCACCCACTCAATGAAGGTGGTTATGACCCTGTTCCATAATAAAAGGTGAGGTTTAATGAAAAATATAGCACTTATACTAGCTTCAGGCACTGGTTCTAGATGTAATCTAGGAATACCAAAACAATTTGCAAAAATAAACAATAAAACAATTTTAGAATACACAATTAATGCGTTTGAAACACACGAACTAATTGACGAAATATACCTTGTTACGTCAAAAGAATTCTTAGAAAAAGTAAAAGAACTGACTAAAGACTACATAAAAGTTCAAGCCGTAATTCAAGGTGGAGAAACTAGAAAAGATAGCTCTTACAATGGTATTTCAGCAATAAAAGATAGTGAAGCAAATATCCTTATTCATGACGGAGTAAGACCTCTAATTTCTAAAGACATAATCACAAACTGCATAAAAGAACTTGAAGAAAAATCTGCAATCTGTGTTGCTATTGATTCTACAGATACAATATATGAAATCAATGAAAACAACACAATTAAAGCAATCCCACAAAGAAAGTTCCTAAAAAGAGCTCAAACACCACAATGTTTTAAATTATCACTAATAAAAAGAGCTCACGAATTAGCAAACAACGACCCCAATTGCCTTGTTACAGATGATTGTGGACTTGTTCAATATTATAACCTAACTGATATTTACTTAACACAAGGCGATGAAAACAATATTAAAATAACCTATAAAGAAGACCTAGATTTTGTAAAAAAACAGTTAAACCTTTTATAAATCTCAATTTATGCTATTATTAATCTATGAATGAGATTTTAATTTTATATATTCTGAACAAATCACAAACTACAATGTATGGACTTTCAAAGTGTATAAACAAAAACTACGGTTCAATCACAAAACCAAGTTTTGGAACACTTCAACCGGCTCTAAAAAAACTTGAAGAAAAAAAATACATTTTCTCTAGTAAATTCTATACAGAAGGTGGGAAACCTTATTTTTACTACTCTGTAACAGAAGAAGGTTTATCTTATCTAAAAGAAAAACTCCTAAAAAATACTTCTTTAAACCCAACCCAATTTATATCAATGACTAAAATTAAAATAGCGTGTGCAGATATCTTAAATGATACAGAAAGAGAAGAGCAGTTCAAAAACCTAAAAACAGGATTAACAAAATTAAAAACAGAAGCAGAACAAGCTCTAAGTGAGAATTGGACTAAAAACACATATCACAGATTAGTTTTAAACAACACAGTTTGTGAATACAAAAACTTAATAGATTTAATTGAGGAACTAAAGTAATGCCAGCAATCGTAAGTTCCGTAGAAAAAGATTCCATAGCAGAAGAGTTAGAAATAGAATCAGGTGATGTTCTTCTATCTATTGATGGCGTTGTTATGACCGACTTGATAGACTACAATTTTTATTGCAAAACAGAAGAATTAACTATTGAAATACAGAAGAAAAATGGCGAAATAGAAGAAATAGAACTAGAAAAAGATTTTGATGAAGATTTAGGTATTATCTTTGAAAGTGCTGTCTTTGACAAAATAAAGCCTTGTCTTAATCACTGCATTTTCTGTTTTGTAGACCAACAACCTAAAGGACTTAGAAACACACTTTATATTAAAGATGATGACTACAGATTATCTTATCTTCAAGGTACCTATATAACACTTTCAAACCTTAAAGACGAAGACAAAGATAGAATTCGTAGAATGCACCTTGGGCCATTTTATGTGTCAGTACACACCACAAACCCAGAGCTAAGAGCAAAAATGCTTAGAAACCCTAATGCAGCAAAAATTATGGAGAACCTAAAATGGTTCAAAGAAAACGAAATTCCGTTTCATGCACAAATAGTTTTGTGTCCAAACTATAATGACGGAAAAGAACTTGAACGTACACTAAAAGACCTTACAAGCCTTGGTGATTGCGTTCTATCAATTGCAATAGTTCCCGTAGGAATAACTATATATAGAAAAGATTCTCAATTAACAAGAGTAAACAAAAAGGTCGCAGAAGAAACGATTGATATTTCTAACAAATACCCTAAAGCCTGCTGCTCTGATGAAATATTCTTACTAGCAAACAGACCTATTCCAGAAAAAGAATACTACGGTAATTTCTCACAGCTCGATGACGGAGTTGGTTCACTTAGAGCTTTATTAGAGGATTTTTCTTCTTTAGAACTTCCTACAGAATTAAAAGAGCCTTTAACAATTACGCTTGCAACTTCTTATGCTGCAATTCCTGCTATGGAAATAATTACAAAAGAATTAAACAAGATAAAAAACTTAAAATGTATTTTAAGCCCTGTTAAATCAAAATACTGGGGTGAACACATAACCGTTGCAGGTCTAATTACTTCTGACGATTTAATAGACACAGTAAAAGATATTAAAGCTGATATAGTAGTTATTCCATCAGTTATGCTAAAACCGTTTACACAAACCTTTCTTGATGGGAATACACTCGATTATGTTAAAGAAAAGACAAAGAAACAATTCTTTACAATTACTGAACAGTACTCTATAAAAGAACTTACAGACTTTTTATTATCACTTTCTATATAATTTTCAAACAAATTAATCAATCCTTAAATAAAAAAATACTTTATAAAAGAGGAATTAAGTTTAAGGATTATTTTATGAGTTTTGAAATTACACACGCAAGCAATGCTTACTCAAAAGGTCAATCATTTAACAATTGGTCAATAGATGTTTCTAAAAATATAGGTTTAAACAACGAACCAAAAGACTTTATAGTATCAGATAAAAAAGATACAAACGAATTTCTTGGTGATTTCGTTGATTTAACTAGATCATATATAAAAGAGTACGATACTGATGGTGACGGTGTAATCAGTTTTGACGAGTTTAAAGCTAAAGAAACCCAAATTGCAAAAGATAATTATGCAAATGAACCTGATGAAGAAACTTTAAAACTCGCATTCAATAGACTCAACGTCGAAAAAGATGGCGAATATGGTGACAAATTATCCGAAAAAGAAGTATTTTCATACTTTATGGGTCTTGATAGGCTTCAAAATGGCGATGGCAAAATAACAAAAGAAGAATACTCTATGATGTCATTATCACTTGCCGATAAATCAGATAAAGACAATGCCCCTGGTAAAATGGTTACAGAATACTTAAAAGATATTTATAGCCAATTATTCAAAAAATAAAGATTTTTTATATATACCCCTCTCCCCCAGAAAACAAAAAGACCTCTATCATTAGAGGTCTTTCTTAACTTTAATTAAACAAATTATTTTTCTATTTCATAAGTATACGTCCTATCCTTTTCTTGTCCATAAAGCATATTTGCTCCAAAACATTTTGACTTAGCTTTTGATTGAAGTTCTTTTAATCTTGTTTCTTTTAAATAAACATCAACCATAACTTTTTTCTTCTGCGGAGTTATATCAATAATTCGAAACGCACAAGGATAAGTAACTAAAGACGGAGTTTCAATATACAAAACATTATCCTCTTGCTCAATTTTTGTTGCGTGATAATGTCCAGAGCAAACAATTATAGGATTATCAAACTTCTTCAACAAAAGTTTTAAATCATAACTATTTAATAACCTATGGTTTTCACTCGGATATGGTTCAACCACAGGAACATGTGTAAAAATTAAAACGATATCACCCTTTGAAACAGACAACTCATCTTTTAACCAAGACAATTGTTCATCAGATATAGCACCGTTACTACATCTTTTATCATCAAAAATAGTGTCTAAAACTATAACCTTATACCCCTTTTTAGGTGTAAAAGAATAATACTTATTTTTATAACAAAAATCTTTATTATGACAACAAATAATATCAAAGAATTTTTGTTTAGTTAAAGATTCAGTCGGTGATGTATCGTGATTTCCTAAAACTGGATACCAAGGTGTATTTAAAAGATTAGCGTGAGCAATAAAGCTCATTAAATCCTTTTCTTTTGGTAAATTTATCAAATCACCTGTAAATATTGTAAAATCAATATTAGAAGTATTATTTACCTGTTGAATAGCATCATCTAACAAACAAGGTGACGATTTTAAAAGTTTATAACTTGTATCTTCTTGATCAAGTGCATAATGTGCGTCACTAATTTGTGCAAACCTCAAACTAGGAGTTTTAGCACAACAACCTTGTACTGAATAAAAACACACCAATAAAACAACAAATAGAACAGCTAGGTTCTTCATTGTTTTTAAACAATTTTTCATTATTTAAACACCCTTTCAATATCGTTTTTAACAGCTTCAACACCTTGTGTATCATCAGTCAAATCGTATATTTTCAATTTTTCCAAATATAATTCTTTTATCAATGGATATCTAACAATACCCTCATTTAAAACGTTAATCGCAGCATTTTTACTATCAGAATCAAACAACACACTTGCCTTATCAATATAATCTTGGAAAGATTCTAAAGCATAATCTCTAATAGAATTCATACAACGTTCATAACTAATATCATCTTTCAATGCTTCATACACTTTTGCCAAATTGTAATGATAAATTATACGATAATCAGGCATTGATAAAGCCTTGTTTAAATATGTAATTGCTTTATTAAACTGATGTAAATTGTAATAACACATACCGATATAGTTATAAACTTCTGCTGAAGAATTTTTATTTACTGATTGTAAAAACATATCCAAAGCGTTTTGCATATCCCCTGAATAGTACAAAACTTTGCCTAATTCTGCCCTATATTCATAAGAATTTGTTGATAAAATAGCTTTATAAATTGCTTTCTTAGCCTCATTAAACTCATTCATGTATTGATAATTTTTAGCCATCAAAAGATGCGCATAATCATCTGATGGATTAAGTTTTAAGTAATAATTCAAGGTTGCATTTGAACCAGCAAAATCTAAAGATTCTGTTCTTACATTTGCTATTTTTAAATATGCTGTATTATATTTAGGATTTAAACTAACTACTTGTCTATAATTTTTTAAAGAATTTTCATTATCATTTATATATCTATAATAATCCCCTAGCAACAAATATGCACAAAAATCTTTTGGATTTAATCGCAATGCTTCTTCTAGAGTTTGTTTTGATTCTTTTAGCGAACCAGTTTGTTTATAAATCTGAGATAAATTATCAAGAGGCAATGTGAACAAATTATTTATATCATTTGATTTTAAAAAGGCATTTTTTGCATCTTCAAACTTTCTTTGAGCCCAGCAAACAAGACCTAATGTATTATAAAGTCTAAAATTATCTTGACCACCATTATTTATAGCTTGTTGAAACAAACTTTCTGCTCTAACATAATCTTTATTTTTATAAGCAGATATACCTTGTTCATAAGCATTATCAACACTTTGAACAGAAGTTTTTACATAAGGAACATCAAAAACTAAAGGTTTATATAAGTCTGGAAACGGTTTACTCAATTTTGGCGGATTAAGCATAACCTTTAATTCAATTGCATCAAGATTGTCTTTATCAATCTCTAGAATTTGATTTACATAATCTAACGTCTTAGCTTTGTTGCCCTCTGTATAATAATTTTTTGCGATATCCAACAAGTCATCTGTTAACTCGTTTGCAAAAGCAGGCACAACAAAGGCTAACAAAAACGTACACATAACAATCAACTTAAAACAGTTTTTCATACTTTTGATTATACAATATTTTAGCTGACTTTCAAAAAAGTTAACAAATTTCATAATAAATTTATGCAATATCCCATCTACCGCAAGTACCGCCCCAACGAGCAATTACATTACCTTTAATATCCTTAATATTTTCTACGTGTTGATGCTCAGTTTCACCCTCAACAATTGTAATAACTTCACAATTATTTGAACAACCTGTACATTGACAAGTAATTGATTGGAACTGCATATTACCAACATTCCAACCCTTAAAGGTTGATTTATTATCAGTATATTGGTGATTTTCCATAGCTAATAAAGCCGCACCGATTGCACCCATAGTTTGATGGTTTTGAGGAACAACAATTTCTGTTTCCAATGCTTCTTCAAATGCTTTAACCATACCCGTATTAGTAGCAACACCACCTTGGAATGATACAGTAGGTAAAATTTCTTTACCTAATGCCAAATTACTTAAATAGTTTCTTACAAGTGCTTGACAAAGACCATACAACAAATCTTCAACAGGATAACCAAGTTGTTGTTTGTGAATCAAGTCACTTTCAGCGAATACACCACATCTACCAGCAATTCTAGCAGGATTTTCTGATTTAAGAGCTGTTTCACCAAAGATTTCAATAGGAACATTCAAACGTTGTGCTTGGTGATCTAAGAAACTACCAGTACCTGCTGCACAAACTGTGTTCATTGCAAAATCTGTAACGATACCATCTCTCAAGATAATAATTTTACTATCTTGTCCACCAATTTCCAAAATTGTTTGAACATTCGGAATATATGTTGCAGCTGCAACTGCGTGAGCTGTAATTTCATTCTTTACAATATCAGCACCAACCAACGCACCAGCAAGATTTCTACCACTACCTGTCGTACCAACACCTTGAATATCATATTCTCTATTTGCAGCATTTGCCTGTTCTAAAATTTTGTTCAAACCAGTTTGAACCGCCAAAACAGGTTTACCAGCTGTTTTTAACATATATGAATCAATGTATTGACCTTTTTCATCAACTAATGCCAATTTTGTTGTTACAGAACCTACGTCTATACCTAAATATGAAACTATACTCATTATAACTCCCCTTAATCTATTATATTCATAATAACACAAACAAAAAAAGATGTATAAAAATACATCTTTTTTTTGGTTTAGTTTTAGTTAAGTTATTAAGGAGAAAGTTAAGCAATTGCCTGACCATTATTGAACATCAAAGGCATTGCTTGTTGAGCAAAAATATCATTTTGAGTATATGATGTATAAGGTGACATCGACATACTATTTGGATTCATAAACATATTTGCAACCTGCGTTGCTTGATAATAATCTTGTATTGTTGGAGCGGAATTTGTTGCACTACCACCAACAGCTTGTTGAACTAAAGCTGATGCTAAATCGTTTGGAGCAGTAGTAAATGTTGGTTGTTGCTGATATCCAAATGGATTGCTTCCAAAAACTTGAGAACCAAAGACATCGTTTGCCATCGGAGTATCCATAAATGAATATTGCCCCATTTGTGCAACTCCGTTTATATTTGCATTTACATTTGAAGCTATATTTGAAGTTGTAGTTGTTGCAGAATTATTTGCAACGTTAGAAGAAACATTTGTTGTCATAAATTTAAAACCTTAATAATAAACTAACCTTACTCTTATATAAAGTTGTTTTCTGTTTAAAAATTGACTTACTCAAGTGATATATTAAGAAATATTAAATATAATTTTCTAATAAACTTTTAATTAACATTGGACACTTGAATACTGGTTATAAAAGTGCTAAAATGTGGTATATAAATAAAAGAGAGTACTACTATCACAATTAGTTGAAGGTTATTATGGTTGCACCAATAGGTTCAAATCAATATAATATCGATTATCAAAGTCTTGAAGTAATTAGAAGACTTCAATCACTTGGAATAAATCCAACCGGCAACCTCAATACTGATAGACAAACGCTTCAAAAAGCTGAATACATAAAACGACAAAATACACTTTCAGCTAATAATGTTCAAAACCTTAACAACCTTGAAGGTTCAGGTTTTGCATTCAGTGACACACTAAACTCTATAAATCAATCAACACAAACTAGCACAAATAACACAAACCCTGTTCAACCTAATCAACAAATCGGTGCCTCACAAATTGCGATGCTTAATAGATATCAATTAGGATTATGATTAAACTTTGTTAATAATTGTTTCTTTCTTCATTTGACTTTCTTCAATTCCCTTACCAAAAATTGCAAAGTCATATTTTACAGGGTCGTCTGAATCAAATTCCTTTAACCGTGTTGTCAATTCCTTCACAGTCTTTATAGTATTAGTTTTTTTATCTAGTAACTGCATCTCTCTTGATAGTCTGGCAACATGTACATCCATTGGAATTAAAAGTTCTGATGTAGGTATAAAATTCCAAACCCCTAAGTCAACGCAAGATTTTCTCACCTGCCATCTTAAAAACATGTTCATTCTTTTTAGAGTACAGTTTTCCCCCGTTGGTAACATGTGGTTAAAACCTCTTGTTGTATTTTCGCAGTCATAATGAAAATATTGTACAACCTTCCTTATAGTCTGTGCCGTATCCTTTGTATCCTTATAATTCGTTTCAAAAAGTTCTGATAACCCTTTTGATGTGTTATAAAGTTTTGATAACTTCCTAAACAAAAGAACAATATCTTCTGCTGTATAAAATCTATAATAAATGTTCTTCTCTTGTATAACTCCAAAACCCCCGTTTCTTATAAAATTGCTAGGCTCATTCTCCATTAAATTGAACAATTCATCAAGTTTTTTTATAAAGAGTTTTCTGTTCCCATAAGAAAAAATTGATGAAATAAAACCTGCCAATTCTATATCTGTCTTATCATTGTATCTATGAGGAAATTGAATTGGGTCACTTTTTATAAATTCTGGTGTTTCATAAGTTTTTACGAGATTATCAAGTTCTTTTTTTGATATCATTTTCTAATTCCCTCAAAAAAATCTTTAAGTAGTTTATTGCATTCTTCTTCTTCAATTCCACCATAAATTTTTGTCTTGTATTCAGATATATTATTTAGGTCAATAGCAGAACCAAAAGCCCCATACTTTGAATTATAAGAGCCAAAATAAACCGTCTTTATTCTAGATTGTAAAATTGCCCAAGCACACATAGGACAAGGTTCAAGAGTTACATACATAGTGCAATCATCAAGTCGCCAATTATTCAAGACCTCTTGAGCTTTCCTTATCGCTAAAATCTCAGCATGTGCCGTAACATCATTTGTGAATTCTCGTTCGTTATGTGTTTGAGCGATTACCCTATTCTCATGCCTTATCACGCAACCTACAGGAACATCATCTATTGTCTTTTTAGCCTCAAGAATCGCTGTTTTCATTTTTAGCCTTTTTCATAAATATTTGAACAGTAAATCCCCATTTGTTGTTTGAATGTAAGTGAATACGTCCGTCCATTGATTCAATCAATCCTTTAACGATAAACAATCCAAGCCCAGTTCCTCTAGTTGTTCTTGTTGTTGAATCATCAAGTCTAGTAAACTTGTCAAACAACTGTTTAAGTTTGTCTTTCGGAATAATGTTACATTGGTTTTTAACAGTTATCTTAACTTGTTCTTCATCAAAGTCTTCGCTTTCTACAATAATTTCAGTGTCGTCATAGGAATACTTAACTGCATTCTCAACAAGGTTAATTATAACTTGTTCAAATCTATCTTTATCTGCCATTATCTCTGGAGTGTTGACATCGACATTATTCACTATAGTTTTATTAGAATTATTTTTAACTAATAATAACGAATCCTCAACTGTCGTATAAATATTTAATGGTTGCATGTTAACATTGAGTTTAGCTCCCTCTATGTCAGGAATAACAAGCAAATCTTCAATCATTCTGCTTAATCTTTCAGACTGTTTTTTTATAATTTTAAGAGATTTTTGTTTCATTTCTTCGTTAAGGTTGATGTCTTGTCTAAGTAATCTTGTTGTGTATCCAAGAATACTTGTCAAAGGCGTCCTAAATTCGTGGCTAACTGTATCAATCATATTTGAACGAAACTCATTCAACTCTTGAAGTTCTTTATTCTTCTTTTCAAGTTTAATATAAGATTTATGGATTTGGTTTGCCATTCGATTAAATTCAGTTGCCAAGAAGATTATTTCATAAGGTGTAAATATATGTGTTAAAAGTCTTATTCTGCGTTTATAATTTCCTTTTGAGATAGCCATAATAGCTTTGAATAATTGACGAATATTGATATATAAGTATGAAATATACAATCCAAAAATCAATAATACTGCTAGTACAGCAATTATAACGGATAAAATAATCTTAACTCTACTGTGTTCAATATATGTTTTTGTGAGTTTTCTAGGTGTGTTTACAATGATGAGTGCTTCAGGATTGGATTTTTGGATATATACAAAAGGTTGATTTTTCTTTTCCCCATATATTACAGCAGTGTCTTTTTCAAGTTTTTTAGGTAGTTGTTTAATTGCTTTATTCAAGCTTCTTTCATCATAGTTGTAAGATGAAATGAGAGTTCTGTTTTTGTCTAAAACATAGATTTGACGGCTATCACTGTCTGTAGAATTAAAAAGATTTTCTTTTAGTGTTTTTATATCAAATTTTGCAACAAGATAGTTTCCTTTGTTTGTTTTTTGATAGAAAACTACTTCGTTATGTTTTAGAGAATTTTCTTTTATAGTAAGTGCTTGCTCTTCAGTTTGAACAAGGAATAATTGTTTATAAAAGGTTGCATTTTTTGATGCTTTATTTAGATAAATTTCTCTGTTGCGTTCATCTGGAATTTCGTTTATATCTTCCACAATTTCATTTACGCAGAATTTAATGGTCTTGTCGAATACGTCAATACTATCAGAAACAGAATTAGCAATAATTGTTGCTGTATTACAAAGCTGTGCTCTTACAGATTGTTGGTTAACATTGTTTATAACAATTCCAGAAATAGAAAATGGTATAATCACAGCAAACAAACATACAATAATGATTTGTTCAGCAATTTTTAATCTTTTGATAGGTTGGTTTTTTGCCATCTATAACTATTCTCCAAATGGTGTAAGTTTGTAACCTACATTTGTAACGGTGTGAAGATAGATAGGTGATTTTGAATTAGGTTCAATTTTGTTTCTTAATCCACCAACATGTACACGTAGCATTCTAACATCTTCATCGCTATCATAACCCCAAACTTCGTCTAATAGAGTTGCAAGTGTAACAGCGTTATTAAAGTGTTGCATTAAACAGTATAAAATCTCAAATTCCGTTGGTGTAAGTTTGATTTTTTTGTTTAAAATAACACATTCTAAAGTGTCTGGAAATATCTTGATGTCGCCTGCTTCAAGAGTTTCATTGTTTATGTTTGTTTCTTGTACAGGTTGGTTTCTTCTCAATAATACACGAATTCTAAGTAGAACTTCTTGAATATCAAACGGTTTTACTAAATAATCGTCTGCACCAGATTCAAATCCATCAGTTTTGTCACCTATAGTACCTTTTGCAGTTAACATAAGAATAGGAATTGAAAGTTTTGCTTGACGAATGTTTTTGCATACATCAAAACCGTTCATCTTAGGCATCATAACGTCAAGAATAACAAGGTCATAAGAATTGTTTAGAACTTTTGTTAATCCTTCTTTTCCATCAGATGCTGTGTCAACAAAATAACCACTTTGAGCAATATCAAATTCAAGTAATTCTCTTATTTCGTCATCATCATCAACGATTAGTATTCTTTTAACATTGTCCATATATCAACCCTTTTTTTATTTATTTAAAGTATTTTTCAGGGTAGTTAGTGTGAGTTTGAACGATTGTTTTATACTCGTTTTTATCAATGTTAACTCCCATATTCTTT
The DNA here is from genome assembly GCA_002103075.1 of Candidatus Gastranaerophilales bacterium HUM_9. Classification (GTDB taxonomy): domain Bacteria; phylum Cyanobacteriota; class Vampirovibrionia; order Gastranaerophilales; family Gastranaerophilaceae; genus UBA2883. The sequence continues at coordinate 24,239 of DABG01000012.1, read as the reverse complement.
ATGTCTAGTGAAAATTTCTTTTTCTTTTTTAAAAAACTATAGTTTTCCATATTTACACCATACAATTATCATCGTTTATTTGAACAATAGTTGGTTTATAACCTTCTAGTTCATCTTCTGTAACATATCTGTATGAACAAATAATAATTTTATCCCCTTTTTGAACTTTTCTAGCAGCTGCACCATTTACGCAAAACATTTTTGATGCTCTAGGTCCTTTTATTACATAAGTTTGAAATCTTTCACCGTTGTTTATATCAAGAATATCAACTTTTTGCCATTCTTTGATTTTCGCAGCGTCTAATATGTCTTCATCTATTGTTATTGAACCAACATAATTCAAGTTTGAGTCACTAACCGTAGCTCTATGAATTTTTGAATTTAAAAATTCTAGTAACATTTTATACATCTCCTTAATCTGATATAATTATACAATAAAAAGATTATGTTTCATTATTAATTTTAAAATATATGTCTTTTAATCTTTTTTTGCTTATATGAGTATAGAGTTGGGTAGTTGACACGTCACTGTGACCTAATAATTCTTGAACAATACGCAAATCTGCACCATTGTCTAAAAGATGTGTAGCAAAAGTGTGTCTTAGGGTGTGTGGAGAAATTTCTTTATGAATAGTTTTACCTATTGAGTGGATTAATCTATAAATATCTTGACGATTAAGGTTTCTACCATCTGCTGTAATTAATAATCTTTTTGTATCTGTATCGGGATTAATTTTTATATTTTCTCTGTATTCAAGGTATGAAATTAAAATCTTTTTTGCATAATCTCCAAAAGGAATAAGTCGTTCTTTTGAGCCTTTTCCTATACAAATGATATGTTGTGCTTTTAGATTAATGTTATTTATTTTAAGATTGCAAAGTTCAGAAACTCTCAACCCACAGCTATAAAGGAGCTCTATTATTACTTTTTCTGTTGTTGATAAATCAAGTTTTGATATGTTTATAATGTCGTTTATTGAAAGCACTTTCGGTAGGTGTTTAGGAAGTTTTGCTTGTTCAATAAATGAAATTGGATTGTTTTTTATATATTGATTTGCACACGCCCATTTAAAAAAAGATTTTAAAGCTGAAATTTTTCTTGATATGCTTGATTGAGTTAAATTTTCATCTCTTAAATAGAGTATAAAAGAATTCACATGTAGTTTTGTGATGTTTGCAATTTCCGTATCACAAAAATCTGCAAACGAGGTTATATCTCTTCTATAGGCAAGAGAAGTGTTTTCTGATAATCCTTTTTCAATTTCAATATAACTTATAAATTCAGAAATTAACTCATACATAGTTTTATTATATATTATTAATGTTATAATTGTAATATACTTTTAAAAGTTAGGTTAAGATGGAGAAAAGATGAGTAAATCATATCATTTTATTGCTGTTGGTGGTGTAGGAATGAGTGGGCTTGCAAAATACCTTTTACAAGAAGGGTTTCAAGTTTCAGGTTCTGATATTTCTGAAAGCAAATATACTAAACAACTTGTTGAGTTAGGTGGAAAAATTTATATAGGACATAATGCAGAGAATGTTCCTAATGATGCTGTAGTCGTTGTTAGTTCTGCAATTAGAGAGTCTAACGTAGAGTTGATAAGAGCTAGAGAGTTGGAACTACCTGTTTATCACCGTTCTGATTTACTAGCAGAATTGTCATCAAGAAAACCAATGTTTATTGGTTTTTCAGGCACTCATGGAAAAACGACAACCTCTGGAATGGCATCTTATTTGCTATCAAAAGCTGGTCTTGAACCATCGTTCGTTGTTGGTGGAATTATTCCTGAATACAATACAAATGCTGAGTTTACAAATAATGATACATTTATAGCTGAGCTTGATGAAAGTGATGGAACAATTATAAAATATCACCCTCAGATTTTAGTTATAAACAATCTGGAGCCTGACCATTTAGACTTTTATAAAGATGGCATGGTGTCTTTAATTAAGACGTTTGAAACAGCTATTTCTCACGTTAAAGATAATGGAAAAGTTCTTGTAAACAATGATAATAAAGGTGTAATGCAGTTAAAAGGTAATAAAAAGTTTATTTCGTATGGATTAAATAATGCAGATTATGTTGCTAACAATATCGTTTATAATCATGGGTTTACGACTTTTGATGTTAAATATAAAGATAAATTTTTATGCAATATAAAAATTATACTCCCTGGGGTTCATAATGTTTATAATGCTTTAGCTGTAACAGCATCATTAAAAGAGGCAGGTTATGATGTTAAAGATATTGTTAAACATTTTGAAACTTTTACGGGTATGGGAAGAAGATTTCAAAAAATGGCTGAAATCGGTTCTATTGATGTTTATGATGATTATGCACATCACCCAACTGAGATAAAATCAACTTTATCAGCAATGAAATCGTTTACACATAAAAAGATTGTTGCAGTTTTTCAACCACACAGATATTCTAGATTGCAAAGTTTGTGGAATGATTTTAAAACTGCTTTGACTGGTGTTGATAGAGTTATTGTAACTGATGTTTATGCTGCATCAGAAGATAAAATTGAGGGTATAAATTCAAAGAAATTCTCTGAAGAATTGACAGGTTCAGAATATATTTCTGGTTCGATTGAAGAGGTTGCTAAGAAATTGTTACCTACTTTAGAAGAAAATACCGTTGTAATAGGTTTAGGTGCTGGAACGATTACTAATCTAGCAAAAGAATTAAAAAAAGCTAATGAGGAGTTGTAATGGACATAAATAATATTAATGTAAAAGAAAATTTTGATATATCATCTATGACAACTTTTAAAGTTGGTGGATTAGTAAAAAAAGTTTATTTTCCAGAAAATCAAAAAGAGTTTGTAGCCTTACTTCAAAAAATAAAGAACCCTGTTATATTAGGCTCTTGTTCAAATGTAATTTTTTCATCTCAAGGATTTGACGGAATTGTTATTTCTACGACAAAGATGAATAATATGTTTGTGAGAGGTTTAAAAATGGTTCTTGAATGTGGAGTAAAAGGACCAATGGCTTCTCAGACAGCCCATCAAAATGGATTGAGTGGTTTTGAGTTTATGATAGGTTTTCCAGGGTCAATTGGTGGAAATGTATTTATGAATGCTGGAGCACATGGTCAAAATATCTCTGACACTTTTGTTCAAGCCTGTGTTTATGATTTAAAACAAAAAGAAATGGTTTATCTATCTAAAAAAGATATGGAGTTTGATTATAGAAAATCTATTTTGCAATCAGGTAGATATATTTTATTAGAGGCTGAATTCGAATTAAAAAAAGCTGATAAAGATGTAATAAAATCTTTGATGGATAGAAATTTAGAGTTTAGAAAAAATATTCAACCATCATTGAGTATTCCAAATGCAGGCAGTGTATTCAAAAACCCAGAAAATGATTCTGCTGGCAGACTTTTAGATAAAGCTGGTGTAAAAGAATTTGACGTTAATGGTGTAAAAGTTTGGGAAAAACACGCTAATTTCATTGTGAATACTGCTAACGGTACGTCAGAAGATATTTTGGAATTGATTTATAAAATGTATACAAGAGTTAAAGAAACTTATACAATTGAATTAGAACCAGAAATAAGATATATTGGTAAAAAATCAAAACGTGAGGAAGAAATATGCAAACAAATTTACAAGACAAAAATATAAAAATAGCAGTTTTGTGTGGTGGATTCTCTTCTGAAAGAGAAGTTTCATTGCGTTCAGGTAAAAACTGTTTAGGAGCTTTACTTAGATTAGGTTATAAAAACGCAAAATTGGTTGATGTAACAACTAATATTGCAAATGATTTAAAAAACTTTGATGTTGCATTTAATGCTATGCACGGAAAATATGGTGAAGATGGTTGCATTCAAGGTATATTAGAATTATTGAAAATTCCATATACAGGTTGTGGAGTTATGTCTAGTGCAATTTGTATGAACAAAGAATATACAAAGAAAATTTTATCAACTGTAAAAGGTTTTCCTTTGATTAAATCAGCGTTTGTAAGAAAAGGTATGGACGTAAAAGAAGCCGTTAAGGATTTGAGATATCCATTGATTACAAAACCTGTTTCAGAGGGTTCTAGCTTTGGTATGACAAAAGTTAATAAACCAGAAGAACTAGAAGAGGCTTATAAAGATGCAATCAAATATAATGATGATGTTTTGATTGAAGAATTTGTTGACGGATTTTTTGTAACGGTTGGCGTTCTTGAAAAAGACGGAAAAGCATTCGCTACAGATGTTTTAGAAATTAGACCAAAAACTGAATGGTATGATTTTGAAGCAAAATATACAAAAGGTATGTCTAAATTTATCGTGCCTGCAACAGGTTTGTCAAAAGAAGCTACAGAATTAGTTAAAAAATATGCTGTTGTTGCTCACGAAACAGCTGGTTGTTCAGGGGTTTCAAGAGTAGACTTTATGATAAAAGATGATGCACCTTATTTCTTGGAAATAAATACAAGTCCTGGAATGACTGATACAAGTGATTTACCTGCTCAATCAGCTTCTATGGGAATTTCTTATGATGAATTAGTAGAACTTATATTATTGGGTGCAGGTTTAAATAAATAATGATTGATAACAATAACAATAATATGAATGATAATAACGAAAATATTTATGACTCTTATGAAGAAGACGATGAATATTCTGTTAGTAAATATCAGATTGATAGACGTTTAAAACAAGCTCAATTAAAACGTCAAGTTCGTCATTCAAAACACAATATTTGCTTATTATTATCATTTTCACGTATATGTTTGTATATTATATTGATGTTTGTTATATTTTATTTGTTTAGATTAAAGTATTGGAGATTAAATCCAAAAGCGTTTAGTAGTTTAGGAAATTCCTCAATTAAGATAGAAAATAATTCTATTGTAAGTTCACAAAAAATATTGATGGCAATTCAACAAAATGAAGTACCAACTTGTCCTATATTTTTACTTAATACTGATGAGATTAAAAAATCTATCTTAGAAATTACACCTATTCAGAACGTTTATATTAAACGTTTTTGGTTTCCTGCGAGATTGGAAATTCTAGTACAGGAAAGAGAACCAGCGATTGTTTTAGCACCAAATGAAAAAGTTCAACCTATTGCTTTTTATACAAAAGATGGAACTCTCGTAGGACGTTCTTATTTGCCTTTAAATCCAAGTTTTAAAACTGTAAAAGTTTTAACTTATGCTTATAATCCGGCATCGAAATTTGATAAAAAAGAGATTGACTTTTTGTTGAATATTGCAAAAGATATTGAGAATTATTCAAAAGAACCAGTTGAATATATAGATTTAAGAAATCCTGATGATGTATTTGTAAAAATACCTACGGTTAAAATCAAATTAGGTTCTATTTCATCAGATACTTATCCTGATACATTAAAGAAAATTTCAGGGTTGCCATCAATTCTTCCGAAGGTAAAAATGTTGGATAAAAAGGTTATGTATGTTGACTTAAGATGGCAAAATAACTTATATTATATAAAACTAGCTGAATAACGGAGAGGAATATGTTTGAATCATTATCAGATAAATTACAAGATATTATACAAAATACGGCTCGGGTAAAAGAACTAACTCAAGATAATATGAAAGAAGCGTTAAGAGAGATAAGACGCTCATTGTTGGCTGCTGACGTTAACTTGAGGGTTGTTAAATCTTTTATCTCCAATATTAAGGATAAGGCTGAGGGTGAAGATATTATAAAGGGTGTTAATCCATCACAACAATTGATTAAGATTGTTAATGATGAATTGGTTAATATCTTGGGAAAAACACAAAGTCCTTTGAATTTGGACAATAATCCTACTGTTATAATGATGCTTGGTTTGCAAGGTTCTGGTAAGACAACATCTTCTGCAAAGTTGGCAGTAAAGTTAAAGGCAGAGGGGAAAAGACCTTTATTAGTTGCGTGCGATGTTTATAGACCTGCTGCTATTTCTCAATTAAAAACATTAGCTTCACAGATTGATGTTGAATGTTTTTCAAAAGAGGGTTCAACTGACGTTGTAGACATTGTAAAACAAGCAAAAGAGTACGCTAAAGAAAATCATAATAATGTAATTATTCTTGATACAGCAGGTCGTCTACAGATTGATGTAGATATGATGGCAGAACTTCTATTGATAGATAGAATGTTTAAACCTGACGAAAAATTGTTGGTAATTGACTCAATGGTTGGTCAAGAAGCTGTTAATGTTGCAGAAAACTTTAATGAACAACTAGAATTGACTGGTATAGTTTTGACTAAGTTAGACGGTGACTCTAGAGGTGGTGCCGCATTAAGTGTATCTTATTGTACAGGAAAACCTATTAAATTAACAGGTACTGGTGAAAAATTAAACGCTTTAGAAGATTTCTATCCTGAAAGAATTGCTAATAGAATCTTGGGTATGGGTGATATTGTTTCTTTGGTTGAAAGAGCAAAAGAAGTTATTGATGAAAAAGAAGCATTAGAACTTGAAAAGAAGATGGCAAAGGCTGAATTTTCTTTTAACGACTTTTTGAAGATGAAGAAACAAATGAGTATGTTCGGTTCATTGGATCAAATTATGGGAATGTTGCCTGGGGTTAATTTGTCAAAAGATGACAAGGCTATGATTTCTCATGAGGGAGAAAAACAGTTTAAGAAGATTGAAGTGTTCATTCAAAGTATGACAGAAGAAGAAAGAAACAATCCTCAATTATTGAATTCAAGCAGAAAAAAACGTATTGCAGCTGGCTCTGGTATTAGCATTCATGATGTCAATATTTTTGTCAAACAGTTTGAGCAAATGAGAGAGATGATGAAAGGTTTGAATGGAATGAAGAAAAACTTTTCAAAATTATCAAAGATGGGTAGCAACTTGGGCGGAAAACTCGGTATGAAACAAATGATGCAGAATATGCGTAGGTTCAAATAATAAATATAGCTTGAATTAAGTTTGCTTTTATGATGTAATAAGAATTGATGTAAGAAAGTAGGAGTTTTATAATGTTAACAGAAGAAAGAACATTTGTCGCAATTAAACCAGATGGGGTTCAAAGAGGTTTGATTGGTGATATTATTACAAGATTTGAAAGAAAAGGTTTTAAAATTTTAGCTATGAAGCTCCTAAATGTTTCTGACAAACAAGCTGCGGAACATTACGCAGAACATGAAGGAAAACCATTCTATCCTAGATTAGTTAAATATATCCAAAGTGGACCTATTGTAGCTATGGTTATAAAAGGTTATAATGCGGTTGAAAGCGTTAGACATATTGTTGGTGCTACAAGTCCATTAAAAGCAGATGTAGGAACAATTAGAGCTGATTTTGCTCAAGTTATGGAATACAATGTAATTCACGCTTCTGATTGCGTTGAAAGTGCTGAACGTGAAATTTCTATATATTTTGATGAAAAAGAAATTTTTGATACTTGGAAAACTAAAACAGAAGAATTGATTGAAGAAGATGAGTTACTCTAATCCAGAATTTGAATATTTTAATTATGAATTAGTCCACACAGATAAAAAAACTGGGGCTCGTGCAGGGGTTTTACATACTCCACACGGTGATATTTTGACACCTATTTTTATGCCTGTTGGAACAAATTCTACAGTTAAATTGGTTACCAACCATCATTTGTATGAGTCACAGGCTCAAATTATATTAGGCAACTCTTATCATTTGTATTTGAGAGCAGGTGATGAATTGATTGCAAAATTTGGTGGCATTCATAAATGGATGAATTGGGATAAACCTGTTTTAACTGATTCTGGTGGATTTCAAGTTTTTTCTTTGGCTCATTTGAGAAAGATAACTGAAGATGGTGTTGAATTTAGAGATCCAAAAGATGGTAAAAAACACTTTATTAATCCTGAAATTTCTATGAAAATTCAACAAAATATTGGTGCTGATATTATTATGGCATTTGATCAATGTGCACCGTTCCCTTGTGAATACAATGAAGCCAAAAAGGCTATGGAAAGAACTCATAGATGGTTAGAACGATGTATTAAGGCTAAAACTAATCCTAAACAAGCATTGTTTCCAATTTGTCAGGGAGCTTTTTATGATGATTTAAGAAAAGAAAGTGCGGAGTTTGTTTCACAGTTTGACGCTGTTGGTTACGCTATTGGTGGCTTAAGCGTTGGGGAAGATAAAGAAACAATGAACCACTTTGTTAACTATACAGCTCCATTGTTGCCAGCTAATAAACCAAGATATTTGATGGGTGTTGGTACTCCGGAAGATTTGTTAGATGGGATAAAAGGTGGAGTTGATATGTTTGACTGCGTTTTACCTACAAGAAACGCTAGACATGGCTCTTTCTTTACTTGGAACGGTAAAAAGCAGATTAAGAATGCTATGTATCAAGAAGACCCTAGTCCATTAGATGACAAGTGTGACTGTTATGCTTGCAGAAACCATTCAAAAGCATATATTAGACATTTGTTCAAATGTAATGAGGGTACAGCTCAAGCCTTATTATCAATTCATAATATTACGTTCTTGGTTAAGTTTTCACAATTAGTAAGACAAGCTATCTTGGAAGATAGATTTGAAGAGTTTTACGAAGAACATTATCATAATTTTATTTAATTATTATTAAAAAGCTCTAAGTACTCAATCACAGAGAGATTTATTATTGTTATGCATGGCTAAAAGTTTAACCAATTTTATTTTGTAAAGTTATGTAACAAAATGCCTTAAAACCCTAAAGAAATCTAAAAAAATGTCGTCTATGTAAGAGAACAGCAAATGTATTACATTGAAAGTTCGGTATAGGAAAAAGGAAAAGGAAATTAACGACAATGGGAATGGCAGCGTCACAAGTTAGATTTTTATCTCTCCAAAATCGTAAACATACGATTGGAAGACAATTGTCTAATCTTTCAAATAGAAAGATTTCTCTTTCTCGTGACATGAAAAATGTTTCTAGAAACTATACTGATGCTTTGAACCAAATACATTTAAAATGGTCAAATGATTGTGGTGCAAATTATCACAACTTAACTTATGATATGTTGATGAAACCAAACGAAGTTAATGCTTCTGTACCATACATTTTGACTAATGCAAACAATGGGAAGGTTATCTTAAACAACTCAGCTTTATACACACCTGACACAATGTTTGATGATAATCCAGAAGCTTTGACAGCTCAAGAAGATATCATTATAGGTGGTACAACAATTGCAAAAGCTGGTGAAGATATTAGTTATATTACATTAGCAAAAATGATTTCAAGTTTCAAATCAATTAATGATACAGGTAAACCTGTATACGATACAACTGGTGCGTACACAACAACAGCAGAAGGTAACTTGGTTGGTCAAGCTGGTGTTGCAAAAGGGTATTATATCCCAGATACAGTAGATTTCAACTTTAAAAACAACTTGAGATATGAACTATTCCAAATCTTAGGTTTAGTTACTGATGAACAAGTTAAAACACAAAACAGTATGTTGGCTGAACTTTATGGTTCAGAAGAAGCTAAAAATACAGGTGTATACCCAATCGGTTCAGCTTGGGGTGATTATTACTTAGCACAAGCTAACTTGGAAGCATACGAAGCATACCTTGATACAGATCAAAGAATTTCTAACTCAAGTTTAGCTGGTGGAACTAATGCATCTCCAAAAACACAAAAAGAATTTAAAGACTCTGTTGGTGACTACAACTATGTGTCAAATGTTTATAACGGTGCTGCTAACCTAACAATGGGTGGAGATAAAGGTTCTAGCACAATTACTCAAACTGGCGGTACTAAAGGTGCTGCAAGTCATATTGATTTTACAAGCGTTGTTTCTAAAAATGATCAAGGTTATAACGAAATGACTAATGATACAGCTAAAATCAATGAAGTATTTAACAACAATAGTAAGGAATATCTGTCAACTTCAACAAGTTCTGCAATGGATATTACTATTACAAGTACTGGTGTTAAATACACTTACAAAAAAGATGATATTTTAGCAAGTGCTCTTAAAAAGTTTGATACTGCTAGTGCTGATGATACTTTACAATTAAAAGAAGCTAATTCAAATTCTATCGCTAAAACACTTGCTAATGGTGGTGGACTTAGATGTGTTGACCACAGAAGAAAAAATAACTTTAATGAAGGCAATATTAAAAAAGGTCTTGAAATTACAATGGACTCTTTTGCCACAATCATACAACAAAATGATATAATGGATTTGACAACTCCAGAAGCAAAAGCTGCTATGGATAAAGCTAAAACATCTACAATCAATAGACTTTGGGCAGAAAGAAATACTGGTAGCACCGGTATGGATCACTCTTTAGGTTCTATAGATGGAGCCGCTCAGTCAAGAGCTCAAGGTCATGGTTTAGGTGGTTATAGAAAACCAGGCGGTAGACCTGCTTGGCCTAAAGCTGCAACATATATGTATCTTGATGTGAGTGTTGCATTCAATATGTATATGACATTCTTCAACTATTATTACAACAATCCTGATAAATCAGCTGATTCAATTTCTATGTCTAATTCATTGAATCAAGTTGAATCAAAAACTCCAGATACTGATACAGATGATGAAACCGCAACAATTAAAACTGTAAGCGGTAAAAAATATTCAGAAATTAAGTCTGCACCGTTAGAAAATGCTACAAGCAATGCAAGTGGTGCTGTTGATTCTTCAGTTAAAGTTGTTGATATGGAAAGAAATTTCTTAACAACAGATATTTCTAAAGCTCAAAATACAACTAATATAGCTCTTAAAGAAACAGCTGCAGATGGTTCAGTTACAAACTACTATTATAGTAAAGATGTTGAAAACGCTGGTTACTTTGTTGACGGCTCTGGTAACTATACAAGCCAACAAATGTACATAAACGAAGAACACGGCACAAAAGCTGTTTATGGTACTGTTGAAAAAACAGAAGGTTCTGATACAAAAGTATATTATTTCACAACTTCAAGTGCAATGAGTGATTATGTAAACAATGGCAGAATACCATCATCTGGTGTTATTGCGGTTCCTGTTGCAAATGACGTTTCTTCGACAAGTTCTAATTTAAAATTCAAAGATGACTCAGAAGATAAAATTATTTTAACTGATAAAAAGAATTCATCATTCTATGATATTAAAGTTGATGGTAAAGTAAATGATGATACAATATACCACGAAAAACTAAAACAAGCAGTAGTAAAAGCAAAACAAAAAATTGATGATTTAGAAGATGAATTAGAAAACTTCTACGGCGATTCTGATAAAAAGATAATGGACTACTATGATGCATTGTTCTTAAGAATATCAGAACAAGGCTGGGAAGAAGACAACTATACAAAGAACGACTTGTATTTGAATAACAAAATTCAAAACAACGACTTCTTCTTGACAGAATGTCTACAAAAATCAAGTAACACAGGTTTTAATTACACTGCAAAACAAGCAACAAATGTTATTAAAATCTTTACAGTACACGATGACGATGCTGAAAACCAAGCATTGGCTGAATACGAAGCTAAGAAATCAGAAATTCAATACAAAGAAAATGTAATTGATACAAGAATGGCAAAACTTGAAACCGAACAAGAATCTATCAATACAGAGATGGAGGGTATCAAGAAAGTCCGAGACGATAATACTCAAACGTATTTCAAGATATTTGCGTGACGATGATTTCTAATGCGTAATTATACTGTCATTCAGAGGGAGTGAAACGACCGAAGAATCCCTCAGAACATCTACGCAGGGATTCCACGCTTGCGATACAAAATGTTTTTGCACGTCATTACGAGGAGCGAACAACGTGAGCGACGTGGTAATCCAGAAAAGTCTTTTTTATGTACGCAGAACCGTTGGTTTATGGATTGCCACACTTACTACATTACAAACTGTTTAATCGTTCGCAATGACAGTTACGGTGTTTACAGGGGTCCTGAAATAAATTCAGGACGACGGTTATACATTATTTTAGTCACCCTGAACTCGTTTCAGGGTCTCTTTAAAATCTTTGCAGGGATTCTTCGCTTCGCTCTGAATGACATTTCCAATTTGTCATCCAGAGGCAAGGAAACAATTTTATAAAGATTTGCCGAAGGATCCCCTTGAACATCTTTGCAGGGATTCCGAAACCGTCTTGAATTTACTCCACGCTCACAGAGTTTCGCCTTTTGTGACGTTGTCACAGTCGGCTCAATCTGTTCGCTATCCGAACTAACTTCGTGTCGTTCGTCCGTAAATTCGCAAGTTCGGAATGACTGTTATTATTTAGTCCTAGTCACCCTGAACTGCGGATTTTGTGTAGAGTGAGGACATAGTCCGAAACTCGAAGTAGCACGGAGCATAGCGAATAATATTTGCAGAGCAAATAAAATGAGCGACTGCGTAGTGTAAAACAATAATCCAAGACCGTTTCAGGGTCTCTTAATAATTTAGTAATTGTAAACATTTTCTTCATTCACCTTGAGTGAACATAATGTTTAAGCTACCCTAAATATATGAGAAAAAAGATAGTTGTTAGTGATTTTGACGGTACAATTACAAAAAAAGATACCTTATCAAAGTTTTTAGAAGATTATGCAGACCCTCGTTGGTTAGATATTGAAAATGATTGGAGAGATGGCAAGTTCGGGTCTCAAGAATGCCTAACCCGTCAATTTGCGCTTGTTCCAAATCTAAATCCACAAATGATAGACGAATTTCTAGACACAGTTGAAATAGACAAAGGTTTTATCCCATTTGCTAATAAAGCAAAAGAAAATAATGTCCCTGTGGTTATCCTTAGTGATGGGTTAGATTACTTTATAAATAAAATTTTAGATAAGCATAACCTTGATTACATAAACGTAATAACAAACCATGCCTATTTTAATGAATATGGCAAATTTATTATAGAATTCCCTAATGACTCATCTAAATGTACAAACGATGCAGGCACTTGTAAATGTAAAGTTGTCAATAATCTTAAAAAACTTTATGAAACACTCTACTATGTAGGTGACGGTGCATCAGATTTTTGTGTATCTAAACACCCTGACGTCTTGTTTGCTAAATCTGGTTTAGCTCAATATTGCAAAAATAATGCAATTAATTTTATTGAATACAAAACATACGACCAACTAATTGATGAAGTTTTCTAAGCATAGGGGTTCTTCGCTTCGTTCTGAATGACGTTTTGTGTTCGTAGAACCGTTGGATTATGGATTGCCACACTTACTACTTTGCAAACCGTTTAATCGTTCGCAATGACGGTTACTATGTTTATATGGATTCCACGCTTGCCATAAAGAAATTCTTACAGCACGCTCTGAATGACTTTCTAAACTGTCATTCAGAGGGAGTGCAACGACCGAAGAATCCCCCTGAACATGCAGAACCGTTGATTTCTGGATTGCCACAAATTTGCGTTGCAAATTTTCGCAATGACGTAAAACTAAGCATAAAGCGTCATTCCGAACTCGTTTCGGAATCCTTGCGTACATAAAATATCTTTAAGCAGTCTTTACTCATGTAAATCTGAAAATTTTTCAACATGCACTCTAAAATTATCAATATACTTCTTATAGGTATCAACCAAAACGCAAAATTCAGATTCTGTCATATTATCAAGAACCTCATTCTCTATCTTTATAATAGGGATTATGTTTTCGTTCATGTATTCACGACCTTTATCTGTTAAATATATATGTAAATTAGGGTATTTGCCTGCTTTTAACTCGATAAAGTCTTCTTTTTGTAGCTTTTTTATTGTTGAGTTAACAGTCTTTTTATTAATATAACTTCTTTCAACAATATCTTTTTGTGAACAGCCTTCACCTAGTTCTAAAATAGAAGACATGACAATAAAAACGCTTTCAGTGACATTTTTAGTTAGTAGTAATTTCTGATAAATGTCACTAATCTCGCTCAACATACGGTTTATATGTCTAAGTTTTTCTTCTGATGAAATAGCTGTTATCATACAGTTATTATAACAAAAAATATAAATTTTCAAATATCTTATCTAACAAAAAACTTTACAAAACTAAATGGTCTGCGTTCAGACCATTTACATTTTAAATTGTGCATGATATTCTGAACTTACAAGTATGCAAAAATAGAAAATTTCTAAGACACAGAGAGGTAAATTATGGTTTGTTTAGAAAAAAACACAATTACAGATTCAGAAATCAAAGAATTAGATGCTGTATATGATTCTTATGGTGATACAGTTCACTATTCACCTGATCCAAAAGTATTTAGAGGTTGTGAAGGTTCATACATGTATGACTCTAACGACACCCCTTATTTAGACTTACAAATGATGTATTCAGCTTGTAACTTCGGTTACAGAAATCAAAGAATCAACGATGCAATTCTTGATCAAATGAATACAATGCCTCAATTGTGTCCTAAATATTTATATGATTATAAACCAATGTTAGCTAAAAAAATGGCTGATATGAACTTCAAAAGATTTGGTGAAAAAGGTAGAATTCATTTTAACGTTGGTGGTGCTCAAGCTAATGAAGATGCTTTGAAAGTTATCAGAAACTACACTGGTAGAAACGCTGTATTTGCGTTCCAAGGTGGTTACCACGGTAGAACAATCGGTGCTACTTGTATGACTTCAAGTTTCCGTTACAGAGAAAAATATGGTCACTTTGGCGATAGAGCTCAATTTATCCCATTCCCATATTGTTTTAGATGTCCTTATGGTATGAAATGCGATTCTTGTAACCACTTCTGTGTAAAACAAGTTGCTAAAATGTTCGAAAGTGAATACAATTCATACTACGATCCAAAAACTGGTGAATGTGAATACAAAGCATTCTACTGCGAACCAATCTTGGGTACAGGCGGATATATCAATCCACCAGAATGGTACTTCAAAGAATTGAAACAAATCCTTGATGAACATAATATTATGTTCTGTGTAGATGAAGTTCAAATGGGTATGTTCAGAACTGGTAAATTGTGGGCTATTGAAAACTATGGCGTAACTCCTGACATTATGTCATTTGCTAAATCAATCACAAACGGTATGAACCCATTAGCAGGTTTCTGGGCTAAAGAAAAATTCGTTGCTCCTGATGTATTCACTCCAGGAAGTGCTCACTCTACATACTGTTCTAACCCTCTTGGTGTTAGAGCCGCTTATGAAGTTATGTCAATTGTTGAAGAAGATGAAAAGAAACTTGAACACGACATTCCTATCAAGAGTGCTAGATTTATGAACGGTCTTAAATACTTACAATCTAAATATAAATCTATTGGTGATGTTGATGGTATCGGTTTTGCATTAAGAATCGAACTTACAAAAGAGGATGGCATTACACCAAACAGAGAATTGTGTGACGCATTGCAAGAAGAAGGTCTTAAAGGTGACCTTTCTTACAACGGCAAAAAATGTGGTCTTGTTCTTAACAACGGTGGTTTCTACAAGAACATCATTACTCTTGTTCCACAACTTTATATTTCAGACGAAGAAATCGATATGGCGATTGATTTATTCGATCAATTATTTGATAGATTGGATAAGTAGTGACTTTAGATTTTGAACTTATTGATAGCGATAAAAAAAATCGCAGAGCAGTTTTATTATTCCATGGAATGACAGGTAGTCCGTACGAACTTAAAAAATACGGACAATACCTTCATTCATTGGGATATGATGTTTTTGCAAATTGTCTTCCTGGACACGGTGACAAGGTTGAAGAAATTTATACGGTTAAATATACTGATTGGTTAGAGTTTGCATTTAATCGCTTCAAAGATTTAAAATCAACCTATGATGAAGTATATGTTTCAGGTCTATGTTTGGGGGCAGTATTGGCAATTGCTGTTGCTGAAAAGTATAAATCTGAAGTTGATGGTGTAATAGCCTTATCTACAACTCTTTATCTTGATGGTTGGAGATTACCTTGGTATAAAATATTTATGCCTGTTGGACTTGCTACTTTAGTACGATTTTATTATACCTATCCTGAGTGTGATCCACATGGAATTAAAAATCTAAGGACTAGAAATATTGTAAAAAAATTGTTGCAAAAAGGTGATGTTGGAATGAATGATTTTCCAATGACTTGTATATATGAACTCTTAAAACTTTCTCGTTTTGTTAGAAACAAAAAACGATTGAGTCAAGTCGAATCTCCTATTTTGTTTATTCACTCAAAAGAAGATGATTTGACCAGTCCTAAAAGCTCAAAAGATGTTTATAATGCTATATCTTCTCTTGATAAAGAACTTATTATTCTTGAAGATAGTTATCATATGGTGCTTTATGATAATGAAAAAGAATTCGTATTTAATAAAGTTGGAGAATTTTTGAACACACATTCAAAAATCAAGGAGTGTGCGTTATGTTAAGTTTTACATTGATTTATAAAACTCTTTTTATTGCTATTTGCACAGCATTATTTTGTTTGATTTGCTATGGCAAGTTGTTTGTTTTTCATAAAAAAGAAGCTACATTTGTGTCTGACTATACATCTTCTATTGCATTATTTTTTACATTATATGTTATAGTAGCGTTTATAGGATTATTTGTTGTTCCGACAATTTTAAAGAAAATTATTTTCTTATGTCTTGCACTATCTCCTTTTGCGATTGGACATTTTGCAAAATATGAGACTGAAAAATATTTTACTTTAGTACAATTATTCGTATTAGTTTTTAGCGTTGTTTGCGTAATGAGATTTTAAATGAATACTATTTTTCTTGATTTTGACGGAGTATTATTTGATACATTAAAGGAAGCCTACTTATTGTGTAGGTATTCGTTTTCTAATATTGAGGTTTTTGAACCAATAAAACAAGATGAATACACTATGTTTTATAAATACAAATTTTTGGTTTATAACTCATGGCAATATTATTATTTGATGAAATTGTTATCTCAAAAAACACCTGAATCCGAATTTGTAAATGCTTACAATGACTTGTTGAATACTCGTGATAAAATCGCAGAAGAAAATTTTGACAAGAAATATTATGAAAAACGAGCAAAACTCAAAAGTGAAAATTTTGAGTTTTGGAATAAGTTAGAAGAACCTTTTGAATTCTTTTTTGAAGTTAAACATTTGTTTGAAAAATCAAAATACGATATTGTAATTGTTTCCAAAAAAGATTTTCAGTCTATTAAAATGCGTTTAAATCAATATGGTTTAAATTTGCCTGATGAAAAGATTTTTGATAAACAAAAATTAGAAAAATATCCAGAAAAAAGTGATTTTATTATGGAATACATGAATAAAAACTCAGTTCAAAGAGCATCGTTTGTGGACGACAATTCAAATAATTTAAGACCTTGCGAAGATATTCCAAATTTAAGATGTTTGTTAGCAGGCTGGGGAAACATTGCAGTTGATGAAGTCGGGTTGAGTTGTTCTGATGTAATAAATGAGATTAGAATATTATAATATTTATGCTAGAATAAATAAAAATGAGGTGAAAACATGAGAGTTGCAGAATTAAAAGATAACAAAATTATTTTAGCAGAAAGAGATAGATGTACCTTAGATGGTAAAGAGGGTGCTATTGTAAAAGTACTTGGTTGTGGTCTTTGTGGATCAGATATTGTAAAATATCGAGAACATTTAAAACCTAATGGTACTGTTTTAGGTCACGAAATTGTCGCTGAAATTGTTGAAATAAATTCTAAAACTAATTTTAAAGTAGGGGATAGAGTTGTTGCATCTCATCATATACCTTGTTTTAAATGTGCATATTGTAAAGGCGAAAGCTATTCAATGTGTGAACACTTTAAATCAACAAACATTATCCCTGGGGGATTTAGTGAATATGTGTATTTGAGTGAAGAACATTTATTTAATGTAACTCATAAAATTCCTAAAAACTTATCAGAACAAGAAGTTGCTTTTTATGAACCATTGGGTTGTTGTGTTAGAGCTGTAAAACGTGCGAAATTAGTTCCTCAATCTTCTGTTTTGGTTATTGGTTTAGGAACAATTGGTTTATTGATGGGACAAGCTCTTAAATCTTTTGGTATGAAAGTTTTTGGCTGTGATCTGAATGAAGAAAGAATTGAAATTGCAAATAAACTTGGTATAATTGCTTTTAATTCTTCGGAAAAAGAATATACTCATAATTTTGTTTTTGAAAGAACAAATAATATTGGTATAGATTGTATCTTTATGACATCTGGTGCTGATGCAGCAATTGATGTTGCATTAAACACAGTTAGATTAGGTGGTAAAATTTTAGTATTTTCAAGTACTCCTAAGAATTTTGGATATTTGAATAACGATATTTATTATAAAGAATTAACTGTTTTAGGTAGCTATTCACCAAGACCAAAAGATTTGAAAAAATCATTAGAATTACTAACTAATGGAGAAGTTAATGTAAAAGGATTGTCAACAGTTTATCCAATTGAAGATATCCAAAAGGCTTTTGATGACACTATTGAGAACAAAGTTATGAAAGCCTATATCAAGTTTTAGTAAGAATTAAATATTAAGATTAGAGG
Source organism: Candidatus Gastranaerophilales bacterium HUM_9 (assembly GCA_002103075.1). Taxonomy (GTDB): domain Bacteria; phylum Cyanobacteriota; class Vampirovibrionia; order Gastranaerophilales; family Gastranaerophilaceae; genus UBA2883. The sequence continues at coordinate 5,850 of DABG01000012.1, read as the reverse complement.
GAATATGAAAGCTGTATTATTTTACGGGCCGGAAAATATAAAATATGAAGATGTAAGACTAAGACCGCTTAAAAAAGGCGAAGTTTTAGTAAAGATTATGTCTGCATTGACTTGCGGAACAGATGTTAAGACATACAGACGTGGTCACCCTGTGCTTATCAAATCAATACCATCTGGATTTGGTCACGAATTTTCTGGTGTGGTTGAAAAATTAGGCGAAGGTGTAACAAAGTTTTCTGTTGGAGATAGAGTTGTTGCAGCCAATTCTGCACCTTGCGGAGAGTGTTTTTTCTGCAAACGTGGCGAATATAACCTTTGTGAGCATTTAGACCTCTTAAATGGTGCTTACGCTGAGTATATTATTGTTCCAGAACGCATTGTTGAAAAGAATATGCTTATATTACCAGATGATTTAAGTTTTGATAAGGCTGCATTTTGTGAACCTTTGGCAAATGTTGTACACGGCGTTGAACGTTCTGATATAAAAGCTGGTCAAACGGTTGGTATTATAGGTATTGGTCCTATTGGATTGATGTTTGCAAGACTTGCTAAATTAAAAGGTGCGAATGTAATTGTTGCAGGTCGAAATCCTTTAAAATTAAAGATGGCAGAAGAATTTGCTCATGCAGATGAAATTATTGATTTGAAGAAATATCCTAATCCAGAAAAGATATTCAAAGAATATACTGATGAAAAAAGAGGTTTGGATTTAGCGGTAGAATGCGTAGGCTTACCTGAAATCTGGGAAAGAATATTTTCTTGCGTAAGACCTGGAGGAACAGTTCATTTCTTTGGTGGATGCAAATCAGGCTCTACTGTTACATTTGATACAACAAAAATGCACTATGGGGATATAAAGTTAATGAGTGTATTTCACCATACTCCTAAGTACTTTAGACAAGCTCTTGATTATATTGCTTCTGGTGATGTTGAAGTTGAAAAACTTATAACAAATACATTGTCTTTAAAAGATGTTGAATTTGCAATGAAACAGCACATTGAAGGAAAAGCTATAAAATTCTTAATAAAACCTTAAATATAAGGACAAATTTTAATAAAAAAAGTAATAAGGCTCGCATAAAACGAGCCTTATCTTTTAAGCTAAATAATCAGTTGTGTGGTTAAGTTTTGTTTCAGGTTTAAATGGTTTAAGAACAAAATTTTTCACTGCTACTAGAGCGTCATAGATTTCTTCGTTAGAATAGCCTTTAGGACGTACATTAGGTTTAATCATCGCCTTACAAGACACTTGAGGTTTTGACGTGCAAGTTGCAGGTAGCAATTCATTTGAAGCAAACATAACCCTATCTAGGGACATAACCTTCATAATAAACACCTCGTTTCTTTGACCACTAATATTATACCACAAAAAAATATTTTTGCAAGCTCTAAAATTCAAATATAATGTGTGTTTTGACCGTTTTTTAAGTGTTTATTTTACACTAAAGCGATGGTATTTTTGTTTGTAAAATTATATATGTTTCTAAAATATTTTATTATTGCAATAATTAAAAAAAAATATTATAATTTTATTTATTATAGGAGGGTAAATATGAAATTTATTTCAAGAATTCTAAAGTCTGTGTGCTTTGGTCTTTCGTTGTTGCTTTGTGCTCTTCCATCGTTTGCTAGTGAAGCAAATTTGGTTGTGCCTGATATCAAAGCAAACAATGAGTTTAGTTACACCTTGCTATTGATAGGAATTGCGGTTTCTATCGTTGGTGTAATTTTTGGTTATTACATGTATTCTCAGGTTAAGAAACTTGAAGTGCATGAAGTTATGGCAAATGTAGGAAATACTATTTTTGAAACTTGTAAAACATATCTTGTACAACAAGGTAAGTTCTTGCTTGGTTTAGAGGCATTGATTGCATTATGTATTGCGTTCTATTTTGGATATTTAGAAAAAATGTCTTTAGCTAACGTTCTAATCATTTTAGCATTCTCTGTAATCGGTATTTTAGGCTCATATTTAGTTGCTTGGTTTGGTATTAGAATGAATACATTAGCAAACTCAAGAACAGCTTTTGTAGCTTTAAAAGGAAAACCATTAAATATTTTGAATATACCTTTAACAGCAGGTATGAGTATCGGGGTTGTGTTGGTGTCAGTTGAATTAATTATGATGCTTGCAATTCTATTATTTATTCCTGGCAATATTGCAGGAGCTTGCTTTATAGGTTTTGCTATCGGTGAATCTCTTGGTGCATCAGCATTACGTGTTGCAGGTGGTATCTTTACAAAGATTGCTGATATCGGTTCAGACTTGATGAAAATTCAGTTTGGTATAAAAGAAGATGACCCAAGAAACCCTGGAGTTATTGCAGACTGTACAGGTGATAACGCAGGTGATTCAATCGGACCTACAGCTGACGGATTTGAAACTTATGGTGTAACAGGTGTTGCTCTTGTTAGTTTTATATTGCTAGCTGTTGTTGGTGATACACATCAAGTTCAATTATTGACTTGGATTTTCACAATGAGATTTTTGATGATTATTACTTCTGTTCTTGCTTATGTAATCAACAAAGGTATTACATCAATTTATGCTAAAAAAGCAAAAGTATTTGATTTTGAAGTTCCATTAACAAACCTTGTTTGGTTAACTTCAATATTCTCAATTATAATGACATTTGTAGTAAGTAAGCTATTATTGTCTGATTTGGGTAACAACTTATGGTTAATCTTATCAGTAATAATTTCTTGTGGTACTTTAGGTGCTGCTTTAATTCCAGAAGCAACAAAAGTATTTACTTCACCTAAAGCAAAACACACAAACGAAGTAGTTACAGCATCAAGAGAAGGTGGTGCATCACTTACAATTCTATCTGGTATTGTATCAGGTAACTTCTCAGGTTTCTGGATTGGTGCAATCATTGCATTATTGATGTACTTAGCTTACTTCTCAAGCACATTTATACCCGCTGGTGTAATGAGCTATCCAGCAGTATTTGCATTCGGTTTAGTTGCATTTGGTTTCTTAGGAATGGGACCTGTTACTATCGCAGTTGATAGCTATGGACCTGTTACTGATAACGCTCAATCAGTATATGAATTGTCTTTAATTGAAGAAGTTCCTGATGTTAAAGCTCATATTGAATCAGAATATGGATTTAATCCTGATTTTGATAATGCAAAACGTTATTTAGAAGAAAATGACGGTGCCGGTAATACCTTTAAAGCTACTTCTAAACCAGTTTTAATTGGTACAGCAGTAGTTGGTGCTACAACAATGATTTTCTCATTGATTTTGGTTATTAAAGACTTGTTAGGAATCTCTCCTGAATCAATCTTGAACCTATTAAATCCTTATACATTATTAGGATTTATCCTTGGTGGTTCAGTAATTTATTGGTTCTCAGGTGCTTCTATGCAAGCTGTTACAACTGGTTCTTATAGAGCTGTTGAGTATATCAAAGAAAATATCAAATTAGGTAGCGAAGATGATAAATGTGCAAACCTTTCAAACTCAAAAGAAGTTGTTAAGATTTGTACACAGTATGCTCAAAAAGGTATGGTAAATATTTTCATAGCACTATTTACCTTTGCACTTGCTTTTGCGTGCTTATCAGCTCCTGTAGGCTCTGTAAATGAACCTGTTTCACTATTCGTTAGTTATTTGATTGCAATTGCAGTATTTGGTTTATTCCAAGCTGTATTCATGGCTAATGCTGGTGGTTGTTGGGATAACGCAAAGAAAATTGTTGAAGTTGACTTGGCAGAAAAGGGAACTCCATTACATGACGCAACAGTTGTTGGTGATACAGTTGGTGACCCATTCAAAGATACTTCATCAGTTGCAATGAACCCAATTATTAAGTTTACAACATTGTTTGGACTTTTAGCAATGGAAATTGCTATTGCTCCTGCGTTCAGAACTTATGCAAGATATGCTGGTGTTGTATTCTTGATTATTGCATTAGTGTTCGTAGTTAAATCATTCTATTCAATGAGAATTATGAATAAGAAATAATTATAAATAGTTTGATATAACCAAGTCGGTCGAAGATTTTATCTTCGACCGACTTTATTTTGTAAAAATTTATTCATAATTATAAAACAAATAGCAACTTTTTATATTTAGATGTATTAGATGAATAAGGCTGTTTTTATATGTTAATCTCTAATAATATCAACTACTACAATAACTTTAATATTTCAACTAATAAAGTTTCAACACCAAGATTTAACAATACCTTGAGTGCTGGACTAAAAGCTGATACTGTTAGTTTTAAAGGCAATGAGTCAAAATTTTTAGAAAACAGACTCAAAAGAATTTCAGGATTGCATGACCCTTATAGTAAGATTGTAATGGTATCATATGATGAATATGCAAGATATATAAACAAAACTTTAAAACGTCCAAATGCAGAAACAATGATTAACTTATTAGAGAGCGGTTATAAAGAGAACATGTTTGAGCCGGAGTATTTGGCATTATCAAAGATGTCAGATTATTATAAAATTCAAAAGAAAAAGAACCCTAAAGCAGCTAAAAAATTAGATTTACATGATTTGTGTGACAGATTGTATTTATCCTCAAAACTTAATATGGCAAAACAGCAACTTTCCGTTGTTGATAATGTAAATGAATATATTTCAACAACAAAAGGTGATACAAAAAAGATTTTAACAAATATAATGAAGCCAGTAGAATACTCAATAAGAGATGATAGCTTTAGAATTAGTCCATTGCTAAAGAAAATTTACCAAGCAAAAGGTTTAGATAAAACAGCAAAAAGTAACGTACTTAAGATGATGGAGAAATTCCCAAATAGTAGAAACAGTGCTGATGTTTTTATAGTTAACAATGCACAAAAATCTCATAATGATATTGCCATGGCGTTTTTAGATCCATCAAGAGTATCAATAGAACATATTAAACCACAGTCTAATTCTGGTCATAGTGATATGTGCAATTATATAATAGCCAGTAAACGAATGAATAGCCTAAAAAGTAGTATTCCGTTAAGTAAATTTGTAGAGATGCACCCTGATATACCGAATAATATGCAAAAATATTTTGATGATATTATTGGAAAAATAAATAGAGGTGCTTTGACGTTTATGACGTTATCCTTACCTGAAACAACGGCAACAATAGCAAAGGAATCAAAGGGCAAAGTACTTGTTGACTTGAGTAATTTGTCGTTATCAGAAGTTGCAAAAACAAGTATGTTTAGAGAAAAGTTAAGTGAACTTGTATCACATTTTCAAAAATAACTTGAAAAACAATTATTTTATTGTTATTATAGAAAAGAAGATTATTTTGCGCTTGTAGCCCAGTTGGATAGAGCGTTTGGCTACGAACCAAAAGGTCGGGGGTTCGAATCCCTCCAAGCGCGTATTATTAAAAGAAGAACTTTTTAAGTTCTTTTTTTTTTATTTTAATTAGGAGGTATTCGAACCTAAAGGTTCTCCCCTCCATTGACTCCATGTTTTGATGTCACATTACGTTATCTTTTAACGAAAAACGATACTTAATCGTTTTTCTGCTCGTCAACGGAGTCCTTCTCCAAGCGCGTATTTTATAAACAGGAAAACAAAATGTTTTCCTGTTTTATTTTTATATGGAGGTATTCTCTTGCTCGTTCGCGTTTAACGGCAGTTCCGTGTTTTGCCGACAGATTTTCAATCTTTGGCAAAAACACTCCAGCCTCAGCTCACTCGCGCCGAACCCAAGGGTTCTCCCCTCCATTGACTTCATGTTTGGAGGTCTCATTGCGTAATTATTAAATGACATTAAATGCTCGTAGGGATTCCACGCTTGCATTACAAAGCACTTGCAGACCGCTCTGAATGACGTACACAAACTGTCATTCAGAGGGAGTGTAACGACCGAAGAATCCC
>DABG01000014.1 GCA_002103075.1 Candidatus Gastranaerophilales bacterium HUM_9 | reverse complement strand
TTCTTGTTTGATTGCGTTACGTTCTGTGTCTAACGCTGCAAGATCTGAATCATATTTCCTATCTTTGTTATCGATTTTCTTCATATCAGCTTCATATTTAGCTTCAGCTTTCTTCAATTCAGAAGAGTCAGTTACTTCTTGCAAGTTTGTATTTGTAGACACACTTGTTTCGTATCTGTTATAATCAGCATCAGCTGGTTGTGCAAATGTGCCATCATCTTTTGCTGAGACAATTGTAACTTGTCCTGAATTAATGATGTTTGTAATTACATCTTCAAAATTACCAGACAATTCAGTAATTCCAAGGTCTAGTAATAATTTACCAAATGAACCTGCTGCCTGAGTTGTATTTAACTTCTTTGTACCAGCTTGGTATGCAATTGCCTCGCCTGTATAAGTTGTACCATTGTATTGCAACGCAAATCCAGATGATGTAAAGTCATTATAACTTGTGATGTCTCTATAAGTAACAGATCCATCTGTTGTAAGAATTTTTCTTTGAATTTTTGTTTTTTCAAGTGCTTCCAAATAGTCTTCATAAACTCGACTAGATTCGTTTGCCATTTGTAATTTTTCTGCTTCTAATTTTGCAGCTTTGTACTCAATTTGGTGCATTCTACTCGTCAAATTGAGCAACCTTGCTTGTGATGATGATAAACCCATATTTAACTCCTTGATTCCTTGTACTGAACCCCTAATCTTGTTCAGTTTTTCCTTACTCCTTTCATGACGGCAATTTTTTTTAAAACTTTAGATTTTTGTTTAATCTTGTTACATTTCGTTACATAAACTCTCGAAAATTCAATAATAATAGCAAATTTATTTTTTATATACTTTAAATCAATATGCTTATATCGAACGATTTTACAATCAACAACCAACAAATTTATAAAAAACAAACTAATCCAATCAACTTTAAAGCTATAAAGTTTAATGGATTAAATCTTGATAAACTTGAGATTTTAAATAAAAAAGATAATAACAAAAATCTGACTCAAGAAGAAAAAACATATAATAATCTGAAAAATCTTGGCTTTTCAGAAGAACAAACAAATAATTTTATAAACGAAATTAAAAACATGAATTTCGTTAATAATGATGAAGTATTTGAATATCTAACGAAAGATATTCCTGATATTGAGGATAAAGATATTCAAAGAATTTTTGTAGTACGAAGATATCAAGCTAGTTCTGTTACTAAAAATCAAAATGATGATATTAGAGATAAATCAAGTCCCAAAATTATAGACAAAAATAAGTTTAACTTTTTTACAAACACTTTTAAAAAATTTCCAAGTGTCCAAAATCAAATAAATCTTGAGAATTTAGTAAATGTATCTCTTTTATATGATAAAAATGAATTATCAAAAATAGATAAATTTATAGATAAAGATGAAAATGCACCAATTTTAATATATGCACTTTCTGAAAAAGATTATAAAACCGATAAAAAAACTCTTGATGGTCTTAAAAAGCTATTGAATACAGATAGTTCAAAAGATATTATAACACTTGAGTTTAAATCAATGATTGAAAATGATGAAGAACCAGAGGAAGATTTGTTAGAAGATGAATTTGGTAGTCTAAATATCTTCGATAATGCAGACGAATATTGCGATAAAATAAACGAATTAAAGAAATCTAATATAAATACAAGATTTGCTATTCCTTTATTATCAAGTGATTTGACATTAAATCAAATGAAAGAATTGTCTGTTTTTATGGAAAAAGCATGTGAACATAGAACAGAGCTTGGTTCCCAAGACATGCCAACTGATGATATAGAATTAGCATCTTTATTTATCACAGATTGGAAAAGTGAAAAAACGTTAAATTTAATAAATATAATTGGAGAAGATAACTTAATAAAAATGTTTTCAGCAGGATTTGATACCATAGATGATATTGTTGATAATCTCGGAGATGAACGTCTTATAAAAGAAAAAATGGAACCTTTAAAAGAGCTTATTAATCCAACAGGTTCAAATAAATATAATGAAGCTCAAAATGATATAGAAAACTTAAAACAAGGATTTAATAATATAACTGATAAAACAGAGCGTGATGAACGAATAAATAAAATTAATGTTGCTAATAACGTCAAAAAAGAACTTGTTAACAAATCAATAAAAGACCCTATTGAAAAAGCAAATGCAATTAAAATTTATCTTGGAGCAATTGATAATAATGGGTGTGATGAAAGTGATTATGAGTCTGCAAATGAACTTATTCCATACTTAAAAAATAATAATGATGGTGGAAAACGCTTAAATGAAAAACTAAAATCTATGGTTTGGAAAAATTACGCTATTATTCCAACAAAAGAAACAGAATCAAAAATAAATCTAAAACCAGATGCACGTATTCAAAAACTTATGTTCCCATCACCTGATTTTCATGATAATTTTTCACGTTTGATAGAGGACTTGAATGCTAATCCAGATAAAAGTATAAAAGAAACTTTTGACAATTTACCACATAACAAAAACTTTAAGGATAACATTGAATCGTATGGATTTGATTATGATGTTTGGACAGGTGCTAATCCTGATTTGAAAGTGAATGTTAATATAGATCATGATTTTGACAAAATGTCAAAGAATGCAATTAAAAATCTTGAAGCAGAATTTAATGATAATATTTTTAAATCATTACCTCAAAAACAACAAAATAATTTAAAAAAATGTCTTGAAAAGGGTGGATATAAATTAAAAGATTCTGAAAATATAGTTTATAAAGGTGATGGATATTTTGCAGGTACAGATAAACTTTTGAAGTTATATAAAGATAATAAGCCTATTGAATTTAAAGATTTATCAAAAATCTATAAACTTTTGAATACAGAGTTTACAACGAATTCTTATTGGGATTTTGATAATACAAATGGAAATATTCCAACTGCAAAAGGAACATTTAAAAATCATATTGATACTAGGCACGAAGAAATGAAAAGAATTCGTCAACAAAAAAGCTCGGATAGTTCTAATATAACTATTCAAAAAGTAGATATGGACGATATATCACATTCATTGTTTTTAGGTAATGATGCTACTTGTTGTACTGCAATTGGTTCATTTAATGATTGGTCAGCTCCTAATTATATTAGAAATAAAATGGTTCAGGCAATTGAACTTAAAGATGGTGATGAATCAATTGGTAACACCATGATGTATCTGGTTGCAATATCACCTGAAAAAATGGGATTATTGTTAGATAATATTGAACTTAAGCCAAAATATCAATACAATGAAAAAATTGAAGATGGAATAGTAGAGTTTAGTAAACAATTTGCAAAGAAACTAGGAAAGCCTGATATGGATATATATGCAGGTCCTAATAGACACAAACTTGATATGAAAAATTTTGAATTCACAGATGAAAAATTCCAAATTTTTGGTGAAACAGACGGTCAGCCTATTTATTTAGATTTTATCACCAAAGGTATGCCTCTAGATTACGAAACATTTGAGGGTGGAATTTTAAAACTAAATAAAGATTAAAATTTAGAGTTCTTCATATTTGATTGACCGTATAGATTGATATATTAAAATAATATTGAGGAAATGGAGTGTATATCTCCAGCTGTGCCGCAGCCGTAATAGCCGGAATGCTCAAGAGTTCTATAACGTTTCGTCGCAAAACGTTATACAATAACTAACATAAAATATAAATACAAGAAAGGATAAATAGATTGACAGCAGGTGTATCTTCAGTAACTGCGGTCAGGTCTGGGTTGTGTCCTCACGGATTGCCACCAGGAGCGTGTCCTATTTGCTCTGGCATGGGTGGTTCATCTAATAAAGTACAAACAGCAGACTTTTCAGCAAAACCTGGGGAAATGAGTTGGAATGAATGTGCAGCAATTGGTGCGTTTTTGAAATCATTGAAAAACGCTAGACTTGCACGTGAAGCTGATTATCAATCACACTTGTTAAATATTGCTATGTTTGAAAAAAATATGGTGAAAGCCTCTCAAAATCTTGCTAATTTTATCCAAACACTAAGTGGAAATGCTCTTACAAAACCGGTAGCAGTTCTTCTTCAAAATGTTGCGATGCCTATTTTACAGCATATAAAAAATGTACCTGTTAATATAATGAATACGATTGCTACTATATCTCAAAAGTTAGCAGATATATCGGATAAATTGACAGCTATTTATGGAGAATTAAAAGCTGCAATAAACAAAAAAGTGTCTGATTTCTTTAATAAGGTTAAGAAAAAACTTGTATCAATTTTTATGATATTTACACCAAACAATGACGCCGATGAAAATGAACTTATGGTTGAACTTGAAAAGAAATTAGCAAAATTAAAACAAATGTTAAACAAGATTACTAGAAAACTTCCGGAGAAGAAAAAGAAAAATGCAAATAATAAATAACGATATCGAAGCACAAAGAATGCATAGAAATAGAACCAAGACTCAAATCAAAGTCGCAGATTCTGTTCGAGAAGGTGTTGTTCTTAATTGCAATTTACCATTAAAAGATTCTTATGATTCTTTGTTGATTTCTAACAAGGCAGAATTGCCTAATAATCTTTATGAAAGAAACACAAAAAAGGAAAAAGGTTTACTTCCAATTGCAGCAGCAACTGTTGGGTTTATGGGGGCATTGGCTGGTATTACAGGACTTATTGCAAAATCAGCAAGAGATGCAGTAGACATAGATTTACCGAAAAGATTATGCTCTATGACAAGAAATGTTTGTGTAAATAAAGAAATTGATCAAGCTATATATAGAGTTGTTGCAAACCCAAACAAAAAAACAACTTTAGCATTCGCTGGACTTGCTGTATTTAGTTCTATGGCATTTATGGGTAAAACATTCTGCGAGGGGTTCAAAGATGTTTGGGTAAAGAAAAAAGAAGCTGATATCCAAAAGAATTTGCAAGAAAATTTAATCGAAGTTGAAACACAATCTTTCTCTGGAAAAATGAAAATAATAAGAAATATGCTTTCCGAAAAAGCAAGAGAATTTAATCAGGCACTAATAGAAGAAGCACCTGCTTCAAATTCTAAAAAAAATAATACAGGAAAACCTTTAAAAAATAATCAAATTACATTTAAAGGAATTCAAAGTGTTGAACCTAAAAAAGAAGCAAAAAACAATGTTCTTAAAAACATTGGATATATGGCAATAGGAGCGTTGTCAACTGCTGCAATTGTAGGATTGGGATATCTTTCAATGAAGAATTTACGTTCTAGTAACAATTCTATGAAAAGAGGGGTTGAAAAAGTAAAAGAAGCTATTGCAGATATTGTAGAAAATCCTGAAAAGAAACCTGATGATAAAAGAACCATTATGAATTTGTTCACAGATATTTCTGCCGATTCTGAATATGTAAAATCGACTGCAGATAAAATGTCTTGGAATAATGAAAAGGAAAAGAAAGACTTTATTAAAGAAAGTTTGTTTAATATTAATAAGTCAACTGAAAAAGCGGACAGTGCTCTTGGTGGTTCTGGACAAGATAGAAACACGTTCTATTCTCACGTTTCTGATTATAAAGCATTCTTCTACAATTATTTAATAGATTCACAAAACAAACAGTTCCAAAATTTGTTCTTTGGAATAACAGGAGCTACTGCAACAGCTTATCTTGGTGAACTTTCTATTGGTGCAGTAAAAGATGTACAAGTAAAAAAATATAATGCTGAAACTGAATTGAATTTACAACAAAGACTTGTTTCTACAGAATTAAGGAACTTTAAATCTAAGAAAGATTCTTCAATTGAGCCTTTATGCGATGAGTTTTATAGACAAAAGCAAGACGGCAAACCTAAAGAAGAATTAAAGGTTGTTGCGGATAATATTCTTAACGAGATTAAAAACGGTGCACCTTATGTGTACGCATAGGATTATGGGAATAACGAAATGACAGTTAGTGTACAAATGCCAACTAAAGATAGAAATTATTGTTTGTTTAATCAAGCAAAGGTTAATTATTTTGTAAACCAAGGTGAAAAAAGTTTGCCAGCATTAGAAAATATTTTGAATAATTCAAAAGATGAAAAAGAAGTAGTTGAAACACTTTATATCGTTGATAGAATGATTGATAACGGAGTTAAAGGTGTTGATAAGATGTACCCTGCTTTGTCAAAACATAATGATACTAATTCACCTAATGTACAAACTTATCTTGCAGGAATATATAGAAAAACAAAGGTTCCTGATGCATTTGGACCTTTATGCTCAATGCTTATTAAAAACTCTATTAACCCTCCTGATAAAACTTGTGGGTTTGATCCAAATGAAGAAATCGGCGGAGCTATATTAGATTACCTTGCTTAAAGGATATTTTTTTGTGTAGTTGATTATAAATTTGTATAAGAATTTTAATTGTAAATGTGTTTTTAATCTTGATTTAAAATAGAGCATATTTGATGTATAATCAAGCTAAAGTAGAAATCTTAGTGAGGGAAATATGTTTAAAGATATAGTTTTAGAATCAACTTTAAAAGCAATAGAAAAAGCTGTTCAAGAAAAAGAATTAGGTCAAATGGAGTCAACTGATGGTATATCATTGGTTGTTGAAAAACCTAAAAATCCAGATTTTGGTGATTTTGCAGTAAATGTTTCATCATTGGCTAGAAATGCTAGAATTGCACCACCTATGATTGCAAACGCTATTGCCAAATATTTAGAGTCAGATTTATTCACAACTTCTGTTGTTGCAGGCTTTATCAACTTTAAACTATCTGACAAAGTTTTGGTTGATGTAATTAAAGAAATCTTAGAAAAGAAAGAAAATTACGGAAAACCAGTAAACCCTCAAGTTGAAAAAATTATCTTAGAATATGTTTCAGCAAACCCAACTGGTCCATTCCACATTGGTCACGGTAGATGGGCTGCTATGGGTAGTGCTTTAGCTAATCTTCTTAAATTTTATGGTCACGATGTTTATCAAGAGTTTTATATCAATGATGCAGGTAGCCAAATACAAAAACTTGGACGTTCTTTGAATATAAGAGTAAAACAAGAACTTGGTGAAAACGTAGATTTTCCTGAAGATGAAGAAGAAAGAAAAAATTATTACGCTGGTGAATACTTAATTCCTGTAGCTAAGAAATTCTTGGAAGAACACGAACCAACTGACGATATTCAAATTCTATCTGATTATGCTAAAAACTATATGGAGAAGGTTCAAAAAGATTTGTTAGAAAACTTTAGAGTTCATTTTGACAATTTTTATTCAGAGTTAGAATTACATAAATCTGGTAAGGTTGAAAAATGTTACAAACAATTAGAAGCAAATGGTAAACTTTATGAAAAAGAAGGTGCTATTTGGTTTAAGTCATCTGAATATGGTGATGATCAAGACCGTGTTCTAAAAAAAGCAGATGGTTCAAATACTTATTTAACAGCAGATATAGCTTATCATATTGATAAAATTGAACGTGGATTTGATAGACTTATAAATATTTGGGGTGCTGACCATCACGGTTATGTTCCAAGAGTAAAAGCCTCTATTGAAGCGTTAGGCGAAGATCCAAATAAATTAGAAATTTTACTAGGACAGCTTGTAAACTTAATTATCAATGGTGAAGAAGTTAGAATGGGTAAACGTCGTAAGATGGTTACACTTGATGAATTGATTGAAGAAGTAGGTGTTGATGCTACAAGATTTTGGATGTCTATGAGAAGCATTGATACAACTCTTGATTTTGATATAGAGTTAGCAAAACGTTCAACTGATGAAAACCCAGTTTTCTATGTTCAATATGCACACGCTAGAGCTTGTTCTATCTTGAGAAATGCAGTTAGTCCAAAACTTGATACAGAAACAGGAAAAACATCTCCTGCACCTATGACAGAAGAAGAACTTAAATCAGCATTAGAGAACTTTGATAGTGAAGCTATGTTAAAGGCTATTCCAACAGCTAAAAAATTAGTACTTAAATTAGAAGAGTTTAAATCTATGATTGATTATTCAGCTAAAACTAGGGCTGTTTATACAATCTGTAGATATGTTCAAGACCTTGCTGGTGAGTTCCATTCATTCTATAACTCAAACAGAGTTATCTGCGATGATAAAGAATTGATGAAATCAAGAATATGCTTGATTTACGCTATCAAGACTGTTTTAGAAAATGCGTTAAATATTCTTGGAGTAAGTGCTCCAGAAAAGATGTAAGGGCAGAATATGAAGCTAATTATCGGATTGGGCAATGTAGGTGCAAAATATATGTTTACAAGACATAATGTTGGTTTTATGCTTGTGGATAAAATTGCAATGGATAATTCAGTGACATTTAAAGAAAATTCTAAGCTAAAATCTTTGATTGCAAAATTTACGGCTGATGAAGAAATTATGTTAGTGAAACCTACTACCTACATGAATTTATCCGGTGAGGCTATGCGTGCTGTGATAGATTATTATAAAATATCTCCTGATGATATGATAATTGTTTATGATGATTTATCATTGAATTTAGGTAAAATAAGGTTTAGAGCGAATGGTTCTGATGGCGGACATAATGGGATTAAATCTATTATCCAACATTTGGGTTCAAAGAATTTTGCAAGATTAAAGATTGGTATAGGCCCACAACCACCAATCCCATCTGAAGCATTTGTTCTACAGAACTTTGACAAGGACTCATTAGAGGAATTAAAGACAATCCTTTCAACATCAGAAGAAGCTATAAATTTTTATTTTAAAAACGGTATTGAAAAAACTCAGTGCAAATATAATTAGTATAAAATTAGACAAAGGGTAATATATGAAATTAGCAGAACAATACGAAAATGAAGAAAATTACGAAAAAGCGTATGAAGAATATAAAAGAGTATACGAAAATAACCAAGAAAGTGTACATTTATTACAAAAATTAGGTCATATTGCATCTATTTTAGGTAAAAATGACGAGGCTGAGGAATATTATAAAAAAGTTGTATCAGTTGACGAGAACAATGTTGTAGCGTATGAACAACTGATTGACATCTGTTATGAAAATGGTGATAAATTCACATATTACCTTGCAAGAGCACAGTATCATGTTCTTCAAGAACAGTTTGAGCATGCTATTACTAATTATAAAAAAGCTATATCTCACGGTGATGACGAAGATAAAATTAACCATACAAGATATTTGTTAGCAGATATTTATGAAAAACAAGGTAAGTATAACCAAGCGATTGACCAATATTTGTCAATTTCTGATACAGATAGTGCATCTTCTGATGTTTATTTGAGATTGGCTAATTTGTATGATAAGACAGGATTTTCTGAGAGTGCTGTAGAGGTTCTTCAAAAAGCTAAAGATGATGGTTATAAAGGATTAGATGAAGCATTAGCTCGTTATTATTCTAAAACTAATTGTCCAGAAAAAGCATATGAATTAACTACGGATAGTCTTTTAAAAGCTCGTTCTTTAATGGAAATGGGAAAGGTTAGTGAAGCTCAAACCTTGTTAGAGTCAATAAAGGATAAATATAAAAAAGACCCTAAGTATTTAGCATTGGTTGCACAATATTATTTTGAAACAGATAAATTGGATACAGCTTTAGAAAAAGTTGATGATTATGCAAAGTTTTCACCAAATTCACCATTGATTTATCAAATGCGAGCATTGATATATGAGAAAAAAGGCAATGAGTTTTTAGAACACGTTAATTGGGCAAAGTTCAATATTGTTAGAGGTGATATGGATATTGCTATTAATGAATATTTAACTGCACATCAGATAGATGAGAAGAATAAAGAGGTTGTTACTGCTATTGCTGATATGCTTGATACGACTGATAAAACTCGTTCTGTTGAATTCTATGAAAAGTTATTAGATTTAGATAACAATAATAAACGAGCATTACAGAAACTGGCTGAATTCAGAGATAGAATCGGTGATTATGTAGAGATGGTTGATTATTTAGAACGATTGAAGAAAATCGATCCACGTAATCCTTATGTTGTCCAAAACTACGATAGAGCAGTTGAAATGGTTACAAATCCACCATCAATATTTGATAATATAATTAAATTTTTCTCAGGAAAATAGGTTTTATTGATTAAAAACAAAATTTGAGTATATTTGTACAGCGAGTATTATAAAAAATAAATTTTAGAAAATACTTGTATAAATTTTTGGATTTGATATAATAAACGTAATGGCGGGTGTCGTCAAGTGGTTAAGACCTCGGATTGTGGTTCCGATATGCGTGGGTTCGAATCCCATCTCCCGCCCCATAAAAAAGACTTTGGCTTTTGTCAAAGTCTTTTTTATTTGTGTAGATATGTAGTTTGAGAACCCAATCAAGCGAAGCTTGATAATAGTTCGAGCGCGAACGAGCTGAGGCTGGAATATTTTGCAAGATACGTGTATCGCAGCAAAATATGGAATTGCCGTTAAACGCGAGTGAGCAAGACAATCCCATCTAGACATTTGCTTTTTTTTGTATGTATGTAGAGATGTGATTCTCACCCAGAAATTTACTTCGTAAATTTTGGGTTCTTTCCTCTCGAGAAATGATACTTAATCATTTCTCTCGGCAGAGTCATCTCCCGCCCCATTTTAAAAAGACAAGAACATTTGTTCTTGTCTTTTTTTTGTAGCTTATCGGTAGCTTAGAAAACTACCACCCTGTTACTTATATTTTAAACTATTTTATCATTTTTCAACCCTGCTAACTATATTTTTACTTTTTGTACAATAATTTTATTTAATAAATATAGGGTTCGAATCCCATAAGGGTTCACTAATTAATGGTACTATTTCCAAACCCGTATAAAAAATTTTAAAAAGACTTCTATAAAGAAGTCTTTTTTCTTTCTTTCATATAAATTGAGGGTGGGGGGATGAGAACTTAAGAATATATAATTTATTTTCTAAAAGCGTTTTTAAATGATGTTGCCATATTGCTGAAAAATTGGCTTATTGAAGAATTATTTTTTGTTTTTGGGGCATTATTATTTTTATTAGTTTTTACATTTGTAGAAACTGTTTTTCTTTTAATTGGTGTATATGCAGGTTTTGGGGCAACACCTGTATGGTCTGTTGGATTATAATATTTTTTTTCAACCTTAATTTGATAGCCAGCTGCATTCGCTAAACGTCTTACTTCTTCTTCAGAGTAATCAAATTTAGAATGAGCGTCCATTTTGGTATAATTTTTATTTAATTTTCTTTCTGTATGGATTTTATCTAATTCTTTATATAAATTCAAAGCGTCTTTTTTAGTAAATCCGTCACCTTTTAAATCTACTAATTTGCCTTGATCAACTAATTCAATAAAAGAATCTCTCAAGTCATAAGTAATTCCTGAATGTTTACCTCTAGATTTTAAATCAACATGTTGTTGAACATATTTGCCGATTTTGAAATCTACTCCGTTACCATTTGAATAATTCCAGTTCCCCATTATAAAATTCCCCTAAATAATTCCCCGTATTTGTATAAAGTATTTTTATATAAATTAATTGATTAATGGTTGTATTAATTTTAATTTTTGTAACGTAATAACATATTCTTATTCATAAAAAAAGAGGTCAGATATGACCTCTTTTTTACATATTTATTCGTTCTAATTATCTAACTAGTTGATTCTTTGGAACATATAACCAATGCCTCTAGCTGTCAAAATCAACTCAGGATTTGTTGGATCTGTTTCCAATTTAGAACGTAATCTTGAAATATGAACGTCAACTACACGTGTATCAATTCTGTGATCTGCAGGGTATGACCAAACGTGTTGTAGTATTTCGTTTCTTGAATATGCTTGTCCAGAATTATTAACCAACAATTCTAATAAACTGAATTCCATACCAGTCAATCTAATACGTTCATTCTTTCTATAAACTTGTCTTCTTGCTGTATCAATTTTAATATTACCTGTTGTAATAACATTTTTAGCTGATATTTTATTACCAGAAGGAACTACAACACTCTTATCAGAAGTTCTTCTTAATACAGCTTTAACTCTTGCTTCCAATTCTTTTGGACTGAATGGTTTAATTACATAATCATCAGCACCCAATTCTAAACCAGTAATTCTTTCAGAAACATCTCCTAATGCCGTCAATATGATAATAGGTACGTCTGATATTCTTCTGATTTCTCTTGTTACTCCGTATCCGTCCATCTTTGGCATCATTACATCTAAAACTACCAAATCAGGATTTTCTTTGTTAAACAATTCAACAGCTTCTTCACCATCTTCTGCTATAACAACATCGTAACCAACCATCTTTAATCTTGTTTCTAAGATACGTCTGATACTTGCTTCATCATCAGCAACCAATATCTTTTGACGTCCCGTTTCTTCTTGAAGTTCTTCGTTTTCTGTCATATTTCCATCCTTTTATTTGTAGCAAATATTACAAAACATTCACTTTTTTTCATAAAATTTAATAATTATATACATATCTTAATATAATTATTAGAAAATTGCAAGTAATTTTTTCTACATAACTACACTTTATCTTGTGATAAATTACGTTTTCTTACAATTGCTGATAATTGCATATATAGTTCTCTATTTTTTGCTGATTTATCAATATCACTTGCTTCTTTGATGTATTCAAATGCATCTTCATATCTGCCCATCGCTTGATAAAATTCAGCCATCTTTAAATACAAATCAGCATTATTAACATCTAATGTAATCGCTTTTTTTAAACTTTCTATAGCAAAATTTACGTCACCTTGCTCAAACAAAGCAGCCGCATTAAAGTAATAACCCTCATAATGATTCATCTCTAGTTCAATTAATTCTTGAGCGACATCATACAAACTTTCATTATCGTCAATCAACATATAATATTCGGCTTCCAAAACTTTTGCATAATAATACTTAGGATATTTTTCAATCAATTCATCAATTAATTTTTTAGCTTCATCTAATTCTTCTAGTTTTAACAATAACCTAATATAGTATTCGTTGTACTCAAAAGATTTAGAATTTAACTTTAAAACATCTTGCATTATAGCCTTAGCCTGTTTGAACATATCTAATTTATAATAAATTTTTGCTAAAGAATACAAAATAGATTCATTATTAGGGTTATCTTTAAGCATTTTTTCTA
Organism: Candidatus Gastranaerophilales bacterium HUM_9; assembly: GCA_002103075.1. Classification (GTDB taxonomy): domain Bacteria; phylum Cyanobacteriota; class Vampirovibrionia; order Gastranaerophilales; family Gastranaerophilaceae; genus UBA2883. Next base: position 33,432 of record DABG01000014.1, on the reverse strand, counting down.
GTTCAATTTTAGGTTTAGCTAAATCACCTTTTTCTGCTTGAATAACCAATTTCAAAATTTTAGAATTCAAACTTTCTTCACCATCAGTATCACCCTCTAAATGAACAAAAGCGTTGTCATAATCGCCTATTCTATAGTACAAATATGCCAATGAATAATGATAACTTTCTTCTAATGGATTTAAACAAATGGCTTTATTGAAGCTATTCTTAGCCTCATCAATCCAGCCTTTTAAGAAGTAGGCTTGTCCTAAATTATAATAATACTTTGCTTCGTTATCTTTTATTTCGATAGCTTTCTTGAAACATTCAATAGCTTTATCAAAATCAAGTTCTTCTACATAATTTAAGCCTACAAAATTCAGGCTTTCAGAATCCTTTAAATCAATTTCTTTCAATTTTTTATAAACCTCTTTAACTTTGTCAACATTCCCTGTTTTATAATAAATTTTACCAAGTAATAGTATACTTGCTTCATCATTATTATCCAATTTTTCTAAAACATTTTTTGCATCATCGTATTTTAATAACTTGTAATAAGATTTTGCTTTTAATAACAACCCTTCTTTATTGCTGTCGTCAACATTATACTTGCAAACATCTTCATAATTACCTTGTCTATATAATATCTCCAAAAGTTCTAAAACAGATTCTTTGCTAGAATCAATATTGCAAATATGTTTTGCAATATCAATTGCAGAATCAAATTCTTGTTGTTGCTCATATATTTTCTTTAAAATTTTTAAACATTGTACATGATTGGGTTCTATTTCTAATACTTTATCAATATAATGAACAGATTTTTTATTATTTTTCATCAAGTAATATAAATCTGCAAGTTCTGTTAAAATTTCTACATTATCATCTGTTTCAGATAAAAGTTTATAGTACAATTCAATAGCTTGTTTATAATATCCTTGACGTTTGAGTTCAAAAGCCTCAATCATTATTTTTTTCATTGTTTTTCAACCTAATTTTTCCGTGTTTTTGATTTTTTTTAGTTTCTTCATGCTTATTGACAATAACCAAAACTTCATCTTTTCCAGCCATTTTTAAGTTATTTCTAGCAATAGATTCCATAGTTGCAGTCGTTGAAAAATTCTTAATATCTTTTTTTAGTTCAGAATTTCTAGCTTCTGCTGCAATTTGTTTTGACTCTAATTTTGCCAATTTAATATGATAATCAATAATCTTAGAAATATTCAACAAAGCACTGACACTCATTTGTGCCAAACAAATAATCAAAATAACTGTCAAAAATGAATAGCGAAAACGTCTTTTTGTCCTAGCTTTTCTCTTATCTCGTTTTATTCTATTAGCGAGTTTTAACCCGCCATCTTTTCTTTTGTCTTCCATAATTTAATTATATAAAAATTTTTATTTTAATACAACTTTTTTATAATCTTATTTTAGTAGAAAATTCTACAGCAGAATTTGTTCTACCATCTTCATAGAAAGAGTTTGAAAATCCCAGTTCAAACCTTAATACATCTGGATTATTCTTGATAGTTGGCGTATAAATTATTGAAATTTTATTCTTTTTAACGTTAGTATTAACATACGCTTGGATAGTATCACGAATAATAAAAGACTTAGATATTTTTATTTCTGGTGCGACCCTTATAATATTATCATTCATTCCTTGAATTTGTTTTTCATTTGTTCCAACGCTGCCTGTGATTGCAAAATGTTTGAAATCATATCTTGTGTAGATATTCATATTACTTTCAAGCTGAGCAGTATCAACATAGGTAAAATATTCTGTACCGTAAGAAAAATTTCCCATAGACTCTTTTATTTGTGACCAAACAGGAATCAAACAATAATCTTCCCCTTTTAACCTTGTAGCACCTGCAAAAACACTTCTAGATGGCATTGGGATAGAGGTATTTGCTTTCTTTGGTTTCTCGTTTACAGGAATAATCATGTTTGCTGTTTTTAATTTTATTTTTGGTTTTTCGACATTTTCTAGTTCAACTTCAGGGATTGCGTTTGTCCCTTCGTTATAGATAACAGAACCTTTTAATTCAACCTCAGGAGAGTAATAATCTTCTGGTTCATAAAGGTCTGAGTTTATTGTTTTTGTATTTTGGGGAACAACGTGATTATATGTTTCAACTGGCTTTGGTGAATTTATCTCAAGAGCCTGAGAACCGCCTGCTGAACACAGAAAAATAAATAATAGTAGTAATAAATTCTTCTTCATATTCTCATTTTAATACGAGAAATAATCTTTAGCAAGAAGAAAACAATTATTTTTAAAACCAAATTCTAACAGTTATTTTTTTGTTTTTATAAAAAGGGAAAAATAAAAAGGCGACACCCAGATTCGAACTGGGGATAAAAGCTTTGCAGGCTCCTGCCTTACCACTTGGCCATGTCGCCGTCCCTTCTCTTATTATATGGTATGTAAGATATACTCAAATGTCAATAGTTAGTTTAGATAAATTATCATATTTGTAATATAATTAAGTTATGAATATAATACAAGAATTTGACACAATCGCAGCAATATCAACTCCTTTAGGTATGGGAGGAGTCGGTGTTATAAGAATTTCTGGCGATAAGAGTTTTGAAATAGCAAAGAAAATTTCAACAAAAAATATTTTTAAACCTAATCATATTACACATTGTTGGATTTTAGAGGACGATAAAAAAGTAGATGAAGTTATTATTCTTCCTTTTAAAGCTCCAAATAGTTATACAGGAGAAGATGTAATTGAAATCCAGTGTCATGGTGGTGTTAATATTGTTAGAAAAATTTTGTCTATTGTAATTAAAAATGGTGCTAGACATGCAGAAAAAGGTGAATTTACAAAAAGAGCATTTCTAAATAAAAAGCTTGATTTATCGCAAGCAGAGGCTGTTGCAGACTTGATACATTCAAAAACACAAGATTTTGTAATTACATCTGCAAAGAATTTGTCTGGGGTTTTGGCTGATAGAATTAGAAAAATTAAGTCAGATATTTTTGAATTGTTATCAAAAATAGTTGCAGGCATTGATTTCCCTGAAGATGTAAAAGAGCCTGAATATGAATATATAGTTGACACAATAAAAAATTGTATTAACGAAATTGATAAGATTTTATCAACGGCAGATACTTCAAATATTATGCGACAAGGAATTTCTGTTGCGATTGTTGGGCGTCCGAATGTTGGTAAATCATCGTTATTTAATACTCTATTAAACATTGATAGAGCTATTGTAACTGATATTGCAGGTACGACGAGAGATGTACTTAAAGAAACTCTTGATTTTGGTATCCCTGTAACTTTGATTGATACTGCAGGTATTCGTGATGAAGACGGTATTTCAAAGGTCGAAGAAATTGGAATAGAGTTTTCAAAACAATCTCTTGATGAAGCAAATTTGGTATTGTTCTTATATGATGCATCTGTTGGAATGACAGAAGAAGATAATTCTATTTATGAATTAGTAAAATCTAAAAAGCATATAAAAATAGCTAACAAATCGGATTTGTTAAAAGGTGATTGTCCAGATTTTCAAATTTCTACAAAAACAAATCAAGGAATTGAAGAATTAAAGACAAAGATTAAAGACTCAGTTTGTGATATAAATCCAGAGTCTTTAGAGTTTTCGACAAATATGCGTCAGCAAGATTGTTTGATAAATGCAAAGGAATCTTTGATGATGGCATTGATGGCAGCAGAACAAAAAGAATTGCAAGACCTTATATCAATAGATGTAAAATCATCACTACTAGCTCTTGATGAGTTGACGGGTGAAGTTATTACTGATGATATTTTAAACAATATTTTTGATAATTTCTGTATAGGGAAATAATCTGTTTGATACGGTCGAAGAAACCACCTGAACATATTATTGTTGGGGTAGAAACCCCAACCTACAATTCACAAAACCGTTGTTTTATGGATTACCTCTGCTCAAACGTAGTTTGAGTTTTGCAATGACGGATTTTGTGAAACAAGTTTGGAATGACACTAGATATCTTCATTTATTTTTCTTAAATCAACGCCACCTGTTGCTTTATAAAGTCCGATAGTTGTGATTATAGTGTTTATCTTGTTTGATACTTCTTCTTTTTGTATAATCAAATGTGATTCTTTTGCTAATAGTTCGTCAATACTTGAAGAAGCACCTATTTTGTATTTGTCTTGAGCCAAAACATATAATTTAGATTCGGTGTTTAGTCGAGATTGTACATCTTGATAATTTTTTAAGGCTGTATTATATTCTACAAGGCTTGAGTTAACCTCTTTTACACCAACTAAAAGAGTTTTTTTATAATCATTCAGTGCTTGTTCATATTGATATTTTTTAATTTTTAAAAGAGCGAATTTTCTTCCTCCAGAAAATAAATCAAAGGTTGGTAAAATTCCTGCATTAAAAAATTGAGATTCTCTATTAAAGAAATCGCTCCAATGATATGAGTTTAAACCTATTTGACCATAAATTGTAAAGGTAGGTAAAAACTCACGTCTTGCAACTTTTATATCAAACCCGATACGTTTCATGTTATATTCATCTTGTTTGTAATCTGGACGGTTCAAGATTATATCTGAATTGTATTTTGTAGGAATGCTTGAAACTAAAACGACATCATTATAATTTGCTCTTTTGATGTTACCATCGTTTTTTACCAAATAAACTTTTAAAGCGTTTACTAAAACTTCTCGTGTTTGAATGTGAAGATTTAGTTCCTCTTTTAGTCCTGTTAAAAACTGTTCTTGTACAAGTACTTCATTTAAAGTGCAAAGTCCAGCTTTATATTTGTCGCAAACCATTTTATATAAATCTTCTTGAGTTCTTATAAGTTCTTCTTGAAGTTCAATTAGTTTATCTGCTTTGATTAAATTAAAATAATCAGATGCGAAATCAGACGTTAAAGAGATGTATGTAGCTCGTTGTTCTTGTTTTATAATTTCTAATTGAGCTTTCTTGCTTTTTGTTTTAAACCTATTTTTCCCCCAAATGTCGATTTCATAACCTGCTGTGATAGGAATGTTATAATTATATTGAGAATACTTAGGAATTCTCAAAGTACCCATTTGTTGTCTAGGAGCTTGCAAATCTCTTGATAAATCACCAGATAAAGTCATAGATGGTAATTCGTTTGCAAACTGCATTTTAACCACTTGTTCGTTTTCTTTAATTTTAAGTGCAGTATTTTTTAAATCATAATTGTTTTGTGAAACAGTGATTAAGTTATCTATAAGACAATCGTCATTGAATGACTTCCACCAGTTTAGATTTAAGTATTCTTCTGTATTAGCAAAAGTTGGCAAAACAGATGACAACAATGTTATACAAATTATTATAAAAAATTTTTTCATGGTTTGTCCTTTTTAAATTCCCTTGTGCTATAATTATAGCACAAGGATTTTGATAAAACATGATTAAAGACATTATTAAAAATAGAATAGGTTCAATAATATATGTGGTGGGTTCTCTTGTTAGAGGCTTGTCCTCTCAAACCTTTGCTGATAAAATGATTGGGATAACTCCTGAACAATATCTTATTTTACTTTTAATAATAGAAAATGAAGGTGTTTATCAAAGACAAATTTGTGAAACAACTCTTAAAGATAGAGGAAATGTTGCAAGAATAGTTGATATATTATTAAAAAAAGATTTAATCAAAAAGATTGCTGATTCAAACGGAAGAAGAATTTTTAAGATTATAGCAACACAAAAAGGAAAAGATTTAATTCAATCAATAGAGCCTTTGGACTTAGAACTAAGAAGTTTTATCACAAGAGATATTACAGAAGAAGAATTATCAATAACAAAACGTACATTAGAAAAAATAAAAGCTAACGTAATTCAAAACGTAAGATTACAAATTTAAGTTTTAAGAGGATATAGTAAAATGGCAGACGATAATAGAAATATATTTGAGAAAAAACGGGTTATAGTTCCAGTTATTGTAGGAACGATTTTATTAATATTAGGTGTTTATTTATCGATAAACACAATGTTTTACAAATCAACTGATGATGCATTTGTAGAAGGTTCTATTGTTACAGTAGCGCCAAGAGTATCAGGGCCTGTTGTTAAAATGTATTTGAAAGATAACGGTTATGTAGAAAAAGGAACTTTGTTAATTGAAATAGACCCGACTGATTATGAAGTGAAATTGAAACAAACTCAAGCAAAATTATTAGAAGCAAAAGCTACTTTAGAAAGTGTTCAAAACGAGTTAGTGAAAACAAATTCTGAATTAGGATTTTCAAAACGTGATTATGATAGATTTTCATCAATGCATAAAAAAGGTATCGCATCAACACACGATTATGATGCAAGTAAAAATGCTTTAACAGTTGCAGATGCGAATTATAAATCTACAAAAGCTAAGTATGACGAGATTACTGCAACAATAAAAAAATTAGAAGCTGAAATAGAACAAGATAAGTTAAATTTATCTTATACAAAGATTTATGCTCCACAATCTGGACGTGTAACAAATAGAAATGTTGAGATTGGTAACTATGTTCAAGTCGCTCAACCGATGTTTTCACTTGTAACATCAGATATTTGGATTGTTGCAAACTTTAAAGAAACACAAGTTGGTAATATGCATCCAGGACAACCTGTAAAAATTAAACTTGATGCGTATAAACATAAGAAATTTAATGGGGTTGTAGATAGTTTGCAGATGGCATCAGGCGCTAAAGCTAGTTTGTTCCCACCAGAAAATGCCGTTGGTAGTTATGTAAAAATTGTACAAAGAATTCCTGTGAAAATATATTTTACTGAGGATATAACAAAATATAATGTAATACCAGGAATGTCTGTTGTGCCAACTGTAAAGGTAAGAGGGAATAAATAGAGATTAGGATATGACTGGCATGGGAGATGTTGATAGACCAAAATTAAAAGCACCTGTTTGGTTGATTGCGATTGCAATTTTAATGCCAACATCTTTTTCTGCTATGGCAACAACAGCAACGAATGTTGCGATGCCTCATATTTCTGGATATTTTGCCGCTACAACAGATGAAGCAAAATGGATTGTAACCTCATATATGGTTGCAAACGCTTGTATGATGATGCTTTCTGGGTGGCTTGAAAATATGTTAGGCAGAAAGCGTTTTATAAATATTTGTATTACGATTTTTACACTTGGAGCATTAATTTGTTCTATTGCACCAACATTAAATGTAATGGTGATTGGTAGACTTATTCAAGGTGTTGGTGGTGGACCAATGACTCCAATTTCACAAACAGTATTATTATCTGTGTTCCCTCCTGAAAAAAAGGGACTAGCTATGTCTTTATTTGGACTTGCAGTTATGGTTTGTGCTATTTTAGGGCCTTCTTTTGGTGGGTTCTTGGTAGATAATTTCAATTGGCACTATATTTATTCAATTAATATTCCAATAGGGATACTTTCTATTTTTCTTATAAATAAGACTATTAACGATGTAGCTCCTGATAAAAGTCATAAAATTGATTATATTGGTATGAGTGCACTCATATTATGGCTACTTTCAATGCAAATTGTTCTAGATAAAGGTCAACAATATAACTGGTTTGATTGTGGTTGGATTTGTTGGCTATCAGGATTTTCATTGGTTATGCTAACTTTTCTTATTGTTTGGGAATTGGAAAGCAAAGATTCTTTTATGAAGTTAAGATTATTCAAGGATAAGAATTTTTTGGTAGGAACTATAATATCGACAGCTGTAAGTATGGTTGTATTTACAACGATGTATCTTGCACCACAATTTTTACAAAATGTATTAGGTTATACAGCTTTGCTTAGTGGATTTACGTTAGCGCCACGTGTAATTTCGTGTGTTCTAATGCTATTTGCAATTCCATACCTTATGAGGCTTTATGACAGTCGTCTTTTAGTCGCTATAGGATTTTTCTTTTTAGGATTATCAACATTTTTATATACAAATGTAAACTTAGCCGTGTCTTTCTTCTATGTTGCGATACCAAATGTTTTGTTAGGTGTTGGGGTAATCCTAACTTTTATTCCTATTTCAGCATTAGCACTTGGCACGCTTCCAAAAGAACAATTAACAAATGGTGCTAGTTTACATAATTTTTTAAAGACTGTTGGGGTAGCAGTTGTTGTATCAATGTCATCTACTATTGTTGCAAGACATTCTCAAATGCATCAAAACTTCTTGGTAGATAATTTGTCTAATTTTAATATGGTGTTTCAGCAAAAAATGAACAGTTTGACTCATACTTTTATGAGTACTGCTTCATATACTTACGCACATAATAAAGCAAACGCTTATTTTTATAAACAAATGGTAGCCCAATCAACTTTGTTTGCTTATGTAGATGCGTTTGCAACAGTTGCTCTTTTAGCGTTTATACTTATCCCGTTGCCATTTTTTATGAAAAATACAATTGATGAAAAATAGCTTAAAAATAGCTTACAATATATTATTTTTTGTACTAAAATGATTATGTAAAAATAAAATAAAGGATATATGTATGAAAAGAATATTTATCGTTGCGTTTATATTAATGTCATTAGTTTTACCTTCTCAAGCAAAGATTATTTCGAATGAAAAGATTGACCATAACAAAGTAAAAATGGCATCAAAAATAATTAAAGAATTACAATCTGAAATGTCAAGTTATACAAATAATGGATCAGGACCTTTTGTTGCGGCTATATATGATGAAAAAGGTAATCTTATTGTAAAAGTTGCAAACTCAGTAGTGAACGAAACTTGTTCAAATAACCACGCAGAAGTTAATGCTATTAAACTAGCAGAACAAAAATTAGGTACTTATGATTTATCAAAAGAAAATTTGAGTTTATATGTAACAGCAGAACCTTGTATGATGTGTTTAGGTGCTATTATGTGGTCTGGAATTAAGAACATATATTATGGTGTACCATCTAAAAGAGTTGAAGAAATTACAGGATTTGATGAAGGATTTAAGCCTGATTGGTTTAATGAGTTTAAGAAAAGAGGAATCACTGTTTATGGAAACATTGAAGTAAAAGCTGGCGAAAAAGAATTACATGAATATGTAAAATCAAATAAGACTATTTATAGACCTGAAAGATAGAAAGTGTTCGCAGGAATTCCTAAACGAGTTTCACTACTGTCCAGATAATTTTTATTCGTCATTGCGAGGAACGAAGTGACGTGGCAATCCATAAACCAACAGTTCTGTGTATTCAGGGTGAGTATTCGACAAATTTTTATAAAATTATTTCCTTGCCTCTGGAGGATAGGCTGGAACCGTCATTCAGAGCGTGTAATAAATATCTTTTAAGGCAAGCGAAGAATCCCTGTGTACAATATTTCATCAATACTTATAACTTTGCCAAGAATTTCTTCTCAAAAACTCTCTATCAATTTTATTTAAGCAATCTAATTTTTTTCCAATCCATCTTGGAGCGATGAGTTCTTTTTTTAAGCCATTTCCTGCTAGTCGATGAATTGTAGTTGATTGAGGTAAATATTCTAAGAAGTCACAAACCGTATTTATATAATCTTCTTCTGACATAAAATCTATTTCGTTGTTTTTGTACATATTAGCAAGTTTCGTTCCTTCTAATGCAACAAGCATGTGTATCTTAACTCCATCAACATCTAGTTCAGCCAGTTTTTGAGCTGTTTGCATCATCTCATCGTGAGTTTCCCACATTCCGAAAATAACGTGTACGCAAACATTTATTCCATATTCTTTTGTCTTTTCGTAGGCTCTTAAAAACGTATCAAAATCGTGTCCACGGTTTATTTTTTTCAAAGTCTTATCGTGGATTGTTTGAAGTCCGTATTCAATCCATGTGTAATAATCGTCTTTATAAGATGAAATTAATTTAAGCTTATCCTCGTCAATACAGTCGGGTCTAGTGCCAATAGAAAGTCCAACCACATCTTTGTGTTTTAAAGAAGAAGAATATATTTTTTCTAATTCATTGACAGGTTTATAAGTGTTTGAATATGCTTGGAAATAAGACATAAACTTTTGAGCTTTAAATCTTGTTGCTAATGTTTGAGCACCAACAATAACCTGTTCTTCTACAGAAAGTCTATTAGAATGAGCTTGTGAAAAACTTCCACCTTCATCACAAAATATACAACCGCCGGTTGATATATGTCCATCTCTATTAGGACACGAAAAACCGGCGTCTATTGTAATTTTATATACTTTAGCTCCATATTTATTTTTTAAATATGCACTAAATTGGTTGTATCGTTTATCTGTTCCGTTAAATTCCATCTAATTATTTTTATTCTCATCTGAGTTTTCGATAATAGGATAAACATAGTGTTCACCACAGTTAGGGCAAACTACTTCTTGTTGTTTTCCGTCTTCTAATTGAGCTACTTCAAATAATGTTTTACAACCTGATTGTGTACATCTGATTGCCCAGCTTGGTCTTACTAATCTTGCCATATTATTTTCTCCTTATTTAATTATTTACATAGTAGCACAAACTAATCTTATGCTAAATATTTTTTTATTTTATCTTTATCAAAGACTTCAATACTGTCTTTAGAATGAATGAATATCAAACATGATATTAAGGATTTGAATGATTGAAAATCTGGGTGAGCTAATTTTTCTCTTAAATCAGTCATATTGTTTGCCAAGAACTCTGTAATAACAGTCTTATTGTTATAAACAAGTTCTGAAAAATATTCAAACGCATATTTCGACTTAACACCCTCAATATAAATAACATCAGGTGATTGAAACTCAATAAACCTCAAGGCTTTATCAAGATTAAAACCGACGTTTTCGTTAAGTTCACATTGATTAACACCTTTTAAATCATACTTCGTTATTGATTCAATCGTCATAATATTTTTTCTTAAATGAGTAGCTTCATTTAAAAGTGAATAAATAACGTGAGTTTTACCACATAATTGTGCACCACAAACAAGGATTATGCCTGCTTTATCAATGCATTTGTTTAAAAGTTGTTTTTGTTTTTCATCTTTAATTAATTCTGATAACTGTTTTGGTGGTTTATAAATTTTTAAAGCTATTCTTTCTCCAATAATAGTAGGAAACGCAGATATGCTTGCAACTAACATTATCCCATCAACATTAAAGCAAAGTTTTCCAAGTTGTGGAACTTCTGAAACTGAGGGATCTAAATTAGATAAAGTTTTTAATTTTGAAACAATAGATGTAACTAGGATATACGGAATTGCACCTTTATTTTCATAGTTGTTCTGTTTCTTGAAAATAAGGTTAAGTCCCTCATCTGACTGTTCAAAATAGAGCTCGTGAACATCTTCAATAATAGCTTGTTTTAAAATAGCTCTTATTATTTTTTGAATATGTTCTTCGCTTAAATCCTCACTGTGTAATTCGTCTTTCCAATCAAAACCTGCATCGTACAAGTCTGTATAAATTTTATCAACAGTACCAGATGTATTGTAATACGCTTCAATTTTAGAAGAAATGCTTTCTTGTGACGCTATAACTGGTTCAATAGAACATTCTGCAGATTCCATAATTTTATCAATAGCAAACAAATCTAGTGGATCAGCCATTGCTACAGTCAAAACATCTTCTATCTTAAACAATGGAATTACATTGTATCTTCTTGCATCAGCAAAGCTGATATATTTTAAACATTTTTCGTCAAGACTATAGTCTTCAAGATTAACACTTGGTATATGTAATTTCTTTTCTAAAAACTTTAAAAGCGTTTTTTCTTCAATAATTCCTGAAGAAATTAATACTTTTCCGATATTTATATTTTCAGCAGAAGCAAGTGATTGAGCTTTGTCTAGAATATCGTACTCTACAAGCCCATCTCTTACCAAATCATATTTTAGTTTTTCTAAAGTTTTGTTTGAGATTGTTTCCATTATTAATCCTTCAAATACTGATTAACTTTGTTTATTACAAACTCCAAGTCAAACGGTTTTGTAATATATTCGTTTGCACCTGTTTCATTACCGATAAGTTTGTCTTCTTCTTGAGAACGAGCTGTCAACATAATAATCGGAATGTTTTTGTATTTGTTATCAAATTTTAATAAACGGCTAATTTTGTATCCGTTCATTTTTGGCATCATTATATCAAGTATGATTAAATCAGGTAAAAGTTCTTTTGCTGATGCTAAACCATCTTCACCATTTAGGGCAGTATAACAAGTATAACCCTCGTTTTCGAGTACAAATTTTAAGCTTTCTACAATATCTTGTTCATCATCAACAATAAGAATTTTTTTCATTTGACACCTCTTACGTTATACACACAATAACATTATATCATATTGAATTTTAGATTTCTTTTTGTAAAGAATTTGTATTCTTTAAAACAGGAAGAACAAAATTGAAAGAAGATCCTTTGTTTAACTCGCTATCACACCATATTAAGCCATTATGTGCTGATATCAACTGTAGTGCAATTGATAATCCTAGTCCAGAACCACCAACTTCTCTTGTCATAGAGTTTTCAATTTGTTCAAACTTATCAAACACATGCTTCAAATCTTTTTTATCGATACCAATTCCATTATCAATTACTGATATTTCAATGTAATCTCCTTCTAAACAGCTTATTTGTGGCATGAAACATTCATCTGCAATTATGTTTTTTCCATTAACAGTTTTTGCAGAAATTGTTATATAAGAACTGTTTGGAGAAAATTTTATAGCGTTAGAAACAAGGTTTGAAAGCACTTGTTCAATTCTATCTGTATCAATATAAACGGTTGGCAAATCTTTTTGAATATCTAATTTGATTTCAAGATTTTTTTGTTTTGCAGATTCCGTTAGATTTGTTCTGACATCTTCAATAACCTGTGTAACACCTGTTATTTGGTAAGAATAATCCATTTTCCCTGCTTCAATCTTTGACATGTCTAGCAAGTCATTAATAATACGAGCCAATTTTTTTACATTACGTTTTGCCATATCAAGAAAACGTTGCATTGACTCTGTTATATCACCTGTTTTCCCACTTAAAATAATATCTAAAGAATTCTTAATTGACGTTAGTGGAGTTTTTAATTCGTGAGAAACGATTGATATAAATTCTGATTTTAATCTTTCTAATTTTGCAAGCTGATTATTTTTTTCTAAAATTTCTTGATAAAGAATAGCACTTTTTAACGGTAAAGAAACCTGATTTACTAATGTTTGAAAACAAGTTATATCATCAGTTGCGAATTCTTTTTCTCTAAAAATTTCAGAATATCCATAACACTTATTATCGACATTTATATAAGCTAATGATTTTTGGAAGTTTAATACCTCAAAATCATATTCATTCATTGCAAACTTGATGTTTTCAACAACTTCAATATCATCAATTCCAAAAATTTCACTTTTTTCACCAGTTGCAGTTCTATAATTAAGTACAGCTCTTAGTTTAAGTGCTTCGATTAAGCGTGAAGACATCTTATAATTTGATGAGATATATAGAACAGGTGCGTTTTTATCATTAAATGATAAAGAACAAGCTAAATTAGAGTTTAAGGACTTGTCTATTCCTTCGTTCATAATAGATATAAGTTCATTTTTATCTAAAGTCCCTGATAAAGAAGAACTTGTATTATACAAAACGTCTAGTTGATAAAGGCTGTTTGCAAGTTCTTTGTTAGAAAGTGCTAACTTATTTAATGCTTTTTTAGTTTTTAAGCCAGAAAAAATTGCAGATTTTAATAAAGTTTTATTCAATGGATAAGAAACAAATATATGAGCATTGGTTAAAATTTCTGTTGGGATTTCTTTTTCTCGCATAATCAATAGAATAATTACACCAAAATTTTTAACAGTTTTGTAAATAGAACGTATGTCAACTGATTCGACATCAGAGTCAAGCATTACAATATCAGGAGTATCAACCTGCATTGAGTCAGCTATTAAAAGTTCGTCTTCACAAACTTCAATTTCATGATTCAACAACGTAGTTTGAATATCCGTTTTTACATCTATATTATCTGAAACCAACAATATCTTAGCCATACTTATATCGTACCAACAATAATTAATATGGCAAATTGTTAATGTTTATTAAAATAAATTCTACTATTGTCTATTATAATGTTAATCAGTCATTGCGAAAATTTGCAACGCAAATTTGTGGCAATCCATAAATCAACGGTTCTTCATGTTCAGAAGGATCCTGAAATAAATTCAGGATGACCCTAAAAACAAATATTATACAGTCATTCCGAACTTGTTTCGGAATCCTTGTGTACATATTTAGTACGAATTTACACAAATCAGTTTTCTTGATCCTGAATAGCAATTACTAAACAAGGCTTTTATAAAGTTTTAAATATTCTTCTGCGCTTTTTTTCCAAGTGAAATCAGACTGCATAGCAGACTTTCTCATTGAGTTAAACGTATATTTATCGTGATAAACTCCTAAAGCACAATCAATAGCTTCCTTCATTTGCCAACCGTCATAACCCCAGAATTTGAAACCAGTTGAGTTATCTAGTGGGTATCCAATAACTGTGTTATCTAAACCACCTGTCGCTCTAACGATTGGTAATGAACCGTATCTCATAGCAATAAGTTGACTTAATCCACAAGGCTCAAATTTTGATGGCATCAAGAAGAAGTCGCTACCTGCATAAATTTGGTTCGCTAAATCTGCTTTATAACCAATATAAGCCCTGATATTAGAAGTGTTATTAGATAGCCAAATCAATAAGTTTTCATAACTACTGTCACCTGAACCTAAGAATACAAAATCAGCGTTCATATTTTTAAGTTCGTTTTCAACTTGTCTGATTAAATCAATACCTTTTTGACTTACAAGTCTAGAAATTAAAGCGATTAAAGGTCTTTCAGGATTGTATTTTAGTCCAAAATATTCACAAATTTGTTTTTTGTTTTCTTCTTTGTTTTCTATAGATTTGACATCATAGTTTTTAGCAAGGTTTTTATCAGTTTTTGGGTTAAATACATCGTAATCGATGCCATTTAAGATGCCTACAAGTTTATCTGTATGTCCTCTTAATGTGTAATCCATACCTTCACCAAATTCTTCAGTTAGAATTTCTTGAGCGTATTTAGGAGAAACAGCAACTATTTTATCAGAATAATTTAGTGCACCTTTCATCCAGTTTACACGTCCATAATGTTCACAACCCCATTCATTGAACACAATATCTTTTCTCATATTTGCAAAATCAAGAATGTCTTCAAACCAAACTCCTTGATATGCTAAATTATGGATTTCAAATACGTTTTTGGTTCTAGACCAGAATTCATCAAATTTGTAGTTAGCTTTTATGTACAATGGTATCATTGCTGTATGCCAATCGTTAGAGTGAATGACATCTGCTCTAAAATTTAATTGTTTTGCGTATTCTAGTGTCGCTAGTGAAAATGCGACATATCTTTCATGTTCATATCGCGTATCTAGCCATTTTGGATAAACCTCTTTGAAACAAGTGAAATACCAATCATTATGTACGAAAAATACGTTTATATTGGTATTCGGAAGTTTTGTCATAAACAATCTGAATTTTTGAGGCTGCCCACCGAATGATATCCACATCTCAGAATTTTCTAGCTCGGTTATCCCGTATTTTTTTGTATCAATACAACCATGCAAAGGTGTAAAAATAGCTATTTCTGCATCATTTTCAAGATATTTAGGCAAACTTCCGATAACATCAGATAATCCACCAGCCTTAGAAAAAGGTGCTACTTCCGCAGATGCAAACAATACTTTCATAAAAACCTCTCTTTTTATTCTTGTGGAGTTGGTGGCTCATCAGATGAATTTTCTTCACTATTTGATTCTTCATCTGCTGTATCTTCTGAATTATTATCAGAAACCACTTCTTCTTCACTTATATTAAATGACTCTTGCAATTCTTTTATGTAATCTTCGTCAAGCAATCTTTGATCATCAATAAATTTATAATATTCTTCAAGGTTGTATTTTGAACACAAATAAAATACTTTATAAATAAGCCCAGGAAGTTCTTTTTGTTTTTCTTCTATGTTTGAAACAATATTTATTGTCATAATCAAATTGCATAATATCATTATTTGATTAGATAAACTTACCCGTTTTATCAATGAAGATACTGACACAATTAAATCATAGGCTTCTTCAAACAAACCTTTATCTTTTAATAAGGTTGCCTTGAACCATCTTGCTAATATTTGTACAAGTACAATTCCTGAACGTTGAGCAAGTGTATATACATCATCATAAATTGTTTCTGTTTTCTTCCACGATTTTTGTTCAACAACATTTATTTTTTGATATGAATAACCAATAAACAAGTCACAAATCAATGAGAAAATATACATATCATTACCTTGTAATGATTGCTTTGCTTGATAAATATTTTGTGCAAACTCATTATAATCACCAGAAAATTCTTTAAATGCTTTAATAATGTTTGCAATAAATATTGACATGCTGTCATTTGATATACCTGCATCATTATCAAATTCTTCGTTGTATAATAATTTTTTGAATAATATTAAATGATTTCTTGATAAGATATCACTACCTAATTTCTCTTTAACTCTATCAAGAAAATCTTCTAATGTTCCATCACACATAACGATTTTGGAAATAGCAGAAAATACTAATGTATCCATTACGTATGTAATAAATTCCGTTTTATCAACACCTTTAACCTGTAACTGTTCTAAAAATTCAGGAGTAATTTTTTCTAAGATAGTATCGCAAATATTTACACATTCAACGGTTCTTGATAGTTGAAACATTATTTTAGCATTCAAACAAGAATATAAAACGTATCTAACAGAATAATCTTGTCCTTCTTCCAATAAAGAAGGATTAAGAATTCTAGTAAGAATGTTTTGCATACATTGACTAGCTAACAAATAATCGTGTCCACTTAATGCTGAATCTAGAATCAGACTTGAAACATTTACTATAGTTGCATCGTCGTTGTTTTTAGTTGCATTAGCAAGAATATTTTTAGAAATTGAATAAATCTTAGTAGAAGGATATCTATTCAGATGTTCTACTAGATAATTGTATAGTTCATTTTTTCTATCAAGCAATTCGCATTCTTTAATTTTTAGATTATCAATAAGTTTAAAGTATTCTTTTGCACATATTAAAAAAGCATTGAAATCGCCAAAATTAAGTGACATTAAAGCGTTTTCATAGATTCTATCAAGTTTTTCTTCAGGTTGTTTTAATATGTCATCAATTACGAAAGTTCTAATGTTTAGTTTTTCAACGATATTAGTTGCCAATGATTTTTTGATGTTAGCTTTTAAATGTTTCAATAAACTTTCTTCAAACAATCTGTAGTTTTGAATAACAACGCAAGAGTTTTCGTACAAAATCAATCCTTTTACAAGAAGATTGTTTATAGCTTCATCAACATTTTCAATTTCTAATTTGTTTAAAAACGAAGAGTGAGCATAGCCACATAATAAAGTCGCATAAGCCATTACTAAGCCTTCATTTTCAGGTAATGAATCAAAACGTTTAGCTAATAATTCTTTTATTGTCGCAGGATATACAACTGTCTTGCCTGCACCTAGCATAAGTTTGCCTTCAAAAATAATAAATATGTTGGTGTCCATAAGGTATTGAAGCTCATTTTTGAAGTACAGTAAGCTACCTGCACAACGTTCTTCTAATTTTTGAATATAGAAAGTATCCTTAATTTCAGAAATGTCCTCTTGAATTGTATCTAAAAATATGTTGAAATCACCTTTTGTTACATTGATTTCTTTATAGAATGGCGAATGTAATAATTTTGAAATATTTTTATAAATTGAAAAATCCGAACGAACAGTAACAACAAAGGTAAAATGCAAATCTTCCATATTTATCAAAGAGGATAAATATTTATTTATTATTCTGCGAGAAGCCTCATCAATCAAATCGAAATTTTCAATAAAAATAATTTGATTAGATAAAGAATCAAAATAGTTTTTAAACACTTCTAAATAACTTCTGAACATTTCATCAGGAGTGTTTGTAAACGGTGTTGTTGGATTTAATAATGTAGTAATAAGATTATTTGTATCTATTGACGCCAATTTTTGTGCAGCCTGAACCTCAGAACCTTTAACTCTTGTATCAATGCCTGCTACCCTTGAGAATAAATCCTTAAAAAATGCATACGGAATAAATTTTGAAGATTTTCTACAATTTACGTGAATCACATTAGATGAAATAGTTTTTAAGAAATCCAAAACATCTCCTGTAGGAAGCTCTCTACGTTCGGTAGTTTTTAATGCTATAAAACTGTTTTCAGAAAGAGTTTCTTTTAAAACATTAAACACATCGTGTGCAGGGGCTGAAATAAATCGGCTTTCTGTGGTAATATCTATAGATTTATTTCCATATAAAATTTCTTGTAATTCGTCATCATCATCGTAAATTTTTGGTTTAGGAAGAGCTGTAGGAGCTTTTAATAAGCTAGTTTCGTCTACTTTTTCTTCTTCGTCAACGATAGGGATAATTTGATCTTCTAATGGAAATTCATAGAACATCAAAAGTTCATCACCTACCTGAGAAGAATAAATCATTTCAAGCGTATAATCACGTGAGATAACGTTGTTGACATATTGGTCTGTTATAAGTTGTAGTCCATCTGTATATTTTTCTACTGTGGTATCTTTAATAAGTTTAATATTTAAACCTGTATTGAATTCATTATTATCCGTTTCAAATGTCTTTTTTAAGATTGTCATTTTACAATGCAATCTTACATTTTTGCTTTTCTTTAATTTGTAGCTAATTCCACCAATTTTGTTTAAAAGCTCTATAGCTGATTTTACAGCCTTTTTTACAGAACTTGTTAATGAAAATTCTTTATAATATTTAATAACATAAGTGTCACCAAACGCTTGTGCACGGTTATCTTGACTTGATGCATAAGCAAAAAGTGCTTGTTTTAGTTTCTTTTTAAACTTGTTAAAAATAGTTTTATTTTTAAGTGCTGGTCTTAGGTCTTCAAGATTTGGAAATGTAATTGCAAGACAAGCATATTCTTCTGTTTCAGCCTCATTCATGATGACACTTTTTGCAGTATCAAACCCGCATTTTCGGCATTTTCCTAATATATTCGGCCCTGGAGTTCCACAATTGTGGCATTTTACAATGATAACATAACCGCATTCACTACAAACAGCGGTTCTGTTAAGTTTATGACAAATAGGGCACTCTAAAAGAAGCACCTTCTTACAAAACGGACAAACTTTATCCGTATCTTTTACTTCATTACCACATTTTGGACATTCCATATTTTTATTATATACGAATAAAAAACCATATTCAACTAAATCAAAATATTTTAATGGTAAAACTATACTAAAAAAAGAAAAAGGTCGAATATATCGACCTTATAACCTGTCTTACTATCTTATTCCCATATCTCACAAATACATATTGCATTTGTAAGGGCTGTAAACTCCACAACAAAAATTGTTGCGTGTTACATAAAACTTGTTATTTATTAAGTTTCTCTATAAATATTCCTATTTTTTTCTGTTAAATTTTTATTAGTTATTCCTAATATTCCTCCAATTTTATATATACAAATTTTACTATGTTCTATCTAGAGAGTCATATTTGATATATCCTAAGATATCCATATCTTTTTCATTTTGAGCTAATCCATCAAATGTTTTGATAGAATCTTTAATTCTATCAGCAGCACCTGTTTTGATAGAATTTGTTATGTGTTTTAATGCAGATGGGGTTTCGTCCATCAAAATATTAACTAATTCAGAAGAGAAACCTGCATTTTCAAGAGTAGCAACTTCGTCGTTGCGTTCTTCGACAGAAGATAACATTGGTTTTTTGTTAAATTCACGTAATTTATCGATATCAAGATTGTCTTCTGGAGCAAGTAATGACATCATATTTTCAAGAGAAATTTCATCTTCTGAGAATACAACTTCATTATTTTGTTTTTCAGCTTTAACGCCTGCTGATTTACCAAAGTCAGCACCCATAAGATTTGCTAATTCAGATTTCATTGTTTGCTCTAAGTCTGAAATATTAACATTATCATAAGCTGTGTCTTCACCATTTTGAATTGCTTTATTACTTTTTTCAGCTTTTGCTTTAATTGCGTCCCAGCCTGAAACATAAGCATTTAATTCTGATTTAGTATCAATTTTGGTTTTATCATTTTGCATATTAGCAGATGCTTTACCAAGATTAGCAATTAAATTGTTGAAGTCAATGCCCATTATATACTCCTTTTAATTATTTCCTATGTATATATAAAGGATATCTGAACTCCAAAATTGACTTTTTTGAAACATGTTTGTAATAAATCTTAACAATTATTCTTGAGAGTTTAGGTAAAATTAGAATTTTTATGTTACTATGAATAAGAACAAGGAGGTTATAGTATGCAACAAATTTTAGTTTCAGGTATGCGTTCAACAGGGAAATTACACTTAGGACACTATCTTGGTGTAATTGATAACTGGGTAAAATTGCAAAATGAATATGATTCTTATTTCTTTGTTGCAGACTGGCATGCATTGACTACAAAGTATGACAAAACAGAAGACTTAAAGCAAAATATAGTTGATGTTGTAGCTGATTGGTTGGCTTGTGGATTAGATCCAGAAAAGTCAACAATATATCTACAATCATTAATTCCTGAAATTGCTGAGTTTCATTTGTACTTAAGCATGATTACTCCTCAAAATTGGGTTGAAAGAGATCCGACATTGAAAGATATGGCAAAAATTTTGAGAACAAAAGATGAAGCTAATAATCAAATAAGTTATGGCTTAATGGGTTATCCTGTTCTTATGACTGCTGATATTATGATGTTCAACGCTGATTATGTTCCAGTTGGAATAGACCAGGTTGCTCATGTTGAATTAACAAGAGATATTGTTAGAAGATTTAATAATATTTATAAAACTGATTTCTTCAAAGAACCACAACCAAAATTAAACAATTGTTCATTGATATGTGGTTTAGATGGAAACAAGATGGGCAAATCATTTAATAATGATATTAAAATATCAGATACAGCAGAAGTAACTGCAAAGAAAGTTATGAGTGCAATTACTGATAGAAGTCGTTTAAGAAAAGATGATTTGGGACACCCTGATGATTGTGAAGTTGCATTCAAATATTGGAATATTTTTGGAACAGAAGAAGAAGTTACAAATATTAGAACAGAATGTGAAAAAGGTTTGAGAGGTTGTGCTCAATGTAAGCGTGAACTTGGTGCAAAAATAAACGAAAAATTCGCTGAAATCCGTGAAAAACGTGCTTATTACGAAACTCACGTTGATGAAGTAAAAGATATTATTGCAACAGGTTCAGCTAAAGCAAGAAAAGTTGCACATGCTAATCTTGAAAAAATTAGAGAAATTATTAAAATGTACTAATAATTTTGTAACAAAAAATTATTGATTGTTACAATTTGAAGTATTTTATAGCAAGAAAATAGATTTATACTTTTTTCACTTAATAAGTGTAGTATGTATGTGTATGAAGGAGATATTTTTGGTAAGTATTGAATCTAGATTTGGGAATACTAGAAGTTATCAGTTAAATAAAGCCCAATTAAATAAGTTAAATACAGAAAATTCTGGTAAAGAGAGTGCAGTAAAAGAGCCAGAAAAAAAACAAGAAAAAAGACGTGATATATATATGGAAATGCCAGTTAGGGCATTAGGTTATACAAACGAAGTTGGTGAAGCACTTAGACCGGTTATTGGATCATGGGCTTGGGCATCATGGGTTCCTGCAATTGGTTATATTGCTGCTGACGTAGTTGATAAATATAAACAAGATGAATATGGAAACCAAGATCCAAGTGGTGAAAGAGGAGCAAAACAGTTGTCTAATCAATTATTAGCAAGCGTTGCACTTCCAACTTTTGCTGTTAAGGCAGGACAAACTGCTGTTGATATGCTGTCTGGTTTATCAAAATCTGGACTTGCATTTAGTAAGAGAGAAAAAATTTCTGACTTTGTAATCAATTCAATGAATACAGGAGAACATAATGGATTTTTAAATGAAGCTGGCAAAGTTGATAAAAAAGCGTTTACAGACTCTTTAATTCCTAAAATGTCAGAAACTATTAAGCATAAAGAAACTCATAATATGCTAATGAAACCGCTTGTAGCAATGAAAAATTGGTTAGCTAATCCTCACTTGAAAAATCCTAAAAAAGAGGACGTGAATAACTATATTGGACAAGTTGTAGACAGATTAGTTGAAAACAGGCAAAATCTTCTTGATGGAGTAAAACCTGCAAAGATGTCTGATAAGATGTTTAAAAAATTCACAAAAGATACTCAAAAGGTAGCTGAAATGACAAAAGCCACAGCTGAAATGGCTGGTAATATGCCTAAAGAGGAAGTTGCTGAATTAATAAAAGTTGCAAAAAAATCAATTGCATTTGATTACGTTAGAAAGATGGAAAAATCACACGTATTCAAAAATAAAATTCTTTTATCAGCTGGTGGATTTGTAGCATTGTCATTATTAGCAAAACCTATCGACCATTTTGTTGAAAACGTTGTAATTAAAAAAGCAGTAGAGCCTGCAATTGCAATGGTTAAAGGCAAGGGTAATGATAAGACCCCACCAACAGAAAATAAGGCTGATACTCCTGCTAATAATAGTGTAAAAGCATAGAGTTGCGAGTTTGCAGTGAACACAATCCGTCGTTTTACGGTGTTCATTCATGACTCGCAATGACGGATTAAAATTATCATGGATAGAAATGAAACCCGTTTCAGAATCTCTGCGTACACAAAATGTCATTCAGAGCGAAGCGAAGAATCCCTGTATACATAATCCAAAACATTATTTTCTATCTGGGTTAAACTTCAACTTCATAGACTCTCTATCGTATGACCAATTATCCGTCAAACGGTAAACCGTATACGATGCACCTTTACCTTTTGAATCCAGCCATTTCATGTTATCTGTGCAATCACTCATTTCTTGACCATTACCATTTGTGATAGCAATATGTCCATCAGTTCCATCTTTTGTATACACGACAATCATGCCAGCAGGAAGTTTTGATAAATTTTCTTTTTTAACGTTTACTTTTTCAAACTTATCTTTATGTTTATCGAAATAGGCTTTAGAATCTTTGGCACTGCCTTTTGGCATATCTCCATAATCGTCGATTACTCCAGCATTAACCAATGCCCATTTGACACCTGTGTAGCAAGCACCTCCAGTTGATAATTCTTCTGCAACTTCTTTGGAGTATTTAGCAAGACATACGTCTACTTGTCGTGTACCTTTTGAATTTACACCCTTATTTGCTTCTGCTTTGTATACTCCTGACAAATTGTTGAAATAAAAATAAATCAAATTACCTTTAACAGAATTTTTAGCACTGTCTGCAACATGTACTTTACCAATAGGCGTTAAATCAGGTTTTATATTGAACTTTTTCGGCACGTGGTGAGCTACACGTGTTGATTCAGGACGTTCAACGTGATTAAATTTACGTATTGGTGCACTATCAATATGTTGTATTGTACTAGTTTTGTTTACAGGCATATTCAAATCCATATATTATATATATACTATATATATAAAGTGTTTTTAGTTTAAAAAATTGCCTTTTATTAACTTTTATTAAATTTTAGTCAATGATATTCAAGTATTGAATCGCGTACAATCCTATTGCCATAAGTGTTACTGCAAATGCTAATCTAACAAAATATGACGTAAAGATTGATTTTAAATCAAATCTAATGTCATTATTAAAAAATGCCAAGCCATTAAAATTTTCTACTTTTCTCATAAAATTATATCCTTAAAAAGACTACGCTCCGAGATAGTTAACGGATTAATCTTTCTAGAACTTTAGTGTTTTTAAGTAAATGTTTACAAAGTTTAATATTATGAGATTTCTTTATTATTATTCTTCATTGTCCAAGCCTTTTTAGGACATACAACAGAACAAATTGAACAACCAATGCACTTATTGTCATCGCTTGAATAGTTATTGTTTTCGTCTTTTGTTATCGCATTATTTGGGCAATTCTTTAGACATAATTCACAATTGATACATAAATTTTTTTCCCAACAAGGTGTTTGAAGTCTACCAACACCAGTTGTAACAAGGTCAAATACATTCAAATCATCTTGGATAAAATCCCCAAAGATACCGCCTTCAACCCATTGAGTTTCTCTAAATTCTTTTACACTAATTCTCTTTTGTTTTTCATCAGGAGCAATCGGAGTAATTTTATGCCATTCAGAAAAATCAAGCAAAGTATCAGCTAACCCTTTTTTGTCGATAGAAGATAAGAACTCTTTCATACCAGAAGTTAAGAACGCTTTGTCTTCTTTATTAAGTTTTTCAACTTTTACACAACTAGCGATTCCTTTGATTGGACCTCTACAATAAATCGTACCACCTACCATACCAACACAAGAACGATTTCCAAGCACAGATTTCAATCCGGCACAATCGTATCCACAGATTACAGCTATTCCGCCACCCATAAACTCAAAACTAAATGAGCCAGTGTTTTTAAGCACCCAAAATTGTGGAATTTCAAACTTAGGGTCAAACTTCATCAACGCACCAGAACGAGTACCAACTCTTCCTGATACATATATTTTACCGCTTGCAGCACAGTGTGCAGCTGTATCACCGCAATCGCCATTTACAATAATCTTTGCACCTGAATTTAACCAACCCACATCAGCAGGAACAGAACCGTTTACATAAATATTTGTTCCTTTTCGAGCCATTGCTCCAACTCTTTGTCCAGGGTTAGTTATAGTAAAATTAAGTTCTTTTCCATCTTTTCTAGACCATGCAGAACCGCCAATATCGTGTTGTCCACAAGCATTTATCTCAAAATCTGTATAACCCTCTTCAATTTTTTCTTCGATTAGTTGAAGAAGTGATTGAGTTGACATTCTTACATTATTTTCTAAAGCATTAATTTTAACTGTTTTCATAATTTCCTAATAAGTCCTGCTCTAACAAGCATATTGTATATCTAATCTATCAGCAACATTTTTGTCTACTGTAATAAGTGCATCTGAACGACCAACTGGCAAAGATGAGCAACCCGTTGCAGCCATAAGTTTTCTTAGCTCTAAATCTGTTGCCAAAATGTAATTAACCAAATTTTGTGCGACCTTATCAATATCAAGACGTTTTGTCAAACAAACATCTTGACTTGTAATACCAGCAGGGCAAAGTCCTGTGTTACAAGCGTTACATCTTTCTGTGTCATTGCCTACACAACCAGCGATTTGAAGTAATAATCTACCAGAGAATACACCATTAGCCCCCAAGCAAATCAATTTAAAAGCATCAGCTGCGAAACTACCTGTTTGACCCAAACCACCACCAGCAAAGATAGGAATTTCTCCTTGTCTACCTTGTTGAATAGCTGCCTTATAACAATCCCGAAGTTTTGATGTAATTGTATGACCTGTGTGGTTCAATGAAATTTCGTGTGCCGCACCAGTACCACCTGCCAAACCATCAACAAAGAATCCGCCAACAATATTATAAGGATCTCTCAACAAGTTGTTATAAACAGATACACTTGTTACAGATGCTGCAACCTTGATAGCTACAGGTACCTTAAAGTTAAATGCAGCGTTCATTGATAAAAACATCTTTTGAACACTTTCTTCAATTGAATAAAGTCCTTGGTGAGTTGGTGGGCTAAGTAAATCAGCTTTTGGAACTCCTCTAATTTCTTGAACGTATTTAGCAACCTTGTTTGCCATCAACATACCACCATCACCAGGCTTTGCACCTTGACCTATCTTAATCAAGATACCGGCAGGATCTTCTGTCATTTCAGGCATGGCGTCAATTATTCTATTCCAACCAAAATGCCCTGATGCTATCTGCAAAATCATATATTTAACATACTTAGATTTTAACAATCTTGCAGGGATACCACCTTCACCAGTACACATTCTAATTGGAATCCCCATAACCTCATTTAAGTATGCAGTTGCAATAGCCATTGCTTCCCACATTCTCCAAGATACAGCTCCAATTGACATATCACCCATAATGATTGGGTAAATCCATCTATTTGGTGGCAAAGGTTTTGATTCAACCATTTTACCGTCTTTAATTTGTAAATCAAGTTTGTCTGCAGACAAAACTCTCCCAAATGGAGTTTTTAGTTCAAAAGTATGTCTAACAGCATCAAGTGAAGGGTCTGTCATTTGTGAAATTCTACCGACCTTGATTTTATCTAAGGTACGACCTTCTGTGTTCAAGTTTGAACGTCCACCCTTTTTTACAGAATCGCCGGTTTCAGCTCTGTATCTGATAGAATATCTGTCGTCAGTGTTTCTAACGGCTCTTATTGCACCATTAGGACAAACTCTTTCGCACATCCCACAACCACGGCAATGACTTTTGAAATCAACAACCTGTTTTATAACAACAACTTTTTCAAGTTTGTTTTTTTCTGTTAATGAACCAGATTTTTTACGTTGCTCTATCTCAGCCTTAATAGCCTTAAATGAACACGTAGCAAGACACTTTCCACATTGGATACATTTTGATTCATCGTATTCAATTATCCAAGGTAAATCGTCTTTATGTAATTCATTAACTCTTACTGCTGCCATCTTTCCACCGTTAAATCATTCGTAACAACTACCATTTCTCTTTCTTTTGGGTAGATGTCTTTGCTCATATCTCTGTTTGGAAGAATATCGTTTATACCTGCTACTTCTGAGGTCATAATAACAGTGTCCTTATCTCTTCCAACTACTACAGGTCTTAATTTTTTAGGGTCGCAAACACAAATTAAATTCCCGTTTGGAACAACACCTAAAACTGTATTAGGACCATTTGTTTCTAAATGTTCTAAAGAAGCCTTTATTCTTAATAAAATATCTCTTTCAAGAGGTTTTCTATTACAAATCTCGTTATAAGATAATGGATTTATTGTGTGCATAAAATATTCTAATGGCCATTTTAAAATTTTATTTACGTAGTGTAAAGAATACAAGAAACATTGAGAATCTGATTCAAACCCGATATAACCTTTGTACAAACCTTGTTGATAAAGTCTATTTTTTTCATAAAATGTATTTTCGCCATTAGCTAACACTGTATAACCTTCTAAAAAGAATGGGTGTGCAGCATATCTAACAATACCGTAATTCGTGTTTTGCCTGCATTGTGCAGTGATAATTTTTGAACACAAATCTTTATCATCATTCCAAAGATTGAAATATGTTCCGATATCTTTTGGACTACCAATTTCTTTTAAGGTTAAAACATCAGGCCAGAAAGAATATATAAAGCCAGAATTATTTTCTTCTAATGCTTTTCTTAATTTGATGCTTGTATCAATAAGTAATTCTTCTTTTTCTTCTTTCGTTGCATACTTGTGGCTTTTTGGATACATTAATACATCAAAAATGTAGTTTGGCATTGGTGTAATCTTTAATCCTTTTTCAGGCTTAACATCAGGTGACCATTGCAAAACTCTTTTAAACCCTATGTCGTGTAAAATATCCTCTGCAAGACGTGTTCCTTCTAAAGTTGCAGCCATTGATAAAATAGGCAAATCTTTATATGTTTCAAAGATACCACCCAAATCTTGCATAACAAATGCAAATCCTGAATCATCATGACCCTCTTGCTGAGAACGCATCAAATTCAACGCTTTTGATGGATGAATATATTTTTTAGATTTTATTGCCCCAATTCTACACATACTCCATTATTGTAAACCTTACACTAATATTCTGTCAAGAAATTAGTACAAATTTTCAATATTTTTTACATTAAGTTTTGTAAAAATTGATAATTGAACCGCAAGTTTTAATATTCAGCGGTATTAAATAACTACAAAGCGTAATGAAAGGAAGTATTATGAATTTAAGTATCAACCCCGCAGTAAACAACAACTATAACTCAATGAATTGTAATAGACGTAGAAATAATACAAGTTTTGGTATGGCAGTAAAAGTTGATGAATCAGCAATGCAAATTATGAAAGATCAAACATTAGCTTTAAGTACTAAAAAAGCTACTAAGTTCTGGGATAAATTAAGTGAAATGATTTCAAGAAACGAAGATAACCCAGTAAACGTAATTATTAGAAAATGTAATCATAGAAAAGCTCTAGCAGCAGAAGTTGTTGACTCAGAAGCAGCAACAGCTGTTGATAACAAAGTTCATACTCAACCATTTATGTTTAAAAATGGTAGTTTGAAATTCGCTGAAAAAGCTGAAAAAGATGCCTATACAATTAACGAAACAAACAAAAAACTTGAAGCATTACCAAAAGCTGAAGAAAAAGACTTTTATGCTGGCGGAGAACTTCCAGAAGAACTTGCTGGAGAATTTGAAGCATAATTTAAAAATATTTATAGATTTTGGAAGCGGCATTTTAATTTTATTAAAATGCCGCTTCCTTATTTGTCATTTTACGTCATTGCTTACAAATGAATTATGGATACTGTACAGGTTTATCTCAAACTATCAATTCTAGTCTTTAAATCATCGGAATTAAAAACATAACTTCCTGCAACCAATGAGTTTACACCCTTTTTTGTGCAAATCTTTGCAGTTTCGGCATTTATTCCACCATCAACTTGTAAATATTGACCCTCTTTTTGCAATTGTTTTATTGGTGCTAACTTTTCAGTGCATTCATTGATAAATTTTTGTCCGCCAAACCCAGGTTCAACCGTCATAACCAATATTAAATCACACATAGGAATATATTTTTCAATTTCTTTATATGAAGTTTTAGGTTTAATACTCAAGCCAACCTTTTTACCCAATGAATGAATTTTGTTTATAACCTCTTCAGTCATTTCTTTTGTCGCTTCATAATGAAAAGTTATTATATCAGCACCAGCGTTTGCGAAATCTTCAACGTATTTTTCTGGGTGTGAAATCATTAAATGAACATCTAAAACAAGGTCTGTTACTCTTTTTATCGACTTAACAACTGGTATACCAATTGTTATGTTAGGTACAAAATCCCCGTCCATAACATCTATATGAACCCATTCAGCACCAGCTTCTTTAATTTTTTTTATATCTCTTTCCAAATTAACAAAATCTGCTGATAAAATTGATGGTGAAACTATTACTTTATTCATTTGTACACTCCTCATCAGTTAAACCAAGTTCAACACACGCTTTAAATGCACAATTTTGTTGAGCTTCTTTTTTAGTATGACCTGAACCTCTTGCTAATTCCTTATCGTTATAAGTTACGCTTACTTCAAACACAGGTTTGTGTTGAGGCCCTGTCATACCAAGAGTTGTATAAACAGGAACAGAATTATCTTGTTTTTGGGTATATTCCTGCAACACAGCTTTTGCATTATATTTTACAAAATGTTCTACTATATCATCAGATAATGGCAAAAGATTTTCTTTGATAAAATGTTCAACATCATCTATCTTGCCATCAAGATAATAAGCTCCAAGTGTTGCTTCCAATGCACAAGCAATGTTTGAAGAACGTGTTCTGCCACCAGTAGCAGCTTCTGATTTACTTAAAATAAGACGATCAGGAATGCCTATTTTAACCGCAATATCAGCTAAAATAGCATCTGATACAAGAATGGAACGCATTTTTGATAGTTCACCCTCTTCATAGTCAGGATATTTGTCATAAAGAAGTTTTGACATGGTAAGTTTCAGAACGGCATCACCTAAAAATTCTAGTCGTTCATAAGACTCAATATGACCTAATCCCATATCTTTTGTATATGATGGGTGAGTTAGTGCTTTTTTTAAAACATCTTTTTTTGTACATTCAACATCAAATATATTAAACATTACCAAAACCCTCTAAAAAGAGTTGTTAAAGCATTCATTGTGTTTGAATCATAAACAATATATTGAAAATAATAATATAATATAGGTAAAGTGAATACGTAACTATCGGTTCTATCTAAAAATCCACCATGTCCAGGAAGAATATTTCCTGAATCTTTTACCCCTGCATCACGCTTGATAAGTGATTCACACAAATCCCCAACTTGTGCAAATAAAGCGATTAAAATACCTGCAATTACACAATGATACCAAGCTAGATTAATTAAATGACCGATGAATAATGAAACTAATATCGCAAGAAATGTTCCACCAATAGAGCCTTCTATTGTTTTGTTAGGACTAATTATTGGTGCAAGTTTGTGTTTGCCAAATTTTGAGCCAAAGTAGTAGCAACCAGTATCAGTGATTAGAACCGCAAAAAATATTAGAAGTACATAACCTTTACCTACTCCCTCTCCTGAACTTTTTAAAAGATAAGAATATGTAGGGTTTGTACCGATATCTCTTAAGAAGATTAAATATAGTGGAAATAATCCGCCATAAATAAATCCTAAGATAATCGTTGCTGCGTTTGCAATATAAGGTTGTCTACCTTTGAATAATACCCACATAAAAGCAGATATTGAGCAGATTGTTAGAGCAAATGATAACATATTAAAATGGTTGCAATATGCTAAAATTGACAAAAACAAATCTGCAAACAATATTACTTTAAAACTTGGATAAAACCCTTTATTTTTAAGAATAGCGACGTATTCTTTTGTTGCAAAAATAATAAATAACAAGGTCAGTGCAAATAGAGCCGAACCACCTATTATTAGAGAGAATAAAACTGTAAACCCTAAAATTACACCTGTAATAATTCTTGTTATATTATTTTTTTTGTCTAACATTATACTGTCATAACCTCTTTTTCTTTTTCTGCAACGTTTGTATCGATAATTTTTGTATATTTATCGGTAACTTTTTGGATTTTGTCTTGGTTATCTTTAACCATATCTTCTGGAAGATTTTCAGCTTTTTCAGCTTTCTTCAAATCATCTGTCATTTCTCTTCTGATGTTACGAACAGCAACCTTTGCATCTTCACCCATCTTTTTAACGTCTTTAACGATGTCTTTTCTTCTTTCTTCGGTCAAAGGTGGGAATTGTAAACGAATACAAATACCGTCACTGTTAGGAGAAATTCCCAATTCAGCCTTGATAATAGCTTTTTCGATATCTTTAAGGATTGTTTTGTCATAAGGAGTGATAACAAGAGTTGTTCCATCTTGAACGGTTACTTGTGACATTTGTCTAAGTGGAGTTGGTGCTCCATAATAATCAACAACAACCTTGTCTAGGATACCAGGATTTGCACGACCTGTTCTAACTGTTGAAAATTCTTTTTTTAGCTGTGCAATAGCTTTTTCCATTTTTTCTTCGCCTGTTAAAAATAACATATCAACTGCTTCTGACATTTTTACCTCTTTCAATTTATTAAATAATATACTATCTATTTACTTACGTAAGAACCTACTTTTTCACCACTTATAATTCTTTCTAGGCTACCTTTAGCTTTAAAATCAAAAACTATAATTGGAATATTATTTTGTTCACAAAGTGAACAAGCAGAAGTATCCATAACTTTTAAATCATTTTTAATGATATCTGTATAGTGAAGAACTTCTAGTTTTTTAGCGTCAGGATTAGTTCTAGGATCATCTGAGTAAACCCCATCAACTCCGTTTTTAGCCATTAACATAGCTTCTGCATCAATTTCAGAAGCTCTTAATGCTGCTGCAGTGTCAGTTGTGAAGAACGGATTACCTGTACCTGCTGCGAAAATAACAACTCTTCCTTTCTCAAGGTGACGAATTGCACGGTGTCTTATGTATGGCTCTGCAATTTGGTTCATAGTAATTGCAGACTGAATTCTGCAATCAACACCAATTTTTTTTAATGCACTTTGAAGAGCAACAGCATTCATAACAGTGGCTAACATACCAACATAGTCGCCAGAAGCTCTATCCATACCTAATTTTGCACTATTTTTCATTCCTCTGAAAATATTTCCGCCGCCAACAACGACTGCAACTTGAACATTCTTTTTAAGAATTTGTTCAATTTCATTTGCCATCATTTCAACGGGTTTATAGTCAATACCAAACTCCTGAGTTCCAAGTAACGCTTCACCGCTTACTTTTAGCAGGATTCTATTATATTTATTATTGCTCATTACTACCCCTTATACACTAAATTACATATCAATATTAACATGATTTCACGTGTAATGTAAAGATAAATCTTAACAAAAATAAAGGTTTTAACGCAATATTTTTAAACTGGAACATTATTATAGAAACAATCTTTTACTACATAAACTGCTAGTGCAACTCTTGTATTTACGTTGAATTTAGTTAATAGCGAACTGACATGTGCTTTTATTGTATGAACACTTAAGTTTAATTTGTCAGCTATTTCTGTATTCATATAACCTTGAATAAGGTATTTTAATATTACAGCTTCTCGCTCGGTTAAAAGATATCTTCTTTTAAAATACTTTTCCATAAAAATTCCTTTATCACAACTCTAACTATTTAACTTTTTAAGAAAATTGATAATTTGTCCCGATTTTGCTAGTAATAACTTTGATTGTAAGCCATATATATATTCCTTTTTATTAATATTTTCACTATATAATAAAACACAGTTCTAGCCGGACATTTTTTAACATATTTCCATTTATTTTGTATTATTAAAGGATTTTATAATATAGTAAAGCTGTAATCCCTTGCAGTACAAGCGATAGAGGCTGATTTTTTAAGGTGGTTAAAGGTCAAAAATTTAGCATGTAAAATTGAAAAATTTAATAATAATTTTACCTATTGAAATACTAAAAATGTCTTTTAAATCAATAAAATTAGCTAATAACAGAATTGTTAAGTTTTGTAACAATTTTATAGGAAAAATTGTTACAATGAATAAAATTGTCTGCGATTTACATTCCTTAATAAAAAATAATCACGAATATGTGTTTTTGTATGTGAACTTTAGATGATAAAGTACTCCACGGAACATGTTTACAGGGATTCCACGCTTGCAATAAAGAAATACTTACAGCACGCTCTGAATGACGCTTTTTTATTGTTGTTGAAAACAACATAGTAGGCACGAAAACATAAACGAAACCCAGACAGCGAATTTACGGACGGACGACACGAAGTTAGTCCGGATAGCGAACAGATTAAGCCGACTGTGACAACGTCACAAAAGGCGAAACTCTGTGAGCGTGGAGTAAATTCAAGACAGCGAATTTGTTTGAGAAATTCGATAACTAAAATAAAATTACGAATTTCGAGTTATGAGCTTCAACGGTTGAGTGCAAATATTTTCGTGTCTACTCAGCGTGCCGTTTCTGCTTGGTTGCCGACGTTAAACGTGTCTACAGGTCTTGGGTTACTCCCAAGACCTTTCGCACTCTGTCGCCAATCCGCTTTCTTTTTCTACTGTTTTCTTCCTGTCTTACTCGGTCACATGTAACGGCATTTCGCTTTTTGACAACGAGATAGTCATTCTGAACTTGTTTCAGAATCTCTTTTGTCAAAACAGCTACAGCCTCAGCTCCCTCACGCTTTTGGCTTCGCAACTCTGAAAAGAAAGAAAATAGTTAAAATTAAATAATTTTTAAATATATAAAAAGCTAGATTTTTAAAATCTAGCTTTTTTATAATTATATTTATCTTCCAATCAACCACTTGAAGCCGAATGAAAGCAT
>DABG01000011.1 GCA_002103075.1 Candidatus Gastranaerophilales bacterium HUM_9 | reverse complement strand
CAAGCAATGATAAGAAACGGCGGACGAAACGGCGTAATGCTTTCATTCGGCTTCAAGTGGCTGATTGGTAAGTAAACACTAACCACCTAACAGTCGTCCTGAACTAATATATTGAACATTTAAAACTATATAAAATTATTTATAATAATACAAAAGTAGGACAGACCTCACCACCTTTTCACGCATATCAAACTTTTTCTGCATAAGGTGTAAGAAAGGGGGTGAATACAATTGTGATTAAAGAACTTAGAGAAAAAATAAAATGTGTCCTAATCGTCATCGGACACATTTTACTAATTATTTCATCATTGTTGTAGGGTCTGCATAGAGGGTATTGGGTAATACCCTCTCCCTACTTTTAT
The DNA here is from genome assembly GCA_002103075.1 of Candidatus Gastranaerophilales bacterium HUM_9. Lineage (GTDB taxonomy): Bacteria > Cyanobacteriota > Vampirovibrionia > Gastranaerophilales > Gastranaerophilaceae > UBA2883. The sequence goes on along the minus strand of DABG01000011.1, from coordinate 56,570 downwards.
TATAAATTGTTTTTTATATTTTTCAAGTGATTTTCAAAATTTTTTACATTTTAATTATTCATCTAGTTTGTGGTTTATCAATATTTTTTGTACAAATTGCTCAATTTATAACTTGAAAAATACAAAAGTCCTTTTTATTCTAACAAAAACTTATCGTCTTTGATTACAGGTATTTCATCGCCATCATTATTTTCAGCGTAAATATAAACATTTGGTCCGCCTACCATAAAGTCATTATGTGTAGTTGAAGAATTGATATCCATATCTTTTAGATATTTTTCTTGTTCTTCGTAGTCTTCTATTTCTAATGCTCCATCTACGCAGTCTGGATAAGCATTACCTAATGCAAGGTGACAAGCAGCATTTTCATCTAACAACGTACTATTAAATAATCTACCAGTTTTTGCAATAGGTGAACCTGCTACAAGTGCGACTTCACCTAATCTATCAGCATTCTTATGTGATTTGATATGTTCTTTCAACATATCTTCGTTTTTGCTTGCTTTTATATCAACAACTTTGCCCTTTTCAAATTTCAACACAATTCCGTCTACAATTTTACCGTTTAAAGAAAGTGGCATAGTGGCAGCAATCTGACCTTCGGCAGAACTAGCTAAAGGTGCTGTAAACGCTTCTTCTGTTGGAATATTGACAATAGGATTATGTCCTGTTCTCTCCATACTTTCACGTGCTGCCTTGAATTTTGATTTATTTGACATTGTTACTCTAAAATCAGTTTTTCCGTCAGGTTGTTTAGTTTCAGGGTCAACGCTCACATAATGTAATGTTCTATAACCATTAGACATAAGCTCATTTAGCTTGTCCGCACGGGTTTGCAAGGTTTCAACGTGTTCTTCAAGTTTGCCGACACGGTTAATTTTATTTGCATCTTTATAAGCTGTTTTTAATGCTTCAATTGGGTCAGAAATTTCTGAATAAACCTCTTTACATGATTTTGTAGTAGGTGCGTAATATACTAACCAAGGGTTATGTGCAGCTTCTAAGTTTCTATATTTTTTACGTGCGTTTCCTTGTGCTTTTGCTTTCTTGACAATTCTACTAGAGTCCACATCTTCTAGAAAATGTGGGTCTTCACCGTCTAAGAATAATCTAGCCGTGTCTTTTTCATAATATTCTTTGTCTGCATTTATTCTGCTTTGTGGAACATGTTCTAAAACGTCATCTTTTGCGTATTTTAACAATGCCTTATCTGATTCATCTGTAAAAGTTACATCTACAAGTTTTGTGTTGTTTTTCGAATATAAATAGTCCACCATTTCGACAATATATGGCAAATGCTCTCTTTCACCTGCAATTAAAACTGGTTCACCCTCGTGAACATCAAGTGCTGTCTTAAAGATTTCTTCAGGGTTCATTTTGAATTCGTTACGCACATTCTTTGGTATTGGTGGATAAATTTTTTCAAGCTCTGATTTAACCTCAAAATCTTTTATGCCAGCTTTTTTATATGGGTCATTTTTTTCGTCAAAAGTGAATTTTAAACCGTCTTTGAACTCTTCTCGTTTTTCTTTTTTATAGTCGAATTCTTCTGTTATATTATATTTTTCTTTTAATTTTTCTAATTCCGGTTCTTTCGCTTCTACGTGAACCAGTCCAGAACCCTTTTTGTAGGCTTCTTCGGCTAATTTATTCATAAATGGTAAATATTTTGAGTCTGCTTCGATATATACAGGTTGATTTTCTTTTAAGCCTGATTCATCAAGTAATCTTACTGCATAAACAGACATCTTATCTGATGGGGTAATGCTTCCTGTGAACGATACTTCATCTGCTTTCATTCTGGTATTAACTCTTCTTGATTGTTGGTTGTTGTTTAGTTGAATCTTTGATATTGGGGTGTTTGATAAATTTCTAATATTCATAGTTTCTCCTTAAGGTTATTCTGTTTTAAAAATTAAACAAAAAAAATTTTGCTAAGTAGATAAGAAATGTTAAAATAAAGATGAACAATTGATGTATATAATTCGTTATATTAATGTTGACAAGTGTTATAAAATTTCATTATTATAAAATTATGTTCAAAACAAGACTAAAAATATTTATTTCTTTATCAATATGTGTATCAATGTTAATGGCACCATCTATAGTGTTAGCAGATACAGTTTATGATTTTAGTGATGAAGCACAAGCTCGTTTTGAACAATCAGAACAGGTCTTAAAGGGTCGTACTGAAATAAAAACAGAACCCCAAGTAGAACAATCAAAAAAACGTACCAAAAAGACAAAAATAGATTCTGTTCAAACCAATGTTCCTACTCAAACAAATATTGTTACTCCTTCACAAAAAATAATTCAAGGTGGAGTTGTTTGTATAAAAGAGGGACAATCATTTGATGTTGCGTTGCAGTCCTCTATAAGTTCAGGTAGTCTTGGAAATAGAGATACAATTGCAAGTACTTTAATTGATGATTGGGTTTATAACCAAAAACTCATTGCCCCTAGAGGTAGTGTAGTTTATGGTAGAGCGTTGGATACGAAAAAAGCAGGAATGTTCTTTGCTGATGGAACGATGTCTATAACCTTTGATAGTATATTGTTGCCAAACGGTGAACAGTTACCCTTAACAGCAAATGTTGTGAAAATAAAAACAAAAGCTACAAACAGAGTTGTAAAGTCTACAATTAGGGTTGTGTCTGGTGCGTTAGTTGGTGTCGCAACAGGTCTTTTATACGCATTAGCTTTTAATGGTGATATGTCAAGAGGTGCTGTTGTTGGTGCAAGTTTAGGTGCGGCAGGTGGATTAGTTTCTGCTGCAACTTCTCGTGGGGAAAATGTCGAAATTCCTGCTGGTACGGTGATAAACGTTAGACTAACAAAACCTATGAATGCTAATGTCTATTCAGATAAAAATTAAAATGAACAATTTGTGTGTGAAATTCGTTATATAAATGAATGTAAATTTTGGAGATTAGATTATGAAGAAACTTGTTTATCTATTTGTTATTATGTGTTTTGGTTTGAATTGTAATGCTACTGAAATTTTTTCTGTGACCTCTCCTCAATCAGTTCAAGTCGACGGAACTGTTAAATGTAGAGGAAATAGTGATTATATAATACTTAATTCTAAGTCATTTTCTGATATGTGGAATGACAATTTTAACGGTTATAATCGAACAATTGTAAGACAGATAGCAAATGCGTTGAGGGATCCATATTTAGTTCAAATAGGCGGCAAAAACTATATTATGGTAAAAGATAATCCCTCAAAAAAATGGTCATCTAAAGATTTGTTAGGTATAAATGATACAAAAAACACTCTTTTTGCAGACTTGAAATCTTTAGAGTCAGATGGAGATAGAACACGATTAACTTCTGCTGAATTAAAAAAAGCAAACATAAGATTTGTTAGAGTAGATAAAAATGGCGTAATGTTATTAAACGATAAAAAACAAGACTATAGTTTAGATAAAATTGATTATATTGATATGCTAACCTTAAGAATGCCTGCAAATAGCAATGTAACAGGTGTATTTGGTCACTTTAATCTTTATTTAAAAACAAATAATGGTTCTAAAAAAATGGTTGTTGGTTATGTAACAATCAATACTGACAAATCATTAAAAATGCTTTTTAAATAATAAATATAAAGAATTTTTAAATAGTGCTTATCAAATCAACGGATATTGTAACATATATAAAAAATATGGTATGATATAAAAAAGATTTTAATAGGATAAGAAAAGATGAACAAAAGAGTAATAACAATTGGGATTATAATTTTATGTGCAAGTGTAGTTTTAAAACTTTTGTACTCAGGTTTAAAGAATATAAAGGTTGATGAATTCAAACCTGCTGCGGTTATGTTTGTGGTTGATTCATCAGCATCAAATCAAAAACAGTTGCCTGAACAAAAGAAGTTTTTAAAACAAATTTGTGCACAACTTGACCCAGAAGACCAAATTAAAATAATCAAGGTTTCTCAAGAAGCATATATGATATATGAGGGTTCTGCACAAAGTTCAAGTGCGATAAATAAATCAATGGAAGCGTTTACAAAATATGAACCAGAAGCAATGGGTACAGCTTATGGTGAGGGCTTGAAAAAAGCATTTAATTACGCATTATCTATGAAACAAGATGGTTATACGCCTGCTGTGGTTGTTATTGGTGACTTAGAAAACGAGGGCGATACTTCAAAACAAATTAATTGGAATACTTTGCCAAGCAATGTTTCAAAAGTAAAACAGTATGCTCCAGATTTGGTTATGATGTTTTTGTATGCACATCCTCAAAAATTGGATATGGTGAAAGAAAAATTGGCTCCTGTTTTGGGTGAACAAAATTTAATTGTGGCTCCTGAACAGAATGTGGATAAATCTTTGCGTAAGTTTATTGATGCACTAGGAAGATAGTAGATAATTGATAAAAATAAAATATAATTGTGGCGATAGAAAGGAAGACAAGTACAGTATGGCAATTACAATTACATCAAAAAATGGTGAAAAGACATTTAATCAAGAAATAATAAATATTGGCTCAAACGCTAGTTGTGATTATACTCTAGATGTGGGTTATGATTTTGTTCTAACGCTACAATATGATGCGAAATTATCAAAGTGTACAGTTTTGAATACTTTTAACAATCAACAAATTTTGTTTAAAGGTAATCCAATTGGGCAAAAATTAGAGATTGAAAAGATTGCCAAGTTGATGTTTGGTGGAAGTGATGAGTTTTTATCAATAAAATTGGTTGCAGATGCTCCAACTTTTGCTATATCAGAAGCAGATAAAATTAAAGAAGAAATTGAAACAAAAAGAGTCAGTGTAGTAAAACAAACCGGTTTTGCAATAAATGATATTAAAAACAGACTTTCTTTGAACTTTAAAGAATCTGTTTTAGTGCATATTTCATTATTCTTATGCTCTTTTGTAACTGCGTTTGGTGTGGCTAATTATTTAACTGGTTTAGAAATAGAAGAAACAAAAAACTTTATTCATCTTCCAACCAATATCAAAATATTAGCAATTTTTGCATTGATTGTTTATGGTTTAGCTTTGACATTAAAACAAGGTGTTTATACTTATTTTCAAAATAAAACACATTCAAATCCTGCAACTATGTTGGCTCAATCGCTTTTGATTGCTATTCCTTTACCATTTTTTGCAGGCATGTATATAATTAATTTGTTATATTATTTAAATGTTAATATCATCTTCGCAGTATTGATATCATTATTCTTTGTAGGATTAACAGTTGTGCTTTCTATTGCTTGTGGATATTTCAAAAGTACAGGTCATTCTTTGTCTTATGAGCTTAATAAATATGAATATAGAGAAGATTTTGAACTTGTGATAAATGAATATAGAAGATGGATTGATAACTATATTAATTCAATGAGTTCTACAAAAATTCAAAATATAAAAGATAAATTATTTAACCTACAATTAAAATCAATCGGTGAAACAATTTTAGGTATTTTGACAGCACCATTCTTGGCTTATGGTGTTTCAAATACTTTGGCAAGTTGTTTCCCTGATGCAGCAGGTTGGGTTAGAATATCTGGTTTGAGATTTAGTCCAGTATTCCTTGTTTTAGCATCATTTATGATTGTGTTTGCGTTCTTTGCTTTTGTAAACGCATTTTTATCTTCAAGAAAAATTCAAGCCTCTGATGTTATAAAACAAGATGGTTTTAGTAATTATCTTGTTCACGGTGTTGATATTTTTGGACTTCAAGGTGTTACAAAACTTGAAACAGAAAAAGTTCGTTCATTGGTAATCGGTTGTTCAATTATTTTTATTGAATTCACTATGAACACATCTTATTTCTTCACTGAAATCGGTGGTGACTTGCAAGGTATTTTGCTTAGTATAATTGCTGCTTCGGTTCCAACGGCTTTATTGATTGCAGAAACATATATGCTTAGTCAAACTAAGTTTGATATTTATGCAAGTGAAGAACTTATTGCAAAAATTGACAAAGATTAAGGTGATAAGATAAATGGGACGATTAAAGTTAGTTGCAATAATTTTAATTGGATTATTAACGCTGATAACACTGATTATTGGTGTTAAACAGCCTACTTTACACAAACAAACTATGTTTACAGACGAGTATCATACATTTGTTGAGGAGGATATTCCTACAAGTAGTGTGGAGTTCTCTAATGTTGATACAACTCCAGTTAGTGTTGGCTCGATTGACCCTGTTCAATCAAAAACAGTTGAACAACCTATAATGACTGTTGAAACACCAAGTCAACCTGCTCAAAATAAGACAAATGTCCAAACTCAATTACCTATAAAGGCTCAGAAACCAGTTCAAAAGCCTGTACAAAAGACTATTCAAACTCCTAAAAAGCAAGAAGTTAAACAAACCCCAACTCATGCGACTGTTCAACAACCGATTCCAACGAAAAAACATGAGTTGACAGAAGAAGAAGAAATTATTGCATGGAATAAGTGGAGAAGTAATCTTCAAAATCAAGTTATGAGAGATTCTTCTCCTATGACAGCACCTTTAGGAACTATTTTTAAGTTTTCATTTACAGTCGACAAGTATGGTAATATGTCTAATATAAAAGTTTGGTCACCTAACTCAAATTATACTGATTATGGGGTTAGAAAGATTAAACCTGTTTTAACGAGTTATAATCATAAAGCAATTTTGAATTTTCCAATGGGAACAAAGCGTGTTATAACTAATGTATCAGGTGGATTTATTATATCAAGAACGGCTAAATATAGTACTCCTGAAGATTATTCAGATTATGAAAAAGTGAAAAGGTATAGATAATTATGTATAAATGTAGTGATTGTGGAGCAGAATATAAAGTAAAACCAGATTATTGCGATTGTGGGAACGATAATTTTATAGAAATAAAAGAAGAAAAAAAAGAGTTTAAACTTAAACCAGTTAATGTTGATTCATCTATTTGGGTTTTGGTTGGGTGTTTGATTTTATCACTTTTAGTTATAATGTTTTTTGCTAATCCAAAACAACAAGAAGAAACTGTAAAAAAACAGGTTACAAAGCAGGTTAGTGAAAAACAGATACCTGATATTGAAACTTTTTGGGATAATACACCAGTGAAAGTTAAAACTGTTAAAACTACTGAAACTACGGTTGTTGAAGAAAAACCTGAACCTCAAAAAACTTTGACACAATGGTTTAAACCTAAAACAGAATCTGTTCAACAAAGAACAGTTCAGCAAAAGAAAACTGTTCAAACAAAAACTGTGACAAAGACAACTCCTACTGCAACAAGTAATAAACAAACTCAAACCACTAAAAAAACAACAACTACTAATGTGGTTAAAAAGCCTGCGGCAAAAACTATTTCAAATTCTACAGAAGTTTTGAATTATAAGTATAGATTGAGAAATGCACTATTTTCAAAGTTGAATTATTCTCAAATAAAAGGTTCTGGAAAATGTGGTATACAGTTCTCTGTAAATTCAGAGGGTAAATTGATAAATAGAGCGTTTACTTTTCAATCAGATAACAAATCTTTGAATGACGAAGTTTATAAAATGATGATGAGATTGCCTGTTTATAAAACTCCACCACAAGGTTATAAAGGTGAATTGATAAAGATTACTATTGAATTTAATAATGATGAGTATGAAGTTAAACTTGTTAATTAGTAATACTTTTTGAGTATAAATCAATATAAGTTATAAGTATTTGTTATGGCTAATTCTTCTTGTTAGTATAATTATATAAGGAGATAAAAATGGTAAATTGTTTAGATATATTGAGTATGCAGAGGTTGTTTTAGGGTTGATAAGAGAGATATTTAAGAATTTTTATCAGTTGACAAATTGTAGGATATAACCTACAATGATAGTAGGTGAATCTATGATGGATAATGAATATTCAAAATGTATATTGTATATTACAAAACGATTGATGGACGTTGTCCATTTGATGAATGGCGTGAGTCATTAGATAATAAAACTAAATCAATAATTGATAATCGTATAGAAAGATTAATTGATGGTTTGTACGGTGATCACAAAAAACTTTCTAATAGTTTGCTTTCGGAGTTAAGATTCTTTATTGGTAAAGGATATAGAGTTTATTATAAAGATTTAACTAATGTGGTAATAATTATCATCGCAGGAAGTGATAAAGGTAATCAAAAAAGAGTTATTAAACAAGCAGAAAAATACCTTGAAGATTTTATTGAAAGGAATTCGAAATGACAGATTTTATAGAAAAATATAATTTAGATATGAATAAAATAAAAGCCAATACGATAAATCATGATGATTATATGCATGAGAAATTAAAAGATGAAAATTATCAAAGGATTTATCTTGAAACATCTCTTGAAGAATTTGCACAAGATGGTAATATAAATGCGTTTATTCGTTCTTTGCAATATGTAGTAAAAGCTCGTGGTCGTGGTGCTATTTCTTCTTTGGCAAGAGAATTAAAAATGGATAGAAGTAATTTGTCAGATATACTTAATGGAAAGGTGCAACCTAAAATAAGTACAACTTTAAAATTATTAAATGGTTTAGGTTACAAGATTCAATTAAAAATGGCTTAACAAAAAATTTATTTATAAATAAAACCAAGTCGGACGGTGATTTCACCGCCCGACTTGGTCTGTAAGTTTATTTGCTGGTTCAACAAATGATTGACATCTTGTTTAGTTTTTCTAGTTTTTATGGTTCGGTTCATTATACTTTTTAGCTTTATAATACGTTCATTTTACAAAAGCTCTTGAAACCACAATATTCACAATTTTTGCAATCTTGTGTTGGTTCAAATTCGTGTGATTCAATATCATTGATAGATGTTTTGAATTTGTTAACAACTTCTTCTACATCTTCTTCTAAAAATCCTATTTTTACATTTTTTTCAGGTTCCATAACAAAGATTATTTCTGTATCTCTGACAGTTTCGCCTGTCGTTTTTTCAAAATAATATTTGTACAAACATAATTGGTTATAGTAATCTTCATTTGCTTCATCTGGTGCAATTTTTTTTGCTGATTTTGCAGAGCCTGTTTTGTAATCATAGATAGAATAAGTGTTATCAGAGTTTTTTTCAATTCTATCAATTACCCCAACAAATTTTATATCATCAATAACAGTTTTAAGTTTGTATTCTGTTGCAAACACTGATGATATCGGTGTATCTGTAAGATGATGATAGAAATTCGATAATTCTTTTTCGCCACGTTCTTCTAAAATTTGACGTTGCTGTAAACTAGATAATGGATATTGTAAAAGTTCTGATTTGAACTTGTTAACAAACTCTTCTTTTGTAGGATATTTTCCTGTTTGAACACCTGTAGAAACAAGATATTCACAAGCTGAGTGAACAGAAGAACCATAATGTAGAGCATCTGCATTTCCGCTTATACCAGAAAGTTGCAAGATTTCTTCATATAAAAATCTTCTTGGACAAGCAATATATTTGTTTATTGCAGTTGGTGAATAATATCTGTCATTTAGTTTTAAATCAATATATGATGAAAAATCTCTGTTGTAATCGTATGCTCTTTTTATCAATGCGTTTTTATTTGTTTCTAAATATGTATCCTCATAGGTTTCACTCATGTTATTAGCTTCAACTAGTTCTTCAATGTTAAACAACCAGTTGCAAGGTTTTGTAGCACCAGAGTTTTCAAGATAAGATAATCTTAAATGTTGTTTTGCTCTTGTCATACCAACATACATTGTTTTTATTCTATCTGATAATCTGTATAATCTCCAATACTCGTCATCGTGGTATTCAGATTTGCTTACTGGAATTGTTGGTTTAAATGATTTTGAACTTTTATCCCATTTCCTATCTTGAAGAGTTGGCATATAAACATAATCAAATTCTCTACCTTTTGATGAGTGGTAGGTTATTAATTGAATTGCGTTTATATCAATATCCGGTTTGTCTGTTAGGATATCTAGTTCTTTGTCATTTTCTATTGTGTTTAGATATTCTATAAATTCTTCAAGCGTAATTCTTTTTTGAGTGCTTACAAAATCTTTTGCAACATCAACTAGTTTTTTTAGTCCTGCAATGTTTTCGTTTTGGTTTGTTTCTTCGTTTATAAAATATTTAAAAATCCCTGTTCTTGCACCTGTTTCAAGAACTATGTTTCTAACTGTTTCTGTTGCAGATAATTCTTTTAATTCATCATAGGTTTTTAAAAACTCTTTTATTTTTTTAGGTTCTTTCCAATTATTTTCTTGTCGCATTTTATCAATCATAGGTATTTGAAAAGATAGGTTTTCATAAAGTTTTAAATAGTCTGATGGGTTAAAATTAAAAGGTGGTAAAAGTAAAAGTTTTAATAATTTATCCGTGTTAAGTAGTGGGTTAGTTAAAAATTGTAGGTAATAATAAAGTACAACAGAACTTTTTATTCCGAATATGCTTTCTCCGTCTTTTACTTCACAAGGAATATTTCTATCTTTTAATAAATCTCTAAATTCGTTAAGTTCAGCGTTGCTTGTTGTAAGAATAGCGATTTCTTTTAGATTTTTGCCGTTTTGTTCTTTTACGAGAGTTTCGATTTCATCAACTATGTTTAAATATTCTTGTTCCTTATTATAGTATTTTGTTAGCCTAACTTTTTCATCTATAAGGTCTTTGTTTTTTGCAACAAGTTGTTTGTTTATCTCATATTTTTTAAAATTAGGATTTATTTCTAATCGTCTTTCATCTTGTGTTGCTATAACTCTTGCAACGTCAAGTATAGATTGAGTAGAACGCATGTTTTCTGTTAGGCAGATAACCTCAGTTTCAGGAAATTTTGTTAAAAATCCCTCAACTGTATCGAGGCTTGCACCTTGGAATGAATAGATTATTTGGTCATCATCACCTACAACAAAGACGTTTTGTGATTGCAATGACTCAACAAGATTGAACACAATTTCGTTTTGAGATTTGTTTGTGTCTTGGTATTCATCGACTAGGATATATTCATATTTGTTTGCAACTTTGTCTAGAAAGGCTGGAGAGGTTTCAAACTTGTCTAGTACTAATCCAATCATATCGTCGAAATCGATATATTGTTCACTTTCCATTTTGGCTTTGTATCGTTCATAGAATTCCCAGATTTCTTCTGCTTTTTGGATATCTTTTTGCTTTTCTTCAATAATTTTATCAAGTTTGATAAGTCTATTTTGTTCTCTTTTTGTTAAATCAGATTTTGATTTAAGGTTTTCTTTTTCTTGTTCCAATTCTTTAATTAGTGGCTTCCAATCTGGGTGGTTTTCAAGATTGTTGAAATAGTCTTCTTTTGACATACGTTGTCGTTTTATTTCTTGAATTTTGTCAGAAATAATCCTTAAATAAACATAAGGGTCATTTTTAGTGTTCCTATAACCTACAGGGTGGTATTCATCAATACATTCTTTGATGAATTGTCTAGATATGGTTTGTGTAATAATTCTATAATTATCGCTTAATTCAAATTCTTCTGCGTGTTCAGCTATTAATTCATTACAGAACCCGTGGTATGTATATATGTTTACACCGATATCAATTTTGCCAAACGCTTTTGCAATTTTGTTTCGCATTTCGTTTGCTGCGGCTTCTGAAAAGGTTAGACAGAGTATTTTTTCAGGATTAATCCCTTTTTCTAGCATTGCACTAATTCTATGAACTACGGTAAATGTTTTACCTGTTCCAGGACCAGCTAGTACCAAAAATTTTCCATCTATTTTATCGATACAAAGTTGTTGCTTTTTATTTGGTTTAATCTCTGACTTTTCTTCTGTAACCATTCATACCTCCTTAATAAATTATTGTTTACATTATAGAGGATTACACAAAAGAGTTCAAGATAAATTCTTAGATTATCGATTAAAATTATTGATTAGTAAATTTGTTATATTTATGTTGAGTGACTTGTTTTTGGGTAGAATTTTAACTATAAAATATGTTTTATTTTGATAAATATTTGTTTGTTATACTATCTTTTGTTTTCATAATCTTTGCACCTCTTGTTACTTTGCAAAGTCCAACGTTTAGTTCTTTTGCTATTTCACGTTGGGTAATTCCTTCTGATAGCATATTCAAAATACGCCATCTTTTTGATAAAACAGAAAGTTCTGATTCAGTAAGCATTTCAGCTAGAAATTGGTTGATTTCTGCTTGATTCATTTTTGATAGGACACTTGATATTTCGTCAATAGAGTTCATAATAAAATTATAATAGTACATCATGCTGTTTCTGTCAACAGTAACACTATTTAAGGTAAACGTATTTGTTGTTTTCTTTTACTAGTTTTTCAAGTTCTTCTGGAGATTTTACGTCCATATAATGATTTTTGTAATAATCATAATGCGTCTTGACAAACGCTTTTACTGCTAGTTCTTTCTCTGGAATATTAGGGTTTTCAGATTTTAGTTTATCAGCATAATTCATATAATTCATATCAATAACATTTGATTCTATTCCAAAATAAAAAGATTTTTTATCTTTCATATAGTCAGGATTTTTTCTTTCGTGTTCATATAGTTTGTATTCCATAAAAAAGGTTTCAACTTCTTGCATTGTACTAGCTTCCATACCGTTTTCGTTAAGAAGATAGTGTGTTAATTCATGGATTAAAATAGATGAAATTTCTGTTGTATTTGCGAGTTTGCAGTTTATAGCAATAGTATTATCTTTTGTGTGTCCAAAAGCATAACTATTTGTGTAATCTCCTAAATAGATATTTTTAAGAGCGTTTTTATACTTTTCTTGAAGCTCTTTAGGTAATTCGGTTATGTTATCTAACATTTCGTTAGATGCGCTTATCATTTTGTATAAACTTTTTTTATCATCAGAGGTTACTGTATTATCAGCTTTGTTTTCACAGTAAACTTTGTCAAATCCAATTTTATCAAGCATTTCAATTGATTGGACTAAATTTTTTAGTGAAAGTTTTGAACTATCATCAGAAATTGGGTGACCACCGCTTGAAAAGAATGCTTTTTCTTTTTCATCAAGCATTAAATCTCCGTTAAGGTCAAACATTTCAAACCCTGATTTTAGATGTCCTGTGCTATCACAGATGTCGTTGAAATTTAGACTTTTTTCTCCGTTTTGAAACATGTTTATTATTTCTGATGTTACAAGTTTTTTATCAAAATCACCTTTTATAGTTATATTTTTTAACTCACTAAGAAGTTTTTTGTTTTCTTCTGTTTCAAGGTTTTGGTATAGAGTTTGTTTTGCTTGTTTTGTAACGACGTTATCAGAACTATCTAGGCTATCAAGAGAGGATAAGTAACTGTTTAATTGATTATATCCTTTTTGACCAACTGCGGTTTGATTGATATAGTTGAGTTCTATGTTATCTAGCTTTTTATCGTTATTAAGATCAAAGACTTCAAAACCTTTTTTTATAGTTCCGTCTTGATTAATAAAATCTTTTTGGAATTCAAAATCATATCTTGTTTCAGAAGAAAAATATTCTTTCAAGTCTTTGTTGATTATTGGTTGGTTGTTTTCATCAACAAAGTTCATTTTTGAATATGCTAAGTTTTCTTCTGTTGGATTGAGTTTCTCTACTTTATTTAAAAAATTAATTACATCACTTTCTGTAATGTTATTTTTTTGAACATCTTTGTTTGCTAAAAATATATTTATATCTTCAGAAGTTATGACACCTTTAGACTCTTTTGCCATATCGAGTTTTTCTAGAAAATTAAGACTTTCAGATAGGTAATTAAATAAAAATTTTTCTTTTTTATTTTCTTTAAAATCGCTTTTGTTAAAGCTAAAATCACGAATTTTAAATTTGAATTCTGGATTATTTACACTGTTTTCTGACATCACAAATCTCTCTATTTAGAACTTCAATTATATAAAAAGTTTTAGAATATTATGATTTTCAAAAACAATGAAATTTTTACAAAAATTTATATTTATTGGGTTAAGGATTATTTTTTTGAATTGTGTATAGATTGTTTAAAAATAAGTAAGATTACCCCTGATAGGATAAGAAAAATCCCGAAGATGTTGTTAAGAGTTAATTTTTCAGAAAAGAATAATAATCCAAAGAATATAGCTGTTAATGGTTCAAGAGCACCAAGTACAGAAGTTGTAGTTGGTCCAATTATACGTATTGCTATATTTATTGTCTCAAGTGAAATTATTGTCGGGAAAATTGCTAGAGCGATTGAACATAAGAATAATCTGATGTCGTTCATTGGTTGCAACTGAGTGCAAAATTTAAGGTTAAATATGAATACAGTTAGCCCAAATAACATAACGTAAAAACTGAGTTTATCGTATTTTAGGTGTTTTATTGGTTTTAGGTTTTTTACTAGAAGAATGTATACTGCATAAGCTAGAGCTGATAATAGAACAAGGCTAATACCTTTAGGGTTTAGGTGTCCATTTATTCCACCGTTAAGAATGAATATACCGCAGAGGGTTATAATCATAGAAAATATCATAGGTGGAGTGATTTTTTCTTTAAAGAAAATGCCTGAAATGAGTGCTACAATTACAGGATAGATAAATAAAATTGTACAAGCGATACCTGAGTCAATATAGTTAAAGGCTTCAAAAAGTGCGATTGAGGAAAACCCAAATAAAATGCCGATAAAGGCTATGCAACATAATTCTTTTAAATTTACTTTTAGAGAGGTTTTTCTAAAGAATTTTAGGTAAATTCCGTAGATTAATACTGCAAAAAAGTATCTATAGAATAAAACAGAGTTTGCACCAAGCCCCAATTTGTACATAGATAGTGCAAATAGAGGGTTTGTACCATAACTCACTGATGCAAATATTCCGTTTAAAAAACCTTTAGATTTGTAGTGCATATTTTAGATTATAGTATAAAATAATTGGGTTGTGTACGAAGGGATTCCACGCTTGCCATAAAGAAATACTTAAAGCACGCTCTGAATGACGTACTCAGACTGTCATTCAGAGGGAGTGTAACGACCGAAGAATCCCCCTGAACATGTATAGCACGTCATTACGAGGAACGGAGTGACGTGGTAATCCAGAAAATGTCTTTTGTAAGTACGCAGAACCGTTTGTTTATGGATTGCCACAAATTTGCGTTGCAAATTTTCGCAATGACGGTTTAAAATTATTCTTGACAGTAGTGGAAACGAGTTCAGGGTGACTAAACCCAAAATTAAGACTATTTCGGAATCCCCCTGAACATGCAGAATTATCGATTTATAGATTGCCAAGTCATGTTGGAGCCTCATAATGACGATTTATCCATTTGACCTACTGTTATATTATGGTATCGTATGGTATTATATAGAAAAAGTGAGGATTATATGAAGAAATTTTTAGTTTTATTATTTTGTCTATTTATATCAACATCAGCGTTTGGGAAAGAATTATCTGTTTATAAACTAGATAATGGTCAAACTGTTATTATAGAACAGATTAAAAATAATCCGATTGTAACGATTGATACTTGGATAAAAACAGGTTCTATAAATGAAACTGATAAAAATACAGGTATTTCACATTTTTTGGAACATTTGTTCTTCAAAGGTACTCAAAATCACCCTTGTGGCGAGTTTGACAAAATACTTGAATCAAAAGGTGCAATTACAAATGCTGCAACAAGCAAAGATTTTACTCACTATTATATAACAATCGCATCAAATTATTTTGACCTTGCGTTAGCTTTACATGCAGATATGTTGCTTAACCCTCAAATTCCAAGAAAAGAAATGGAAAAAGAACGTAAGGTCGTAATTGAAGAAATTGCCAAGAGTGCTAATGTTCCAAATACGATTTGTTATGAGAATTTGAATAAACTATTATATGCAACTCATCCGTATAAAAGACGTGTGATTGGTTCGCAAGCTGTGATAGAAAATGTTACTCGAGAAGAAATTTTAGATTATTATAAAGCTCATTATACTCCATCTAATATGGTAACACTTGTTGTTGGTGATGTTGAACCGGCACATGCATTAGAGGTAATTAAGAAAGAATTTAATGTTCCTTATAAAAAACCTGTTGTAAAGCAGTATAAACGTGAAAAAATGTTGACTGAGCAAAAACGCATAACGACTTATGCTGACAAATCTACAGGCTATATGATGATTGGTTTCAGAGGAGTTAGTCTTACAGAATCAGATTCTTATGCACTCGATGTGTTAGCAACTATATTAGGTTCTGGAAGAACATCAAAACTTTATCAGTCTTTGAAAGAACAAAAACAATTAGTTAATTCTATTTCAGCGATGGAAGCATCGTTAAAAGATGATGGAATGTTTATTATACAGTCATCTTTTGTTCCTCAAAATTGCAAAAAGGTTGAAAAAGCAATCTTTGAAGAGATTTCTAATATTAAATCAAAAGGTGTTACAGAAATTGAACTAAATACTGCAAAGAAAATGATTGAAAGTGATACATATTATGCAAGAGAATCTGTTACTAATATTGCGACAGAAATGGGATATATAACAACAATATCAGGTGATATACAATATTATAAAGATTATATTAAAAACATAAATAAAGTTAGTGCAGATGATGTAAAACGTGTTGCGAATAAATATTTAACGCAAAATAATAGTGCTGTATCAATAGTACTTCCTAAATCAATGGAGAATGAACACGAATGCGCTAATGTTACAATCGATAAAACATCTAATAAGATGAAGCAAGTGTCTTCAAATAATTCAATAAATAAATATGTTTATGATAATGGATTAACTTTGCTAATGAATGACACTGATTATAATGATATTGTAGCTATCAGTATTATAGCAAAGGGTGGCGATTTCTTGTCTGATAAAAAAGGAGTTGCTACTTTGTATGGTGAAATGCTTTTAAAAGGTACAAAAAAATATTCAGCTACTGAGATTGCTCAGTATTTAGAAGAAAAAGGTATTAATATCACAACTTCAGCTAGTGCTGATAGTTTTAGAATTAATATTCAGACAACAAAACCTTATTTAGAAGATACTTTGAGTATTTTAGATGAGATGATTAATAATTCAACTTTTGAGGCTGATGAATTGGCTAAGATAAAAACTCAAACCTTGAATAAGATTAAACAAACTCGTGATAATCCATTGCAACTTAGTCTTGATGGATTTCGTTCGTTGATTTATGGAAACTCAGCTTATAATAGTTCAATTACTGTGTTAGAAAAGAATGTTCCATCAATTACTCGTGAAAATATAAAAGATTACAGTAACAGGATTACAAACCCTAAAAATATTGTTATATCTGTAACGGGTAATATAGAGGATAAGGATAAGACTTTTGAAAAATTGGGGAATATTTTTAATTCCAAAACGGATTCAGTGTTTGATTATAGTAAATATTCAATCCCTGAAGTAACTTCAAAAGAAAGTATTGTTAAAAAGTTGCCACAACAACAAACTGCGTGGTTAATTTTGGGTTGGCAGACTGGTAAGATTAGCGATTTGAAGGAATACGCTACTCTTAATGTAATAAACACTTTGTTGGGTTCAGGCATGAGCTCAAGATTGTTTGTGAATTTGAGAGAACAAGAAGGATTGGCATATCAGTTGGGTTCTAATTATTCACCAAATATGTTGGCTGGTGCGTTTATTGTTTATGTTGGTACAAACCCAGCAACTTTAGAACATTCAAAATCAAAAGTACTTGTTGAGATAAATAAATTAAAGACACAGTTTATTAGTGATAAAGAATTGAAGGCGGCAAAAGAACGCTTGTTGGGTCAATATGTGATTGCTTTGGAAACCAATTCTGATAAGGCTGAAACATTAGGTTGGTTTGAGGCATCAGGCAGAGGATATAATTTTATTGACAAGTATCCTGAATTGATAAATTCTGTTACGGCATCGGATATTATTGAGGTTGCAAATAAATATTTCAATAATAATTATGTAATGTCAGTTGTGACAACAAAATAGGTCGTGTGTTTATAAGTTGATTTATGGATTGCCACGTCGTTTCACGTTGTTCACGACTCGCAATGACGTATTGAAATTTTCTTGGGTAGTAGTTGTAGGTTGGGGTTTAACGGTTTTATTGAACCCGACAGAATGAATTAACTATAGAAAAATAAAAAAATAGTCTATTATTATTTATCTGTTTTATGATAGAATTCATATATGAAAATTCAAGAATTTATCAATAATTTGTTTAAACATTTGTCAATTTATCCGGTAATAATATGTGGTTGGCTTATTGTAGTTTTGAATTTTTTAATTTTTAGCAATTTGCATTGTGCAAATACAAAATTCGATCTAACTTTTGTATCTATTATAATATCTTCTATTTGTTGTATTTTACTAGGTTTGAGTGTTGTTTTAGAAATAGTTTGTGGAATTATCGGATATGAAGTTAAAAATGAATTTATTCTAAATAACAAATTTGTAAAAACATTTGGAATGATTGCTATATTAGCAACATTGATAGCTGTACCAGTAGGATTTGTAAAATTTATTTGTGGTTCAGAATATATAAATACGTTGTTATTTTATCAAATGTTTTTTATTTTTATATAAATATTATCTTGGATATGCTCTATAGTCGTAGGTATATGAATTATAAATATAACAAATCAATATAGTAAATTCTTATATAATATGTTATACTTAACTCATAAAATTTAAGGAGTTATGATGAAAAAGTTTTTTGTATTAATAAGTTTACTATTATTTTTTGTTACCCCTGTTTTTTCTGCAACTTGGATACAATTAGGTGATAAATTATATATTGATAAGGACAGTATATCTACATATATAGATGATTATGATTCGTCAAAAACTGAGCAAAAAACATTTTGGATAAAACAACTTAATAATGGGAATGATAATTTTAAAAAATTAGAAAAAACTTTTAATAAAAAGGTTTGGTATGTGATGTATCAATGGATAGTTAATACAAAAAATAATACTCAATCTATTAAAACAACCGTTTGTTATGACCTTAAAAACGGAGTGATTGATTATTATACAATACCTGATTTTATGTTAACTTGGAATCGAATAGTGCCTGATACTTTTGGTGAACTTTTATATAATTTAATTTCTGATAAAAATTTGTTAGAAAAAATATATGAAGCTCAACTTGAAAAAGAAAAGTAATAGTGTTCGCAAGGATTCTTCGCTTGCATTAAAGAAATACTTGCAAACCACTCTAAATTACGTTTTATGTTTACATAACAGTTGATTTATGGATTGCCACGTCGTTTCACGTTGTTCACGACTCGCAATAACGTATTTAAAGTCGTAGATTGTGCTTTTCACCACAATAAGTTGTAGGTTGGGGTTTCTACCCCAACAAGTGTATTATACTTCCATATATTTCAAGTCGTCTGCAACCTCAAATTCAGCAGTTACAGAATTTTTAATATCATCAATCGTGAACATAGGGTTGATTTCCGCTAGTAACAATCCGTCCTCAGTTACATTAAACACGCAACGTTCAGTAATAATAACATTAACTTCTTTATATGCTGTCAAAGGTAAATCGCATTTTTTGACAATTTTAACTTTACCCTTTGCAGTGTGTTCCATAGCTACAATAACCTTTTTAGAACCAACTACCAAGTCCATAGCTCCACCCATTCCAGGTGCAAATTTGTTTGGGATAAGCCAGCTAGCTATACTTCCATCTTGGTCAACCTGCAAAGCTCCAAGTACTGTCGCATCAATATGTCCACCTCTCATCATTGTAAATGCCATTTGTGAATCATAAAAACACGCACCCTCTCGAGCTTCTACACAGATTCCACCAGCATTGATAATTTTTTCATCTTTAGTTTCTTCTGTAGCATTTTTAGAAACACCCAAAAATCCGTTTTCTGATTGGAACATAACGTGCATATCTTCTGGCACGTAATTTGCAACTTCTGTAGGTAACCCAATACCTAATGTTACAACGTCACCACGTTTAAATTCTTTGGCTGTACGCTTTGCAATAATTTCTCTTATCTTTTCTTTTGTTAATTCTTTTGTTTCAATCATAGCAGACATAATTTATTCCTATTTATTTTCTTTTACAACAATATAATCGACAAACAGTCCTGGAACAACAACTTCATTCGGGTCAAGGCAATCAACCAATGTATCAGCCTGAACGATTACTGTATCTGCTGCCGTTGCCATAACTGTATTTGTATTTCTTGTAGTTCCTTCATAAGAGATGTTGCCGAACTTGTCAACTTTTGTACCATAAATAAGCGCAAAATCTGCACCTAATGGTTTTTCAAATATGAATCTTTTACCGTCAACGTCCATTACTTTTTTGTTTTCTTCAATAATTGTACCAACCCCTGTTTGAGTTAATATTCCACCAAGTCCAGAACCTTTTGCACGTATTTTTTCTACAAATGTTCCCATTGGTATCAATTCTACATCAAGTTCTTTGTTGTGCATTTGTTTGCAGGTTTCAGGGTTTGTTCCAATGTGTGTTGTAATGACTTTTTTTACTTGTCTATTAACAATCAATCTTCCTTTGTCAGCATCTGGGAATGATGTGTCATTACATACCATTGTTAAATCTTTTTTCTCTTGATTAACTATTTCATTAAGCAATTCATCAGGTACACCACAGCTCAAAAATCCACCAACCATAATTGATGCGCCATCTTTGATTTGTGATACTGCTTCTTTTGCACTCAATATTTTTTTCAAAATATCCCCTCCTACATTGTAGATAATATGTTTATTTTAGTACAAAATTCATGATTTGTCTAAATTTATTACAGTTTTGAAATATATTGTTTTAATAATAAAAAGCTCTCATCAAGGAGTTATGAGAGCAGATTGAATTTAATTAAGTAAAAGAGACATTTCTCTAATATTTTCACATGTATTCTTTTTGATTTCCAATGAATTTTATTCTATAATAATGGTATGAAAAAGTTATTTTTAGGGATATTATCGATAGTATTGTTGACAAACATCGTATTAGCAGAAGATTTAAAACCCAAATCGCCTGCTCAAAATTCTATGACTGAAATTGATAATGTTTTTATTGATTCAAAAAATTATAAAAAACAACGTTGGTTTAAAAAAACAAATAAAGAAAAATCAACTACAGTTGAAAAAAAAGAACCAACAAAAAAGAATTCTGTCGAACCTATAAAAACTCAGAAACAGGATAATAAACAGACTAATCAACAAAATCAAAAGATAAATCAATCTACAAAACCTGTAAATACAGTAAAACCAAAAGAAAATAAATCTATAAAGGTTGAAACTTCTGTTCCTAAAAAAGAAGTATCAGAACAAAAACCTGTTAAACAAACAAATGTTAAACAAGAAAAGGTAAAGCAGGAGAAAGTAAAGCCGGAAAAGGTTCAACAACAAAGTCTTAAACAAGAAAAACAAAAAGTTGAAAAGCCTCAAAAAAGTTCTGTGAAACCTGCTAAATCAACGAAATTAGAAGAAAAAGAAACAAATGCTTCTTTGAAGTCGGCAGAAAAAGAATTAAAAAAAGAACAAAAAATTGAAGAAGAAAAGAAACTTCGTAGAGAGCTTGAAGAGCTGACACATCTTAATCAGCAAGCAATAGCATTATATACAGATAATAATCTTGATGAAGCCTTGAAAACTTTTGCAAAAATTCCAGAAGATAAAAGAACTCCTGATATTTGGTTGTTGATGGGTAATATCTTGATGGATAAAGGTAAGAATGATGAAGCTTCTTTTATGTATGGTAGAGCAATTTTGGTTGAACCGACTTTTTATAAAGCATACTATAATTTAGGAAATATTTATCTTTCTGATGATAAGTTTAATATGGCGATAGAGCAATATAAACAAGCTGTGAAATATAATGCAAATAATGCTTATGTTTATTATAATCTTGGTTGTGCATACTTAAAAATAGGCGACTTGAAAAAAGCCAAATATGCTTTTATTAGAGCTGTTGAATTGAAAAATACTGTTGCAGATTTTCACTATAATCTTGCCTATGTATTCAAGCGTTTAAACAAAGAAAAACAAGCAAAAATATATTTAGAAAACTACAACAAACTTACTGGTGAATTGAATTAGCAAATTCTTTATATACGTCCATTCTATAATTGAACGCTTCAGGAGAAGTGTTAAAAGTGTTATTATAAGCACTGTCTATATCTCCAAAGCCACTTCTATTTTGACTTTTCATCATTTGTTCATGGGTATTTGTATATGGTGAAAGAGGAAATATATCTGCCATTTGCATAAATGTAGGAAGTCTGTAACTAATATCTTCATACGCATTAAATGCGTTTTTGATTCTACGTAACCTTGTTTCAAAATTTAGACTGCCATTATCGTTGTCGTCAGAAATAACAGGCCCAGCTGCGTATTCGTCATTCCATCGTTGTTGTTTGAATTCATGCATTACAGAATTGAAATCATCTGCTCTACCCCAGTCGTTGCCTGCTGTTAGTCCTAATTCATTAAATCGTGTGTTGTTGTCGCATTTTTCACCAACAAGTGATATATCGTTTCGACCTGTTTTTTCACGAATTTGGCTAGTTATATATTGCATTTGTTGAAAATTTGGGACTCTGCCACAACCACAATAGTTACCCATATCGTAGTCGCCAACGTGTTTTGCACTGTCAAAAAATATTGAATCAAATCCTAGTTCTACGCCCCAACAGCAAGCATCAATAAATGCTTTTTCGTCTTTATCCCAATTAAAAGGTCTGCCTTGAACTGTCATCTGTCCTTCTGATAATGGCATTCTGAACCCTGTTTTTAGTCCTCTTATGTGAGCAAGGTCATTAAAGGCTTTTACTTGCTCATCATCACCCATTCTATCGTGTCCACGTGATAGGTTACGTGATGTTAGGTTTTTAGAGATTCCTGAATGTAGGTCTACTGCGTAAAGTGACCTATCACCTGTTTTGTTATCGTCATAGTTTCCCATTGTCGGATAGAGCTGAGAAAGCACAATACAGTTTGCATAACTTTTTGATGATGGTGGTATCGCAGGTAGCAGTTTTATTATGTTTAAAAACCCTTCTTGTTTTTCGTTGCCTTGAGTTAATGCAAGTGTTCGTGGGTTTATTTCTATATAGTTGGCTCTCCTACCCCATTTGTCACCATAGTTTGGAGAAAGAATATACGGTGGAATTTCATAATAATCGTTAAGTGTGCAAATACTTTGAATAGCTTGTTCTGGTGTACGTTTTAACAAATCTTCAGGGTTTGTTACGACCCAGCGTTTGTTTGAGCCTGTGTGATAGGTTTTGTAGTTCGTTTCATCATCACGGCAAATGTTGTTTCTTCCTGTTAGTATCCAGAATAGCTTTTTTGCAGGTTGTTGGTCACCATAATATCCTTTAAAGTTTATTCCAACTTTGTTGTAATTTGCTATATTATTTAAACCGTTATTCCTTGATTGTCTTTCAGAAGCATTACAAGACTGTTCTGCTTTTGCAGAATTATTTTGTGTTGGATAACTTCTGATGTTGGAAATACGATTGATTTTCATGGATTACTCTTTTGTAGTAGTATTATTTTCTTGTGAATTTGCTTTTGCATCGCATCTTTGCATCAATTTGTACAATTCATTCAAATCTAATTTAGGATCTAAATCTTCCATCATTGGTAAGAAGTGAATGTTTTTGTTTTGTAATGAATATGAGCTTGGAGCACGCATTCTTTGGAATATCATTGCATCACCACGATATTTATTGAATTTTTCTAAAGAATCTTGGTTTCCGTCTTCTGTTAATGGTTTGACAAGCTTTTTAATTGGTGCATATTTATCATCAATATCTTTACCATTTAATATTTTGAATAATTTATCATCTAAATCTTTTAATTGACTAACATCTGCGCCCATTATAGTAAATTCGAATGGACGTTTTTCACCTTTTAATTTTAATAACATGTGGATTGCAGAATAGTTTACTTCTGTAAAGTCATCTAAGTCTACACGAACTTCTTTTCCTTTTGTTTTTGCTTTGGTATCGTTTTTTTTGTTTTGTATATCTGCTAATTCAAATAATACTTCTGGTGAAGCATAGTCAAAACGTCTACCTTTTGCTCCTTTATCTTTTTTAGTGCAAGCAGGACGTTTGTTTTCAATTTCAATAAGTTCTATTTCACCTTTTTTGATTGGTTCAACAAGTTTTAACAACATCTTGTCGATAGTTGGTTTTGAAGCATCTCGCATTACAAGTTTCATACCATTTAAGTCGGTCATTTTTTCAAGAATTTCTTTTGAACTCTCAAAATGTCTACCTTGAGATTTTTCTTTAATTGATAATGGACTTTTACATCTATCGCAGATTTTTAGAATAGGGTTTTGAGGGTTCATTTGCGTAACAAGATATTTGCCCCAAGTTTTGTTCGCAAAATCTCTTACTTTTGGTTGCATTTCGTTTGCAACATCATGAACTTCTCTTGCTGTTTTAAGGTTTACTCCTGATTTCTTATCTTCATTTGTTATGTTTTTTTTAGTTGCACCAAAAGAAACTGTATCACAGCTTAAAGGTGCAGACATTTTTAGACCAAAATTTGTTTGTCTAATATTGGTTTGGTTGTTGTTGTTATAATTTACATTTGGAGTATTGATGTTTAATAATTTTGCTATATTCATACACACATTCCTATATTATTGACAGTTATATAAAACGCATAAATATAATTAATTGCTTAATTGTTATGAAATATAATGAAATATTACAAAAGATTACTTTTATGCTATTATTAACCCTATGATTAAGACGAGATTAAAACTTTTGACTGGTGATATATTAGGTGGATTAAATTCTGCAATAATAGCACTACCTCAGGCATTAGCATTTGGTGTAGCAACTGGATTTGGTGTTTCAGCAGGTGTTTGGGGTGCGATAATATTATCACTGGTTTCTAGTATATTAGGTGTTAAAATTCCTTTGATTTCAGGAATTACTGGACCTGTTACTATTGTTGTTGCATCTATTATGCATGCTCTTAATGCTGATATTTCGTCCATTATCTTAATTATTATGTTGGCAGGATTGTTACAGGTGATACTTTCTTTAACATCTCTTTCTGAAATGGTTAAATATGTCCCATATCCTGTTATATCTGGATTTATGAACGGTATTGGGATAATCATTATGATTATGCAACTCAATCCATTGTTGGGACACCCGATTATGTCTAACACTATTACAAGTATTGAGGCATTTGTAGTCAATTTACATTCAATTAATTTTGATGCGCTTTTTATTGGTGGATTAACTTTGTTGATTGTATTTGCTGTTCCTAAAAGATTTAATAAAATCCTTCCTTCTCAAGCTATAGCGTTGGTAATTTGCACATTGTTATCAATGAAGTTGGGGTTGAATGTTGAAAAAATCAATACAATTTCTCTTTCTATACCAAAAGTGATTTTACCTAATTTATGTTTGCACAATATAATTACGTACTTTAATTATGCTGTGATGTTAGCCATTGTTTTGTCTGCAGAAAGTTTACTAACTCTTTTGGTTTCGGATTCTCTTATGAAGACAAAAACTTCTTCAAAACGTATGTTATTTGGACAAGGTATTGGTAATGTGGTTTGTGGTTTAACAGGCTCGCTTCCAGGGTCTGCTGCAACTATGAGAACAGTTGCGTCTATAAATTCAGGTGCTATATCAAGATTAGCTCCCATTTTTAGTGCGTTTATTTTGATTATTTTGTTGTTTAATTTATCAGGGTTTGTTGCTGAAATTCCGTTGGCTGTTTTAGCAGGAATTTTGATTAAAATTGGTTATGATATTATTGATGTGAAATTATTAAAGGTAATTAAATTTGCACCAAAAGATGATTTGTATGTGCTATGTTTAGTTTTTGCCTTGACGGTATTCTATAATTTGATTATAGCAGTTGGAGTTGGTATAACTTGTGCGGCTTTATTGTTTGCAAAAAGAACTGCTGACAAAACAAAACTTATCCATAAACATATTTACGATAAAGATATTGCAGATTTTGAAAAACAATTACAAAAAGATTATAAACACAAAATCCGTGTTGTACACATCGATGGTCAATTTTTCTTTGGGTCTGCAACTCAGCTTATTTCTCAATTTGAAGAAGTTTGGGGTACAAAATATTTGATATTAGATTATAGTGCAAATGATTTGTTTGATATATCAGCAATTTTTGCGTTTGAGGATATTATTACAAGGTTGCAATCACAAAAAGTTAATATATTACTTGTGATAAATAATTCAAGATTGTTTAATCAACTAAAACGTCATAAAATAATCAATCAGATTGGTGAGGACAAGGTCTTTTATACAGAAATTGATGCTGTTAATTATGCAAAAGAAAAATTACAAAACCAACAGCATCATTAAAATTTTTATTATTTAAGATTATCTAATAAAATTCGTTTTAATAACGTCTTCTCTAACAGGTGGTTTAATACCTGCTTTTTCACCTTGTTCTCTAAGTTTTAAAAACCAAGCCATATTGCAAGCAAGGATTCTCATATTTTGTAAACCCTCAAGGTCTTGTTTAACTTCATCAGGTGTGTTTCCGTGAACCATATTCCAATATCGTCCTGAAATAACAGGCATTTCTGTAATGGTGAAATATTTGTTTAATTGATCAAGAGTAGCTGTTGTTCCTGCTCTTCTAGCACTTGCGACTGCAAAAGCAGGTTTATGTTCAAATACTTTTTTGCCACTAGCAGAGTTAACGAAAAATGCTCTATCTAAAAATGAAACAATTCCACTACAAGCTGAGGCATAATGTACAGGTGAACCGAATACAAATCCGTCAAAATCTTTCGCATATTCAACAAAATTGTTTACATCATCATCTGTTGTTACGCATTTACCAAGTTTTTTGCAAGCATAACACGCTTTGCAGGGTGCTATAGTTTTGTTTCCAATCTGATAAATTTCAGAGTCTATATTTTCTTCTTTTAAAGTTTTTTGAATTTCTTCTAGTGCTGTATATGTGCAACCGTTTTTGTGTGGTGAACCATTGAATAATAATACTTTCATATTTATCTCCTTGTTTTTGATGGTTAAATATTGACTTGTTGTTTAAGTATAATTTATTTCTAAAAAAAATAAAAGTATGAATTTTGCTTCATACTTAATTGACGTGATATAGTTGGATTTGTATTGTGTATATCCTTATTATATACTTGAAAATAAAAAATAAAAGTAAATTTTTGTAAAAAAATAATTTGATAATGCCTTGTATCTCAGTGAGGATAGCCTATTCGCTTGAATTACAATTTTGTTTATTATATAATATTAATGTTATGTTCTCGAGATTTATGCTGGGCAAAAATAAGCTTTTTTTACTTTCAGCAATTATATCATTGATGTTTCTTTGTAATGATTATGCTGTTGCAGAAACTGTTGTCCCTGTATCGACTGGCGATGGGCTGAAAAGTGTAATTCAGAACGCAAAAAATCCGACTAAAATAGAATTTAATGATAATATAGATATTTCAAAACTTGATAAAATTAATCTTAATACAAATGCCATTGAAATTGATGGAAAGAAAGAATATAATTTAATAAATGAAAAAGATTCTAGATTCATGTTTATAGATAATTCAAGTTTAACGATTAAAAATTTGAATTATGTAGGGAAAAATTCTAGTATAAATATAAGTAATAAAAATGCGACTATTGTCCTTGAAAATGTAGCAATTAGTGGTAGAACAACTACTGGCGTGTATGAAGGTCCTGTGCTTTACATGGTGAATTGTAATCTTACATTGAATAATGTAAGTGTTGCTTCTTCTAATGTAAATATACAAGGTAAAAATATATCTGGTGGTGTAATATATCTTAACTCACAAAAATCACAAGGTACTATAACAGATTTAAAAAATAACCAAATAACGTCTAATGGAGTTGTTAATGGTGGATTGTTTTATAATAGGCGTACACTAACTCCTACTGGGGAGTTATTCTTAAAAGGTAATGTTGAAGGTAATATAATTAGTGCAGGCTCGGATGTATACAGTGGGAATATATACGGTGGGATTGTAAATAATGAAGGAAGTAAAATTGACAAAATAGAGTGGACAAATGTAGACAATAATAAAATATCTAATGTTAAGGGTTTGATTACAGGTGGGTTTATTCAAAACAAATTAGGAACAATAGAAAAATTAAAGATTGATAATTTTACTAACAACACTGTTGCTTCAAGTAAAAATCTTGAAGGTGCATTGATTTATAACGAATCTGGAACAATTAATAATCTATTAGAAATAGGAAAAATAACAGGAAATACAATAACTGCAAAAACTGATTACAATGGTTTGATTACAAATGTAGAAGGAACGATTGATTCAATAAAAATAGGCTCTATTTCTAATAATACATTTGAGGCGAATTTCTTGCGTGGTGGAGTGATAAATCTTCAAGGTGCAAGTATAAAAGGTGATATCAATATTGGGGAAGTTAATGACAATACAATTAAAGCAGATACAGCAACAGGATTTGTCTTATATTTAAGAGAATTACAAAAAAACCAAAAAATTTCATCTAGTTTTAAAAACCTCAATGTTAATCAAATTAGTGGAAATAAGGTTGAGGCAACGAATATAACTTCTTTATTGTTAAGAACAGCTTTAGTGCCTGTTAGTAATGAAACAGTTATATCAAAAAATGGTAATATAACGGTTAATAATATTAGCGACAATAACTTGACGGCTATCAACTGTAATGACAATGCTCGTGGTGGAATTATTTATAATTTTCTTCATAGTAATATAAGTACCATAAATACAACGGTTAGTCTTGGAGATATAAATTTAAAAGAAGTACTAAATAACCGTTTAGAAGCAACTATTATAGATTCTACAAGGGCTTTAAATGGTAGACATGCATCTGGTGCAATTATTGCGAATTCGATTCAAATGTGTCTAAATTTATGGGTAATGTCGGAAAAGGTTGGCAACCATACGCTTGCATTGGTATGGTGTGGAATATTTTGAATGAAACAAAAGTAACTGCTAATGATATTCGTTTGCCTGAAATGAGTATAAAATCTTATGTTGAATATGGGATAGGTTTGCAAAAATGTTGGAATAGTGAAGCTACAGGATTTATTCAAGCTATTATAAGAAATGGTGGCAGAAATGGTGTCGCTTTGATGTTTGGTTTTAAATGGGCTTTGGGACATAAAAGAATACAGAATATTTAATCATTGACTGGTAATCTTAAAAAAAATGTTATTAAATTAGCGAAAGTTGTTGAAATATTTAGTCTAGTCTAGCGTGAGGGTGTGCCTTGTCATACTCATCTTTTAAATGTTGTACTGATACGTGGGTGTATATCTGTGTATTAGAAATGCTTGCGTGTCCTAAAAGTTCTTGAACAACTCTTAAATCAGCACCGTGTTCTAACATTCTTGTTGCAAAACTGTGTCTAAAAACGTGTGGTGTAACGTGTTTTGGTAATTGGATTTTGTCTACTAAATCGTTTATTACAACACGTATAGTTTTGCTTTGAAGTCTGTATCCTGTTTTGTTGATAAATACGGGTGAAGACTCTGTTAATTCTTGCACTGGTGCATTTTTTACAATCAATGGTCTAGCTACATCTATATATTGGAGTAAATATTTTTTTGCTCGTTCTGATACGAGTACAATTCTTTCTTTTGCACCTTTCCCAAATACTGTTATTTCGTTTTCGTCTAGATTTAAGTCTTCAAAATTCAGGTTGCTAAGTTCTGAAACTCGCATTCCTGTTGCAGATAAAAGTTCTAATATTGCTTTATTCCTTAATCCTGCAGGTGTATCTATTTTTATGTTGTCTAAAATCTTGTTCATCTCATCATCTGTCAGAAACTTAGGTAAAGATTTAGGTTTCTTAGGTGCAGAGATGTTTTCTGCTGGATTAATTTCAATGAATTGAGATTTGTATAAATATTTGAAAAAAGTTCGTAATGATGCTATTTTTCGAGCAACTGTAGTTTTTTTATAATTGAATTTTTGGATAAAATGCAAATATTCTCTAATCTGGTTATAAGTAACTTTTTCAGGTGATATGTTGTTTGTCCATATAAAAAAGCTAACTAGGTCTGATTTATAAGCAGATACTGTATAATTAGAGAAATTTTTTTCTACGGATAAATATGCGATAAATGATTTTAAATATACATTAAATGATGGATTTTTTGCCATTTTTGCCCTAACCGTGTTGTTTTTTATTACTCAATATAATACAATAAAAACAAATTATAGTACATAAATCTATTGAGGTATGTTATGAACAAGAAAATTGCGTTATCAGCATTGGTATTGTTTGTTGGATTGAATTCTACATTTACCTACGCTGCCCCACAGAATTTAGAGAAGAATATTGCTCAAATCAATAGCTCTATTGAAAAAGCTAATTATAGAGGTGCTGATGAAGTTGTATACAAAACTTTGTCTGAATACAAAAATAATTATGAAGTACAAGCATTAGCTTGTGTATCTTGGGCTTTACAGTCAAAACTTGAGCTTGCACAAGATAAAATTGATAGACTAAAAAATATTATTCCAAAGAACTCTGATTTACACTTTGCTCAAGGTGTTGTGTTCTATAAAAGAATTGCTTCTTCAAATATGGAATTTAGAACAAAAACAGAATCTTTAGAAGATATTGCAATTCGTGAATTTAAGTATGCTATTCAACTTAACCCAAATAATTACAAAGCATACAATGCTTTAGGGGTTATGGATTTGAGAGCTGGTAATCTTGATAATGCAAAGAAAAATATTGAAAAAGCGTTGTCTATAGCACCAAATTATGCTGTTGCAATAGATAACTTAGGTACTGTATATCTTGCAAAAGGTAATACTTCAAAAGCAGAAACATATTTTAAAAAAGCGGTTTCTGTAAATCCTAATTCTTCTGCTGCGTATTATCATTTAGCACAATTAGAATATACAAACGGTAATTATGCAAAATGTTTGACATATATAAATAAATGTCTAGCTTGGAAAGGTTATTCAAGCTATGCATATAATTTGCGTGGTGACGCTTATAAACAACAAGGTAACGAGGCTGCTGCAATAGCTTCATATAAAAAAGCTATTGAAATTACTCCAGAAAACCTTGCACCTTATGCAAATCTCGCAAGCATTTATGAAACTCGTAAGGATTATGAATTGGCACTTGATTCATACAAAACAATCTTGTCTATTTCTCCAGAGTCTGAACAAACTCAGTTGAAGATAGCGGATATCTATTTAGAAATGGGCAAATATAATGAGTCAGTAGCTTATTATGAAAAAGTGAGAGAAAATCTTAAGCCAGAAGCTATGAAAGGACTTGCGTCTGCTTATTATGCTCTAGCTCTTAATTCTGCTTCAAAATCAGCTTTCTCAAGTGATAAAAAATTGTTAGAAGCTTCTGAATATTTAAATAAAGCTATTCAAGAAAATCCTAACGATTTAGAATTGTATCTTGCAAAAGCTAAGTTGGCTGCTTTGATGAATTGTCCAAATGATTCTTGCGAAAACTTGAATAATATCTTAAATAAACCTTGTAAATCTATTGATGATTATTTGGTGAAAGGTGATGCTAATATTGCCTTAGCTAATTTTAAAGATGGGTTTAATGACTATCAAATGGCTATAAGCATGACAAAAACTAATGATGAAAAATTGTATCTTGGTGAATTGTTTATGTTTAGTAAGCTATATGACGAAGCAGAAAAAGTGTTTAACGAATTGTTAAAGACTGATCCATCAAATGTTGTTGCAAAAAATAATTTGTCTTATATAAAAATTTCAAGAGCAAATGCAACTCAACAAGCTGAAAATGCTAATTACTTTAGAAAGAGAAATAATACTTTCTTTGAAAGAGAATACTTAAATAAAGCATTAAAAACATCTCCTTATGATTTGCGATCAAATATCTTGATGGGTAGATTGAACCAACGTCAAAGGAGATATAGTGAGGCTTATGTGAATTATGCTATCGTTGTTGCAAAAACAAATGATGCGAAAACTCTTGCTCAATATAAAAAACGTTTGAACAAAATGAAAACAAAAATGGATAAAAAAGCTGCTCGTGAGAAAGCAAAAGCAACAAAACTTCAAGCAAAGAGCTTGAAGGCTCAACAAGAAGCTCAAGAAAAGAACATTGTTCCTGTTAATAATGTTAAGACAGAAAAAGTAAAGAATGATAATGTAAAAACAGTGAAACCAAAACCTCAAAAGGTTGATAAACCAAAGAAAGAAAAGGTTTCAAAAGACAAAAATAAGAATACTGTTGAAAACAAATCTGAACTTCAAAATGTTGGAACACAAAAGAAGGTGAAACAAAAGAAGATTAAGAAACAAAAAATTAAAAAGAATAAAAATTCTACTCCAGCAGTTGATTATTCACCAAAAGAAATGTAAAATATATTTATCATAAATTGTGGCTTTGTAGATATTACAAAGTCACAATATTTTAAATATTTTATATATTTAAAATAGGGTAGCAAATAAAAATCTTTAGATACTTTAGGATAGTTATGAATATATTTGATACATTCGATTTATTTTTACGAAAACCACTTAGCATATTGAGAAATGGGTTAGTGAGCTTGGTTCACATAAGAGCGGAAAATATGTTTAATAACAAAAATGCTATCAATGTTGACTTAATGGAGCAAAAGGCTCAAATAACAGTTGTTAATAGTGAAAAAGTTTATAAACTATTGAAACTAACAATGCACAGAGCTAAGATGAAGAATTTAAAAGATTTAGAAACTACAAAGAAACACGAGCCAGTTTTAATAACAAAGAAAGAAATTGAAGAATGAAACATTTAGCAGGAACATTTTTAATTAGTGCAGAGAAGCTCTCACAATGTCCGAACTATATTTTGCCAGAATATCCCCTTCTAGGTCGTTCTAATGTGGGAAAATCATCGTTTATTAATGCCTTAGCAAATAATAAAAAGTTAGCAAAAACTTCAAATACCCCTGGAAAAACTAGGTTGATTAACTTCTTTAATTTTTCTGATAAGTTTACTATTGCAGACCTCCCAGGGTATGGTTATGCGAAAGTATCAAAAGAGGTTCAGGCTCGTTGGCAAAAACATTTAGAAGAATATTTGTTGAATAGAACTCAAATAAAAACACTAGTTCAGTTAATTGATTCAAGACACGATATTCAAAAAAATGATATACAGATGAGAGAGTGGGTTGTGGCGAATGATTTACCAATAATAACAATCGCTACAAAAATGGATTATATACCTCGTTCAAAGGTTCAATCTGTGTTAGCAAAGATTAGAAAACAGTTTGGTGGAGAGGTTTTTCCATTCAGTGCAACTGAAATGCGTTATACTGAGGATATCTTGAATTATTTTTTAGAGGTTTAGATTATTAATTTATTCGTTAATGGATTAATTTTAGGGTTAAATCTTCACTCTGTTGTATGATTAATTTTTTTCTAAAAATTGGTATAATGACTTTATGACAAAGAAGGGTTCATATACTTGTATATTTGGTGGTGGTGCAATTCGTGGAATTGCATATATTGGTGCTCTTCAAGCTATTAATGAATTAGAATTGGTTATTGATACGCTTGCAGGTTCTTCTGTTGGTTCTATTGTTGCAACTTTGGTTGCAGTCGGCTATTCTCCAGATGAAATTAGCGATATTTTTATGCAGGTTAATTTTGAATTATTTAGAGATATCCATTTTGGGTTGAACAAGGACTTTGCAATCAGTAAAGGTAATGTTTTCACTGATTGGATAAGGGATTTGATTGAAAAAAAATTCTACGGTGATGATTATAAAAAAGGACAAAATAAGCCTGTTTTGTTTGGAAATATCGATAGAAACCTTGTTCTTATTACAACTGATTTGAATACTTTTAAACCTTATGAGTTCTCGACTTTTGAAACTCCTGATTTTGAGATAGCAGAAGCTGTAAGGATTTCTTGCAGTATGCCGGGATTGATGGTGCCTATTGAGATTAATAATAAAAAATTAGTTGACGGCGATTTGATGAAAGGCATTCCGCTTTGGAAACTTTCAAAAAACTTGAATAACCCTAAAAATAGAATTATTGAGTTTAGATTAGAGGGTGATAACGTTGGAAATAACGGTAATGCATTTGAGTTTTTAAACTCTATTTATAGCTGTATGACATCTGTTTCAACTGATTTTATTATGGATTGTTTTGGTGATAACGATAAGTATGACTATGTAAAAATTACTACGGGTGATTTGATTGTTATAGATTTTAATATCCCTCAAAAAATACGTAATAAATTGATTGAAATAGGGTATAGCGATTCATTAAAATATCTTACACAGCATTTCAAAGAGAAAAAGTCTGTTATTATTGATACTTATTCAAAACTAATTCAGTTATTAGAAGAGTTACATAAATCTTTGAAACTTGATAATGTTATTGAAGCAAATGAAGATTTGAAAGATGTATTTTTATATTTGGCAGATAAACAGAAATATATTGATACAGATATTTATGAAAGCTTAATTGCTTTAAAAAATGATATTCAGAATGCTCCAATAAAACGTGGTTGGTTTAAACAAGTTAAATTTAAAAACAAAACATTATTATTGAATAGCTGTGATATTTTAAAGAAAATAATAGATATAAAATGTCAAGAATTAGAAAATTTTGTTTCTTGTGTGTAGTTTGTTTGCTTTATCTTTGAAATGCTTATTGTTACATGGTTTCAGACTGTTTGTAAAGTTTTGTAAAGTACCCTAATTCGCTGATATTGTGACATGTAAAAATTGTTTGTTTAATACAGTCAATTTTTAGGAACAAAAAAACTTTATATAAATACGGGAATTAAGAATTAGATAACGATGTAAGATTATATGATTCAATAGAATGGTCTGAGGAAAGATGATTCACTCATACCCGAGAAATCCAATAAAGGTCGCTCTTTGGTGAATAGAAATTGGATACAAATTAATAAGTAGATAATATAGAATGCAAATTCGCCATAATTGGTTATTGTATACCTTTTATTAGGCTTAGTTTGTGTTGAAAAATTATCTAATAAAGTTGGTGGTTTTAAACCGGTATAAAAACACTAACGATATATCTCTCATATAAACCACGGTTGGTTTAGATACAATTTAATATTGTTAAAATTTAAGTTATTTTATTTGGTTATTTTTATTACACTTACAACATTCGGAGGAATTAAAAATTATGGTTAACGGAATTTCACAAAATTATGGTTATGGAAATTATTATTTAGACAATATAAAGTATAATCCAATTCAATTACAAAACTCTACAAACACAACTTTGTTTGGCGGTGTTGAAGAACGAAAAGACAATACAGCAGACGGTAAAGATGATGGTTCAATTGGATTTTTGGGTGCAACTAAAAACTTGGCAAAAGGTGCCTGGAACTTCGTGACAAGTCCATTTAAAAATGATCGTGGTGAATGGAGCCTAGGAAGTACATTAAAATCAGCAGCAATCGCAGGTGCATTTGTTCTAGGTAATGCATTAACAGGTGGTGCGTTAACTCCAATTTTGTTAGCGGGTGGTGCTATAGCTGGTGTATATGGTGCTGGTAAGGCTGCATATAATATTGCAACAGCTGAAACTGATGCTCAAGCAGAAGCTGCATGGCAGTCAATGGGGGCAAGTACTGCGACAATTGTGACAACAGCAGTCGGTGCTAAAGGTTATGCAAAAGCTCAAGCAACAGCTTCTGGTATGACTGATGCAGAAATTTCGGCTCGATATGGTGGATTAAAAGGCATCAAAAACTCTGTTGGTAAGACATTTGTAGATTCTTATGATAATGCTAAAGCCGCTAAAACTTACTTGTTTGGTGCTAAAGCAAAACCTGCAACATCAACAACCGCTGCAACTCCAGCAGTTGAAGGTAAAGTACAACAAGGCTGGTCAGCAGTAAAAGATGCATACAATAACAGTTCAAAAGAAACTTGGTACGGTAAAGCAGGCGATGTTGCAAAACAAGGAAAAGAATTGCTTGCAGAAAATGGTGAAGAATTTTTAATCAGGAATAGTGAAACTTATGGTAAAAATTATTTTGAAGCACCTGATACAAAACTAACTTATACAGATAAATTCAATGTTCTTAAAGAAACTGTTACAAATATAGCTAAAGAACAAATGCTTCCTCAAACAGGATATCAAAAAGGACAAGGTGTTTGGGATAACACTAAAGCAATCGCTTCAAACCCACTAAACATCGGTATCTATTCAAACTTGGCAAGTCAAACAGTAAAACCTGATTTCTACGATAGTTTATCAGCAGAAGAACAAAAACAGTTTGATGCTCTACCAAAAGAACAACAAGAACAAATCAAAGATACATATTACGATTTAGTTTAGAAAATAAAATATAAAGATAACCAAAGAGGCGACGGTGAAACCGTCGCCTCTTTGGTTTTATTTTTAAAAAATCCTTAAATCTCTACGTATCCAACGTAAGTCAAATTTCTATAAAATCCATCGTAATCAAGTCCATATCCAACCAAGAACTTGTCATCTATCTCAAACCCATACATATCAGGCTCAATCTCCACTTCTCGTCTGCATTTCTTGTCTAAAAGTGAAATGAATTTATAGCTTTTCATCTTGAAATGATGTTTTAAATATGTAGTCAAAAATTGTGCAGTATGCCCTGTATCTACAATATCTTCTATGATAATAACGTTCTTTCCGTTCAAGTCAGGTAATGATAAATCTACTGCGTGTATTTCGCCTGTAGAAGTATAGTTTGAACCATAGCTTGATAATCTTATAAACTCCATTCTTGTTGGGACGGTTATATGTTTTAAAAAATCAACCATAAACATTACAGAACCTTTTAATACACAAATTGCATATAATTCCTGTCCTGCATACTCTTTGTTTAACTCTTTTGCAAGTTCTTTAATTCTTGTTTGAATATCTTCTTCTGTGAACAAAACTTTGATATCTTTTTCAGTAATTGGTTTCATAATTTACCTCTATTCTTGAATGTTTTTTATTTCTAAATTGTGGCTTGATAGTTCTTTTACTTTTATTTTATCACTTAATCCAACTCCAGCCACCCATAAAACTTCGTTTTCATCACACAACAAAATTAAATCATCTCTTTTATGTTGTGGTATGTTTTTTGACATTAAATATTTTTTCAGCTTCATCTTCCCACTAGAACCTAACGGTTGTATAATATCTCCGTCTTTTCTTGTTCTTAAAGTCAATTTTTCGTATTTTGATAAGTCGACCAAAACATTTGACTCATCTTTAGATATTTTTAAAGGCTCTATGATTGATTTTATACAAAAAATCTTGTCGTTGTAAACATATTCTCCATCGTTTATTATGTTTATAATTTCGTTATTTTTTTTTGTTGATTTGATTATTTCAATAGTGTTTTTATCAACATACAACCATCTATCTTTTGTTAATGAAAACTTAGAAATTTTATCTAAATTTGTGGCATTAATTAAGAAATTTGTAGCGTTTTCTATAAGTCTGAAATCGTAATCTACTTCTGAATTGTAGATGTAGTCATAAATTATTTTTTGTGCTAAATTTTTGTCTAATTTTTTAAATTC
Organism: Candidatus Gastranaerophilales bacterium HUM_9; assembly: GCA_002103075.1. GTDB lineage: Bacteria > Cyanobacteriota > Vampirovibrionia > Gastranaerophilales > Gastranaerophilaceae > UBA2883. The sequence continues at coordinate 19,201 of DABG01000011.1, read as the reverse complement.
TTTCGTTATAATTTTACCATTAGAATAAACTTTGTTTTTAATAGAATTTATATAACTATCTAGAATATCAAGTTCGCATTCTGTAACCTTAGATAAGTTATTAAGTGCCTTAATAACATTAGGATTAATCTCTTCTAACAAAGGTAAAATTTTGTGTCTGATAAGGTTCCTTTTATGAATAGTATCATTGTTTGATAAATCATTATTCGGTTCAAGTCCATTATCTTTGCAATACTTTTCTATATCTTTTCTCTGTATACTTAAAAGTGGTCGATAATAATTTCCACGCTTTTCTAAGATGCCTTTTAATCCGGTTAATCCTGTACCTTTTGCAATTCTGTAGATAAGAGTTTCAGCGTTATCATTGTAGTTGTGAGCAGTGAATACAATATCTGTATTATATTTATTCATTGCATTTTCAAAGAATTTATATCTCTGTTCTCTTGCAACAGTTTCGTTTTTTTGTGTATCAACAGGGGCTGTTTCTGTATAAAATTTTATTCCTAATTTTTCGCAAAATTTATTGCAATTTTTTTGTTCTTCTTCTGCCGTTTTTCCTCGCCAGTTGTGATTATAGTGCACACCAACTAACTCTAAATTATATTCTTTTTTAAGATTATTTAATGAATATAAAAGACAGGTTGAATCGTATCCGCCAGAAAACCCAACAATAATTGTTTTGTTTTGTAGACTATATTTTTCAATGAATTTTTTAATACATGAATCAATCATCTTATTATGATTTTTCTATCTCTTTTAAAATTCCATATTTAATTTCAACTGCATCAACACCAAGTTGTTCCAAAACTTTCATTGCAAGAGAGTTTTGTTCAGTTGTTATTGCAAGCAATAAATCTTCTGAATGGATACGTTCTCTTTTTGCTTCTTGAGCTAATTTCCATGCTTTTTCTAAAACGTTTTTTGCTCGTTGAGTAAATACAATTTCATTATCGAAGTATTCGTTGCCGAACCCTAATTGTTGTTCAACAATTTTTCTTGCATCTCTTAATGTTATTTCAAGATTGTTAAGAACTTTAGCTCCAACAGCAGAACCTTCTGCCAAAATACCAAGTAAAAACATTTCTGTTCCAACAACATTTCTACCTATTCTTCTAGCTTCTTCTTTTGCTAATTTTAGAATAATAAGCGTTTCAGGCATTTGTTTTTCGATTGGTTTAATTATTTGTTCTGTTAATTCTTCAAAATCAACGTCAATTTCTTTGAATATCTTATGTGCAATTCCTTTTTTAGAATTAATAATTCCCAAAATAATATGCTCAGGTAAAACAGTAGAAGAACCTAGCTCTTTGGCTATTTGCAAAGCATTATTCATTACCCAAAAAGCGTTAGGTGTGAATACAATTTTTCTACCAGAATACTCTGCATCTCTTGAATTCAATGTTGCAAGTTTTTCTTCAAAACTTTGTTGTGTTATCCCAAATTTAGCAAGTGTTTTAGCTAAATTTGAATCTGAATTATCAAGGATAGAAGATACAATTTGTTCTGTACCTAAAATTTCATAACCAGAGGTTGATAATTTAGATACTGATTTTTCAAAAATTGGTGATTTTTCGAAGTTTTTGTAGATTTCATCAATCTTTCTAACTTCGTTCGAATCAACTCCTTCTGGGTGAGTCAATTTTTTTGTCTTTTTCTGCACAAGTTTGTTTAGGATATCTTTTGCTTGTAAAATATTGAAATTGTATTTTTCAAGGATTTCTTGAACGTGACCGCTTTTTTCAGATAAAAGAGCTAAGAACAAGTGTTCAAACAAAATGTTTGAGTTACCACTTTTTGTAGCAAGGTCAAGTGAGTGTTTTAACACCTCTTTGAACCCTTTGTTAAACGTTACAGATGGATAGCTTTTTGAAGTAGGAGAAGTATATGCTTTGATATCTTCACTTATTGCTTCTGCTGTTATATGTGCATTTCTAAACATTCTCAAAGAAATACCTTTGGCATTTTTAACAATCGCAACAAGCAAATGTTCAACATAAACTTCTTGGCAACCTGACTGGATTGCACTATCTTGTGCTTCATAAACTGTGTTAATTGCTAGCTCTGTAAAACGTTCAAACAATTATTCTTCCTCACTCAATTCTTCAAGATATGTAGAAACTCTATCAAATTCTTCATCACTATCGATTGTTTCAAAAGAGTATTCTTCATCTTCTTTGATTAACTTCATAATAACGATTTCGCTATCTTCTTCATCATCATCTGAATCAGCAGGTAGCAAAAGTGCGTATTCTTTGTTTTCAAACTCAATAATGTCAAACAGTCTAAAAGTAATAACATTACCATCTTCATCAACTGTTTCTACTAGGTTATCTTTATCTTCGATATCTGCCATTTTTTCTCACTTTCTATAGTTTTGTCATATATTGTTCTAATATTATGCGAGCGCTTTCTATATCTACAAGACCTTTATTTTTGCGGAAATTTATTTTTTTCTCACGTAAATTTTCTTCTGCCAAATCAGATGTCAAACGTTCGTCTTCAAATTTTATATCAAATTCGGAAAAATTGCTAGCAAAATTTTTACAATCTTCTGCTTGAAACCCATGAGTGCCGTCCATGTTCACTGGAACACCTATAATTATTGTTTTAACATTATTTTGTTTTGCAATAGTTTTTATTTGCTCAACAGCTTTAGCTTCAGGTTGTCTGTCAACGCAACATTCACCGTTTGCAATTACGTGTAAATAATCGCTTAAGGCTACTCCTATTCGTTTTGTACCGACATCAAGGCACATTATTTTATGCATCTTCTTTAACCCATTTGTTTTCAATTGTAGAAATTATCATATCAAGTTGCAAATGTTCAAACTCTGAATTTGGTGCAACATTTTTCTTAAAAATGTTTGTAGTGTTATTTGCATTTTTTAGTTGCCAACGTTTATTGATATAATATTCATAAATACTTTTTCTTAATATATTGGTTAAGAATGTATAATTATCCTTCAATGAATAAAATTTTTGTGCTAATTCTTTTTCGTTTTCAACTTGCTTTAGGTATGCACATAGATAAAACCTGTTTTTCCACAACTCAATTTCTTCTGGAGTATAGATAGTGTTGTAGTTGTCTGCAATGAATTTATCTAAATCAGTGTCATATTTATTGTCTTTGTATAAATTATTTAATTTTTCAATAATTTCAAAGAATTTTTCTGAGGTTATTTCATCATAGAACCAAGTTTGAACAATGTCTTCAAGACAAAGTTCCTCAATTTCTTTAGACGAAAGTTCTTTTGATTCTGTGTTGCAAACAGGTTTTTTAGGAACGATATCAAGCATAATGTTTTTCCAACAAACGTATTCGTAAGGAAGTTCATCTTTGTTGTATCGTGCTAATTTTTCTGCTCTATCAACCAAGTATTTAACAATTTCGTGTTTAACCTCAACACCGCCAGTTAGACCATAGAATTTTTGTAAGATTTTTGATAGGTCGTTTTCTGTAATTTCGTGAAATCCAAAACAGTCTAAAATGCCGTATTGGTCATTTATAACAAGTGCCATAAACTGGATTGAACCATCAGTTCTTTTTCTTGTAAATACAACAGCTTGGTTGCCGTGACCGTCTGGGTAACTCAAATATGATTTATATGGTTTTGAGTTTGCTAAAATGCTTTTGTAGAATTGTTCAGCATTATCTACTCGAATACCTGAAAGTTTAAGAGTAGAGATACTTTTATTTAGAAGAGGAATGATATCTTCGCTAACAAATTCTTTTGCTTCTTCAAGAGCGTGGAATGCAAGCTCTGACTTTGATTCTCCTAATAATTTTATTACCTCTTTTGCTAAATCTGTTTTTGGATTGTATAAAAATACAGGGATAAGAATGTTTGCAAGTGCATCTTGAGTATAGTCTTCATTTAACGCTCTAACAAGGGTTAATTGATCCTCTGGATTAAGTGCTGATAAAAAGTCGATGAAGTCAATTTGAGCCTCTGGGTTCATTAATGCTGAGTTAAGCATTTCTTTGGTTTCTTCTTCTACGATTTGATCGAATTCTGTGAAATATCCGCTTACTTCATCATACTGAACCTCACTACCTAAATCCTTTAGAATATTGAATGCAATCATTTTAGCGTAGTCGCTAATTTTTCTATCTCTTATAAAGTTTCTAAGGTTTTCAGTCAAAAATTCTTTATCAAAAAGTCTTGTAAGTATGTAACAGATTACAAACGCTTTTTGCTCTTTTGCACGTGACAATTCTTTTAAAAGAACGTCCATTATTGCTTGTTTATCTGGTTCTTCATCAAGCAATTTGAACATTTCATCTGATACAGATGTAGTTGTTTGTAGTTTTGTAATTAACGTTAAAATCTCGGCTTTAATTTGAATTTTATTCATAATATTCCTTATTTGTATAATAAACTTTTTTACTCATTAGTTATCTAATAACTAAGTTTATAGATACATTATTATAAGTGTTGCATTAACTTAGTAACTTAATAATCTAATAACTCAGTAACTTCTATTTACATTTGCCCCAGAAAGCATCAAGAATAGATTGTGCTTCTGCTGATGGCATTTGATCATTTAGGATTAAGTATTGGACAGCAATCATAGTGCATTCTGAACAAATGTTTACCCCTGGACCTTTAACCATTTTAACAACTTGGTTGTTTGGTCTGCCACAAAAACTGCAATATACAGGTTCTTCTGCTACTGTGTTTTCTTCGTGTTGGCAAGCCTCTTCTTTTTGGTGTTCGTGTTCAGAACGTTTCTTGCCTAAACTTACAATTTTATCATCGTTTGACATAAAAGCTCCTTCTTGTTCAATTGTATAACAAATTTTACGATTTGTGAATAGTTTATAGAATATCTAGCAAAATATTTTTTTACGCTCGTTATCATGACTATCAACCAAATTTGAAAGGATTTTTTTTATGTTATTAGATACTTCATCAAACCATAACAGAGTTGCATTTACTGGTATGTCTAAAAAGTTGGGTAAAAATATCTTTATTGATGGTAAAAAAGATATTATTAAAATTTTAGAGGAAACAAAGCCTAGTAACACTTATGTTGGTCAATTGCCTCCGGTTATTTTTGACGCTTTGGACCCTAAAAAACGCCCTGAACAAATAAAGGATATTTATAAAACATTTGAGGAAGTATCTGATACTATTAGAGATTTTAAACCATCAATCACTGCTCCAGCTGATGAGTATAAAAACAGAAGACCTAAAGAAGCTGTTGATAAGTTGAAAAATTTGTTTGTAAAACACGGTGTTATTAAAGAAAATGACCCGTTTGACATTACTTATCTTGGTGCGGGAGAATATAAAAAAGCCTTTAAATTAGAGGGAATAAAAGATAAGAAAACTGGTGAAGAATTGTCTTTAAAAGTCTTTCATTTAGTAGATAAATCTCCAGAATGGCATAAGTATAAAACTCACGGTAATTATGCGGAAATCAATACTTCTATTTATTGGAAAAAGCAACAAGGCATGGACACTCAAAGAAGTAAATTCTACTGGGGAAATATTGACCATGGATATTTTGTAGACAAATTTGTTGATAAAAATGTAAAACCACCTAAAAAAATAGTCGATGAATATGATTATGGCTTGAAAGTTACTGATGAGGTGAAAGAAGCATTTGGTCATAACAAATTGTTTGGCTATTCAATTGATGCTGGTGGGGTTAGGGTAGTTAATAGAGTTAAGAATAATAGTAAATTAGCAAGATATGTTTTAGATAAAGTTAAATCTCAACCTTATATTGAAAGACCTGCTGTTTGGTACGGTATTAAAAATAAAAAAATGGGTGGCGATAGAAAACAGGTTGAGGCAGGTTTAGCTATTTGTATAAAACATTTACCAAATAAAGATAAGTATGTTGAAGAATGCTTGGATTTTCATAATTCGTTTGCTGATCAGGGGATTGCTTATGCTTTAAAATATTTGTCAGAACCATCTGCTGAAAAATATTTTGAAGTGCTAATGAAACGAAAAGACCCAGAAACGCAAGTTGTTTTGTTGAATGAAATTCCATTACTTTCAAGAGAGAGATTGGATAAATTAAAAATTGATGATTTAGACGTTCCAAAAGGTGAAATTGACGCAAATAGATTGGAAAAATTTTATAGAATTGCAGAAGAAAATGTTTTGCCAGAAGCAGAAGAACATTTGGCAAGCTATATGCACTTGTTGCCAAAAGATAAAATTATGCCTACAGCTGATATTTTGATTGCTAAAGGTAGTTATGATATTAATGACAGACTTCTTCATAAGATAAAATTTGTAAAGGATGATGATTATTCTTTTGGAGATAAATTAGAAGTTTTGAATAAGTTGGAAAAAGTTGAAAAGAACGACTTTTTAAAACAAAAAATAAAGGCAGTAAGAACTCAAATTATAAGAAACTCCTTAGATGATTAATTTTTTATGATAAGACTATATTTTGATTTATCTGGCGATGAAATTTTAAATTTCATCGCCTTTCATTTTGAGGGTTATTAAAAAAAATTTTTTTTATCATCTTAAAACTCAATCTGTGACAATCTATTAAGAAATATTACGGTTTAAAAGTGATTTTCAAATCTGGTTGTTGACTATAAAATATGTTTATTTTACTATTGTTATGCTATAGTTAGCCGAAAATTTGTAAATAGCCGGTTGGCATAGTGGCAGAGTAATCTGTCAGATGTAAAAACAGAAAAAAGGAATGAAAAATGGCACAAACAGCAAAAAGACAAAGAATTAGAGTTTGTTTAAAAGCGTATGAAAACAGATTAGTAGATTTATCTGCTGAAAAAATTGTTGAAACTGCAAAAAGAACAGACGCAAAAGTAGCTGGACCAATTCCTTTGCCTACAAAAAGACGTATTTATTGTGTATTGCGTTCACCACACGTAGATAAGAAATCTAGAGAACACTTTGAATTAAGAACTCACAAGAGAATTATCGACATATATGAACCAACACAACAAACTACTGAAGAACTCAGCAGATTAGATTTACCTGCTGGTGTTGATATTGAAGTAAAACTTTAGAGATACGTTTTTGTTTATCGGTGCGAGTCGATAAACAAAACTTGTCTAAGGACTTTAATAGCCGAACATTAAACTCAGTTTTTTGAAAACTTTATAGCATTATGCAGATAATGTGAACTACGACGTCTAAGTAGACGGAGGGTTAAAATCCCTAAAGGTATTGGTAGCGCTCGCAAGAAGTAGACATGATAGATAAGATTGGTGAATAGCCGATGTTGTTGCATGTCGGAAAGGTAAAAAATGACACTAGGTGTAATAGGAAAGAAATTAGGAATGACTCAAATCTTTGATGAACAAGGATTGGCAGTTCCAGTTACAGTTATCAAGGTTGATCCAATTGTTGTTACTCAAGTAAAAACAGTTGAAACTGATGGATACAACGCAATTCAAGTTGGTACAGTTTCAGCAAAAGAAAAACACTTGACAAAGGCTCAAATTGGTCACTTTAAAAAGAACAATCTTGAAAACTACAGACATTTACAAGAGTTCAGAGTAGAAAACCCAGCTGACTACACAGTAGGACAACAAGTAGAACTATCAGTTTTAGATGGTGTTCAAAAGGTAGATGTAGTTGGACATTCAATAGGTAAAGGTTTCCAAGGTACAGTAAAAAGATGGAACTTTGGAAGAGGACCTATGGGCCACGGTTCTAAGAACCACAGAGAACCTGGTTCAATCGGTGCAGGTACAACTCCTAGCCGTGTTATCAAAGGCAAAAGAATGGCTGGTAACATGGGTAATGAAAGAGTTACTATCACTAAATTGAAATTAGTTAAAGTTGATGCTGAAAACAGTTTAGTATTAATCAAGGGTTCAGTTCCAGGTTGTGAAGGCAGATTGGTAACAATCACTCCATCAAGAACAAAATGGAACTAGCGGATTTTGTGTAGAGTGAGGACGAAGTCCGAAACTCGAAGTAACGCCGAAAAAATGAACGGCAGTTTTACAAAGTAAAACAAAGTGAATGACTTGAAGGCGTGAAACAATAATCCAAGACTAGCCTAACGAAGCAATCTCTGATTGCACAGGCGGAATAACAAAGTAAAGTAAAACAAACCGCTTCAGCCATATAAAACCGAGAAATCGGAAAGGGGTTGACGGAAAGCAAAAGGAAATAGAAAAATGTCAAAACAAATATTAAGCACAAGTGGTGAAAAACTAGGTGAAATCACTTTAAACAAAGAAGTTTTTGGTATTGAACCTAATATTCACGTAATGCACCAAGCATTAAGAAGACAATTAAACAATGCACGTCAAGGAAATGCTTGTTGTAAAACAAGAGCTGAAGTTTCTGGTGGTGGAAGAAAACCTTGGAAACAAAAAGGTACTGGTAGAGCAAGAGCAGGATCTACAAGATCTCCATTGTTCGCTGGTGGTGGTGTAATCTTTGGACCAAAACCAAGAAACTATGAAATAGCAATGCCTCAAAAAGCTAGAAAATTAGCTTTGAGATCAGCACTTTCAGCTAGAGAAGCTCAATTAGTAGTAGTAAAAGATTTCTCTGCAATTACAGAACCAAAAACAAAATTGGTTGTATCTGCACTTAAATCATTAGAAGTTTCAGGAAAAGTATTGTTGGTTGCTGATACAAATGCTCCTGAAAATAAAAACATTAGTTTAGCAGGTAGAAACATTCCTACATTGAAAATGATTTTACCTACAAACTTAAACGTAAAAGATTTATTGGAAGCTGATTATGTAATTATTACAGAAGCAGCAATCAATGATATTACAGAAAGGTTGCAATAATGAGTAATAAAGAAAAATTATACGATATTATCAAAAGACCTATCATTACTGAAAAATCTATGATGGCTACTACAATGGGTCAATACACTTTTGAAGTAAAAGAAGATGCAACAAAAGTTGAAATCGCTCAAGCAGTAGAATTAGCTTTTCCAGGAAGAAAGGTTAAAAAAGTAAGAACAGTTTATATGCCATCTCATTCAAAGAGAATGGGTTACAAATATGGTAGAACAGACGCTAGCAGAAAAGCTATTGTTACTATCGAAGGTGATCCAATCGAAGAATTAGTTGGAGCATAGCGCGAGGGCGCTGAGGGCGTAGCTCTTTTGCAAAAGTGACAAAGTCACAGATGCAAAAAGCGAAGACCCGTTAAACGCGACCGAGCAAGACAACGATTTTTGTGTAGAGTGAGGACGAAGTCCGAAACTCGAAGGAACAAAAAGCAAAGTGTTAAATAAACACTAGCAAAAAAATAAATCAGAAGATTTATTATAAGTAAGAAGCCAAAAATGAAATTATAGGAGAAAATATAATGGCAACTCGTAAAATTAATCCGACGTCTCCGGGACAAAGAGGCATGATAAAGAGTGATTATCAAGAAATCACTACATCAACTCCTGAAAAATCATTACTAAAATCTATAAAGAAAACAGCAGGTAGAAATAATACAGGTAGAATTACATGTCGTCATAAAGGCGGCGGTGTAAAAAAAGCATACCGTATAATTGATTTTAAGAGAGAAAAATTTGGCGTACCAGCAACAGTTAAATCTGTTGAGTACGACCCAAACAGAAACGTTAGAATTTCATTAGTATTCTATGCTGATGGTGAAAAGAGATATATCTTGACTCCAGAAGGATTGAATGTTGGTGATGTTATATTAAGTGGTCCAGAAGCACCTGTACAAACAGGTAACGCAATGCCACTAGAATTAATTCCATTAGGTACAATTGTTCATAACATCGAACTAGAACCTGGTAGAGGTGGTAAAATGGTTCGTTCAGCAGGTAATGCTGCACAAGTTATGGCAAAAGAAGGAAATTATGTAACAATTAAATTACCTTCTGGCGAAATGAGAATGGTTAGAAAAGAATGTATGGCAACTATCGGCACATTAGGAAACGCTGAATTCAAGAACTTGAAAATTGGTAAAGCTGGTAGAAAAAGATACATGGGTATCAGACCTACAGTACGTGGTGTAACAATGAACCCTTGTGATCACCCACACGGTGGTGGTGAAGGTAAAACTGGTCCTGGTGGACATCCTAAGACTCCTTGGGGTAAACCAGCATTGGGTTACAAAACTCGTAAGAAAAATAAAGCATCTAATAAATTTATTGTTAGATCTCGTAAGAAAAAATAAGGCATAAGCCAAGTGTGAAGTCAAGATTCGTTGGTTAAAGCCAACGGATTAAGACAGAACACCAAATGACTAAAGAATAAATTATAAAGGAGAAATAATGGCACGTTCATTAAAAAAGGGCCCTTATGTAGAAGAAGCTCTACAAAAGAAAATAGACAAAATGAATGCAAATTCTGAAAAGAAAGTTGTAAAAACATGGTCTAGGGCATCAATGATAATTCCAGATATGTTAGGACACACAATCGCTGTTCACAATGGGAAAACTCACGTTCCTGTATATGTAACTGAACAAATGATTGGACATAAATTAGGTGAATTTGCACCTACAAGACTATACAGAGGTCACGCAGGTTCTGACATCGCTAAGAGAAAATAATAAAAATAAGGAACAAATAAAATGGAAGCAAAAGCAAGACAAACAGATATAAAAATGACTGCAAGAAAACTTCGCAGAGTAATCAACGAAGTAAGAGGTAAAGCAGTTAAAGACGCTAAAACTATGTTGCGTTTTATGCCTTATTTTGCAGCAAAAGTTGTTGAAAAGAACTTATTAGCTGCAATTGCTAATGCAAAAGAAAAATATGGTGTTGGCGAAGATGCATTAAAGATTTCTGAAATCTATGCAGACGAAAGTGCAACATACAAAAGAGGTAAGCCAAGAGCTCAAGGACGTATTTATAGACGTTTAAAGAGAACTTCTCACCTTACAATCGTAGTTAGTGATACAACAAAATAGGGAAATTATAAAATGGGACAAAAAACACATCCAACCGGATTTAGAGTAGGAATTATTAAACCATGGTTAAGCACATGGTATGCAAAAGTAAAAGACTATGCCGGTTTTGTAGCAGAAGATGCTAAAATTAGAAAATATATCAAGAAAAAATTATACGCAGCAGGCGTTTCAAGAATTTTAATCGATAGAAAATCACAAAGTACAACAATTACTGTAGTTACAGCAAAACCAGGTATCGTTGTAGGACGTGGTGGACAAGGTATTGAAGACTTGAAAAAAGAAGTATCTGCATATTTAGGAAGACAAATTCTAATCAATGTAGTAGAAGTTGCAAGAATTGATACAGATGCTCAATTAGTAGCCGAAGCAATCGCTCAACAATTGGAAAAACGTATTGCATTCAGAAGAGCAATGAAGCAAGCAATGCAAAGAACAATGAGAGCAGGTGCTCAAGGTATTAAAGTTATGGTATCAGGTCGTTTAGGTGGTGCAGAAATCGCACGTTCTGAATGGGCAAAAGAAGGAAGAATTCCTCTTCAAACATTGAGAGCTGATGTTGATTATGGTTTCACAGAAGCAGATACAATAATGGGTAAAATTGGTGTTAAAGTTTGGATTTTCAAAGGTGATTTAATGCCAGGCGAAAAAGCTGACCAAAACATCAAGACAAAAGGTACAAAAGATTCAGCAGACAAATTCAACAAGCGTTCAAGACGCGGAAAATCTGCAGAAGTAAGCAGTAAATAATGACAGGAGAACAATAAAAATGTTAATGCCTAAAAAAACAAAATTCCGCAAAATGATGAAAGGAAGAATGAAAGGTACTGAAACAAGAGGTACAGAATTCGAATTTGGTCGTTACGCACTTAGAGCTCTTGAACCAGGCTGGATTACAAGCCGTCAAATCGAAGCAGCTAGACGTGCTATGACTCGTGAAATCAAACGTGGCGGAAACGTTTGGATTAAAATCTTCCCAGATAAACCAATTACAGCAAAACCAGCTGAAACTCGTATGGGTTCTGGTAAAGGTAACGTAGAATACTGGGTAGCAGTTGTAAAACCAAACAGAATTCTTTTTGAATTAGATTATTTTGATAGAAACACAGCTGTTAGAGCGTTAGAATTAGCGGCTCAAAAATTACCTATCAAAGTAAAAGTAGTTGAAAAAGAGAAACAACAATAAGGGAAATAAACAATGAAATTACAAGATATTCGTGAAAAATCAGTTGATGAGTTAAAAGCTCTAGTTGTTGATTTGAAGAAGGAATTATTCGATTTAAGATTAAAAAAATCTACAAACAAATTGGAAAATACAGCTTCAATCTCAAACACAAAGAGAACAATAGCTCAAGTTAAGACAGTAATAACAGAAAAAGAGGTAGAAAATGCCTAAGAAAGAAAGACAAGGAATTGTAGTAAGTGATAAGATGGATAAGACAGTAGTTGTAAAAGTTGCGTCTTACGATCCACATCCAAAATACAAGAAAATTATTGAATCAAATAAAAACTATAAAGCACACGATGAAAAGAATGAATGTGGTGTAGGTGATACAGTAAGAATTGTTGAATCAAAACCATTATCAGGCGGAAAACGTTGGTCAGTGCTTGAAGTAGTTGAAAAAGCAAAATAGTAAAAAGGAAAATATAACAATGATACAACAAGAAACTAGATTAACAGTAGCAGATAATACAGGTGCAAAAGAATTGTTGGTTATTCGTGTAATGGGTAGCTCAAACAAGAAATTTGCATCAGTAGGTGATGTTGTAATCGCAACAGTAAAAGATGCTACTCCAAATATGGCTGTTAAGAAATCTGAAGTTGTAAGAGCCGTTATTGTAAGAACAAAACACGATATTACTCGTGCTGACGGATCTGTAATCAGATTTGATGACAATGCAGCTGTTGTTATAAACAAAGATGGTAACCCACGTGGTACTCGTGTATTTGGACCAGTTGCACGTGAGTTGAGAGATAACAACTTTATGAAGATTGTTTCTCTTGCACCAGAAGTAATTTAAGGTTAGCGAGTTAGGGGTTTGGATTTTTTTAAAATCCAAATACCTCAAAATCGCAAACTAGCAAGACACAACCAAATATAATTGGAGAAAGAAATGACAGATAATAAAAAGAAATCTTTACATGTAAAGACTGGCGACAGAGTTATCGTTACAGCAGGTAAAGATAAAGGTAAAACAGGAAACGTAAAAAAAGCTATTCCTTCTGAAGCAAAAGTTATTGTAGAAGGAGTAAATATGGTAACTAAGGCTCAAAAAGCTAACCCAATGTTAGGTATCCAAGGTGGCTTGAACAAAATTGAAGCTCCATTAGATAGCTCAAACGTTATGGTAGTTTGTCCTAGTTGCGAAAAACCAACAAGAGTTGGTCATGAAGTAAAAGACGGTAAAAAAGTACGTGTTTGTAAAAAATGCGGTGAAACATTAGATGTTTAATATATTAGCTTAGGCGAAATGATATTAATATCATCTTAAGTAAAGGAAAAGAAAAATGGTAAGAACAAAAAATTTAAAAGCAAAATATCTAGAAGATGTTAAACCAGCTATGAAGGAAAAATTCGGTTATGAAAATGACATGATGATTCCAAAAGTTCACAAAATTGTTTTGAACATGGGTGTTGGTGAAGCATCTCACAATTCAAAAATTGCAGACGTAATCGAAGCACAATTAACAAAAATTGCAGGACAAAAATCTGTAGTAACAAAAGCTAAAAAATCAATTGCGTCTTTCAAATTAAGAGAAGGTATGCCAGTTGGTGCTATGGTTACATTACGTGGTGAAAGAATGTATGATTTCTTGCAAAAACTTATTTGTGTAGTTCTTCCTCGTATTCGTGACTTTAGAGGTATTAGCCCTAAGAGTTTCGATGGTCGTGGTAACTATACATTAGGTTTGAAAGAACAATCATTATTCCCTGAAATTTCTTATGATGAAATAGATTTAGTTAAGGGTATGAATGTTTCTATCATTACAACTGCAAAAACTGATGATGAAGCAAGAGAATTACTTCATTTGATGGGAATGCCTTTCAAAGGTATGAACAAATAAGAGTTTGATTTAAAATTCTTATGGAGTAAAATATTAAGTAAAAACAAAAGGAGAAAATCGTGGCTAAGAAAGCGATGATAAATAAGGAAGAAACCAGACGTGAATTGGCAGCAAAAGGTAAATATCCAAAAGTAAGACTACATAATAGATGTAGTATTTGCGGCAGACCTCACGGCTTCCACAGAGATTTCGGTCTTTGCAGAATCTGTTTGAGAAAAATGGCTCACCAAGGTTTGTTACCTGGTGTTACTAAAGCAAGCTGGTAGTTCTTTAAACTTATTTAGACTAACAAAAACAATTAATAAAGCGAGTAACTTTGTTACTCGCTTTGTTGTGGTTAATTTGTATATTTATATTATAAAATTTCTTTAATTTGACATTATCTTTAAATAAAAAACTTTGTTATTTTTTAACAAAGTTTTTTATGCTTTTAAATTTATACATAGAGCTGTTGTTTTCTTTTCTTCGTGTGGATATGAAGCTTTCAATCTTTCTAAATTTTTTAGGTTATTTGCACAATTAGAAATTGCGTCGTCATTAACTGACGATGTGAAGTATTTTAATAAACTTTGCATCTTTATCGCTCTCTATAATTTATAAATCTTATTTACATATATATAAAGTATATCTTTTTGAATTAATTGCCTTTTTTGTTGCATAATTATGAACTTTTGTAAACTATTCTTTAAAAAGTCTAAAGTTTTAGCCTGAAAGTGCCGTTATGCATGGAAAAGGAACTAATAGGAGTAAACGACAATGGGAATGTCAGCGTCACAAGTACGTTTGTTATCGTTAACGTCAAGAATGCATGATTTAGAATTTCAGGCACAAGGTGTTCAGTATTCTAAGTTGGATTTGGCTGATGACGAAAATGAAGCATATGAAAAATATTTAGATGCAATGGACGCATCAAAACTTCAAATGACTGTCGTTACTGCAAACGGCAATGAGTTTAAAGATGTTACATATACTAATTTGGTAAGCCGTTCAGCTGGTGTACTTCAATCTATGTATGCGGTTACTAATGCTGAGGGCAATATATTATTACCTGAACAAATTACTAGCAAAATCGGTGTTAATACCTTGGATTCACTTGATTCTTTCTTAGAAATCGTTGGTAAGAATTATTTGTATTCTGGTAGAGCTGATTTGACTACTAAAGACGAAATATTTGCTGAAATGAAAAATGATGGTAATTATGATTATTGGAAATCAATTTATTATCAAATCATTGGTTATCAAAATGATAATGGAGAATTTGTAAACAGCAGAGGTTATGATACTATTTATGCTGATAAAACAACTGATAGAGATTGGTTGATGGACGGTATCAATAATGCTGAATTGTTCTTATGTAAAATGACTACAAAATCTGATACATTGAATGGTAGTAGTATTAATATCTTTGCTAAGACAGGCGTTGCTGAAGATCCAGATATTACAGAAACTTATAGTGAAGAATTGGTTAACGAAGCAAGAACTGAATACGAACATAGAGTAAAAGAACTTGATATTAAAGATTCAAAACTTGATTTGACACTTTCTCAAATTGATACTCAGCACAGTGCTTTAAAAACTGAATATGATTCAGTAAAACAAATTGTAAGTAAGAGCATTGAAAGATCATACAAGACATTTAATGCATAATTAGTCTAATATAAATAGTGAAAGACCACGTAGAAAATTTCTATGTGGTTTTTCTATTTAATAGTTTGATAGAATTTATATACAAGTCTTAATAAATTTTCATTTTTTTTAGTGCTTCAAAAAGTTCATTTTCAAGTTCAATTTTATTTTTTAATGGCTCAAGCATAAAGAATTCATAGGGTTGAACATTAAGAAAAGATGCGATTTTCAATATTTTCAGGATAAGGTGCAAATTTCCTAGTTTCGATATAACTAATATTTGTAGTCCCAATTCCTATTTTTTTGCTAAATATTCTTGTGTATAACCTTTTGATTTTCTTAATTCTCTAATTCTTTTTCCAAGTAAATTCTTAAACTCGCTTATATAAACTCCTAATGTTTATTATTGAGGAAATTCTTATAAAATATAATCGTTTATTATAATATATTTACATCTATTTTATACTGTGTTACAGTAATTTTATAATATTTTATAATAGTTTATTTACATAAATATATGGTGTTGGTGTATAAAGGAATAATTTATGAATTATCTAAAAAAAGTTCTGCTATATGTATTTTGTAGTTGGTATAGAAAGAATAATAGAATAATAATTCATAAACAAAATGGTCAAGTTATTGAAAGTTTTGGATTTTGGGGCTTAACGGTTGTTTTCAAAGGTAAAAATTCTAGGGTAGAGATTTATGAGCCTATAAAATTTTTGCGTAGATTTTTATGTAACAGATCAAAGATTAGAATAGTAGGAAATGATAATCATATTGTTATAAAATCTACAAAACATAAAATTTCAAATTTAAAGATTGTTGGTGTTTCAAATAATAATAATATTGAAATAGATGAAAATTTTTATCAATCTGGATTATGTGTTGTTGATTTTTGTAACTTAGATAATATGAAATTTAAGATTGGTAAGGACTGCATGTTTGGTCAAAATGTCGAATTTATGTTAGGGGATTGGCATTCGCTTTTTGATGAAAAGGGTAACTGTACAAATTTTTCGAAATGTGGAATTGAGGTTGGTGACCATGTTTGGATTGCACGAAATGTTGTTATAATGAAAGATGTTTTAATTCCAAATGGTTCAGTTGTTGGTTTAGGCAGTGTGGTAACTAAACGCTTTGATGACGAGAATATTTTAGTAGCAGGAATTCCTGCAAAAGTTTTAAAACATAATATTAAATGGAGTCATAAAAATCCAAAATAATTTTGATTTAAAGATTGTTTTTAAAAGTGACTTATTCATTCACTTTTAGACATTGATTACTTGATTACTGTCATCGAGGTTATTTAAAAGTTACTTAATGATACTCCTATTTGTTTGTAATTCTCAAATGTCTTTGAGTACCCTCACCAATAGATGTACTTTCAAGGTTGTGTTGTTCAACGAGAGCGTGTTGAAGTTTTCTAATCTGTTGATTTTGTGGCGAAAGTTCTATTTTTCGAGCTTTCCCTGCAAGGATTTTATTGATAGCTTCTTTTGCTTCGTCAAGTGCTTTCTCGGTGGCATCACAATATCCGTGAATTCCTTCAGGCAAGTTTTCTATGCAGAGTGCATCTTTCAATACTTTTTGGATTTGAGCCATTGAGTTTGTTTTGATAAAGAATACCTGTAATCTATAATCATTAGCAGTTGATAAAACTCTTGCTCCACCTTTTGCAAAGTTTTTGTGTGCAATAACAATATCGGCATCATCAATATTTCTTGTAATTTCTGCATTAAGGTCAAGTCGTTCTATAGCCTTATCAACAATACTTCTTGATACTGCATAAAGGTATATTTTTTTGATAGGTTTTACACTTTCTACATAATCTTGACGAGAGAAAGAAAATTTAAGCGTGTCATCAGGTTTTTCAGAAAGTTTCTTTTCAATATTTGAAATATGTTCAGAAATAGACTCTTTTTCAGGAGTGATAACAGAGTTTTCATCTTCTGGTTGAACTTTTCTAATTTCAGGTCTGAGAGGCCACCCTCTTAGTATATAGTCAACTGCTTCAGCTGTATTTTTGTATACAGCGAGAGTATTTCTATCAATAATTTCTATAACAATATCAAAAGTTGGCTGTTTTTCACGTTCAAGAACAGTTTTTTGAGATGAACGACGTTTAGCCTCATCATCACCAAGTGTAACAGATTGAATGCCACCAACGAGGTCAGATAGAGTAGGGTTTTTGATAAGGTTTTCAAGAGTGTTACCGTGAGCAGTTGCAATAAGCATAACCCCTCTTTCTGCGATTGTTCTTGCGGCAGCGGCTTCTTCTTCTGTGCCAATTTCATCAACAACTATAACCTCTGGGGTGTGGTTCTCTACAGCTTCAATCATAATATCTTTTTGGAATTCAGGTTGACGAACCTGCATTCTACGAGCAGAGCCAATAGCTGGGTGAGGTATATCACCATCTCCAGCAATTTCGTTAGAAGTATCAACAACAACAACTCTTTTGCCTAATTCATCAGCAACAAGACGTGAAATTTCACGTAGTTTTGTAGTTTTACCTACCCCTGGTCTGCCTAAAAATAGGATACTTTTACCCATTGTGCAGAAATCTTTGATACAAGCGATTGTGCCTGTTACTACACGACCTATTCTACATGTTAAGCCTACAATTTTGCCTTGTCTATTTCGGATTGCACTTATCCTGTGTAGTGTTCCTGGAATGCCGGATCTGTTATCAGTTGTAAATTCTGGTATTTTAGAAACGATTTCATCTAAATCTTTATACGTTATATCGCCCGTATTCAGCTTATCAATTTTTCCGTTAGAGTGTCGGATTTCTGGTCGTCTGCCGATATCAAGAACTATCTCGATTACATCACTCATTTGGGAAGTGGTTACTTCATTTCTGATAGCAGATGGAAGTATAGACAGTAGACAATCAATGTCATTTTGAAATTGTAGGTTGTTCATTAATTTATCATATCTCCAATTAGATTATAGCATATTAGTTTATACGTTTCTTTTTGTTAAGTTTCCTTTATGATAAATCATTTTTTGAAATAGGGCAACAAATACTTCTATACATGTAGTTCCATGAAAACATGCTTTTATAACATGTGAATTATAAAAATATCCAAATAAAAATAAAAACTTTTAAGTTTTGTGAACGGTTGTATTTCAATAATAATAGGAAATTACAAAAAGGTTGCAATTTAGAAAAAAAATTTAAAAAATAATGCTTGATTTTAAAAATTTATGGAGTAGTATAGATAATGTGCTCAGGAGTTAAGGATAACTCAAGAGAGCAAGCCGAAAAATAATTACACTAGCGATTTAAGAGATTAAAGTTAAATATAGCAGTGAAATAAAAATGTATTGAACATTGAAAATAGAATAGCTGAAAACGAGCGTTATGAAAATAACGTAAGTCGAACGACTAAATACTTGTTGATTTCAAAAAAATGACAGACAACGCAAAACACTGAATTGAGTGAGAGTTGAGAAACTTGAGCGAGATGAAGTGAGGACAAAAACGAAGTCGAGCAGATTGTTGAGTTAGCCCTTAACAATCGATGGACATAAACTTTCTGACAATGGAGAGTTTGATCCTGGCTCAGGACGAACGCTGGCGGCATGCTTCATACATGCAAGTCGAACGAGAAGCTGTAGCTTGCTACAGTGGAAAGTGGCGGACGGGTGAGT